>NZ_JBHRSS010000007.1:0-206197 GCF_042643355.1 Salinisphaera aquimarina
TGTGGTGGCCCTGGGTGCGCACGCGGCCGGGCTGTTCTCCAACAACAGCCCGCTGCGCCGCAGCCTGCGCGACGCCGGCGAGACCGTGGGCGATCGCGCCTGGCCAATGCCGCTGTGGGAGGACTACCAGTCGCAGCTGGATTCCAACTTCGCCGACATGGCCAATATCGGCGGCAAGGGCGCGGGCGCGGTTACCGCAGCCAGCTTCCTGCACCGCTTCGCGCGCAAGCTGCGCTGGGCGCATCTGGACATCGCCGGCGTGGCCTGGAAATCCGGCAAGGACAAGGGTGCGACCGGCCGCCCGGTCGGGCTGCTGGTGCAGTATCTGGTGGATCGCGCGCAGCAGGCCTGAGCGCTGTTGCGCGGATCATCTGCGTCGTGACGGAAGTCTTCTTCTATATTCTCGAGGCGGACGGCGCGGACGCACTCGAACGCTTTGCCTGCCGGCTGACCGAAAAAGCCCACGAAGGCGGGCATCGCGTCTATCTGCACGCAGCCGACGCGGATCAGGTCGCGCGCCTGGACAAGCTGCTCTGGATCTTTCGCCAGGGCAGCTTCGTTCCTCATTGTGCGGTCGAGGCGCTGGCCGCCGACGATCGGCTCACGCCGGTCACCATCGGCAGCGGCGCGCCGCCCGCGGGCTTCGACGATGTACTGATCAACGTCGGCGGCGACGCCTCCGGATTCTTCTCGCGCTTTGGACGCCACAATGAGCTGGTGCCGCCCGCGGCTGTGGCGGGCGCCCGTTCGCTGTATCGTTTCTACAAGGATCGCGGCTACGCGCTGACCACGCACAAGATCGCCGCGTCATGACACCGGCCGTGATCCACGGCCCACCGGCGTCCGAGCATCGCCTCGCGGTATCGACGCTTCAATAACGACTTCGGGGCCCGACAATCCGGCGCCCAAAGGCAACGCTTGATGGCCGACATGGACAAGACCTTCGACCCCCACACCATCGAGGCGCGCTGGTATCCCGTCTGGGAAGAGCGCGGTTATTTCGCGCCCGACATGGATGCCCCGGGCAACCCCTACTGCATCATGCTGCCGCCGCCGAACGTGACCGGCAGCCTGCATATGGGCCACGCCTTCCAGCACACGCTGATGGACGCGCTCACCCGTTTTCATCGCATGCAGGGCCAGCCCACGCTCTGGCAGCCGGGCACCGACCACGCCGGCATCGCCACCCAGATGCTGGTAGAGCGCAAGGTGGATGCCGAAGGCGAATCGCGTCATTCGCTCGGCCGCGAGGCGTTCACCGACCGCATCTGGGACTGGAAAGCCGAATCCGGCGGTCATATCACCCGCCAGATGCGGCGCATGGGCGCCTCGGTGGACTGGTCGCGCGAACGCTTCACCATGGACGACGGCCTGTCCGAAGCGGTGCGCGACGTGTTCGTGTCACTGCACGAAAAAGGCCTGATCTATCGTGGCAAGCGCCTGGTCAACTGGGACCCGGTGCTGCATACCGCTATCTCCGACCTGGAGGTCGAGAACCGTGAAGGCGCCGGGCAGATGTGGCACTTCAAGTATCCGCTGGCCGATGCCGAAACCTACGAGTACGTCGAAAAGGATGCCGACGGCCAGATTACGCTGCGCGAGACGCGCGACTATATCTCGATTGCCACCACCCGCCCCGAGACCATGCTCGGCGATGGCGCGATTGCGGTGCACCCAGACGACGACCGCTATACGCCCATTGTCGGCAAGCGCTGCGAGATCCCGGTCGGGCCGAAGGAGCACCGCCGGCTGATCCCGATCATCACCGACGAATATCCCGATCCCGAATTCGGCTCGGGTGCGGTCAAGATCACTGGCGCCCATGACTTCAACGACTACGCGGTCGCCCAGCGCAACGCTATTCCGCTCTATCGCCTGATGGACCGCAAGGCCGCGTTGCGCAGCGACGGCGCGCCCTATGTGCAGGCCGCGGCAGCCGCCGCCGAGATCGTGCGCAGCGGCGACAAGCCGGACGCCAAGCAGGTCGACGCGATCAATCTCGTGCCCGACGAATACCGCGGCCTCGATCGCTACGAGGCACGGCGGCGCATCGTCGACGCCATCGACGGCGAGGGCCTGATGATCACGGTCGAAGACAAGACCATCATGCAGCCCTACGGCGACCGCTCCAACGAGGTCATCGAGCCGATGCTCACCGACCAATGGTTCGTGGATGCGAAGAGGCTCGCCGAGCCGGCGATCAAGGCGGTCGAGGACGGCCGTATCAAGTTCGTGCCCGGCAATTGGGACAAGACCTATTTCGAATGGATGCGCAATATCCAGGACTGGTGCATCAGCCGCCAGCTGTGGTGGGGCCATCGCATCCCGGCCTGGTACGACGACGCCGGCCAGCTCTACGTGGGCAAGTCCGAAGCCGCGGTCCGCGCCCGGCACGGTCTCGGCGAGGACATCGTCCTGACCCAGGACGAGGACGTGCTCGACACCTGGTTCTCGTCCGCGCTGTGGCCGTTCTCCACGCTCGGCTGGCCGGCGCAGACCGAGGCGCTCAAGCGCTTCTATCCGACCAGCGTGCTGGTCACCGGTTTCGACATCATCTTCTTCTGGGTCGCCCGGATGATCATGATGGGGCTGGAGTTCATGGACGACGTGCCCTTCCACGAGGTCTACGTCCACGGTCTGGTGCGCGACAACGACGGCGCCAAGATGTCCAAGTCCAAGGGCAACGTGCTGGACCCCATCGACCTGATCGACGGCATCGAGCTCGAAGCCCTGGTGGCCAAGCGTACCGGCGGGCTCATGCAGCCGCAGAAGGCCAAAGCAATCGAGAAGGCGACCCGCAAGGCGTTCCCCGACGGCATCGCCGCCTACGGCACGGATGCGGTGCGCTTCACCTTTGCGGCACTCGCCTCGCCGGGTCGTGACATCCGCTTCGATCTGGGCCGGGTCGAGGGCTATCGCAACTTCTGCAACAAGCTCTGGAACGCCGCCCGTTTCGTGCTCATGCAGATCGACGACGACTACACGCCGGCGCCGGAGTCGGCCGTCGAGTTGTCGGCCGCCGACGAATGGATCATCTCCCGCCTGCAGGTCGCGGAAACAGAAGTGGCCAGGCAGTTCGATGCCTATCGTTTCGATCTGGCCAGCAAGGCCATCCACGACTTCATCTGGCATACCTTCTGCGACTGGTATCTGGAACTGGTCAAGCCGGTGATGCAGGGCGACGCCAGCGCCGCCCAGAAGGCCGGCACCCAGCTCACCCTGCTGCGCGTGCTGGAAACCACGCTGCGTCTGGCCCATCCGCTGATGCCGTTCATCACCGAGGAAATCTGGCAGCGCGTGGCCCCGCTGGTCCGTGGCAAGGCCCTGGCCGCCGGGGGCGAGAGTATTTCCGTGCAGCCCTTCCCGGCCGCCGATGACAGCAAGCACAATCCGGACGCCGAAGCCGAGATCGACTGGCTGCGCGGCGTCATCGATGGTCTGCGCCAGATCCGCGGTGAAATGGATATCGCCCCGAAACAGCGGATTCCGCTGCTGGTGGCCAACGCCTCCGACGACGATCGTGCACGCCTGGTCCGGCATCGCCCGTCGATCGATTTCCTCGCCGGTGTGGAATCGGTCGACGCGGTAAGCGCCGCCGAGGCACCCGAAGCGGCGACCGCCATGGTCGGCAGCATGCAGTTGCTGGTACCGCTGGCCGGACTCATCGACAAGGACGCCGAGCTGGCGCGCCTGGACAAGCGTATCGCCAAGCTGGAAAAAGATCTCCACGGCATCCGTGGACGCCTGTCCAGCGAGTCGTTCGTGGCCAAGGCGCCCGCCGAGGTGGTGGACAAGGCGCGCGAACAACAGGCCAACGCCGAGCGCGAGTCCGCGGAGCTTGCCGAACAACGCGAGCGCATCGCGGCCTTATAGGCTTCGTTACACGAGAATCATCATGGCCCTGAGACTTCTACTGCTATTCATCGTCCTGCCGATCGTGGAGCTGATGCTGCTGATCAAGGTCGGCGGCCTGATCGGTTTTCTGCCGACCATCGCGCTGGTGATCGTCACCGCCTTCGTTGGCAGCCAGCTGGTCCGTCGTCAGGGCTTGACGGTGCTGCAGCGTATCCGCGAGTCCCAGGCACGCGGGGAAACCCCCGCCCTGCCGCTGCTCGATGGTGCGGCGCTGCTGTTCGCCGGCTTCATGCTGCTCACCCCCGGATTCATCTCCGATGCCTTCGGCTTCGTGCTACTGATACCCGGTCTGCGCGAGAAGATCGCCCGGCGGCTGCTGTCGAAAGTGGTGATCATGCAGGCGGCGCCGGGCGCGGGTGCGCGCTATGCCGGCCGCGGCGAGGCCCGCAGCAAGCCCAGTTCGGTCATCGAGGGCGACTATCAGCGCAAGGACGGCCCCAGCGACAGCGCGGACGACAGCAACGACCGAATCGGCCGCGACGACGGCGCATAGGCGTCGTCGGGCAGCTGGGCCGCGGCGTAATCCATCAACGGCGGCTCATTCATGCCGCGGGTGAGAAAGATCGACGCGCCAGCCGGTAGATACGTCGACACATTGATCAGCGCATCGACCGGGGTCATGTCGCGCGCCACCAGCCGCGTGCACGCGGCCTTGCGATCGATGCGTGCCGGGTCCACCGGGCCCTCGTGGTCGAGCGCGTCCCGCGCCAGCGCATAGGCCACCGCGTCTGTGATCATCGGGATATGCATCACCGGACGGCCCGGGCAGATATCCTGGACCGCCACGTTGCTGGCACCGGCCAGCGCCGGCGATGGATCGAGCGCACTGGTGACCACGATTTCGTCGGTGTAGCTGTAGATACTGCTGTAGTCGATATCGCCCGGCGTCTCGTCACCGTTGTTGAGCGCGGCGAGAAACTGCGAGCCCGGCCGTTGCTGGGCGACCGATTCGGTACAGCCCTTGAGCTTCTGCAGGCATACAACGTCCGCGACCAGGGTGCCGTGACTCGACCCGGACAGCATGATCACGTCGTCGACCTTGTCGCGGATATCCGGCCAGAACTTGATCGCCCAGCGCGCTTCCAGCGCACCCTGGCTGTGGGTGATCACGCTGATGCGGTCGCCGTAACGCGTATACATCTCGCGCAGCGCGTAGACGACGTATTCGCTCGATACCTGGGCATCCGAGAGCGCGCGCATCGGCAGACGTACCGTACAAGTGCTGTATCCGTCGCTGGTGAGGGCAGGCACATAGGTCTTGCGCCAGCTCTCGGTCGCGGTCAGTCCGGTGCCGTGGACCAGCAGCACAGCGCCCGGCCGGACCGTATCCGTTGCGTCGGCGCACTCCAGCGCATCGGCCAGCATCTGCGGGTCCACGTCCAGCTGCGGCCCCGGCGCCTGCGTCGCGGCGTCCAGCACCGCGGCCATGTCCGTATCGGCCGCCTGTGCGTAGGGTATCCACGCGACAACAATGAAAGCCGCGAACGCGGCCCGCAAACGACTGGCTCTCATGGTTTCTCCCGGGCCCGGTACGCGCCCTGTTTTTGTCAATTTATCTTTTCAGATTACCCGGCCGCAGAAGGATGTCAACGCAAAGCCGCTCGGGTAGGCTGCCTCATATTCTCGCGGTCACTGCCGATGTCCTTGGGGAACCTCTGATTTAGTCATCCGCGGTCGTGCCGGAGTCTCTTGCGCGCGCGGGCAAGGCATGAGGAGAGAAATGTGCTTACTGCACATGAGCGACGAATAACGCTGCCCAGACGCGCGCGCAGGCCCGGCCGCGCGCTTCGCGCAGATGCTACGCATCCGGTTTGGCCTAAAAGGCCCACCTACGGCGTTGCAGGGATTGACCCGGGATTGGCCCGGGCACGGCGCCATGCGCATTGTATCTGCGCCTTTTAGGACTCAAACAAGATCCGCGTATGACTAGATCAGAGGTTCCTTGAATGACACCGATTTCCCCTGTCGATCGGGCCACTGCGCCCGGCTCGAGCCCGCCCATCCACGACGCGCTGGATACGATCCAGGCGACGCTGTCGACCCGGATTCTGGGCAAGCCGAATGAATTGACGCTGGCGCTGACCTGTCTGCTGGCAGAGGGTCATCTGCTGATCGAGGACGTGCCCGGGGTGGGCAAGACCACGCTCGCACACAGCCTGGCACAGGTATTCGGCCTGTCGTTCTCGCGTATCCAGTTCACCAGCGATCTTATGCCCAGCGACATCCTCGGGGTCTCGATCTTCGATCGCAACGCGGCGGCTTTCCACTTCACGCCCGGGCCGATCTTCGCGGAACTCGTGCTCGCCGACGAGGTCAACCGGGCCAGCCCACGCACCCAGAGCGCGCTGCTTGAAGCCATGTCCGAAGGTCAGGTCAGCGTCGAGGGCCGGACCCGCGCACTGGCCGCGCCGTTTGTCGTGATCGCGACCCAGAACCCGGTCGATCACAGCGGCACTTTTGCGCTGCCGGATTCGCAGCTGGATCGGTTTCTGATGCGCATCGGCCTGGGTTACCCGCCCGCCGACGCGGAACGACAGCTGCTCGCGGAAGGCCAGCGCCGCGGCAAACCTCTGATGGCCCAGGCGAACGCCGCCCTGCTGCTGAAATGGCAGCGCGCCGCGGCCGCGGTCGAGACACGCGACGCGATTCTCGACTACCTGTTGCGCCTGATTCACTACAGTCGCCGGCCCGGGCTGTTCGAGCAGGGGCTGTCGCCGCGTGCCGGCCTGGCGATGCGGCGAGCCGCCCAGGCCTGGGCCCTGCTGGACGGACGCGATTTCGTGATCCCGGAGGACGTACAGGCAATTCTGCCCGCGGTCGTCGATCATCGCCTGGCACGACGCGACAGCGACACTGCCAAGGCCTCGACACTACTGCTCGAACACGTCGCCATAGATTGACGTCATGCGCGCCGCTCTGGACACGCGGTTACGCCGCGCACGGCAGCGTTTCATCGAGCGGCGTTTGCCACCGGCCGCGCTGCCGCTGAGCGTATCCCGTCGCCGCCTGTATATCCTGCCGACCCGCAGCGGCGGCCTGTTCGCCGTGCTGCTGATCGTCATGCTGCTGGGCGCCACCAATTACAGCAACAGTCTGGGCTTTGCGCTGACGTTCTGGCTGGCGGCCATCGCGCTCGTGTCCATGCATCATGCCCACCGCAATCTGCTCGGGCTGGAAATCCAGGCGGTACATGCGCGCCCGGTGTTCGCCGGCGAGAGCGTACGGTTCCAGATCACGCTCGCGCATCAGGCACGCCGTGCCCGGCGATCGGTGCGTCTCTGCACCGACGCGCAACCGGCCAACCCGCGCGTGGATATCGCCAGCAGCGCGACCGTCACGGTCACGGTAGCGGCCCCGGCCAAGGTCCGCGGCCCTCTGCCCTGCCCCCGGCTGCGTATCGAAAGCACTTACCCGATCGGCCTGTTCCGCAGCTGGAGCTGGCTCGCGCCACGCGCCGAGGTGCTGGTCTATCCGCGCTGCGTCGGCCGGGAACGTCTGCCGGTGCCCGCCGGCGGCGCTGAGAATGCCGATAGCCGCCATGTCCGCGGCCACGACGAGTTCATCGGCCACCGGCCCTATGTGCGCGGTGATTCGCCGCGGCATATCGACTGGAAAGCCAGCGCCCGCAGCGACGACCTGCTGGTGCGCGAGTACGCCGACCGCGTCGCGGATATCCTCTGGCTCGACTACGACCGACTCGGCGCCATGGAGCGCGAGGCACGTCTGTCGCAACTCGCGCTGTGGGTGATGCAGGCCGAACGCCAGGGACGTGTCTACGGCCTGCGGCTGCCCAATACCCAACTGGGGCCGGACGTGGGCCGCAGCCATAGGTTGGCCTGCCTGCGCGCGCTCGCCCTGGCATGATGGCGCGCATACGACGCCGACGCGCAGGGGTACGCCGGGTCGCCGACGCCCCAACCGCCAGCCAGCGCCTGCGGCTCGCGGTCTGCCTGGTGTTGATCGCGCTGCCCCATGTCTTTCACCTGCCGCTCTGGGTGCTGGCACTGACCGTGCCGATCGTGACCTGGCAAGGGCTTGCCGCCTGGCGCAACTGGCCGCAACCGGGCCGCCTCGTCCGGTTTCTGTTGGCGGCCGCGGTATTCGTCACCGTCTTCGCGGCCTTTGGCCGCGTCAACGGCCAGGAAGCGGGGGTGTCGCTGCTGTTGCTGATGCTCGCCCTCAAGCTCTGCGAGATTCGCAGCCATCGCGACGCGATGGTGTTTCTGTCGCTGCTGTGTTTCCTGCTAATCACCCAGTTTCTGTTCTCGCAGAGTCTGGCGATGGCGGCCTATCTGATCCTGGGCACCTGGCTGGTGGTAGCGGCGTTCGTGGATATCGGCAGCCGCACCACCACCGGCATCGCCCTGTCAGACAGCGCGCGCCTGCTGCTGCAGGCCCTGCCTATCGCCGCCCTGCTGTTCGTGTTGTTTCCGCGTATTCCGGGACCGATCTGGGGACTGCCCTCGGACGCCGGCGCGCGTGCCGTCAGCGGTCTGTCGGACAGCATGTCGCCCGGCAGCATCACCAATCTCGCGCTGTCCGAGGGCGTCGCCCTGCGCGCGCGCTTTATCGACGGCGTTCCGCCGCCGGCGCAGCGCTACTGGCGCGGCCCGGTGCTCTGGGATTTCAACGGCGAGAGCTGGGAGGTCAATCAAGCCAATCGGCGTCTGCCCGAGGCCACGGTCGATGCCGGGCCCGACAGCCGGCGCTGGCGGGTGGATATCACCCTGGAGCCGACGCGGCAGGACTGGCTGATCGCTCTGGACGTGCCGCAGTCGGTCGACCGCGAATCGCGCCGGGGCGCCGGGGCGACCCTCTCCAGCGACGACGATATCGATACCCGCACCCGCTATGTCGCCACCTCGCTCAGCGGCGCGCGGCTCGATTCCCGTTTGCCAGCAACCAGTCGTCGGCGTGCCCTCCTGCTGCCGGTCGACGGCAATCCGCGGGCGCGCGCGCTGGCCCGGCACTGGGTCGATCAGGGCCTGGCGCCGCCCGCGATCGTGGCCGCTGCACTGCGGCGTTTTCGTGAGCAGCCGTTCGTCTATACGCTGTCGCCGGAACGCACGCGCCGCAATGCGCGTATCGACGATTTTCTGTTCCGTACCCGCCAGGGGTTTTGCGAACACTATGCCGGCGCGTTCACTTTTCTGATGCGTGCCGCGGGCGTGCCGGCGCGCGTGGTGACCGGCTATCAGGGCGGCGAAGCCGCGCTGGTGGGCGACTATTGGGTCGTGCGCAATTCCGATGCCCACGCCTGGGCCGAAGTGTGGCTCGACGGCCAGGGCTGGACACGCGTGGACCCGACCGCCGCGGTAGCGCCCGAACGGATCGAATCGGGCGTCTCCGCCTCGCTGGCCGACAACAGCGCCCTGCCCTACATGGCGCGCGCCGGCGGCCAGGCCTGGTATCGCCTGCAGATGCTCTGGGACGGGGTCAACGCAGGCTGGAATCGCTGGTTTCTTGCCTACGGCCCACAACTGCAGCAGCAGGTGCTCGACGCGCTGGGCCTGGCTGGCTGGACCCGCGCCCTGCTCGCGCTTACCGCGGCAATGATCGCCATGCTTGCACTGGTATCGCTGTGGCTTGCCTGGCAGATGCGCCGCCGCGCACACCCTGACCCGGTCGTACGCGCCTGGGCAACCGTCTGTGCGCGGCTTGCGGCTGCAGGCCACCCGCGCGCAGTTCAAGAAGGCCCGAGAGCATTCGGCGAGCGCGTGGCTGCCAGTCGCCCCGATCTCGCGGTGGCCGTTCGCGCGCTCGCGCAACGCTATGTACGGTTACGCTATGCGCCGCTGGCCGGTGACGAGAAGCAGCAGGCCGAACGCGATATATTCATCCGCCACGCACGCGACTTCAGGCCGTCGCGCCAACGCCGCGCGCGCGGCGCCACCACCGCTTCAACAAGAGACTAGATCATGCAGGACAACCGTCAATTCTGCCCCGTGTGCGCGCAACGCCTGGTGCACCGGGATATCGGCGGCTTCGAACGCCCGCTGTGCCCCGACGGCGACTGCGGTTTCGTGTTCTGGGACAACCCGATCCCGGTCGTGGCCGGCATCGTCGAACACGAGGGGCAACTGGTTTTCGCGCGCAACGCGCTCTGGCCCGAAGGCATGTACGGCTTGATCACCGGCTTTCTGGAGCCTCGCGAAACCCCGGAGGACGGTGTGGTCCGGGAAGTCGCCGAGGAACTCGGCATCGACGCCACCATCACCACCTTCGTCGGCGCCTACGGCTTCGCGCGCAAGAACCAGCTGCTGCTGGCCTATCACCTGATCGGTGAGGGCGAAATCAGCCTCGATCCGGAACTGATCGACTACTTCCACGTCGCCAAGTCCGAAGCCAAATACTGGCCGGGCGGCACCGGGCTTGCAGTACGTGACTGGCTCCGCGGCCAGGGCTACGACCCGCAGCCGCGCGAACTGCCCGAAGCCGTGCAGGCCTGGATGAAGGCGCCGCCGCGGGACGACAGCCAGATCAGCGGTTAGCCGGTCTCAGGCACTACCCGCCGCCTTGCGCGCATCGACGCGCGTGAGCAGCCAGCCCCCGGCCACGAAAAGTACCAGCACGGACAGAATCGACAGGCGCGGGCTGCCGGTCATCGCGGCGGTCACACCGACCAGCAGCGGGCCGATGACGGCGGCGAACTTGCCCATCATGTTGTAGATGCCGAAATATTCGCCGGCCTTGCCATCGGGGATCAGACGCGCGAAATACGAGCGCGACAGCGACTGCACACCGCCCTGCACCAGCCCGATCACCGCGGCCATTACATAGAACTGCCAGACGTTGACCAGGAAGTAGCCCCAGGCGGTGATGCACGCATACACGAACAACCCGAGATAGATCGCTTTCTTGGTATCCCAGCGCTGCGCCAGCCAGCCAAAGCCGACCGCCGCGGGGAAGCCGATGAACTGAACCAGCAGCAGCGCGCCGATCAGGCTCGTCTGGCCGAAACCGAGGTTGAGTCCGAAATCCACGGCCATGCGGATGATGGTGTGCACGCCGTCGATATACAGCCAGTAGGCCAGCAGAAACACCCACACTTCACGTTCGCCGAGGATGCGCGTCGCGGTATGCCGGAGTTCCGCCACGCCGCCGCGCAGCGCGTCCATCGCGCTCGGTGTGTCTTTCGTGCGGCCTTCGTCCACGAACAGAAACACCGGCACCGAGAACAGCGCCCACCACACCGCCACGCTCAGAAACGACCAGCGCACCGCCGCCGCCCGATCGGCCAGCCCGAACAGTTCCGGCTTGAGCGTCATCGCGACGTTGAGCGCCAGAAGCAGACCGCCGCCCAGATAGCCCAGGCCATAGCCAAGCGCCGACACCCGGTCGTACTCGTCGGCGCCGCAGACATCGACGATCAGGCTGTCGTAGAACACCATCGCCAGGAAAAAGCCGATCGAGGCGAGCACGAACAGGGCAAGTGCCGGCAGCCACATCCCCTCGCCCACCACGAACAGAGCCGCCGTGGCGAGCACCGACAAGCCCGTCGACAGCGCCAGCCCCAGTTTCTTGCGGCGGCTGCGATCACCGATCGCCCCCAGCAGCGGCGCCAGCAACAACACCACGAGACTGGCCAGCGCACTGCCCACCCCCAGTTGCAGCGTGCTGGTTTCGTGCGCATTGCCGGCGCTCCAGTAGGTCTTGAAGAAGATCGGGAAGAAACCGGCGACCACGGTCGTCGCGAAGGCGGAATTCGCCCAGTCGTAGACGGCCCAACCCAGCTGGGCACGGCGATTCTCGGCAGTCGACATAACGGGGTTCCGGTTCAGAAATCGAGTTCCAGCGCCAGCAGCAGAGCGTCTTCACGCCCGTCGGGTGAGGGATAGTAACCGGGGCGGGTCGCAATGCGCTTGAAGCCGCGGCGTTTGTACAGGCGCCGGGCCGCGCTGTTGGACGGGCGCACTTCCAGTAGAACGGACTCGGCGCGTTCGAGTTCGGCCTGGGTGATCATCGCCTCGAGCATCAGCCCGGCAACCCCGAGGCCGCGAAAATCCGGCGCCACGCACAGATTGAGAACATGCGCCTCGCCGACCGCGACCGACAACATGCCATAACCCACCACCTGATCGTCGAGAGCCGTCGCTACCCAGCCGCGATACCCCACGCGCAGACAATCGCGGAATATGCGCTCACTCCAGGGATAGCCGTAGGAGACCTGCTCTATGGCCAGCACGGCGGGCACATCGCGCGCACGCATGCTACGCACGTGAATCAGCTGGCGCGGTTCGGCACTCATGCAGTGTGCGTCGCCTTGCCGATATGGTCGGCGATACGCATGAGATCCTCCCATGCCTTGGTTTTCTGCTGCGGGCTACGCAACAGAAACGCCGGATGATAGGTCACCAGCACATCGAGTTCGCGCTTGGGATACTGATGCAGACGCCCGCGCATCTTGCCCAGGGCTTCCTTGCTGTCGAGCAGCGTCTGCGCGGCCACACGGCCGACCGCGACCACGAGCTTCGGATTCATCAGCTCGATCTGGCGTTCCAGCACCGGCCAGTCGGCCGCCACCTCGTCTGCGTTCGGGTCGCGGTTGTCGGGCGGCCGGAACTTGCAGATATTGGTGATATAGACGTTGGTCTGGCGCGAGCAGTCGATCGCGAACAGCATGCGATCGAGCAGCTTGCCCGCGCGACCCACGAAGGGCACGCCCTGCGCGTCCTCGCTGGCGCCCGGGGCTTCGCCGACGATGAGCACATCGGCATCGCGCGCGCCGACACCGAAAACCGGCCGTTGTGCGCCGCGATGATCCTGCTCGCCGAGCCACGCCTCCAGCTGTTCCCAGCTCATGTCGCGCGTCGGCGATACGCGACCCTTCGGCGGGCCGGCTTCGGCCTCGGGCGCGTCTTCGGACTGGAACGTCGCTGCGAGGTCCGCGTCACCATCGTCCGGCCAGGGCACCGCATCCGCGGGTGGCGAGGGCGTCGCGTCACCGGCCGCGGCAGGCGCTGGCGCCTCGGCGAGTTCAGGCGCTGGCGATTCGGACGCTGGCGCCAGCGGCGACACGGGCTGCGGTTCGGCAGGCGAGGCGACCAGCCGCGGTTCGTCCTCGGCCGGCTCCGCCGGCGCCCCGGCCCGCATCGAGCCCGCAACGACGAGCGGCCCATCGGGGCGCGGCTGCCACTCAACGAGGCCCAACGCATGACGCATCTGCTGTCGATCACGGCTGTTCATGTCGATAGCGTAACCGCTTGCGCGACAGTTGGCAGCCGCTGTGTCAGCGCGCGGCGGTCTGACAACCCTTTGCCGGCGCGCCCGCCCGCGCCACGATGACCGCGGAGCGTTCGCTGCCGGGCGATGCCATCAGCCGGCTCAGCCCGGGCGCTGTCGCCGTCACGCGGCGCGCATCGAGCGGGTTGTAGAGCAACAGGCCGCTGCGATGACTCGGATCGGCCAGCCAGGCACAGAGCGCCGCCTCGTCCCGGAGTTCGGTGATCGGCCGGTCCAGATAATAGACAAAAACGTCCGATGCGAGATGATCGAACACTGCCATGGGCCGGTCACGAAACGGCAGCAGCCGCATCGCCAGCGCCCGGTCGGTATAACGGCTGGCGCTCCACACGACGGGCACGACTGCGGCCTGCATCAACGCCGCCGCCATCGCGATGCCCAGCAGGCTGATCACGCCACGTCGGGTCTGGCGCAGGCGTATCGCGGCCAGCACGAGCAATACGGCCGTTGCCAGCGCACATAGCGCGAACGCAGCCCAGCCGCCGCCGGCATTGAGCCCGAGCCATATCCAGCCGCCGATACAGAACACGAACAGAAACAGCGCCAGCGCGTAGAGACCGACGCGTGCCCGGCGATGGATGGACACGGTCAGGCGCTCGACACCGAAGGCCAGCAGCAACGCCGCCGGGGCCATCGACGGCAGCATGTAGATTTCCCGATACTGTGGCCCGAGTGTGAAGATCACGACCGGCAGCAACACCACCAGCGCCAGCAGCCCGGGCGTTCGATCGCGCTCCGACCACGCCACCGTCGCCGCGGGCACGATCGCGACCAGCCACGGCGCCCATTGCAGCGGGGTGCGCAGCCAGTAATACGGATTCAGCAGCCGCAATGGATCGACGGTGAGCAGGGATCCGGACAGCTGCGATTGCTCGAGACTGGGGCCGATGCGCTGGTCCAGAAGCCACCACCAGGGCACTACGAGGACGGCGAACAGCAGCAGACCCGGCAACAGCTGCAAGCGCACCAGCAGACGTCGTCGCTCGCCCGGCACGCACAGGGCGTGGATCAGGCAGGCCGCGAGGATGACCGCTCCGAACTGGGGGCCCTTGGTCAGCACATGCAGGCCGAAGGCGGCCCAGAACACCAGGCCCCAGGCGCGCATGCCGGCCATGTGTCCTGCTCGACCGCCGGCCCACCAGGCGAACACCATGAGCGTGGCGAAGAATGTATAGAGCATGTCCGGCCGGCCGTCATGCACGTAGCGAAAGAAACCGATGGAGGTCAACGCGATCAGACCGGCCAGCAGCCCGGTGGCGCTGTCGCGTTCGCCGCGGCCGATGAGAAACACCAGCCAGACTAGGCCGAGCCCGGCGACGATCGACGGCATGCGCACGTCCAGCGGCCGCACCTGGTGATCGGCGCCGACCAGCGCGACCACGGCGGTCGCCCAGTAGCTCAGCGGCGGCTTGGTCAAGCGCGGCTGCGCGTTGAGACGCGGCACCACCCAGTCGCCGCTCTCGATCATGTTCTCGGCGGTCTGGGCGACATAGACCTCGTGCGAGTCCAGCGGAATCGTGGTGCTACCGCCGAGCGCGACGCCCAGTACGAGCGCGCCGAGCAGCGTCATCGCGATCCAGTCGAAACGGCTGCAGGTCACGTCAGCAACGGTCCGCGGGCTGCTCGTGCGCCGCGCTGCGCCGCTCCGAGTGGATCAGCCACAGATTGCGCGCATAGATGAACACGCCCGCGCCCTGGCCGAGAATGAAGACTGGATCACCCTGGCGCAGGGCGTAGCAGAACAGCGTCAGGCCGCCGCCTATGGAGAAATACCAGAACGCGATCGGGATGGTGCTGCGCCCGGCCTTCTCGCTGGCCAGCCACTGCAGCAGAAAACGGGCGGAGAACAGCGCCTGGCCGGCAAAACCGATGCCCAGCCATACCAGCTGGGCGGTGGAATAGTCACCCAGGCTCATGAACCGCGATGCTCGCGCACATCATCAGCGGCGACCAGCGGACGTGTCTGCAGCCAGAGCACCCCCAGCATGTCGACGATCCCGACCCACAGACGATTGCCGACGCCGTATTTGGAGTGGCCGTGGGCGCGCTCGCGATGGGCCACGTCCACGTTGATCACGCGCGCGCCGCTACGCGCGGCGAGCGCGGGAAGAAAACGATGCATATGATCGAAACCCGGCAGCCCGAGGAACAGCGCCCGGTCGAACACCTTCAAGCCGCAGCCGGTATCGTCGCAGCCGTCGCGGAGCAAACGGCGGCGAACACCGTTGGCTACACGCGAGGACAGCCGGCGCAGGCGGTTGTCGCGTCGCCGCTGACGGCGCCCCACCACGAGCACACGGTCCGTTGCATGGGCGGCATGGGCAGCATGGGCGGCGAGCAGCGACGGTATAGCCGCGGGCGGATTCTGGCCGTCGCCGTCGAGAGTGGCGATGAGCGACGCACGTGCCCCTCGTATGCCCGTGGCAAGTGCCGAACTCTGGCCACTGTTGCGCGCATGCATGAACACGGTCAGTGCCGGCATGCGCGTCTGAACAGCCCGCAGTTCGGTCATGGTTGCGTCGCTGGAGCCGTCGTCGACCGCCACGATTTCCAGTACGTGTCGCCCGGCCAGCAGATCGTGGATTTCGTCGAGTAGCGGCGCCACGTTGCCCTGCTCGTTATAGAACGGCACGACAACGCTGAGACTGATCGGCTGATCGGGCATGCGCCGGCTTCACCTATAGACGGAAGTAAATCAGCAGGTAACTCTAATAGGCAACCCGTTAAAAAATTGTTATATGACGATACCGGGGCGGGTTTCTACGAGGTGCTCCCGCACCGTTCTCGTCGCGCTGTGAGTCCGCCCGCGAGTTGCTCGTCGCGGCACGGCTAAGCCCCGCTTTACTGGCTCAACGCTTGCGGCGGCGCAGACGGCGCAGCGCGAACACCGGCCCCGACAAGGCATACGCCAGGAAGCCGAGAAACAGGATGCGCGGCGGGTCCAGAATGATCAGCACGAACACGATCAGCATGAACAGGATGTAGCGAAACGGTACCCGTTCGCCAAAATTCAGATCCTTGAAGCTGTTGTAGCGCACGCTGCTGACCATGAGCACGCCGGCGGCGACCGTAAGCGCGAACACGAAGAGCACGAGCGTGCTGCCGTCGATGCCGAAGTCGGCGCCCACCCAGACAAAGCCCACCAGCAGACCGGCCGCGGCCGGACTCGGCAGGCCGAGAAAAACCTTCTTCTCCACTGCCCCGCCGCGGGTGATGTTGAAACGCGCCAGACGCAGCGCCGCGGCCGCGGTGTAGAAGAACGCCGCCAGCCAGCCCAGCTTGCCGGCCACGTCACTGTAGTAGGACAGGCTCTCGAGACTGTAGAAATACGCCAGCAGACCGGAGGCCAGACCGAATGCCACCAGATCGGCCAGGCTGTCGTACTGAATGCCGAAATCGCTTTCGGTATTGGTCAGCCGGGCAACGCGGCCATCGAGCATATCGGTGAGCATGGCCACGAAGATCGCCACCGCGGCCACCACGAAACGACCCTGGGTCGCGGCGATGATCGAGTAGAAGCCCGCGAAAAGCGTACCCGTGGTGAACAGGTTGGGCAGCAGATAGATGCCGCGTTTGCGGCGCGTGGCCGCTTCTGGCGCTGGATCGGACATGAGTTCACTCTAAACGAGGCAGGCTGTGGCGCCTACCGAAAGCCGATGACGACGCTCAGGCAGAGGCCGCCAGATGGCCGGCGTCGCCCGAATCACCGCGCGGCGCGGCACTTTGCTTGTGCACAAGTTTGGCGAGCACACATGCGCCCGCTTTCACATGAGTGCCGAGCTCTACTTCGACGCGCGAATTGACCGGCAGATACAGCTCGACCCGCCGTGCCAGACGACGCTGCCCGCAGCAGCGGCCCTGACCCACCCGTTCGCCGAAACTGCTGCGACACGGTCGGGCCCCGAACAGGCTGCCCTCGCGGATGACCATCACCAGATCGTCGCCCTCGTCGGTACGAATACGCGAAGCGACGCCGTCGAGCTTGTCGACCGCTTCGCCGGTCAGTTCGAGCACCGTGCCCTCGACCGGCGACCGCAGCAGGTAGGCGCCCAGCACGTCCACACGCAGCGATACCTTGATCGCTTCGCGATCGAGAAACGGGTCGTAGCATTCGCGCCGGTGGACCACGGTCCCGTCCACCGGTGCGATGACCGCCAGCGGCTCTGCCGGCACGTTCCGCGGCGAGTCGCGAAAGTACAGGATGGCCGCCACGATCAGCACCAGCAGCGGGATCGCCCACCACAGGCCGACCGCCGCGTTCACGATGAAGAACGCGACCGTCAGCCCGATCAGGACAGCCCAGCCTTCGGGCACGATGTGGAACAGTGTCTTGCGCCGCATACCGCTACCGGTAACGCCAACTATTGATCAGCTTCTGCCTAGTTGCGCGATTTGTCGACAATCTTGTCCTTGGCGATCCACGGCATCATGCCGCGCAGCTTGTCGCCGACCTGTTCGATGGGATGCTCGGCGGCCAGACGACGGCTCGCCTTGAGCGTCGGGTTGCCGGCCTGGTGCTCGCCGATGAACTCGCGCGCGAACTTGCCGGTCTGGATTTCCGCGAGGATCTTGCGCATCTCGGCCTTGGTCTCGTCGGTGATCAGACGCGGGCCGCGGGTGATGTCGCCGTACTCGGCGGTGTTGGAGATCGAGTAGCGCATGTTGGCAATGCCGCCTTCGTAGATCAGGTCCACGATCAGCTTCACTTCGTGCAGGCACTCGAAATAGGCCATTTCCGGCTCGTAGCCCGCTTCGACCAGCGTCTCGAACCCGGCCTGGATCAGGGCGATGGTGCCGCCACAGAGCACGGCCTGCTCGCCGAACAGATCGGTTTCGGTCTCGGCGCGGAAGGTGGTCTCGATGACGCCGGCACGGCCGCCGCCGTTGGCCACGGCGTAGGCCAGGGCCACGTCCTTGGCCTGGCCGGAGGCATCCTGCGCGACCGCGATCAGGCTCGGCACACCGCCGCCCTTTTCATAGGTGGTACGCACGAGATGGCCCGGGCCCTTGGGGGCGACCATGATCACGTCCAGGTCCTTGCGGGCCTCGATCAGATCGAAATGAATGTTGAAGCCGTGGGCAAAACCGAGCGTCGCACCCTGCTTGATGTTGGGCTCGATCTTGTCGTTGTAGAGCGAAACCTGCAGTTCGTCCGGGGTGAGCAGCATCACCACGTCGGCGGAAGCGGTCGCCTCTTCGATGCTGGCGACCTTGAGGCCGGCGTTCTCGGCTTTCTTGGCCGAGGACGAGCCTTCACGCAGGCCGACGACGACATCGACACCGGAATCCTTGAGGTTGTTGGCGTGGGCGTGGCCCTGCGAGCCGTAGCCGATGATCGCGACTTTCTTGCTCTGGATCAGGGACAGATCACCGTCCTTGTCGTAGTACACGTTCATGCTCAAGGTCTTTCTCCTGGTTCTTTACGTTGGGACACGACCGCCGCGGGCCGTGGCGATTAGATATGGGTTCAGGACTGGCCGGGATCGGCGTCGGCTTCGTTGTAGCGCAGGCCGACCGCGCCCGGCGTCATGGTCACCGCGCCACTACGGGCCAGTTCCATGAGCACGCCGGCATTCTCCAGCGTGGCCACGAATGTGTTGAGTTCGTCACCGGTGCCGATGAACTGCAGCGTCTCGACCTCGGCGTCCTCGTCGACCGAGCGCACGTCATAGGCATCCGCCAACGCCTTGATCGAGATCTCGGGGTCGCCGTGACGAACCTTGATCAGCGCCAGTTCCAGTTCGAGGTGGGCATCGCCGGTCATGTCGAGGACGTCGATCACGTCGACCAGCTTGAGCAGTTGACGGTTGATCTGTTCGACCACGTCCTCCGTGCCTTCGGTCACCAGCGTCAGCCGGGACACGGACGGGTCTTCCGTGGGCCCCACGTTCAGCGTCTCGATATTGAAACCGCGCTGCGAAAACATGCCGGCCACACGCACGAGCGCACCCGCTTCATTGGCCATCAATACCGATATGACGTGTCGCATGCCTGTCGAGCCTTTGGAATTGTTGCGGTGGGCGCGCGTGCAAAGCGCGCAAAATACGCCCAAAGTGGTGACGAAGCAACCGACAAAGCCCGAAAACGGTGCCAATGCTGGCCGACGGCATGTTCTTGTGCGCTATAATTCACGGTTTTCCACGCTGCAATATGGGTGACCCCATGAGCCACGCTCAGTACGCCAATGCCTCGACCGATCCGCATCCCTTGAGTGGGACCGTACTTTCGGGTGCGGAAGTGATCGTGCAGGTACTGGCGGACGAGGGCGTGGACACGATTTTCGGCTATTCCGGCGGCGCGATTCTGCCGACCTATGACGCGATCTTCCGCTTCAACGCAGACAATCACGACCAGATGCCGTTGATCGTGCCCGCCAACGAACAGGGCGCGGGTTTCATGGCCGCCGGCTATGCGCGCGCCTCCGGCAAGGTGGGCGTGGCCATGGTCACCTCCGGCCCGGGCGCGACCAACTGTGTCACCCCGATCCGCGACTGCATGGCCGACTCGGTGCCGATCGTGCTGATCTGCGGCCAGGTCGCGCGTGCCGCCGTGGGCACCGATGCGTTTCAGGAAGCGCCGGTGTCCAACATCATGAGTTCGGCCGCCAAGCACGTGTTCTTCGTCACCGATCCGGACAAGCTGGAAGCCACCGTGCGCACGGCCTTCGAGATCGCCCGCTCAGGCCGCCCCGGCCCGGTCGTCATCGACGTGCCCAAGGACGTACAAAACTGGGAAGGCGCTTTCCGCGGCGAAGGCGTGCTCGCCGTGCCCGGCTATCGCCAGCGCATGCGCGACCTGCGCGAAAGCGAGCTGTCCGACGCCAAGTGCGCGAAGTTCTTCGAGCTGCTGGGTGCCAGCGAACGCCCGCTCATCTATGCCGGCGGCGGCGTGATCAACTCCGATTCCGCCAGCGAACTGCGCGCCCTCGCCCAGGCCTTCGGTATTCCGGTGGTGACCACGCTCATGGGCATCGGCGCGTTCGACACCACCGATGCGCTGTCGCTGCATATGCTGGGCATGCACGGCACCGCGTTCGCCAACTACGCGGTCGACGACTGTGATTTTCTCATCGCCATTGGCGCGCGTTTCGACGACCGCGTCGCCGGCGTGCCCGACAAGTTCGCGCCCAACGCCAAGGCGCTGGCCCACTTCGACGCCGATGCCTCCGAGATCGGCAAGGTCAAGGCCGTGGACTGGCATCACGTCGGCCTGTTCTCGCCCAGCCTGGCGCGGATTCTCGCGCACGGCCGTGAAAACGCCTTTACCAGGGATTTCTCGACCTGGCATGGACACGTCGCCGAACTCAAGCGCGACTATGCGATGGGCTACGCGCAAGACACCGCGATGATCCAGCCCTACGCCGTGATCGAGCAGATCAACCGGCATACCGATGGCCGCGCGGTCATCAGCACCGGCGTCGGCCAGCATCAGATGTGGGCGGCCCAGTACTTCGATTTCCGCGAACCGCGCCTGTGGCTGACCTCCGGTTCGATGGGCACCATGGGCTTCGGCCTGCCGGCCGCCATCGGCGCCGCCTTCGCCCGCCGCGACAAGCTGGTCATCGATATCGACGGCGATGCCTCCATCCGCATGAACATCGGCGAGATGGAGACCGTGACCACCTACAACCTGCCGGTGAAGGTCGTCGTGCTCAACAACAACGGCGACGGCATGGTCAAGCAGTGGCAGAAGCTGTTCTTCAAGGGCCGCCTGTCGGCGTCCGACAAGTCGCTGCACAAGAAGGACTTCGTCAAGGCCGCCGAGGCCGACGGCTTCGAATATGCCGCGCGTCTGAAGAACCCGGCCGACCTGCCCCGCGTGATCGAGGAATTCCTCAACTTCCAGGGCCCGGCGTTCCTCGAAGTGATGATCGACCCTGATGCCGGCGTCTACCCGATGGTCGGCCCCGGCATGAGCTACAAGGAAATGATCACCGGCGACTACATCAACAACCGCTACGGCGAGACCGGCGGCGAACGGGAAGTGGACGCCTCGGAGATGTTCTGACGGACACGACTGTAAAGTCGTAGATTGAAAAAGGCGGGGCCGACAGGTCCCGCCTTTTCTTATGGGCTCTCCTCCGTTCGTCACAGGCCGCTGGCGGTCAGGCCCGTGCGACAGAATGCACGATACAATGCCCGCGTTCCGTGCTCGTGAACCCATTCTATCCCGACGCCCGCGCATCACATTGGATACAGGCGGTCACGCGCCATCCCGCCCGCGCTTGTTTTCCCCGGTAAATGGCCTTGTCGAAAAAGAACCTGCTACGCCTCGCGCTTCTCGCGATCGCGGTCCTCATTTTCGTGCTCGGTTCGACGGTCTTCGACGTCGGGCAGCTGTTTCGGGATACACGCAGCCAGTTCGAATCGCTGGGCTGGGTCGGCCCGATTCTTTTTGCGCTCATCTACGGCGCGCTCGGAGCACTGGCCGCGCCCACCGGCCTCGTCGAACTCATCGCCGGCGCCCTCTTCGGGTTCTGGATCGGCGGCGCGGCGGTAATAGCCGGCGCCCTGCTCGCCGCGAACATCGGCTTCGCGTGCGGACGATGGCTCGCACGCGACTGGGTATCGAAAAAGCTGGAGGGCAAACGGCTCGCCCGGCAGATCGAAGCCGCCGTCGAACAGCGCGGTTTCTGGATCACCGTACTGATCCGGCTGTCGCCGGTCGTGCCCTTCAACCTGACCAGCTACGTGCTCGGCGCCAGCACCATCCGCTGGTCGACGTTCCTCGCCGCCTCTGTTCTCGGCATGCTCCCGATCAAGCTCTTTCTGATCTGGCTCGGCGCCAGCGGCCAGAAACTGATCGGCGCCGCGAAGCCGTCCCAATGGGGCAGCAACGAATGGCTGCTCTACGGCGGCGGCCTCGTCGCAACGATCATCGTCGTCGTACTGATCGGCTGGACCGTGGCCCGAACCAGTAACCGGGTATTGCGGGAGGCCGAGGAAACGCGTGACCGCTAGCCCCGCCGCGGCCAGCGAACGATCGGGCCAGAGCACGACGTCGGCCTAGAAGAACAGGCCCGACTCGAAGTCGGTCTCTTAGCCTGTCCCCGCGGATCGCGCCTCAGTAGCGGCTGATCATATACTGCACGCCCCGGCAACACCGCCCGCCAGTATCGCTTTTTTGGTCTTGGCAGGTTCGCCTGCAGTCAGACGTCTTCTACCTGATCGAGATACTCGCCGTAGCCTTCGGCTTCCATCTCGTCTTTCGGGATGAAGCGCAACGACGCCGAATTGATGCAGTAGCGCAGGCCGCCGCGATCGGCCGGGCCGTCCGGAAACACGTGGCCGAGATGGCTATCGCCGTGCGTCGAGCGCACCTCGGTGCGGGTCATGCCGTGCGAGTCGTCGCTCAGCTCGTTCACGTAGGCGGGCTGGATCGGCTTCGTGAAGCTTGGCCAGCCGCAGCCGGATTCGTATTTGTCGCTCGAGGCGAAGAGCGGCTCGCCGGAGACTATGTCGACGTAAATGCCGGGTTGCTTGTTGTTCAGGTATTCGCCGGTGCCGGGCGGCTCGGTGCCGCTTTCCTGGGTTACCCAGTATTGGTTCTGGTCCAGCTTGGAGATGGCTTCGGGAGATTTAGTGTAAGTGGCCATGATTGCTGTTCGCTCTTAATGCGGATGAGGATATGGTCCTTGGCGGGCTTAAATCAACCGCGGCACCATTGTTCTGGCGCACGTTATGTTCGTTCCATGACGTTGGACTCCTTCGTGTGGCTCCGTGTGATGACGAGCTTAAAAGCCTTTGCCTTGTATCATTCCGAGGCCGTCACGATAAAGCATTGGTATTTTGAAATTTTGGCCTATCTCTTCCAGAAACCCAAATTCCTTTAGAATTCGGATAGCTTCCTCAAGCTCAGGATTCGACAACAAAAGCAGTTCTGAAAGCGAGTCTCTACTATCTCTTTAACTTGCATAAGTACTCTGCATTTTAGGAGTTCATAAGGCTTGCGCGGTAATTGGGGCCGGCTCAGATCTTGCGTTATGCGTCAAGCAGCCGGTTTTGTTTAACCTATTCAGCGGCCTTTGTATCAAACGCGGCACTAATTGATTACGACACTATAGTATCCGCGGCTGCCTAACGCGTATCGCCCCGCGTTGAAATGTTTAGTCAGATTGGTGAGCGTTAAATTAACGATCAAGGGCAATTGCGATTTGGGGTTTCGCACTGATGTGCGAGCCACTTATATTTGCTTGCCCAAATATAAGTGGCCAACACAAAGGGCACCCTGTCTTGCGCCGATGCTTCGCATCGGTGCCCTGCGCGGCTCCGGCCGAAAGAGGACAGCCGGAAACTCGCTGCGCTCAAACATCCGGCCGTCTTTTTCTCTTTCGGCCTCCACTGCTCGGCGCTACGCCCAAGGGGACCCAATACAGACAAGCTCGCTGTCGCTCGCTCAAGGTCGCGGTTTTTGTATGTCGAATCAGTCGAATGCGTAATCCGACAGGAGCGCAGGCGCACGCACCAATTCCAACTCAGTAGTGATTACGACTATAGCGGGCGTATTGCCTGTATTCGGACCCCGTTGCACGGCGACGGAGACGCGCAGCGGCGAAGGGTATCCGGCGCACTGCGCCGGTGTGGCCAGCCTGTTTGAGGACCGCCAAAGCGGGCCGAGTTCTGGCCGCATCCCTTCGCCGCGAGCATCGGAGTGCACCGGCGTAGCCGGCGCCGTGCCCGGGTGTCCTTTCCTTTGCTGACTTTCGTTTGGACAAGCAAACGAAAGTCAGTCGCACAGCAGTGCGAAACCTCAGTGCCGTCTAACTCGCGGGCGCAGAAAAACTGACGATCCTAAACAACCGGTTTTCGAATCAACCATGCAGGCGATTTCGACTTACTGGGCCACCGAAGCCCGGTCCTGCAGTGGCCGACTCAACCAGAAGGCAAACCCATCCGCCGGCAGCCGCAACGAAATCGCAGCAGCGACAAACAGCAGCGCACCGGCACTACCGAACGCGATCCAGTGGGTACCGTACTGCTCATACCCCCAGCCACCGAGCCAGGTGCTGATAGTCGCGCCGATCTGATGACCGACGTAGGCAGTGCCGTACAGCACGCCGACCAGCCGTACCCCGTACACATCGGCCAGCATCGCCGACGACGTGGCAATACTGCCCGCCCAGACCAGCCCACCGACCGCGGCAGCCGTGAACAGGCCCGCCGGCGAACTCACCATCAGCAGGGCAAAGAAGCCGAGCCCGCGCACCCCGTAGATCAGCGCCAGCAGATTGCGGCGCGGCACCCGGTCTGCGACACGGCCGATGAGCACCGTACCGAAGATGGCGACCAGTCCGATCGTGCCGATTCCCAGCGAGCTGGTGGTCGAATCGAAACCGTGATCGACGAGCATCGGCACGCCGTGGGTGCCCAGCAGATTCATGCTGAAGCCGCAGGCGAACAGGCCGAGAAAGATCTTCCAGAATGGGGTCGACCAGAACGCCACGGCGAAGCGGCCGTTGGCCTCCGCTACGCGCAGGTCTTCGGATACTTCCGCCGCGGCATAGTTCGGATCGGCCACGCTGGAGGATATTTCGTCCCGGATCACGAAGACGACTGCCACGACGGCCGCTATCGTCAACGCCACGGTGTAGCCGACCAGCGTGTGCTGCCAGCCGAACGCGGCAATGGAGAGACTGAAGATCGGTGTCATCAATGCGATGCCAGCCATCGAGCCAGTGGAAAGAAAGAACAGCGCCTTGGCACGCTGCCGGGCGAACCATCGGCAGATGACCGGCGTCAGCACGACCGGGCTGATGAAGCCCAGGCCGACCGACAGCAACATGCCAAACGACAGACAGAGCGTGAACGGCGTTCGCGCCACCATTGTCCAGGCCACCGCCGCCGCGACCATCGCGAGACCGGACAGGATCACCGCGCGCGTGCCGATTCGGGAAACCAGCCACCCCGCAAGCGGCATCGCCAGCCCGTAGAACAACATGCCGACGCCGACGACCGTCGACAACTCGCTCCGGCTGAAGCCGAGATCGTTGGCCATGGGCAGAAAGAACGGCCCGGTCCCGAGCCGAAGGCCCACGGTCAGAAGCGTGAGACAGGTCGCGGCTGCCACGATGTTCCAGCCGCGGTACCAGTCGAGTTTCATCATGATCAGATCACAGTTCGGTGACAGACAGCGCCAGACCGCAAGCATCGAATACGCAAGCCGGCTTGAACACGTACCCGCGTGGGTACGGCGTCGGGACCTGTAGTAGGAATCGATTTACGCGGCGACGTGGTCTGGCGGAAGCAAGGCTAAATCTTATATTCGTCTACCGTATACAGTCCAGTCGAACCCGCAGCGCTGTTACTCAACACGGCACTAGCAGCACTGAAAAGCACTCCCAGTGAATCTCTTGGAATAACGGCGACTAGGAGAGAAACCAATCGAGGCTCCAAAGGCTCCTCAACAACGCATCAAGCCTTCCGAGGGGCCGAATAGCCGCCAGGAACTGTGGGTTCGGCCAACAACGCACCTAAGCGTCACTCGAAATCCCGCTCCCTGCACGACTACGCCGGGGCGGCTACTTGTGAACGGGTGGCTACGATCGGCGCTCCATCGGTCACGATCACCGTGTGCTCGAACTGCGCCGAACGGCTGGCCGGGTCGCCAACCAGCGTCCAGCCATCATCCGTTTCCGACACGAACGTGCTTCGAGTCGACAGGAAGGGCTCGACGGCGATCACCTGCCCGTACTCTAGGCGGCGGCGATCCCTGGGATCGTAGAAACCAACAATGGCCTCCGGCTCTTCATGCAGCGAGCGGCCGAGGCCATGTCCGGCGAGATTCTCGATGATCTTGAGCCGATGCGATTTCGCCACGCGCTCGATGGCCTTGCCGATCCTGTTGATCCGCGCGCCCGCCCGCACCTCAGCCAGTGCGCGCTCCAGCGCCAACTCTGTGGCCTGACATAGCGACGCTTTCTCCTGCGCCACCGGGGCAACTACGGTCGTACCGCCCGTATCGGCAAAATAGCCGTCACGCTCGGCGGACACATCGACATTCACGATATCGCCCTCGCCTATCACCCGCGTACCGGGCACGCCATGGGCCACCTCTTCATTCACGCTGATGCAGGTGAAACCCGGGAAGCCGTAGCAGGCCATCGGCGCCGACGTCGCGCCCAGGCGCGACAGCATCTGTCCGCCGATTTCATCGAGCTCAGCGGTTATCATGCCCGGCTCGATCGCTGCCAGCATGGCGTCGCGGATTTCGGCCACTATGCGACCGATGGCTAGAATGCCATCGAGGTCGTGTTGGTTTTGGAGGGTCATTGAAGGTCTTGTGGGGCGCGGGAGAACTGATTCTATCGGACAGATTAAGCGACCGGCACGCGACTGTTCGAATATCCTGTGGTCTTAGAAAAGCGTGGTACGTCCTCGGTTATTCCCCTGGAACCGCACCACGCCGGTCGGCGCCCACATCATGTTCACGCCGATCAAGGAAGACGGCACCGCAGGCGAGATGCACCCCTTCGCTTCCGGCTGGCTCACCGACGATACCGGCGAGTATCTCGGGCGGCTGGTGGATGTGAATCAGTATCTGGACGGTTCGCTGCTGGTCTCGGATGACATGAGCGGGGTTATTTACCGCATTTCCTATACGGCGAATAACACGCCGGGATATGGGCGGCGAGCCGTGGCAGACCGTTCGTCGTCCTATCATCGTCCCTGAGCACACTCCTGGGCGGGTCAAAGAAGCGAGACGCGCGAATTCGACACGAACGCGCAGGTAAACTACATCCCGGGCCTCGTAACCTCTTCTAAATTTTGATCTTTCCCTGAATATCCTTCTCCCCGATTATATTTTTCAGGCGAGCCCCTCAACGTGCTTCCCGGCGCTTAACAGAACGACCTTCACATCAACCGTTTTTCATATCCTTTTTGAATTCTTTTATTGCCTTCATCAGCTTCATCCCAGCATTCCAGTTCAGATCACTCCCTTCGAATTCACACCTGTATAGACCTTGTAGATTCGATGGCACACTGAGCCTCTTATCCCAAAGTAGAATTACCCGGCGGTCGTAGAGCACAAAGGCAGCTCCAATCTCTATCAACACATTATTATTAATTACATAGTTGCCATCAGCATCGGTATTCCCCTCCTCCACAGATACAATAATGATACCCGCATTGGACCTTCTCATAGCGCCAAATACTTTGTCTGGTACCGGAATAGCAGAGCTTTCTTCCTTCACCGCGACTTCCGAGTCGATATCTGAGAGCCCTAAAATCGTATCTACCTGATCGACAAGTTCCGTGTTTTTTCCATGAGAAATAAAAACCTTAATTTCTTGAATTTCAAGCGCGGCATCAAGATCATCTGTCTTCCGATTTCCCCCTCTCATCTCTTGCTCTTCGATATTATCTTCCTCTTCTACTTCTAACTCTTCCGTATCGGAATTCGTACGAATCGGAGGCGTAGATGGCCCCCCTTCTACGATAGCTTCCAACTCGGACTTAAGAAGATCTAGCCGAGTCGCATTTCCTCGTCTACCGATGACACACTTACCAACGCCGGCGGCCTCGGCAACCCGAAAAAAGCAAACCGCTTGCTCCTTGATTGTGTTCTCGTTGGAACTGCCAGTGGATTCGCCATGGTGTTCATGCCAAAAGGCTGCAACGTCGACGTTAGTGAGCGAATCAAAGCTCTGGTGATAAGCCCATTCCAGCGCTGCACGGTAAGGGACTATCCCATCGATTATTTCCCGGTATACGTCGCTTTCACTGCGCTTGTTTCGCGCTATATCCCATCCCCGCGAAGCTAACTTCAATCGCTCGCCTTCACGCTCCACTAACTCCCAAAAGACGTACGCGGACACTTTGCGGGAATCTATAGGCTGCGACCCAACGATCCCTTTCGCCTCGGAAATACTTGCGCCAGTCGGCTTAGTTTTTAGATACCCAATGACTTTCGCCACGTCTTCGCTACTTGTTTTAATTGGCAGTGACAAATCCAAACTCCTTTAATTTTTATTTGAGACTAGACAACCCCGTGTAACCCACTCAATCAACAAGAGAGCACGGCGCAGACTAGAGGCTAATCGCGCCCCTCGTAAACCGACCTCTCGGCGCTGATTGACAGCTCAGCGCTGGGCCAAAAGAATCTGGATCAGGTCTTGTAACCGCACATGCAAGCCAGATCGTGAATGAATCGAGAGTTTTCATCATTCCAACAACTTTTATCAAATACTATACCCGCTGACCACCTCGCGCGTATCGTAAAGATCCCACAACACTAAATTAAATTCTATGCGTGTTGAACTACTAATTTAGGCCGAGTCGACTTGAGGTTTCGCACTGCTGTGCGAGTCACTTATATTTGCTTGTCCAAATATAAGTAACCAACACAAAAGACACCCTGTCTTGCGTCGGCGCTTCGCGCCGATGCCCTGCGCTGCTCGGCGCTACGCCCAAGGGGACCCAATACAGGCAAGCTCGCTCAAGGTCGCGCTCTTTTATATCGGATTAGGCGATGCCTAATCCGATGGAAACGGAGTCGCGTGCTGAATTTCGTTTCGGACGACGAGTTGGCTCTCGGTGTCGGCCTGGCATTTGTATTCAGGCCCCGTTGCACGGCGACGAAGACACGTAGTGGCGACGGGTGTCCGGCGCATTGCGCCGGTGCGTACAGCATGTCTGAGGATCGCCAAAGCGATCCGAGTTCTGTACGCATCCCGTCGCCGCTGCGTGTCGGAGTGCACCGGCGTAGCCGGCGCTGTGCCCGGGTGTCTTTTCTCTTGGTTACTTCTCTTTGGACAAGCAAAGAGAAGTAACTCGCACTGGAGTGCGAAACAAAAGGAGCGAAGAACTCGTGAGCCAAGACAGACGCGTACGTAAAGCACCAATTCATCTACACCCACAGCAATTTTCAAGCCCAAAAAAGCCGTTTTCCATCAAGTGAAAACCAGCTTTCAAGCATTTCTGACACCGAAAGCAAGGCCGGTCGGCCCGGCCCGGCCCGGCCCTCTAACGAGACAAATCAACGCTTCTCGTACTGCTTGCTCCCAAACATATTCTCCAAAGCATCCTTGTCTTGACTCAGATCGGTGTGATGATCCGCCAGCACCTGAAGCCCTTTCTTGACGTTTTTACGATCGCCGATCATCTCGAACCAACGACGAACGTTCGGATAGTCATCGATATTCACGCCCTGGGTCTCGGCGCTACGCAGCCACGGCCAGGTGGCGATATCGGCAATGGAATAGTCGTTGCCGGCGAGGAACTTGAAGTCCGCCAGGCGACGATCCATGACGCCGTAGATGCGGTTGGCCTCGTTCTCGTAGCGCTTGACCGCGTATTCGATCTTCTCGGGCGCGTACTTGTTGAAGTGATGCGCCTGGCCGAGCATCGGGCCGACGCTGGCCATCTGGAACATGAGCCACTGCATGACGTCGTTGCGCTTGACGGTGTCGGTGGGTAGCAGGCGGCCGGTCTTCTCGGCCAGATAGATCAGCATGGCGCCGGATTCGAACAGCGAATACGGCTTGCCGTTGGGGCCGTCGTGATCGACCATCGCCGGGATCTTGTTGTTCGGGCTGATTCTTAAAAACGCTTCGCCAAACTGGTCGCCCTTGCCGATGTTGATCGGATGGGCTTTATATTCGAGCCCGATTTCCTCGAGCATGATATGGATCTTGTGCCCGTTGGGCGTGGTCCAGGTATAGAGATCGATCATCGAACATTCCTTCGACCGCGCGGGTCGTGTGCTTGCAAAATCACTACACGGCGTAATGTTGTAGGAAGCAGCGATTTATTCAAGGCAGCGGGCAACGACACCCCGCTGCCTGCAGACGGAGCATGACCATGAAAGTACTCATCGTCGGTGCACACGGACAGATCGGCCAGCGCCTGGTTCAGCAGATGGCGGATAGCAGCCATCAGAGCCGTGCCATGGTTCGTTCGGCCGACCAGCAGGACCGCATGGACGGACTCCGCGCGGACGAGACCGTCGTTGCCGACCTGGAGGGCGATTGCAGTGCCGCCCTCGCCGGCTGCGACGCGGTGATTTTCACGGCCGGATCGGGCGGCCATACACCGCCGCAGAAGACCGAGGATGTCGATCGCAACGGCGCCATCAATCTCATCGATCAGGCGGTGGCCAATGGCGTGAGACGCTTCATCATCGTCTCGTCGATAAATGCGGACACGCCCGAAAAAGGCTCCGACGCGATGCAGCATTACTTCGCGGCCAAGAAGGCGGCGGACGATCACCTGCGTGCCTCCGGGCTCGACTACACCATCGTGCGCCCCGGCCGTCTGCTCAATGACGACGGCACCGGCCGCGTCGACATCGCCAAGGAACTGGGCCGCTACGGCGAGGTAACGCGTGACGACGTGGCTGCCGTTCTGCTGGCGACGCTCGATGCGCCCAACACCGTCGGCCGGCATTTCGAACTGCTCGCCGGTGACACGCCGATCGAGCAGGCCGTGCGCGGCGTCTGATGGCGGCAACAGCAGCAACCGAGCGTGCCACGCAGCTGGCCTTCGACCCGAACGAAGCGGTCGCCCATCTGACCCACGCCGATCCGGTGCTGGGCGCGCTGATCGCCCGATGCGGGCCCTATGCGCCGTCGACCACGGCTGCCCCGGACGTATTTCATTCGCTGACACGAGCGATCGTCTACCAGCAGCTCTCGGGCAAGGCCGCCGGCACGATCTACCGGCGCGTGCTCGATGCGTTGGGCGGCGCTGACGCGCCGGGTGCGGCACGTATCGCCGCCGCGGACGAGGCCACGCTACGCGGCGCCGGCCTGTCGCGGAACAAGATGCTCAGCCTGCAGGCGCTGTCTGCGGCCCAACTCGCCGACGAACTGCCGGACGAAGCGCGCATGGCGGATCACTCCGATGCGCAGCTGATCGAGACCTATTCAGCGATCCGCGGCATCGGCCGCTGGACCGTGGAAATGCTGCTGATGTTTCATCTGGGCCGCCCGGACGTGATGCCGATTCACGACCTGGGCGTTCGCAAGGGCTACGCACTGACCTACGGCATGGCGGAACTGCCCAAACCCAAGCAGCTCGAAGCCGCCTGCGAAATCTGGCGGCCTTATCGCTCGGTGGGCAGCTGGTACATGTGGCGCGCACTGGAAGTGGACGGTGCCGCGCCGCAGCCGGGGTGATGCGTACGCTTGAAAGGGCCCGGCGGAAGGCGGAAGGCATTTATCCGCAGATTGCGCAGATGAGCCAGATTTGAAGGACAGGCGCCTGGATGTGTTGCGCTCAACTCGACGGGTGGGACACGTCGATTGCGATAAGGTGCCACGTAGACTAGGCCAGTGCGCCGACGCCGCACAAACATAGCATTTACAAGAGACGCTGAAGAACGTTTCGCGCCAGGAGTCGGCATCCTTCGAGCCAGTCATAGCCGATCTGGTTCGCTGTCCATGTGCTCATTGAACATCCACAGCAACGCAATCACGACTCTTTAATCTTCTCCCGCCCTTTTCTTTCATCTGCGTCATCTGGGAAATCTGCGGCTAAACCGCCTTCCGTCTTTTTCCGAGTCTGGATTCAGCCGAGCGTTGCCGCCGCGGCGGCCTTGTCGGCGATGTCCTGCCAGTTGCCGTTGGCGACGGCCGTGGCGTCGACCAGCCAGCTGCCGCCAACGCATGGGATGCAGTCAAGCGCCAGGTAATCGGTTGCGGTATTGGCCGAGATACCGCCGGTCGGGCAGAACTGCATGGCCGGAAATACGCTCGAATAGGCCTTGATCGCCTTGGGTCCGCCGATGATCGACGCCGGAAACAGCTTGACCGCATCCAGCCCGCGGCGCTGGTGGTGGGCGATCTCGCTGATCGTCTGCGCGCCCGGCAGATAAGCCAGATCCAGCTCGACGCAGCGATCCCCGACGGCATCGGTGATGCCCGGCGAGACAATGAACGCCGATCCGGCATCGGATGCTTTCCGCGCATCCTCGGCTGTCCATACGGTGCCGGCGCCGACGCAGATATCCGGCACCTCACGACGAATCGCGCGAATCGCTTCCAGGCCCGCGGCGGTTCTCAGCGTGACTTCGATCACGCCCACGCCGCCGGCCAGCAGCGCCCGGGCGATTTCCACACCGGCCTCGGCGCTGGGCGTGACCACCACCGGGATGACCGGCGAAATCGCCATCACGTCGCGCACTTCACTTTGTTTCATCGCTCGTTTCCTGCTCGTTTCTTCAAGACATGTTTATCCGCAGATGAACGCAGATTGACGCAGATGAAGACGAATACAGAACTGCTGCTCTTTAACTGACGTCAACGCGGCAAGCTAATGAACGCGAATCGGAAGGTCCACTCAAGCACCAGCTGGGTCTCAACCCAGCAAGCACAGCTTTACCTGTACCTGCGTCAATCTGCGTCCATCTGCGGATAAATGCCTTCTGCTTTAACTCGCGTTCATCTACGGACAGTTCAGTATTTCCCTAGACCTGCGCATCGAGGAGCGCACAGGCGCCCTGCTCGGCCGAGCCCACGTTGCGGCGGAACACCGAGAACAACTCGCGACCGAAGCCGTATTCGCTGTCGACATCGTTGTCGAAGGTGGTGGGTTCACGTGCTTCGAGTTCTTTGGCGTCTACCTCCACCTCCAGCGTGCCGGCGTCGGAGTCGAGCGCGATCATGTCGCCGTCGCGTATCCGGCCGATCAACCCGCCGAGGCTCGCCTCCGGGGTGACCTGGATCGCCGCCGGGATCTTGCCCGAGGCACCGGACATACGCCCGTCCGTGAGCAGCGCGACCTGGAAGCCCTGGTTCTGCAGATGACCCAGCGCCGGCGTGAGCTTGTGCAGTTCCGGCATGCCGTTGCCTCTGGGGCCCTGGTTGATGACGACCACGACCGTATCCTGATTCAACTGGTCGGCATTGTAGGCCTCGAGCACGGCTTCCTGATGCGGGAAGACACGGGCGGCGGCGCGGATCGTGCGATGCGCGGCTTCCACCGCCGATACCTTGATGATGCCGCGACCGAGGTTGCCCTGCAGCACATTGAGGCCGCCGGTGGGCGAGAACGGCTCGGCCACGCCGCGCAGCACGTCGGTGTCGTGGCTTTCGTCGGCGCCCTCGCGCCAGATCAGTGTGTCGCCGTCCAGGAACGGTTCCTGGGTGTAGAGATGCAGGCCGTCGCCGAACACGGTGGTGACGTCGTAGTGGGCTAGCCCGGCAGCGAGCAGGTTGCGGATCATGAACTGGATGCCACCGGCGGCGTGGAAATGATTCACGTCCGCCGTGCCGTTGGGATAGACCTTGGCCATCTGCGGCACTACCGCCGAGATGTCGGCGAAATCGGTCCAGTCGATCTGCACGCCGGCGGCGCGGGCGATGGCCACCAGATGCATGGTGTGGTTGGTCGAGCCGGCCGAGGCCAGCAGGCCAACGATACCGTTGACGATCGCTTTTTCGTCGATGATATGACCGGCCGGGCGATAGTCGTCGCCGAGCGCGGTCAGGCCGACCACACGCTCGGCGGCGGCACGGGTGAGCGCGTCGCGCAGCGGCGTGCCGGGATTGACGAAGGATGCGCCCGGCAGATGCAGGCCCATGAACTCCATCAGCAGCTGATTGGAGTTGGCGGTGCCGTAGAAAGTACAGGTGCCCGGCGAGTGATAGGACATGGACTCGGCCTTGAGCAGTTCCTCGCGGCCAATTTCACCGGCAGCATAGCGCTCGCGGACCTTGGCCTTGATCTTGTTCGGCAGGCCCGAGGGCATCGGCCCGCCGGGCACGAAGATCGTCGGCAGGTGGCCGAACGACAGCGCGCCGATCAGCAGCCCCGGCACGATCTTGTCGCAGATGCCCAGACATAGGGCGGCGTCGAACATGTTGTGGGTGAGCGCGACAGCGGTGGCCATGGCGATCACGTCGCGCGAGAACAGCGACAGTTCCATGCCCGGCTGGCCTTGGGTGACGCCGTCGCACATGGCGGGCGTGCCGCCGGCGAACTGGGCCACGCCGCCGGCGGCCCAGGCCGCTTCCTTGATGATGGGCGGAAAATCACCCAGCGGCTGGTGCGCCGAGAGCATGTCGTTGTAGGCGGAGACGATGGCGACGTTGGGCCGCTGGCCGTGGGCCAGCGCGTCCTTACTCGAGGTGCCTTCCGCGGCGAAACCGTGGGCGAGATTGCCGCAGGACAGATGGCCGCGATGCGGGCCCTTGCTCGCCGCGTGATCGATACGGGCGATGTAGTCGGCACGGGTGCCGCGGCTGCGTTCGATGATGCGCTGGGTGACTTCGTCGATGACCGGATGAAGACTCATGATTCATATCCCGACAAGCTGTGGGCTTGTCTGTTTTCGGTGTATTCCAATCTGCTGCGGTCCCGCCGCTGCCCGTTACGGCGCCCAGTAGGCGATGGTCGGCACGCGGGTCTGGTGCAGCGCGGTGCGAACGGGCCATTGACTCGCAGGGCCATCGCCCAGCGCCTGATCGTAGACGGCGCGCTTGTCGTCACCGAAAAACAACAGGTACAGCGCCCGTGTTTCCAGCAGCCGCGTCGGCCCGAGACTGACACGCTCGATACGGTCGTCGTCGAAGGCCGGAACCACGCAGTCCGAACGGCTGGCCAGCATGGCGTCGATATTGCCGGCATCGGGGAACAGCGAGGCGGTATGCCCGTCCGTGCCCATGCCGAGCACCACCGCGTCGAACGGCGACGGCATTTCGGCCAGGCGCCGGGTGACGATCGACAGACTGCCCGCCGCCGTGCGGCCGTCCACATAAAGACTCACGAGCGTGGCCGCGGCGGCCCGACCGCGCAGCAACCGGCGCCGGAACATGCCTTCGTTGCTTTGCTCATGGCTGGGCGCGACCCAACGCTCGTCGGTAGCCACGATGGTGACGCTGGACCAGTCCAGTTCGGTTTCGCTCAGGCGTTCGAACAGTTCCACCGGCGAGCTGCCGCCACTCAGCGCGAGGCTCGCGCGGCCGCGGGCGTCGATGCCGGCCCGCAGATGCTCGGCGATACGCCCGGCGAGGGTTTCCGATGCCTGCGACCGGCTGTCGAACGCATTCAGCTCGCTCATGACGCCTCGTTCCGGCCCGGGGCCGGGTTAAACCAGCGCCGCCGGTCGCGGTCGACCAGCATGAACGACTTGGTCGGCCCCCAGCTGCCGGCCATGTATTCCTCCGGCTGAATCTGTTCGGCGTGCCAGTTGTCGATGATGCGATCGATCCACTGCCAGGCGGTCTCGATCTCGTCGCGGCGCATGAACAGGGCCGGATTGCCGCGCAGCACTTCCATGAGCAGGCGCTCGTAGGCGTCCGGATAGTTGACCGCGAACGCATCCGAGAAATGCAGGTTCAGCGGCAGGCTGCGCATGCGAAAACCACCCGGGCCCGGCTCCTTGGTCATCAGCGTGAGCTGCACGCCCTCTTCCGGCTGCAGGCTCATCACCAGCCGGTTCGGCTCCAGCGACTGGTCGCCGAAAATCGAGTGCGGCACCGCCTTGAACTGGAACACGATCTGCGACATCTTGCGCGGCAGGCGCTTGCCGGTGCGCAGATAGAACGGGGTTCCGTTCCAGCGCCAGTTGTCGATCTCGGCCTTGATCGCCACGAACGTCTCGGCGTCGTGCTCATCGGAGGGCACGCCGGCATCCCGGCCCTCTTTCTCGTAGCCGGGCACCGGCGTGTCGTCGATGATGCCGGCGGTATAGCGCCCGCGCACGGTCACGTCGTCCACCGACGCCCGCGTGATCGGTTTGAGCGCGCGCAGCACCTTGATCTTTTCGTTGCGGATATCGTCGTGATGCATGCTCGCCGGCGGCTCCATCGCTACCAGGCACAGCAGTTGCAGCATATGGTTCTGCACCATGTCGCGCAGCGCGCCGGTACGCTCGTAGAACTCGAAGCGGTTGCCCGCGCCCAGATCCTCGGCGACCGTGATCTGCACGTGCTCGACCGCGCCGCGTTCCCACAGCGGCTCGAATAGCGAGTTGCCGAACCGCAGGGCGAGCAGGTTCTGCACGGTTTCCTTGCCCAGATAATGATCGATCCGGTAGATCTGGGATTCCTCGAACACCGCGCCCACCGCGTCGTTCACCGCACAGGCCGACGGATAATCCTGGCCGACCGGTTTTTCCAGCACGATGCGTGAGCGTGCATCGACCATGTCGGCATCATGCAGCTGCTGGGCGACGGGCCCGAACAGCGACGACGCGGTCGCCAGATAGAACACGCGTACGCGCTCGTGCTCGGGATCGAATTTTGCGTCGAGGTCGGCCCAGCCGTCGGCGGATTTCAGATCCAGACATTGATGACGCAGCCGGGCGGAGAAACGCGTCCAGACGTCCGGGTCCACTTCGTTGGGCGCGAACTGCTTGGTCAGCGTCTCGTGGACCCAGGTCACATATTCGTCGTCGCTGATCTCGGAGCGGGACACGCCGATGATGAGACTGTCGACGCTGAACTGCTCATCGCGATCACGATGGTAGAGCGCAGGCAGCAGCTTGCGTTCGGCGAGATCGCCGGTACCGCCGAAGATGACGAGATCGAACGGATCGACGGGAACAAATTCAGCCATGGGCTCGCATTGCGTTGTTGGGTTTCAGTTGCTGAAATCAGGCTGCACGTTTCGTGCCTGATACAGTTTTCGACTTTAGCATGGCCCTGCCGCCCCGGCGGACCCTCAGGCAGAAGGCCGTCGCCCCGGAGAGCGACGGCCTCGATCTATTGCCAGGCCGCGCTACTCGCGTACCAGCACCAGCTTGCCGGTGTGCTCGCCGCCCTCCATCGTGCGATGGGCCTCGACGGCCTGCTCGAAGGTGAAGGTCTGATCGAGCACGGGCTTGAGCTTGCCGGCCTCGAACAAGGGCAGCAGTCGGTCATTGAACTGCTGTGCGAGCATTATCTTGCGCTCGATCGGGAGGCTGCGCATGGTCATGCCGATCAGGCTCAGGCGACGTCGCAACAGCGTGCCCATATTGATATCGGTCTTGGCGCCGCCGATCACGCCGACCTGGACCTGGCGTCCTTCATCGCGCAGTGCCGCCATGTTGTCCTTCAATACCGGGCCGCCGACGAAATCGAGGATCACGTGGGCACCGCCGGTGGCGTCCTGAACCTGTTCGGCCACCCCGGCATCGCCGTCGAGCAGACCCAGGTCGTAGCCGTAGTCGAAGCCCATGGCCTTGAATCGCTTGTCCAGATCATCCAGGCGCGGCTGGCTGCGACTGGTCGCGATACTGCGCGAGCCCAGGGCGTGGATCAGCTGCAGACCGGCCTGGCCGACTCCCGAGGTCGCGCCGCGCACCAGCGCCCACTGGCCGGGGGCCAGATTGCCTTCGAGAAACAGCGCTCGGTAGGCGGTCAGAAACGCCTCCGGCATGGCTGCGGCCTGGGCCCAGTCGTAGTGCTGGGGAATGGTGAGCGTATCGCGCTCGTGGGTGACCAACTGTTCGGCATAGGCCGCGCCGCCGATCAGGCCCATCACCGCGTCACCGACCTTGCGGGTATGAACGCGTTCGCCCACCGCCGCGACTTCGCCGGCGTATTCCAGGCCCGGACAGCGCGGGTCGAAGCCCTTGGGCGGCGGGTAACCGCCCATGCGCTGGATCACGTCCGCGCGGTTGATGCCGATGGCGCGGATGTCCACCAACACTTCGTGCGGACCCGGCGTGGGCGTGTCCAGTTCGCCGAGCTTCATTGCTTCCGGTTTTCCCGGCTCTTCCACCAACCATGCGCGCATATGTTTGTTCCTGGATATTTGAGGACGGATTCAGCTATGTGATGAGGACAGGTTCAGGCCGACAACGCCCAGCAGCACCAGCGTCATGCAGACGACGCGCCACGGCGTCAGGGCTTCATCGAAAAAGAGGACCGCGACCAGGGTGACCAGCACGATACCGAGTCCGGCCCAGATCGCGTAGGCGATGCTCACCTCGATCTGCTTGAGCGCCAGCGCGAGGCAGGCGAACGAGGCGAGATAGAGCACCGTCATGCCCACGGTCGGCCAGAGTCGCGTCAAGCCTTCCGACAGCTTCATGCTGGTGGTACCGGCCACTTCCAGCACGATCGCCAGTATCAACAGCAGCCAGCTCTGCACGACTATCCCCACGAACATCAGGCGCACAGCCTAACGCCGGGCCGGTTCGCTCGCCAGTCCTTCCCGTTCAGCGTGCGGCCCGCTTTTTTGGTTAGACTGTATACACGAACACGACACACCCTCAGCCGCCGGATGCGCGGCTTACGGAGATTCGACATGACCAAGACCCTGAGCTTTATCTGCGCACTCACACTGTCCATGGTGATGATCAGCGGCTGTGCCAATTCGGGCTGGAATTCGGCCGACACGGGCACCGTGCTCGGCGGCGTCGTGGGCGGCGCGGCCGGCTCCCAGATCGGCAGCGGCACCGGCACCACCATCGCCACTGTCGTGGGCACGCTCGCGGGTGCCGCGCTCGGGCGCAAGCTGGGCGACAACTTCGGCCAGCGCGACCGTCGTCAGTTCGGCAGCGCACTGGAATCCAACCCGACCGGCAACACCTCGACCTGGAGCGACCCGGACAGCAACAACAACTACTCGGTCACGCCCACCCGCACCTATAACAGCGGCAGCCAGCCATGCCGTGAGTTCACCATGAACGCCACCGTCGACGGCCAGCCGGACAAGGTTCGCGGCACCGCCTGCCGCCAGTCCGACGGCACCTGGAAAGTGCAGTCGTAGATCGCAAACGACGTGATCGAAGCCGGGCTCAGCCCGGCTTCTTCATTTTGAGCAAGGATTCGTGATGGCCAGAGACGTTCCGACCCGGGCCGACTATCCCTGGGTGTGCGACATGCCCACCCGCTGGATGGACAACGACGTATACGGCCACGTCAACAACGTGACCTATTATTCGTACTTCGATACCGCGGCGAACCGCTATCTCATCGAGGCCGGCGGCCTGGATATTCATAACGCGCCGGTGGTCGGTTTCGTGGTCGAGTCGGGCTGTCAGTATCACGCGCCGGTGGCTTTCCCCGAGCAACTCGAAGCCGGTCTGCGCGTCGAGCACCTGGGCAACCGCTCGGTGACCTACGGCATCGGCATCTTCAAGGCCGGTGAAGACGCGGCGAGCGCGCACGGGCATTTCATCCACGTGTTCGTGGATCGCACGACCCAGCGCGCGGCCGCCATCCCCGACGATATACGACGCGCGCTCACGGCGATTACGCGCGCCCCTGAACCCAAGGCTTGATGCCACGCCCAAGCCTGTCAGCGACGACGCCGTCCGCATGAGTGAACTGACCGCCGCCGGGCCGGCCCAACGGGCGATCGAGGCCTGTGATTACGATGCCGTGGTCGTCAATCCCCACGACGGCACCGAAATAGCGATCACGGTCCTGCAGCCGGCTTTAGCCTGCGGCCAGGCCGCGCCGCTGATCATTCACGGCCACGGCTTCGGCGGCGCGCGCCTGAACGCGCGCAACGAGCGCTCGATCTACGAACAGCTCTCCGGCGGCTTGCTGCCCTCGACCGAAGCGGCCCGGCGCGCGGCCGATGCCGGCTATTTCGTGATCAGCTTCGATCAGCGCGGCTTCGGCGAATCCGCCGGCAACGTCAACATCATGGATCCGCAGCGCGAAGGCGCGGACATCAGCGCAATCCTGGACTGGGCCGAGCGCGACATGGCCCACGCCGAGCATCTGGCCTATCGCGACGACGGGCCCGTGGTGGGCGCGCTCGGGCTGTCCTACGGCGGCGGCTTCCAGCTGATGGGCGCCTGCGTGGATCCACGCTTCGCCGCCATCGTGCCGACCGCCACCTGGCATGATCTGAGCTACAGTCTGGCCCCGGACAACGTCGTCAAGACCGCCTGGGGGGCGGCGCTGGTCGCGCTCGGCATGCCGACCTCGGGCATCGACCTCGACCCGGTACTTTATCGCGCCCTGATCGAAGGCCTCGCCTCGCCGCTGACCGGACGCGGGCTGTCGAGCCGGGTTGCCGACGAACTCTATAACCACAGCCCGGCCTCCTATTTCGACGGCCAGCTCGCGCGCGACGGCACGCGTCATGCGGCCCCGGACCAACGCCGGCCACCCCGGGTCGACGCCCTTCTCATTCAGGGTGTGGGCGACACCCTGTTCAATCTCAACGAGGCGGTGGCCAACGCCAACGGGCTGCGCGCCACCGGCAACGATGTCCACCTGATCGCCGTGCGTCACGGCCACAGCCTGCCGTTTCTGCAGAACATCGACCGTATCGCCTACCAGACCGAGGCCGATCTGCACTGGGGCGATCAGCGCGTGGAAACGGCCGCCATCGAACTGGCGTATCTGGACTGGAAGCTCAAGGGCGAAACACCCGTCTCCGAGATTCCCCACTGCGCGGTGATTGTCGATGACCGCACCGGGATGGTGTTCGAGGACATGCCGCGTGGCAGCGATGCCGGCGGCCTCACCTGCGAACTCGAAGGCGAGGCCGTTACCGGCGGGCTCGATCTGCTGCTGGGCCTGTTCCGGCAGGACACCCTCGGCGGGCTCCGGGATCTGGTCGCCGGCACGGTCGACAACGCGACCACCGTGCTCAAGCGTCTCTGGGACAGCCGCGGCGCCGATACCCGGGCCGACGACACCGGCGTGCTGGCGAAACTCGTCAATGCCCTGCCAACCGAACATATCGACGAACTCACCAGCGGCGGCGTGTTCATCCCGCTGACCCGGATCGAGGACGATCATCGCGCCGTCGTGGGGTTGCCGCGCGCACGCATCGAGGTCACCGGCGACGCGCCCTCGCCGGTCGCCTTCGTGGGGCTGGGCATTGAGCGCCCGAGTCGCAACGCCACCCTGCTGGTCAACGACCAGCTGCGCCCGGTGCGCGGACTGGGCGAGCGCGACATCGAACTCAACGGCGTGGCCGAACGCCTGCAGGCCGGCGACCGGCTGGGGCTTCTGGTCTACGGCTATCATCCACAATATCTGGCCAGCTTTTCCGCGATCCCGGGCCGCGTGACCGTGCGCGGATGCATCGATATTCCGTTACTCGACGTAGGCTTCTGACTATTGTTCGCCTGCTAAGATTGGCGCGATTATCCACCCGAGGAATGACTGATGACGCCGATTGCGGCTTTTGGCCTGGGACTGGCCACCACGGTCGTGCTGCTGATCATTGTCTGGTTGATTCAGTTGTTCACGCGCAACGCAGGGCTCGTCGACGTGGTCTGGTCGGCGTCGGTGGGCATCATGGCCGCCGAATACGCACTGGTTGGCGATGCACCGGGCGGCGCCCGTATTCTGCTCGCCGCCCTCGCGCTGACCTGGGCTTTCCGGCTGGCCGCCTATCTGGCGGTTCGCATGCGCGGCGCGCCCGAGGATTCACGCTACGCCGCGGCGCGTAAGTCCTGGGGCAAAAAAGCCGATCTCTACATGCTCGGGTTTTTCGTGTTCCAGGCCGTAATCGCCGCGATTCTGTCGATTCCGTTTCTGGTCGTGGCCTACATGCCTGACGCCCCCTCGCTGTGGGTGGTACTGCTCACGCTCTTGGTGTGGTTTGTCGCCGTGGTCGGCGAAGGCACTGCCGATGCCCAGCTCAAGGCATTCAAGGCGCGGCCCGAGAATCGTGGCAAGGTGTGCGCCGAAGGCCTGTGGCGGTATTCGCGCCACCCGAACTATTTCTTCGAGTCATTGCACTGGGTGACCTACGTGGTGCTGGCCATCGGCGCACCATGGTGGTGGGCCACGCTGGCCAGCCCGGTGATCATGGCCTGGCTGCTGCTCAAGGTGTCGGGCATTCCCACCATCGAAGGCAAGGATGCGGCCGACAAGCGCGAAGGCCACGACGAATACGTGCGCACCACCAGCGCTTTCGTGCCCTGGCCGCCGAAGCAATAGACGTCTCGTTTTTCAAACGCCGGAGCAAACGCATTGGATAGTCTGCCGATCGAACTGTGTGAACGTGGCCTGGTGCCCGACAAGGCCGCGCGGGCCGGCATGCGTCGCCTGATCGCGACCCGTCTCACCAGCCCCGAGGCGAGCGATCCGGAGCGGCGCAGCGAACACATGCGCGCATTCATCGAACGCGCGTCGACCGGCCCCATCGCCCAGCACACCGCCGACGCCAATACCCAGCACTACGAGGTGCCGGCGGCGTTCTTCAAGCGGGTGCTGGGCGCGCATCTCAAGTACAGCGGCTGCCTCTACGAGCCCGGCATCGACAACCTCGACCAGGCCGAACACGCCATGCTCGCGCTCTACGCCGAGCGCGCGCGGCTGCACGATGGCCAGAAGATTCTGGATCTAGGCTGCGGCTGGGGCTCGTTCGCGCTGTGGGCGGCCAAACGCTATCCCCGCGCGGATATCCTGGCGGTATCCAACTCCGCCACCCAGCGGGCGGCGATCGAGGCGATGGCCAGCGAACGCGGGCTGACCAATCTGACCGTTCAGACCTGCGATATCAACGCATTCGATCCGGGCGAGAAACGTTTCGATCGCATCGTCTCGGTCGAGATGTTCGAGCACATGCGCAACTACCGCGAGCTGTTCGGTCGCATCAGCCGCTGGCTGGTGGACGACGGGCGCCTGTTCGTGCACGTATTCGCGCACAAAACCCTGGCCTATCCGTTCCAGGATGACGGCGAGTACGACTGGATGGCGCGGCATTTCTTCACCGGCGGCGTCATGCCCAGCGAAAATCTGTTCGCGCATTTTCAGGAAGACCTGCTGCTGCGCGATAGCTGGTGGCTGTCGGGCAATCATTACCGCGATACCGCCAATGCCTGGCTGGAACGCATGGACGCGGCAAGCGCGGATATCGAAGCGCTGTTCGTGGACACCTACGGCCAGACCGACGCCAAGCGCTGGGTCAACCGCTGGCGGATGTTCTTCATGGCCGTCGCCGAGCTGTTCGGCTATGCCGACGGTAACGAATGGGGCATCGCCCACTACCTGTTTGTGCCCAGACGCGGCTGACCGGCCGCTCGGAGATATGACCATGCCCACCACAATGCGTCTGCTGGCTCCGGCCGGCCTTCTCGCCCTGTCTTTCGCCGCCGCGCCCGCACTGGCTCAGGGCAAAGCCAGCGACAGCGGCGACATGCGCTGTTTCAACGGCTACGCCTATACGCTGCAGGGCGACCAGTATCGCTATACCGAACACCACGAACAGCATCTGTCCGGCGGCAATGTCACTTCGTGGGACGTGACCTATGTCGGCAAGGGCGGCGACGTGATTGCCACCAAGCACATGGATTTCAGCGCCAACCCGACGGTGCCGACCTATACCCTGAAGATTCCCGCCGACGGCTACGCGGAAGGTATCCGTCACGACGGCGATCGCTGGACGATGTTTCTGAAGGAGTCGGCCGACGCCCAGGAACAGACCAAGTCGTTCAAGATCGATCCGCCGATGGCCGCCGATTCGGGCTTCAATGCGCTCGTTCAGAAGAACTTCGACACGCTTGAAGGCGGTACCACCCTGCCGTTCAAGTTCGTCGCCGCCGGCCGTCAGGGTGTGATCAACCTGAAGGCATCGAAGACCGGCACCACCACGTTCGAGGGCAAGGAGGCGGTGATATTCAACGCGGAACTGGACATGTTCCTGGTGAGTCACTTCGTCGACTCACTCAAGCTGACCTACGACCCGGACAGCAAGCATCTGCTCGAGTATCGCGGCATCGGCAACATGCACAATGCCGCCGGCAAGGTGTATCCGGTGCGCGTAACCTATGCCAGCAAGATGCCGCAGGTCGCAAGCGAAAACGGCGCGCCCGAGGCCAGCTGCGGCGCGGTCGCCAGCGGCTCCTGAACAGCCCGCTGCGAGCCGCGCCGGCGGGCGGATGCCACTAATCGCCAATATTGCTTGACTGCAATTTGCACTAGTTTCGCACTACTTGAAAGCAGCCGTTCGCGGGCTCCCGGGCAACGCCAGTGATCGTCAGGATCGCGGCCAGTCCCGGCCAACGACGTCTTCATGTACAACTCTCAGAAAAGAAGGGATCAGGCCATGCGCCAGTACACATTCAAATCCATCGTTTTTGCTGTCGGCTGCGTCGTCGCACTGGCACTGCCCGGGCAGGCGATGGCGGCCAACTCCAAGCCGATCGTGATCAAGTTCTCGCATGTCGTGGCCAACGACACGCCCAAGGGTCAGGGCGCGCAGCTGCTGCAGAAACTGGTCAAGGAAAAGCTCGGCGACAAGGTCAAGATCGAGGTCTATCCGAATTCCTCGCTGTACGACGACACCAAGGGCCTAAACGCGCTGCTGACCGGCGATGTGCAGCTGCTGGCACCGTCGATGGCCAAGCTCGGCCAGTACAGCAGCAGCGTGCAGTTGTTCGATCTGCCGTTCCTGTTCGACAACCTCGAAGCCGTGACCCGCTTCGAAGAAGGCGACGGTGGCCAGAAGATTCTCAAATCCATGCAGGGCCACAATATTCTGGGCCTGGCCTACTGGCATAACGGCATGCGCCAGATGACCGCCAACGAACCGCTGCTCACACCGCGCGACGCACGTGGCATGAAGCTGCGCGTGGAGCCCTCCAACGTGCTCGCCGCCCAGATCAACGAACTGCACGCCGTGCCCCGCAAGATGGCGTTCGGCGAGGTCTACCAGGGCATGCAGACGGGCGTGGTCGACGGTCAGGGCGGCAACACCTGGTCGAACATCTACAGCCAGAAGTGGAACGAAGTCCAGAGCGACATGACCGAGTCCAACAACGGCGTGCTCGACTACATGCTGATCACCAACGCCAAGTTCTGGAAGGGTCTGCCCGACGACGTGCGCACCCAGCTCGATGACATCATCGCCCAGGTCACCAAGTCGGTGAACGACAAGGCCGGCGAACTCAACCAGCAGGCCAAACAGGACATCATCGACGCCGGTGGCACCGAAGTGCATGAGCTGGACAAGGCCCAGCTGAAGGAATGGCGTGATGCCATGACCCCGGTCGTCGAGCAGTTCAGCGACGAGATCGGCCCCGATCTGATCAAGGCCGCGCAGGAATCCAACCAATCCTGAGCCGTCGGCCCGGTCTGGACACGAGAGCGCGGTAACCCTAGATGCTGATGCGCGCATGGGCTCGTCTGGAAGAAGGCATCGTGGTCTTCTGTCTGACGGGGATGACGCTGGTGACCTTCGCGTATGTGGCGGTCACCAATCTCTACGGCCTGTTCTACGATCTGGCCGATGCGGTTCCGGCACTGGAAACACCGGCCTTCGCGGTCGGTGATTTCCTGCTGTCGCTGGCCCAGCAGATGACCTGGAGCCTGGCGGTCACCACGTCGTTGTTCGCCTGGATGATTTTCGTCGGCGTGGCCTACTGCGTGCGCATCGGCGCACATATCGGCGTGGACCTGCTGGTGCGGCTGTTCCCGGAACGCCTGCAGCGCGTATTCGGCATACTCGCCTGTCTGATATTCATCGGCTATGCCGGCCTGCTGATGGTTTCGAGCTTCACCTGGCTGCAGTCGCTGATGGTCAACAACATCGGCGCCGAGGATCTGGACGTATTCGGCATCAAGGAGTGGCATATCGCCCTCGTCGAGCCGATCGGCATGGCGCTGGTCGTCGCCCGTCTCGTCGAGGTACTGATCAATATCCTGCGCGGCAAGCAGCTGGGTCTGGAGCAATCCAACGAAGCCAGCGATGCCCTGTCGTTGATGGAGCGCCATCTGGAAGAAAGCAAGGCCGCGGATAGCGCGGCCTCGACCACCAGCACAACGCAGTCGCCGCGATGACGATCGCCTTCCTGTTCGCCATTCTGTTCCTGCTGATGTTCATCGGCGTGCCGATCGCGGTATCGCTGGGCCTGTCGAGCGCGCTCACCATTCTATTGTTCAGCCAGGACTCGCTGCAGTCGCTTGCGATCAAACTGTTCGCCACCTCTGATCACTACACCCTGCTCGCGATTCCGTTCTTCCTGCTGTCCGGCGCGTTCATGACCAGCGGCGGCGTCGCCCAACGGCTGATCAACTTCGCCAACGCCAGCGTCGGCCATATCCGCGGCGGCCTGCCGATCGCCTCGGTGCTGGCCTGTGTGCTGTTCGCGGCGCTGTCCGGCTCGTCGCCGGCGACCGTCGCCGCGGTCGGCTCGATCGTGATCGCCGGCATGGTGCGTTCGGGCTATACCCAGTCCTTTGCGACCGGCATCGTCTGCAACGCCGGCACTTTGGGTATTCTGATTCCGCCCTCGATCGTGATGGTCGTCTATGCTGCTGCCACCTCGACCTCGGTGGGCAAGCTGTTCATGGCCGGTGTGGTGCCGGGCGTGGTGCTCGGCCTGCTGCTGATGATCGCGATCTATATCATTGCCCGTATCAAGAAAATGCCGGCCCAGCCGCGGGTGAGTTTTCGCGAATGGCTGACCTCGGCCCGCAAGTCGATCTGGGGCCTGCTGCTGATCGTGATCATTCTCGGCGGCATCTATTCGGGCGTGTTCACACCGACCGAAGCCGCGGCCGTGGCCGCCGTCTATGCGGCGTTCGTGGCCCTGGTGGTCTATCGCGATATCAAGCCCAGCGATTGCCCGCGCGTGATTCTGGACGCCGCCAAGCTCAGCGTGGTGCTGATGTTCATCATCGCCAACGCCATGCTGTTCGCGCATGTGCTGACCACCGAACAGATTCCGCAGACGATCACCCAGTGGGTGGTCGAACAGGGCTTCTCGCAGGTGACCTTCCTGCTCGTGCTCAACGTGGTGCTGCTGATCGCCGGCAGCTTCATGGAGCCGTCGGCGATCATCCTGATCCTGGCGCCGATCCTGTTCCCGATCGCCACCAAGCTGGGCGTGGACCCGATCCATCTCGGCGTGATCATGGTCGTGAACATGGAGATCGGCATGCTCACCCCGCCGACCGGGCTGAATCTGTTCGTGGCCTCGGTGGTCACCGGTCAGCCACTGACCAAGGTGATCCGCGCCTCCGCGCCCTGGCTGATCCTGCTGATCGGCTTCCTGCTGCTGATTACTTATGTGCCGATCGTGTCGCTCGGCCTGCCCAACGCCCTCGGGATGCCATAGCGCGGGATGCCGTAGACAAGGACAAGCGCCGCCCTGCTCCCGAACGACGCCTGCTCGAATGGCTGGCGCGGCTAATTCGGCGCCAGCGTCAGACGCAGACCGTCCAGGGCCTCGGAAAACCGGATCTGGCAGGTCAGACGCGATTGCGCCTCCACGTCGAAGGCCATATCGAGCATATCCAGCTCCTCGACATCGGCGGGCGCGAGCGCATGTAGCCAGCCGTCGTCGATATAGCAATGACAGGTCGCGCACGCACAGCAGCCACCACAGGACGCTTCGATCGGCAGACCGGCGTCGCGGATGATCTCCATGACCTTGCGCCCTGGCGCGGCCTCCAGACGGTGCTCGCCCCCGTAGCGGTCGATTACGACTATATGCGGCATGTTATCCCGCGTGTTGGTCGTGTTCCGGATATCACGGCGACTGGCTCGTCATCGGTTGCTGCGTCATGGGGCACTAGGCCAGAAGCGGGGGCATTGTGCGGCTCAGTTCGCCGCGTTCGGCGGATGCGTTGCCGGCCAGCGCGAAGCCCAGCGGATCGCCTGCCGTACCGCGAAACACGGCCTTGAGGTGGCGACCACTGCCTTCGACCTGCCACTGGCCGGCCGCATCCACCCGCGGGGGGCAGACCACAAGCGGCAGGCTGGACGTCTTGACCACCACCGGCATGGCTTTCATGGTCAGGCGCACGTCCTGGCCGGCCAGCACCTGTGCCAGCACTTTCGCCTGTGCCATCAGCGGCAGGATATAAGGCAGCACCCCGGCCCCGGTCTGGGCACAATCGCCCATGGCATAGATATGCGGATCCGAAGTCGCCAGACGCTCGTCCACCAGCACGCCCTGGGCGACCTGCACCCCGGCCGAACGGGCAAGCTCCGTCTCCGGAACGAGCCCGACCGCCGACATCACCAGATCGGCCGCCACCGGCGAGCCGTCATCCAGCGTGGCCCGGAAGCCGTCGCCTTCGCGCTCGAGGCGTTTGACATGGCGGCCGGTGCGCACGTCTGCGCCGTTTTCACTCAGCGCGTTCGCAAGCGTCGCGCCCAGTGCTTCCGGCACCAGTCGCGACAACGGCCACGGCGCCGGGTCAACCATGGTCACGCCGATGCCTCGGTGCATCAGATCGTCAGCGAACTCACAGCCAATCAGGCCGGCGCCGATCAGCAACACCCGCTGCACGCCGGATTCGAGCTTGGCATACCAGCGCCGGTAGTCATCGAGGTTGTTGACCGTATCGATCCAGCGCGCGTCCGCCGCGTCGGGCACGATCACACGCTGACGGCCGCCGGTGGCCAGCACCAGATCGCCGTAGCCGATATCGCCGCGCGTGGTGTGCAGCACGCGCGCATCGGCATCGATATCCAGCACCCGGCAGTGGGTCACCAGTTGCACGCCGAGTTCCGCGGCCTTGGCCTGCGCCGACTTCTGGATCATGGAGTCGGGCGTCTGGTGCTGGGCCAGCGCATTCGACAGCAACGGCTTGGAATACACCTCGCCGCCGTCGGCGGTGACCAGCGTGACCGGCCGGCCGGGATCGTAGGCCCGCAGCTGACGGATCAGCGTATAACCGCTCAGTCCGCTACCCACGACCACGATGGCATTGGCTTGTACTGACATGGCGTGCTTCCTTGCGTGAAGAGTGTTAACTGAAAGCCGCTTCGGCAACCGGCATCGAACGCGAGAGCTGATTGGCCACCCGGCGCTGGAATTCGTGGGTCGTGACTTCGTGATACGGCGAGAAGCGCCCGTTCACATAACCCGGCGAACGCCGGCCGCGCTGCATGCCCTCGATCATCACGATGTCTTCGGCATTGATGCCGAGCCAGCTGTCGATCGGCTTGCTGCGCTGGGCCGCCAGTTCGTCGGTCATCGCCGCGTCACCCACGTAATAGAAGTGGAATACTTCGCGCGTGCGCTCGGGCGTGACCGGCTGAATGCCGAAAACGAACAGATAGCTCGGATGCATGCCGAGCAGCAGATTGGGCATCACATAAGGATATTCGGCCGTTCTGCGCGCCTGCTCGGACAGGCCCGGAAACATGGGCAGGTCGGGATGGCCCGCGGCCACCGAGTCATAGCCGGTGCTGCCCTGGCCGAGATAGGTCGGCTCGAGCATGTTGAAGTGCGCCTGCATGCGCGAATATCCGTTCAGCGACGGATGCGTCCACGGCAGGTGATAGCTTTCCACGAAGTTCTCGACCGCCAGTTTCCAGTTGGTCGCGACGTCGAAGGTCGCCGTGCCGCCGTGGCGCAGCAACGTCAGGTCATAGTCGGCCCAGCGCGCCTGCAGCGGCCCCAGGCTGTGCTCCAGCGCCGCGGCATCGCCGGAGAGATTCAGGAAGATCAGGTCGTGCCACATCTCACAGCGGATGCCGGCCAAGCCATATTCGCTGCGGTCCAGACCCGGCGCGTCGTCGCAGTCATGGCCGCCGAAATGCGGCGTCTTCTTCAGTTCACCGTCCAGCGAATAGGCCCAGGAATGGTATGGGCAGACCAGCGTCGCGCAGCCCTGCTTGCGATCACTGACCAGCTGCAGGCCGCGGTGGCGACAGACATTGTGAAACGCCCTGACCTCGCCGTTGCGATTGCGCGTGAGCACAACCGGGCGACCGGCGATCTCGACCGGAAGCACGTCGCCCCGTCTGGGAATCTGCGCGCCGACCGCAGCGAACACCCATTGGCGGTCGAAGATTTCGCTGCGCTCGCGTTCCAGGAAAGAATCATGCGTATACGCCTCGTTGGGCAGACAGATCGCGTCCGCGGTCGGGCGGTTGATCTGTTCGAGTACAGCGGGGGACAGCAGGTCGTCGTTAATCATCTCGATTCACCTTCGGCCCGGCGGGCCGACCGTCGATATTCGGGAGCGCCACAGACGTCCGGCCTGGCCGATCCATTGCGGGTGTAAGGCCGACACCGAACTCGCGATAAAGATTAGCGAGCCCTCGAGTAGCGGATTGTCCTAAAGGCGACATGGATATGTATCCGCACGACAGCGCGCAAATCATTGCATTGAAAGCACTTGCATCGCGGCCCCCGATGGGTCATAAATTTGAACTGCGAGGACGGGGCCGCCTGCACAAAGAGCTGAACACGACCGTGACTAGCCCGACAAGACGCCCGCACAAACGACTTCATTCCCGCCGAGATACGGGGGAATGCCGTGACGCCCGCGACAGCTGATACGCCCCGTGCGACCCGGATCGGGTTTCTGCAAGTGCCCAATTATTCGGCGATCGCGTTCTCGACTGCGGTCGAGCCGTTGCGCATGGCCAACCAGCTGTCGGGCCTGCCGCTGTACGAGTGGACGGTCATCAGCATGGACGGCACGCCGGTACCGGCCAGCAACGGCCTCGCGGTGGCCGCCGACAGCGACATCCACAACGCCGGGCCGCTCGACATGCTGTTCGTCTGCGGCGGCACCGGCATCCAGGACAATTGCGACCGACGGCTGCTGGCATGGCTGCGCGAGCAGGCTCGTCACAAGGTCGAGCTCGGCGCGCTGTGCACCGGCTCCTACGTGCTTGCCCGCGCTCATCTGCTGGAAGGCTATCGTTGCACCATCCACTGGGAGAACATTTCCAGCATGGATGAAGAACAGCAGTTCTCGAAGACGATCTTCACCTCCGAATTGTTCGTGATCGACCGTGATCGCTATACCTGCGCCGGCGGCATCGCGCCGCTGGACATGATGCTCAACATCATCGGCCGCCAGAAAAGCCAGTCCCTGGCCGAGGCGATCTGCGAGGAGTTCATCCACGAGCGCATTCGCAACGTCAGCGACATGCAGCGCATTCCCCTGCGCGTGCACCTGGGCACCAGCCAGCCCAAGCTCGTGGAAGCGGTATCGCTGATGGAGGCCAATATCGAGGAGCCGTTGAGCCTGGACGACCTCGCCCGTCTCGTCGGCGTGTCGCGCCGTCAGCTCGAACGCCTGTTCAAGAAATATCTCAACTGCGTGCCGACCCGCTATTACCTCGAACTGCGCCTGGCACGCGCGCGCCAGTTTCTGCTGCAGACCAATCTATCCATCATCGAGGTGGGTCTGGCCTGCGGATTCTCCTCGCCGCCGCATTTCAGCAAGTGCTACCACGATTTTTTCGGGCAGCCGCCCAGCCGCGAGCGCCGCAGCCGATCGGCGTCCATGGCCGCCCGCGACGCGCTGTCCGTGGATCATCGCTCGTCGCGCGGCAAATCGGGTGTTGGTACGAACTAGGGCGTATTGCCGTCTGGCGCGGCCCCGCGTTGCACCCCAAAATTGGGCCAGACAAGGCGCGTGGTGCCGACCCTAGTCATTCTAGGGTCAAACCGCGCAACGCCGTATGGACCGATTTTGGGGCGCAACCCTTCGGGACAGCGTCCATTTTCCTGCAATACAGCGTTGCAGCACGCTTATGTAGCACGGCTACACGACGCGCACTGCGCCTTGTCTCGCAAAAAAATGGCCGCTGGCGCGGCGTCGGGCCAGACGGCAACACGCCCTAGCCTCCCTATCCTGCCTCAAGCGCCCGCACGCGCGAAGCCGACATCGCGGGCCGCGTCGTGTAGCCAGCGCCACAGATAATCGGCCAGGCTGCGCCGCACCATCACCTCGAACACGGGTCGATCATCGGCGTACATCAGGATCACGCCGGCCTTGGCCAGCAGGGTCTGTACACAACGCCCGGTCCCGAACACGCGCGGGTGCAGATCGATCGAACAGCCGCGCGCCAGCAACTCGCGCGCGCCGGCGCCGCTGATTTCGAGCGTGGCATAACCACTGCTGACATCGGTGACTGCGGCGAACGTGCTGCCGAATGCCGTACGCAGATCCGCCGCCAGATCAGCCTGGTCGCCCGCCGCAGTCAGCAACAGCCACTCGTCCGGCGCCAGCCCGAGCACGGTCAGCTTGTCGTTGACCGCACTGGCATTGGGCCCCGGCAGCTCGAGTGCCACCATCGAACTCACGGCTTCGGTGAAGACCTTTTGTTCGGTCTGCCCGCGTAGATTCAATATCCCGCGAGCCGGTAGTTCACGTATCAACAGCCCCGGCAGACCGGCGTCGGCGATCATGCTCAGCGGACTTTGGCTCTGGACTGGACTGGACATTCTGGCGACTCCCTTGAGCATCAAAGAATACGGGGCTGCAGATACGCGCGGCGATCACGCGACCCTCGGCGAGCGGTGCAAAAATGGCGTCGTCGAAGCGCTCGCGTCCACCTTCGACCAGGGCCAGCGCGATCGAGCGCCCGACCCGGGCGCTGTAATAGCTGGAGGTGACAAAGCCGACCATCGGCACCGGCGTCTGGTAGGTTGCCGAATCGATAAGCTGCGCACCCTCGGGCAGGACCTCGGCCGGATCGTCGGTGAGCAGCCCCACCAGCTGACGACGATCGTCGCGCTGCAGATAGGAACGCGCCAGCGAGCGCCGGCCGATGAAATCCTTCTTCGTGCTCAGCAGGCCGGCCATGCCCAGATCGGCGGGCGTCACCGAGCCGTCGGTGTCCTGACCGACGATGATGAAACCCTTCTCCGCCCGCAGCACGTGCATGGTCTCGGTGCCGTAGGGGGTCGCACCATATTTTTCGCCGACCGCCATCACCGTATCCCATAGATACCGGCCGTGCTCGGCCGGCACGTTGATCTCGAACGACAGTTCGCCGGTGAAGCTGACCCGCGCCACGCGCGCCGGCACCCCGGCCGCGGTACCTTCGCGAATCGACATGAAGGCGAACGCCTCGGCCGAGAAATCGATGCCCGCGCAGATCTCGCTGACCAGATCACGGCTGCTCGGCCCGGCGATGGAGACCGTGGCCCAGTGATCGGTCACCGATGTCAGATAGACCTCGAGCTGCGGCCATTCTGTCTGCAGCCAGCGCTCCAGCCATGCCATGACGTGGGCGGCGTTGCCGGTCGAGGTGGTCATCAGATAGTGCTGTTCGCCGAGTCGGGCGGTCACGCCGTCGTCCATGACCATGCCGTCCTCGCCCAGCATCATGCCGTAGCGACAACGCCCCACCGCCAGCTTCTGCCAGTTGTTGGTATAGACGCGGTCGAGAAACTCGGCGGCGTCCGGGCCCTGGATATCGATCTTGCCCAGGGTCGAATAATCCAGCACGCCGACCGCGTTATGCGTGGCCAGGCATTCGCGCTCCACCGCCTGTTGCATGGTCTCGCCGGGCAGCGGGTAATAGCGTGCCCGCTTCCACTGGCCGACGTTTTCGAACACCGCACCACGGGCCACGTGCCAGGCGTGCATGGGCGTATAGCGCGTCGCGTCCAGCAGCGCGCCGACATCGCGCCCGGCGATGGCGCCGAAGGTGACCGGCGTATAGGCCGGCCGGAACGTGGTGGTGCCGACCGCGGCCAGCGGCTTGCCCAGTCGTTCGGCCACGATCGCCATACCGTTGATATTGCCGAGCTTGCCCTGATCGGTACCGAAACCGAGCGCGGTGTAGCGCTTCACGTGCTCGATGGAGGTGTAGTTTTCGCGAATGGCCAGATGGATGTCGGCCGCGGTGGTGTCGTTCTGGTAATCCACGAACTGCTTGGCGTCGCGCCCCACGGGCTTGAGGCCGGGCACGCGCCAGAGCGGTACCAGCGGCGTTTCGGCGACGGCCGTGCTCGCCGGATGCGCGCCCACCGCCATTTCGAAACCGCAGGCCGCGGCGGCGGCCGCGCCGGCCTCGCTGCCCTCGCGCAGGCAACCGGCGGTATCCCACGTGCCACGAGCGGCCCCGGCGGAACGCTCGGCCTGGACCGGATCGCCGGGCACGAAACAGGCGCGGGTTTCATCGAAGCGCGGGCGCGCACCCGACTGCGACTGCAGATGCACCACCGGGCTGAAGCCGCCGGACATGGCGATCAGGTCACAGTCCAGACGCGGGCCTTCGCCGGCCAGGCTCTTGCCGTCGGCCGCGAGCAGCGCGGTACGCGCGCCGGTGACGCGATGGCGCCCACGGGCCTGGACCACGACCTGGCCGGGCATGATGTTGAGCCCAAGCGAATGCACGGCCTGCGCCCAGACGCCGTCCACATCACGGCGTGAATCCACCACCGCGGCCACGGCAACGCCCGCCCGATGCAGATCCAGTGCGGTGCGATAACCGTTGTCGTTGTTGGCGAACACGACCGCACGCCGCCCCGGCGCCACCGCATAGCGGTTGACATAGGTGGACACCGCAGAGGCCAGCATCACCCCGGGCCGATCGTTGTCGCCGAACACCAGCGGGCGCTCGATCGCCCCGGTCGCGACCACCACCTGCTTCGCGCGCAGCCGCCACAGCCGCTGGCGCGGCCCCTGGGCCTGCGTCGCCGGCAGATGATCGGTCAGACGCTCGAGGATGGTCAGAAAATTGTGATCGTAATAACCGAACACCGTGGCACGCGGCAGCAGCGTCACCTCGGGCATGGCCGCCAATTCGGCACGCGCGCCTTCGACCCATGCCGTCGCCGGCCGGTCGTCGAGGCGCTCGTTGCTGCCCAGCAGACTGCCGCCGAATTCGCTGCTCTCGTCGGCGAGAATCACGCGCGCACTGCTGCGGCCGGCGGCCAGCGCGGCGGCCAGACCGGCCGGGCCCGCGCCGACGATCAGCACGTCGCAGTGGGCATTGCGCTTGTCGTAGGTATCCGCATCGGCGTCATTGGGCGCATGGCCCAGCCCGGCGCCGGCGCGGATGACATGCTCGTAGTGTTTCCAGTAGCTCGCCGGCCACTTGAAGGTCTTGTAATAGAAGCCCGCAGGCAGCAACCGCGAGGCCCAGCCGAGCGCGCCACTGAGATCGAAATCCGCGCTCGGCCAGCAGTTGACCATGCGCGCCGCGAGCCCGTAATAGAGTTCGGTCTGGGTCGCGCGCTGAACCGGCAGCGTGCGCGCGCCCTCGCCCAGTTGCAGGATGGCATTGGGCTCTTCGGCGCCGGCGCCGACGATGCCGCGCGGACGTCGATACTTGAAGCTGCGCGCGACGATGTCCACACCGTTGGCGATCAACGCCGACGCCAGCGTATCGCCCGCGTAGCCGTACAGCGGCCGACCGTTGAAGGTGAATTCGAGCCGCCGGTCGCGATCGATACGCCCGCCCTGGCGCAGTCGATAACCGCTCATGATCGGCTCTGCGTTGTGATCTGCGGCACGGGCTCGCCGATGCGATACACCGCGTGCACACGGTAGGTCACGGTATCGCGCGCGACATTGAACCAGCGCCGACAGCCGTGGCTGTGGCACCACTGCTCGGACTGCAGCCCCTTCGCGTTGCTGCGAAAGAACAGATAATCGCCCCAGGTCTCGTCGCTTACCGCATCCGGCTCGGCCGGGCGCAGGATATGCGCCTCGCCGCCGTAGGCGAATTCTTCTTCGTCGCGGGGCCCGCACCACGGGCATTCAAGCTGCAGCATCGCGGCTTCTCTCCGATCATTTATATTTAATGGGCGACACCGGCCGCGCCGTGCTCATCAATGAGATGGCCGGTCACGAAACGGTCGATAGAGAACGGCGCATTGAGCGCATGCGGCTCGTTGCGCGCCATCGTGTGCGCGAACGCCCAGCCCGAGCCGGGCGTGGCCTTGAAGCCGCCGGTGCCCCAGCCGCAGTTGAAATACAGGCCTTCGACCGGGGTCAGACTCAGGATCGGGCAGGCATCGGGGGTGACATCCACGATGCCGCCCCACTGGCGCAGCATGCGCATACGCGAAAAGATCGGAAACAGCTCCTTGATCGCCGCCAGCGTGTGCTCGATCACCGGAAAACTGCCGCGCTGGCCATAGCCCAGATAGGCGTCGATGCCCGCGCCGATGACCAGTTCGCCCTTGTCCGACTGGCTCACATAGCCGTGCACCTGATTGGACATGATCACGCTGTCGAGGATCGGCTTGACCGGCTCGGACACCAGCGCCTGCAAGGGGTGGCTTTCCACCGGCAGGCGAAAACCGGCCATGTCGGCCAGCATGGTGGCGTGGCCGGCGACCACCACGCCCACCTTGGGCGCGCCGATGAAGCCGCGCGTGGTGTCGACGCCGGTGACCCGACCACCCTCGCGCCGGATGCCGGTCACCTCGCAGTTCTGGATGATGTCCACGCCGCGCGCGTCGGCCGCCCGGGCCAGGCCCCACGCGACGCCGTCGTGGCGTGCCGTGCCGGCACGCCGCTGCAACGACGCACCCAGTATCGGATAACGGGCATCCGGCGAGGTGTTGATGTGCGGCACCAGCGCCTTGATCTGTTCAGCGGTGACGAATTCGGCGTCGATACCGTTCAGACGATTGGCGTTGACCCGCCGCCAGGTATCGCGCACGTCTTGCAGCGTATGCGCGAGATTGAACACGCCGCGCTGGCTGAACATGACGTTGTAGTTGATGTCCTGAGTCAGCCCTTCCCAGAGCTGCAGCGATTTCTCGTACAGCCAGGCGGCTTCGTCCCAGAGATAATTGGAACGCACAATGGTCGTGTTGCGGCCGGTGTTGCCGCCGCCGATCCAGCCTTTCTCGAGCACCGCGACGTTGGTGATGCCGTGTTCCCTGGCCATATAGTAGGCGGTGGCCAGCCCGTGCCCGCCGCCGCCGACGATGACGGCGTCATAGGCGGGCTTGGGCTCCGGCGATCGCCAGGCCTGCTGCCAGTTCTCGTGATAGCTCAGCGCATTGCGCGCCAGGCTGAAGATGGAATATCGATTGGCTTTCATCGCGGGTTGCCTTGCGGGTTTAGCATTCGATGACGTTGACGGCGAGACCGCCACGGGACGTCTCCTTGTATTTCGTCTTCATGTCGGCGCCGGTGTCGCGCATGGTCTTGATCACCTTGTCCAGCGACACGTAGTGCTCGCCGTCGCCGCGCAGCGCCATGCGCGCGGCGCTCATGGCCTTGATCGATCCCATGGCGTTGCGCTCGATACAGGGCACCTGAACCAGGCCGCCGATCGGATCGCAGGTCAGGCCCAGGTTGTGTTCCATGCCGATCTCGGCGGCGTTCTCGACCTGGGCCGGCGTGCCGCCCAGTACTTCCGCCAGTGCGCCGGCCGCCATGGAACAGGCCACGCCGACCTCGCCCTGACAGCCGACCTCGGCGCCGGAAATCGAGGCATTCTTCTTGTAGAGCAGACCGATGGCGGCCGCGGTAAGCAAAAAGCGGGCGATCCCCTCGTCATCGCCGTTCCGAAAGACGATGTAATACTTGAGCACTGCTGGAATGATGCCGGCGGCCCCGTTGGTGGGCGCGGTCACCACCCGTCCACCCGAGGCGTTTTCTTCGTTGACCGCCAGCGCGTAGAGGGTGACCCAATCCATAATATCCAGCGGATCGCCCTGGGCGGCCTTGTCATTGAGACTTGCGGCCAGGCGAAAGGCACGCCGACGGACATGCATCCCACCCGGCAGCGTGCCCTGCTGCGCGCAACCGCGATCGATACAGGCGGCCATCACAGACCACAGCTGCAGCAGGCCCGCGTCGATTTCCGCGTCGCTGCGCCAGGCGCGTTCGTTGGCGCGCATGACATCGCTGATCGCGATGTCCTGTTGGTCACAGTGACCCAGCAGCTCGACCGCACTTTCAAACGGGTATTTCTGAGGGGTCGTATCCTCGACGATACGAGCGCGGCCCTCGGCATCGGGCTCGATCACGAAACCGCCGCCGACCGAGTAGAAGATACGCTCGGCCATGACCTCGCCGGCCCGATCAAGGGCGATGAAGCACATGCCGTTGGGATGGGCCGGCAGGCTGTGGCGCTTGTTCATGATCAGCTGGCGCCGGTTCTGAAAACCGACCGGCTGCCGTCCGGCCAGCCGCAGCTGGCGGCTCTCCCGGATCGCCTCGGCACGGGCATCCAGGCTCTCGACGTCGACGGTTTCCGGGTCCTCGCCTTCGAGCCCCAGCATCACCGCCTTGTCCGATCCGTGCCCACGCCCGGTGGCGGCGAGCGAGCCATACAGCTCGACCCGCACATCGGCGACCCGGGGCAGCAGCCCGTCGTCTGCAAGGCCCATGGCAAAGCGGCGCGCCGCGCGCATCGGCCCGACCGTATGCGAGCTCGACGGGCCGATGCCGACCTTGAACAATTCGAACAGGCTAACGGCCATGACCGATTCCGTCGGCACACAGCCGATACTCTGACACCAGGCCTCGAGCGCTGATCGAGCGGGGGCCGATCTCTCCATCCGGCACGCCTGTTTCGAGTTTTGAACTGCGCATGCCGATAACCTGTCGCGGATAGAACGCAACGCTGTATGCCTGACCGGATCCATTGAATACCGCCACGGCCGCTATTACTTGAACGTTTGCGACATGCGTCGAGAATTTTCGCCACAGGCTGACCGGCGTGGCCCATGGAATCAGCAGTCGAGCAAAGGCGTGTGCAATGGATGAATACTCCGGGCTAGACTGGACAACAACGCAGGCGCCGAGGGTTGCCAGCCAATGAAACCGACGCACGCCGACCGCCATGCCCCGTTATCGCAGGCACAGCTGTCGGTAGGTTTCGTGCTGATGCCGAAGTTCACCATGCTGCCATTCGCGGCATTCGTCGATTGTCTGCGACTGGCCGCGGACGAAGGCGATACCAGCCGGCCGATCTACTGCCGCTGGACCTTCATGACTCCGGACGGCGCCACGGCACTGTCGAGTTGCGGTGCCACCGTCGGTCCCTGTGTAGCGTTCCAGGCACCAGAGCAATTCGACTATGTCGTGGTCTCGGGCGGCCTGCTGCCCGACGGCCCGGCCGCGGATGCGGCGACTGTGACGTATCTGCGTCGCGCCGCGGCCGCCGGCGTGCCGCTGGTCGGCCTGTGCACGGGGCCGTTCGCCATGATCCAGGCCGGGCTCATGCACAAGCGGCGCTGCTGTGTGAGCTGGTACCACTATCACGATCTGACGCGGCGTTTTCCGGACGTCATCCCCGTGGCCGATCGGCTGTTCGTGGTCGACGCGGACCGTATCACCTGCTCGGGCGGGATCGCCGCCGCGGATCTGGCCGCCTGGATGGTCGAGCGTCATATCGGCCGCGCCTGGGCCCAGAAGAGCCTGAGCATCATGCTCATCGACCGCGCACGCCGCGGTAGCACCGCCCAGCCGCAGCCGGCCTTCTATGACAACGTGAGCGACAACCGCGTACGTCGTGCACTGCTCATGATCGAGCAGCGGCTGAGCGACCCGCTGCATACGGACGAACTGGCTGCGGCACTCGACGTCTCCCGCCGCCAGCTGGAACGCGGCTTTCGTGACGAACTGGGCATGAGCCCGAGCCAGTTTGGCCGCGACCTGCGCCTGCGCTACGGCTTCTGGCTGCTGTCGCACACGAATCGGAGCGTGGCAGAAGTCAGCAGCGAATGCGGCTTCTCCGACAATGCCCACTTCTCGCGTCATTTTCTGAAGCTGTTCGGCTATCAGCCCTCCAAGGTCAGAAAGCAGACGACACCGCCCGATCTGCCGTCGCGCGCTATCCGTAACGAACCCGGCGCGATCCTGTTTCAGCAAGCGTCCGAGAAATAGCCATCTGTCAGGCAGGACCGGTGGCTATTAGATCTCCTCGCCTTCGGCGGGCTGGGCACATAGCCGTCGGCAATGGCCGGACACCGGCTCACCGGTCGGTCTTCCAGCGGATCACCACGTTGCGCGTGCGCGTATAGTTTTCGAGCGCGACAAGACCGCGTTCGCGACTATAGCCACTGAGCTTGCAGCCGCCGAACGGGGCACCGATGCCACCGGCGAAATACTCGTTGACCATGATATAGCCCGCCTCGATGCGCGATGCCAGGCGCAGCGCGCGGTCGATATCCGCGGTGAACACCCCGGCTGCAAGCCCGTAGTCGCAGTCGTTGGCCAGCGCCAGCGCCTCGTCTTCGTCGGCAAACGGGGTCACGGTGAGCACCGGGCCGAAGATTTCCTCGCGATAGATACGCATCGCCGGCGACACGTCGGCATAGATGGTAGGCGGCACGAAACAGCCGGGCCGATCCAGGGGCGCACCGCCGATCAGCGCCCGCGCGCCCTCTTGGCGGGCCAGCGTCATATAACCGCATACCCGCTCGAAGTGTTCGCGCGAAACCAGGGGACCGAGGTCCGGCGCGTCCAGACCCGGACCGACGCTCAGTTCGCGGGCGATGCCGACGACCCGCTCGCAGAGGGGTTCGGCGACCGACTGTTCGACCAGCAGCCGCGAACCGGCGTCGCAGTATTGGCCACTGTTGGTGAAAATACCCTTCACGACTTCCCGTGCAACCTGCTCCAGGCCGGCGTCGGCGAACACCAGCTGCGGCGATTTGCCGCCCAGTTCCACAACCACCGGCTTGACGTGCTCGGCAGCCGCGCGCAACACCGCGCGCCCGGTAGCCACAGATCCGGTGAAGGTGATCGAATCGATGCCGGCATGGGCGGCCAGCGCTGCGCCGGCCTCGCTGCCAAAACCGGTCACCACATTGAACACGCCGTTCGGCAGACCGGCATCGGCCAGAACCTGAGCCAGCTTGAGCGCGCTCAGCGGAGTCTGTTCGGCCGGTTTGACCACCGCCGTATTGCCCGCTGCCAACGCCGGCGCCAGACTGCGGCAAAGCATGCTCAAGGGCGCGTTCCAGGGCACGATATGCGCGCTTACGCCCAGGGGTTCGCGCTGCACATAGTCCAGATAACCATCGCCCAGCGGCACGGTTTCGCCCTGAATCTTGTCGGCCGCACCGGCGTAGTAATGCAGATAAGCCACGCAGCCGGCCACCTCGGCGCGCGCCAGTGTCAACGACTTGCCGTTGTCGAGCACCTCGATCGTGGCCAGCGTCTCGGCAGCCGCTTCCACCGCGTCGGCCAGGCGGCGCAGACAGGCGCTGCGGTCTGCCGGCGCCGTAGCAGCCCACGCCGGCCAAGCGGCGCGCGCGGCCGTCACGGCGGCATCGATATCGAGCGCACCGCCGCGCGCCACGTCAGCCAGCACGCAGTCGTCATGAGCCGGGTCACGGGTATCGAAGGTGGCCCCATCCGCGGCGTCGCACCAACCCCCTCCAATGAACAGGCGCGGCTGGGCCGGAGCCAATAGTTCGGCCAATCCCATCAGCCTGTCCGCACCGAGGTACGACGCGGACGAAACATCGGCATCGCCTCTTCGGTGTCGCCCTCGGGAATGCGCTCGATACCGACCATCTTGTCGATGATCATGTTCTGGAAGCGATGCACCGGCTCCTCGAAGTGATAGCACAGCCGGCCGCCGGGAAACGCGGGCCCGTTCAAGCCCCGCTGGACACGTTCGACGATATCGATGTCCTGCTGGTTGACCAGATCCCAGAACCTATGGAGCTGGGCGATGCCCTGGGCGGCCAGCTCGCCGTCACCCACGCATTCCGGATGCGACAGGATGAAGGTCTCTTCGCGGGTCCTGTCCGGGCCCAGCGGATGGGCAATGAGCACGAACACGTGGTTCGGCAGGATCGCCATGGCCGTATTCGGGAATAGAAGGACGAAACGGCCGGTGTCGGCATCCCTGTCACCGATGCCCGAGAAGGCAGGAAGACTCTGCCAGCCGCCGGCCGGCGTATCCGCGCTGATCGGCGTGGTGCACATACCGGTATACAAACCCCTGCCCTGCCAGCGGTAGTGGTTCTCCACCGGGGAGACCGACACCAGCTCGGGATGTACCCAGGGCAAGTGGTAGCACTCCATGAAGTTCTCGGCGATCAGCTTGTAGTTGGCGTTGACCTCATACTCGCGATCGGCCTGGATGGTCCAGTCATGGAGCTGGTAGTGGTCCAGCCGGCCCGGCAGATCACCGAGCTGGGTCTCGAGCGGCGCCGTCTCTTCGGCCAGATTGATGAAAATCAGCCCGCCCCATTCGGCAACATGCACCGACAGCAGGCCGTAGTCGCGCTTGTCGAAATTGCTGGCGGCATCGGTATCGAAGGCGGCCTTCATCTCGGGCGGGATACCCGAGCCTTCGAAGTAAGGCGTGCCCATGCAGCGCCCGTCCAGATCGTAGGCCCAGCTGTGGTACGGACAACGCACGCCGTTGAATGCCAGCTCGTGGCAGCCCGGGGGCAGCAGTTGGGTACCGCGATGCCGGCAGACGTTGTGAAAGGCCCGCAGTTGCCCATCGCGGTTGCGCCAGATCAATACCTCGCGGCCTGCCAGTTCCACCACCTGGGCGATCCGCTTGCCGCCGACCCGGGACGAACAGGTCACGGGCACCCAGCTTCGGGCAAACACCTGTTCACGCTCGACCTGCCAGAACGCCTGTTCGCGGTAGGCGTCGGGAATAATGGTAACGGCACGCTCGACCGCCGCTCGCGTGCGCGCATACAGGCGTTGGTCGGTATAGTCCGGCGGCGCCGTTCGTGGCAGCGGACCGACTTCATCTTGACTCGACTCGAGACTGGTCATGGGACAACTCCTCGGCGCCGCGATGCGGTGACTGTTCGCAAGCGACGCGCACGACAGGTAGCGCACTGCGCATGTTCGCTGTTCTGTCGAAAATAGCGGGACGCCATAAACACGTCTAATATATTTTTAAGCCCTCTATTGGTTCGCTAAACCAATCACCATGGAAATACGCCAGCTACGCTATTTCGTCGCCGTAGCCGAGGAAAAGCACTTCGGCCACGCCGCGCAGCGTCTGCACATGACCCAGCCGCCGCTGAGCATGCAGATTCGCCAGCTCGAAGAGACCCTGGGCATCGCCCTGCTCACCCGCAGCACGCGCCAGGTCGCGCTCACCGATGCCGGCCGGGTTTTTCTCGAGCGCGCGCGAGCCATTCTGGCCGAGCTGGAAAATACCAAGCAGGTGACCCGCCACGCCGAATCCGGCCTGCAGGGCCGTCTCGAGCTCGGCTTCATCAGTTCCGCAACGCTGACCGTTCTGCCGCCCGCCCTGCGCGCCTTTCGCGCACGCTATCCGGCGGTCGACCTGCAGCTCAACGAGATCGCCAGCGGTCACCAGGTCGACGCGCTCTATGACGGCCGTATCCGTTTCGGCCTGCTGCGATTGCCACTCAGCGCGCCGGGTATTCATATAGAGCCGTTGCTGCGCGAATCGCTGGTCGTAGCCCTGCCTGAACACCACACGCTGGCCTCGAAGGATCGTCTGACGATGGAGGACATCGCCGCCCAGCCGCTGATCTTCTTTCGTCGCCAGGACGTGCCGGGCTTTCACGACCATATCCTGCAGCTGTTCCAGGCCGCCGGCCACCCGCCCCAGGTGGTGCAGCGCGCGCTGCATCTTCAGACCATCATCGGCCTGGTCGCCAGCGGTCTGGGATTGTCGGTACTACCCGGATCGAGCCGGCATCTGCGCCGTGACGGCGTGGTCTATCGGCCGCTCGCCGCGCCGGAGACCGAAACCTGGCTGGCCATGGTGCAGCTCGACGGCGAGCGGTCGGTCCTGCTGGACAATTTCCGTCACGAACTACGGACTGCGGCGAAGAATCTGGCCAAGAGCGACTGGACCATTAGTTCGTAAAAACAATCAATATTTGTCTAAAAATAATATTGGATAGATAAAAAAGGCAGCGCTAGTGTGTGACTACAGCGATGACCTGCCGGAAACACGCCGACAGCCACCGCCGGGAAACGCCCGACCGACAGGCGGGTTGTAAAGTCACACCGGAGTGTTTGCCATGACCTCAACAGCGCCGGCGCGCTACGTCATTCTCGGTGGCGGTATCCACGGCCTGAGCACCGCCATCAATCTCGCCGCGGGCCTACGTCGGCGTGGGCGCGGCGACGGCCGCAATATCGTCGTGCTGGAGAAGTCCCGCCCCGGCGCGGGCGCGACCGGCATCGCCTGCGGCGTGGTTCGCAACAATTACTTCCAGCCCGCGATGCGCGAACTGATGGCACACAGCGTCTCGGTCTGGGAAGAGGACCCGCAGGCCTACGGCTATCACCCTGTGGGTTATATGCAGATCAGCTGCGAGCCCATGCATGCCGATATCGCCCAGGTCGCCGAGCAGCAGCGCGCCATTGGCTATCCCTCGACCTTCATCGAAGGCGAAAAGGACAGCCGGCGCTATATGCAGGATCTGTTCGACGACTGGCGAGCCGAAAACATCACCTCGGTGCTGCACGAGAAGAAAGGCGGCTATGCCAACGCCAACGTCACCGTCGCCGGGCTCGAGCGCAAGGCGCGCGATGCCGGCGTCGACATCCGCACCGGCGTGCGGGTAACCGGCTTCGAGTTCGAGGGTGGCGCCGTAAGCGGTGTCGAAACCGACCACGGCCGCGAGGCCTGCGATTATCTGGTGATCGCTGCCGGCCCCTGGATCAAGCCGATCTGGGACATGCTGTCGCTGCCCGCCACGATCCGCGTGAACGACAGCAATGGCCAAGGCGGCAACAACACGCGCGACGACGTCCCCATGTGGACCTACTGGAACCTGCAGGAAGGCACGTTGGGCGTCGACCCTGCCATGCAGCGCACCAACACGGGCGCGCCGCCGCCGGTCATTCATGTCGACACCGACGCGCCCCTGCTCGCCGAGGACGGCAGCCTGATCACCGACCAGATGTGGGGCATCTACTACAAGCCCGACTATCATTTCGGCGGTATCCAGGGCGGCTCCGTACCGCTGCGGGTCGAACAGCCGGCGGAGCAGGTCGCGGTCGACCCCTACGGCGCGGACTCCGAGGAATTCGGCGTCAATGGCGAATTCGGCCAGATGTGGTGCGCGGCCCTGGCCGCCTGCCAGGGTCGGTTTGCCGGCAAGGCGGACCAGTTCAAGGCCAGCGAACGCAGTGGCGGCCTGGGCTGTTTCAGCCCGGACAGCTTTCCGGTTTTCGACGTTTTTCATGACAACTGCTATGTCATCGCCGATTCCAATCACGGCTTCAAGATGATCGGCGTCGGCCGTCTGGTCGCCGACGAGATCCTGGGTCGCGAGTCGGCGTTACTGGCACCGTTTCGCTTCGGCCGCTACGAGCGCGGCGAACTGCATCCGACCTCGCACAGCCCCTATCCCTGGAGTTAGCGGGTAACCGTCATGCGTTATTCGATCTTCAGTCTGGCTCGCCAGGCGCTCAAGGGGCACCGCAACTGGCCCAGCGCTTTTCGCTACCCGGAACCCAAAAAGTCTTATCGCGTCGTGATCGTGGGCGGCGGCGGCCACGGTCTGGCCACCGCCTATTATCTGGCCAGGGTGCACGGCATCCGCGATATTGCCGTGCTGGAGAAAGGCTGGCTGGGCGGCGGCAACACCGGGCGCAACACCACGATCGTGCGCTCGAACTATTACCTCGATGCCAACGCGCGTTTCTATGAATTCGCGCTCAAGCTGTGGGAAGGGCTGAGCCAGGAACTCAATTTCAATATGATGCTGAGCCAGCGGGGCGTGCTGAATCTCGCCCACTCCGAGGCCCAGTACAACGCGTTCGCGCGCCGCGGCAACGCCATGCGCTGCAACGGCATCGACGCCGAATTGCTCTCGCGCGAACAAGTCGCGGCCCATGTGCCACTGCTGGATGTGAGCACCGATACGCGCTTTCCGGTGTTCGGCGGCCTGCTGCAGCGCAGAGGCGGCACCGCCCGCCATGACGCGCTCGCCTGGGGCTATGCGCGCGCGGCCGACGCGCTGGGCGTGGATATCATCCAGAACTGCGAAGTGACCGGCATCAGCCGCGACGGCGACCGGGTCACCGGGGTCGAGACCAATCGCGGTGCCATCGCCGCCAACCAGGTTGCCCTGGTGGTCGCTGGCCATGCTGGCGTGGCCGCCGCAATGGCGGGCCTGCGTCTGCCGATCGAGTCGCATGTGCTGCAGGCCATGGTCACCGAGCCGGTCAAACCGGTGCTCGATACCGTGGTCACGCTGGGTGCCGCCCATTGCTATATCAATCAGTCCGACAAGGGCGAGCTGGTCATGGGCGGCGATATCGACGGCTACAACTCCTATGCCCAGCGCGGCAGCCCCCAGGTTGCCGGAGATGTGGCCGCATCCGTGCTGGCGATGTTCCCGAGTTTTTCGCGCCTGCGCCTGATGCGCAGCTGGGGCGGCATCGTCGACATGAGCATGGACGGCAGTCCGATCATCGGCCTGAGCCCGGTTAAGAACCTGTATCTCAACGTCGGCTGGTGCTACGGCGGTTTCAAGGCCACGCCGGGTTCGGGCTGGGCCTTTGCCGACACCATCGCCCACGACAGGCCGCATCCGCTGATCGCGCCTTTCGCGCTGGAGCGCTTCGCTCGCGGCGCGGTGCTCGACGAGCACGGCGCCGGTGCTGCGCCCTGGCATCACTAGCGCCCGGCCATGCTGCAACTCGCCTGTCCGTACTGTGGTCCGCGCCCCCATACCGAGTTCAGCTACGGCGGTGACGCGACGCGTTCGGCCGATGCCGCGAGCGGCACAGGCGACGGGTTCGAATCGCTCTACTATCGCGACAATCCCAAGGGTCCGCACCACGAACTGTGGTATCACCGCGACGGTTGTGGCCAGTGGCTGGTGGCCGAGCGCGATACCGTGACCCATGCCGTGCAATCGGTGACGGCCCTGACGGAGAGCACGACATGACCGGCAACCCGCGCCCCACGCACGCGGATCGCGACGATCGTGCCCCTGACGGCGCGCCGGCCGCGGCACCGCCGGCGGGCCAACCATATCGGCTTGCCGAGGGCGGTCTGATCGATCGCAGTCGCCCCCTGCGTTTCATTTTCAACGGCAGGACCTACCAGGGCTATGCCGGCGATACCCTGGCCTCGGCGCTGCTCGCCAACGGCGTGCGCCGGGTGGCCCGCAGTTTCAAGTACCACCGCCCGCGCGGCGTGTTCGCCACCGGCGCCGCCGAGCCCAACGCCATGGTGCGGCTCGAGACCGGCGCCCGCGCCGAACCGAACCGGCGCGCCACCCGGATCGCGCTGTATGACGGCCTGACCGCGGCCAGCCAGAACTGCTGGCCATCGGTGGATTTCGACGTAGGCGCGATCAACGACGGATTGCGCGCCCTGCTGTCGGCCGGCTTCTATTACAAGACCTTCATGTGGCCGGCACGTTGGTGGCCCGCCTACGAACGCGGTATCCGACGCGCCGCCGGCATGGGCGAAGCCCCCGACCGGCCCGATCCGGATCAATACGAGCACCGCTTCGCCCACTGCGATGTGCTGGTGGTCGGCGGCGGTGCGACCGGCCTGACCGCGGCCGTGGCCGCTGGCCGTGCCGGCGCCGACGTCATCCTCGTTCACGACGGCGCACAGTGCGGCGGTGGACTCCGGGCGCGCGCGGCTTCGATCGGGGAACACAGCCCGGCGCAGTGGATCGACGCACGCCTGGCAGAACTCGCCGCCTTGGCAAACGTCACGCTGATCACCCGTGCCAGCGCGGCCGGCTACTACGACGGCAACCTGCTGACCGTGGTCCAGACATTGTTCGAAGGCACAGAGATCGAGGCGCCCGCCGGACCGCGCCAGCGGCTCTGGAAGATCCGGGCCGCACAGGTTGTACTGGCCACGGGCGCGATCGAGCGCCCGCTGGTATTCGCCGACAACGACCGCCCCGGCGTCATGCTGGCCTCGGCCGCGCGCCGCTACGCCAACCAGTTCGCGGTCGCCGTCGGTCGCCAGGTGGTGATTGCCGGCAACAACGACAGCGCGTTCGAAGCCGCGCTCGATCTGCACCGCGCCGGCGTTCGCGTGTCCGCGGTACTGGATAGCCGGGCCGCCGCGGATTCGTCCGCCCAGCAGCGCGTGCACGCCGCCGGCATCCGTTGTCTGTACGAACATCAGCCCTTGCGCACACGCGGCCGGCGCGCCGTACGCGGCCTCGACGTCGTGGCCGCCGATGGCCGCGTCACCCCCCTGGCCTGCGACAGCGTCGCCACCGCCGGCGGCTGGAACCCGACCGTACATCTGTTCTCGCAGTCACAGGGCACGATCGTCTTCGATGAGCGCCTGCAGGCGTTTCTGCCCGGCCATCCTGCCCAGGCCACCCGGTGTGCCGGCGCCTTGAACGGCCACCACGCCCTCGCTGTCTGCGTTGACGAGGGGTGGCGCATAGGCCGCGAGGCAGCGGACCGCTGCGGCTTTACGACGCCGGCCGATGAGCCACCGAGCACAGAGCTCGAACCGCAGGCCGCCCCCCTGCAAGCGCTCTGGGCCGTGGCCCGGCCCGCCAAGGGTCACGGCAAGCGCTTTGTCGATCTGCAGAACGACGTCGGCGCCGACGACATCGCCCTGGCGGTGCGCGAAGGCTATCACTCGGTCGAACACGTGAAGCGCTATACCACGCTGGGCATGGGCACCGACCAGGGCCGCACCAGCAACGTCAACGGCCTGGCGATTCTGGCCGGCCTGCTGGACAAACCGATCCCCGAGGTCGGCACCACCACTTTCCGGGCGCCCTATACGGCGGTGACTCTGGGCACCCTGGCCGGCCATCGCCGTGGCGCGCCGTTCCGGCCCTGGCGACGTACGCCATTGGACGCCTGCCACGAAGCCGCCGGCGCCCAGTTCGTCAATGTCGGCCCGTGGCGCCGGCCGCTGTATTATCCGCGCCCCGGCGAGACCGCCACGGCCGCTATTCGGCGCGAGGCAAACACGGTGCGCCGTGCTGTGGGCATGGTCGATGTATCCACGCTCGGGCGTATCGAGATCCAGGGCGCCGATGCGGCTGCCTTTCTGGACGCGATCTATGTCAACCGGGTCAGCAAGCTGGTGGTGGGCAAATCGACCTATGCACTGATGCTGCGCACGGATGGCTGCGTGTTCGACGACGGCACCGTGGCGCGTCTGGCCGCTGACCATTTCCAGATCACCACCACGACCGCGCATGCCACCGAGGTGTTCGCCCATCTGGCATATCACCAGCAGCGCCATCACATGCAGCAGCAAGTGTTCATCGCCAGCGTCACCGATGCATGGGCCGTGGTGGCCCTGGCCGGTCCGCGCGCGCGTGATGTCTTGACCCGGCTCGACGTCGATACCGCAGTGGACAACGACAGTCTCGCCTTCATGCACCTGCGCGATGTCACCCTGGGGGACGAGCTGCCCGCGCGCGTGTTTCGCAACAGCTATTCCGGCGAGCTGGCATTCGAGATCGCGGTGGCTGCGGACCGCGGACCCGAGCTGTGGCAACGACTGCTGGCGGCCGGCGAAGCGTTCGGCCTGTGTCCCTACGGCACCGAGGCCATGTCGGCGCTGCGCATCGAAAAAGGCCATGTCGCGGTTGGCGCCGAAATCGACGGCCGTACTACTGCCGACGATCTGGGGTTGGGCGGGCTCCTGCGCCGCAAGGCGGATTTCTCCGGCCGGCGCGCGCTGGATACGCTGAGCGCGCTGCAGGCATCCGGACGCAAGCAGCTGGTGGGCCTGAGCGCCGATATGGCGCAAGGCCGCATACCGGTCGGCGCCCAGCTGGTCGCCGATCCCGATCATCCGATGCCCAATCCCATACTCGGCCATGTCACCTCGGCCTGCGTGAGCTCGGAACTCGGGCACCCCATCGCACTGGCCCTGCTCGCCGATGGACGCGCGCGCCACGGCGAGCAACTGTTCGCACTGGCACCACTGACCGGAGAATGCGTACGCGTCAGCGTGAAGGCGCCGGTGTTCATCGACCCCGACGGCGAGCGGCTACGGCAATGAACAATCGGGCGGACTATCGTTGCGATGAACAGCCCGCGGCGGCCATCACCCTGCTGCAGGGCACGGCACGGACCCGCCATGCTCTGGCCAACGCCCTCGCACGCACACAGGCCCCGGCCGTGGGTGAAACGGCGGCCCTGGGCAGCTCGACCCTCTTTTGCCTGCAGCCGAACGCGTGGTGGATCGTAGGCAACGGCGATCCGCATCGAGACGGCGACGCATTGCTGGCGGAGGCCATCGCGCGCGGATCAAGCCTTGATATCTCGCCCGGGCAGCGCATCCTGCGCCTGCGCGGCGCCGGCGTCGTCGAGCGCCTCAGCCAGGCCTGCGCCCTCGACCTGCGTCTACGAACGTTCGGGGTCGGACGTTGCACGCGTTGCCGGCTGGCCGACGTTGCCGTGGTGATGCACCGCGTGGAAGAACATACGTTCGATCTCTACTGTCCGCGCAGCTACGGCGACTATCTGGCCACGGTGCTGATGCCGCTACCCGCTCCCGACAAGACGCGCTTGTGCTCGGCAACCGGTCGGCATGGTTGAACCGCCGCGCTCATTAGTGCACGCACCACGCATATATATTTGTCCTATCGAAGCGGTTTTGTCAGTGCTAGTTTTAAACGGGGCCTTGAAAAACGCATTCGCCGGACGTGACTCGGCCACCGGCGACCCATCATCCTGGCCTGATCTGGCGGCAACAACAGATCCGGGCCTCGAAAAATAAAAAGGGGTGACGACAGTGACAGATCCAGGAAACAATGCGGACAGTTTGGAAAACGAAGCGATCCAGACCAATTACGAGATCGGCCAGGACAATGTCCAGTTATTCGGGCTGGATATCCACAATCCGGTTTTTGCGATTTCGAGCCTGACCGTCATCGCGTTCGTGCTCATCACCCTGATGTTCCAGGACGCCGCCGCCGAATTCTTCGGTGCGCTCAGACCATGGCTGACCTCCACGTTCGACTGGTTCCTGATGGGGGCCGCCAATATCTTCGTGCTGTTCGCCCTGTTCGTGATGCTCTCGCCGCTGGGCAAGGTGCGCCTCGGTGGCAAGGACGCCAAGCCGGAGTGGGGCTACTTCGGCTGGTTTGCCATGCTCTTTTCGGCCGGCATGGGCATCGGGCTGATGTTCTTCGGCGTGCTGGAGCCGGTCAACCACTTCCTGACTCCGCCGCTTGGCGTCAACCCCGATAATCTGGAGGCCGCGCGTTCGATGGCGCTGGCCGGCACCATCTTCCACTGGGGTCTTCATCCCTGGGCCATCTACGCGGTAGTGGCCCTGTCGCTGGCTTTCTTCAGCTTCAACCACGGCCTGCCGCTGACCATGCGATCGGTGTTTTTTCCGTTGCTCGGCGATCGCGTCTGGGGCTGGCCCGGACATATCATCGACGTGCTGGCGGTCTTTGCCACGCTGTTCGGGCTGGCCACGTCGCTGGGTTTCGGTGCGCAGCAGGCCGCTGGCGGGCTGCATTATCTGTTTAACATCCCGGCGACCATTCTGACTCAGGTCGTTCTCATCGCCCTGATCACCGGCGCCGCGCTTGTTTCCGTACTACGCGGGCTGGACGGCGGCGTCAAGAAGGTCAGCGAACTCAATATGTGCCTCGCCGGCCTGCTACTGCTATTCGTGATCGTGTTCGGCTCGACCGGCGCGATCCTGACCGGTTTCTTCACCAGCACCGGCGCCTATCTCATGGACGTCCTGCCGCTGAGCAATCCGTTCGGCCGTGAAGACACGGCGTTCATGCACGACTGGACCACCTTCTACTGGGCGTGGTGGATTTCCTGGTCGCCGTTCGTCGGCATGTTCATCGCCCGTGTGTCCTACGGCCGCAGTGTGCGCGAGTTCATTCTCTGCGTGCTGATCGTGCCGACCATCGCCTGTGTGCTCTGGATGAATGCGTTTGGCGGCTCCGCGATCAGCCAGTACGTCGACACCGGCTATACCGGCGTCACCGACATGGTCACGAACTGGACACCGGAGCTGTCGCTGTACGCCATGCTCGAACCGCTGCCGCTGACCAGCATTGCCTCATTCATCGGCATCGTTCTGGTGATCGTGTTCTTCGTGACCTCGTCGGACTCGGGCTCTCTTGTCATCGACAGCATCACCGCCGGCGGCAAGCTCGAAGCACCGGTGGCACAGCGTGCGTTCTGGGCCATCTTCGAAGGCCTGGTGGCGATTGCCCTGCTGCTCGGCGGCGGGCTGGCGTCGTTGCAGGCGGCCGCGGTATCTACCGGTCTGCCGTTCGCGCTGGTTCTGCTGGTGATGTGCTACAGCACCTATATCGGGTTGAAAAACGAACCGCGATAGAGGCCGGAGGGCCATAATCCGCCGCCGGCGCGTTCGATCCAGCGATCGGACGCGTCGGCGGCCGGGCATGCGCAAGCTCATGCATATCGCCCACGGCGTGCTTAAAACTCAAACACCGTATCAAGCCCAAGTGGCTCAATAAGCCCCTTGGTATCTGGTAGGCAAGATGGTATCTAGAACAGGCCGCGCACTTCGCCCTTTGCGCCGATACCCATGTCGGTTGCTGCCGGCGTTCGCGGCAGACCGGGCATGGTCATGATCTCGCCGCAGACCACCACCACGAACTCCGCGCCGGCCGACAGGCGGACTTCCCGGATCGGCAGGGTGTGATGCGACGGTGCGCCGCGTAGCGTCGGGTCGGTCGAGAAGCTGTACTGGGTCTTGGCGATACACACCGGAAAATGCCCGAACCCTGCTTTCTCGAGCGCCTTGAAGCGCTGCACGATCTTCTTGTCGGCGACGATGTCGTCGGCGTCGTAGAGGCGTGTGGCGATCGTCCTGACCTTGTCCCAGAGCGACAGGTCGTCTTCGTAGAGCGGCTTGAAGCGGGCCTCGCCGCGCCCCACCAGCGCGACCACCCGGCGCGCCAGTTCCTCGGCGCCACGGCCACCGTCGGCATGGTGCGTGCAGATCACGGTTTCCGCACCATGGGCCAGACCGGCTTCGCGGATGGCAGAGAGTTCGGCATCGGTATCGGTATCGAAACGGTTGATCGCCACGATCGGGGGCACGCCGAACAGTTTTATATTGCGCAGATGCCGGGCGAGATTCACGCAACCGGCACGCACCGCCGCGACGTTTTCGGTCTTGAGGTCCTTGAGGGCAACGCCGCCGTGCATCTTGAGGGCGCGCACCGTGGCCACCACTACCGCGCCGGCCGGCTGCATACCGGTCTTGCGACACTTGATATCGAAGAACTTTTCCGCGCCCAGGTCGGCGCCGAAACCGGCCTCGGTGACGACATAGTCGGCCAGCTTGAGCGCCGTCTTTGTCGCCATCACCGAATTGCAGCCGTGGGCGATGTTGGCGAACGGCCCGCCGTGGATGAACGCGGGATTGTTCTCCAGCGTCTGCACCAGGTTGGGCATGAGCGCATCCTTGAGCAGTACGGTCATGGCGCCATCGGCGTCCAGCTCGGCGGCCGTGACCGGTGTGCGCTCGAAGGTCTCGGCGACGACGATCCGGCCCAGGCGCTGCTGCAGATCGTCGAGATCGTTGGCCAGGCAGAGGATCGCCATGATTTCAGAGGCCGCGGTGATATCGAAACCGTCCTCACGCGGCATGCCGTTGCCGCTGCCGAGCCCGACCACGATCTCGCGCAGCGCGCGCTCGTTCATGTCCATGACCCGTCGCCAGGTGATGCGGCGCGGGTCGATGCCGAGCGCGTTACCCCAGTGGATATGGTTGTCGATGAGCGCGGACAGCAGATTGTGCGCCATGCCGATGGCATGGAGATCGCCGGTGAAATGCAGATTGATGTCCTCCATGGGAATCACCTGCGCCTGGCCGCCGCCCGCGGCCCCGCCCTTCATGCCGAAACAGGGGCCGAGGCTCGGTTCGCGCAGGCAGGCGGCCGCCCGACTGCCGAGGCGATTGAGCGCATCGCACAGGCCGACGGTGGTCGTGGTCTTGCCTTCACCGGGCGGCGTCGGCGTGATGCCGGTGACCAGGATCAGCTTGCCGTCGGGGCGATCGGCCAGCGAGTCGATATAGTCCAGGCCGATCTTGGCCTTGGTATGCCCGTAGGGCACCATCGCTTCCCACGGCACGCCCAGCGCCGCGCCGATGTCGGCGATCGGTCGAATATCGGCAGCGCGCGCGATATCGATATCGGAGCGCTGCTGCGATGGCGTAACCGCGGCCTTCTCGAAATTGGTTCTGGCAGTCATGATGATTCCTGGGTCGCGGGGTGCGAATGGGTCGAATCGGGTGCAGTCGTGGGCTCGGCAATACCTGCAGGCGCGGGCACTAGGCCGCCGGCAGCGGGCCGGACATACAGACCGGCTTCGGTCACCACCCGGTCCATGGGTACGTCGTGGGCCCGTGGCCGGATGGTTTGTATTCGGGACAGCTCGTAGCCCACCCCGACGACCAGCGGCGCCGGTTCGAGTACCGCCAGGGTGCGGTCATAGTAGCCGCCGCCATGGCCGAGACGATAGCCGCCAGAATCGAAGCCCACCAGGGGTGCGACCACCACGTCGGGAGCGACCACGGCCTCGGTCTGCGGTACCGGGATGGCGTAGACACCGCGGCGCATCGGCGCCTGCGGATGCCAGGGACGAAACACCAGGGGCGCCCCGGTTGCGACGACATCGGGCAGCGCGACGCCGACGCCGTCGGCGACCAGCTTCTGCATTAGGCCGCGCGTGTTGAATTCGCCCTTGAACGGCCAGTACAGGCTGACCCTGCGCGCGCCCGATTCGCGCAGCAGTGCGTACAGCGTGGCCTCGATCGCCGTATCAAAGCGTTTTCTTTGTCGCGGCGCGATGGCCATGCGCCGATCGAGCAGCTCGACGCGCTGCTCGCGGCGCCATTGCCGGAGCGAGGGCTGGATAACGGAATCCATGGCTCGTGCCCCACTCATGCGCAATAGTGCCGACGCGCATCGTCGGTGGGCGCTTGGGTCTGATCCGCGTCGGGGACGGTCAGGCCGTGCTGACGACAAGCGGCCGCGACGGTGTTGTCCAGCAGACAGGCGATGGTCATGGGGCCGACGCCGCCAGGCACCGGCGTGATCGCAGCAGCGACGCGGCTGACGTCGTCGTAGGCCACGTCGCCGACCAGACGCGGTTTGGTGGCCGCGTCGTCATGGATGCGGTTGATACCGACATCGATGACCGTCGCCCCCGGCTTGACCCACTCGGCGGTCACCATTTCCGGGCGCCCCACCGCGGCCACGAGGATATCCGCACGCGCGCACAGCGCGGGCAGATCGCGTGTTTTCGAGTGCGCGAGGGTCACGGTGCAGTCCTCGCGCAGCAGCAGATTCGCCAGCGGCTTGCCGACGATATTGGAGCGGCCCAGCACGACCGCCTCGAGCCCGGACAGATTCTCGCCCAGAACATGATGCAGCAACAGCCGGCAGGCCATCGGCGTACAAGGCACCGGGCCATCGTCACCGCGCCAGAGACGCCCGATATTGACTTCGTGAAAGCCGTCCACGTCCTTGTCCGGATCGATCGCCGCCAGCACTGCGGCGGGCGAGATTCGGGCCGGCAGCGGCAACTGAACGAGGATGCCGTGCACGCACGGGTCGGCGTTGAGTTCGGCGATCAGAGCCAGCAGCTGCGCCTGCGACGTGGTATCCGGCAGCTGGTGCAGATAGGAGTGCATGCCGGCCGCGACGGTCTGGCGGTGCTTGTTGCGCACGTAGATCTGGCTGGCGGGGTCGCTGCCAACCAGGACCACGGCCAACCCCGGCGTCAATGCATGCGCGTCCACCAGCGTGGCGACCTGACCGGCCACACGCGCCAGGCGCTGGCCGGCCAGAGCCTCGCCGTCGATACGTTTGCTGTTGCTCGCTTGCGTCATGCTTCGTCCTTGCGTTGTCAGGCCCTGCGCCGGGCGGGATCGACCGCGCCCGATGTCGTGTCCGGCGCCGGCGACTTAAGGCGCGCGTTGTCCGGATCGTAGAGCGCCACACAGCCGACCGCCTCGACCCGGATCGGGTAATGACGGCCGAAATATTCCAGCACCAGCTCACGGCCTTCCTGTGCGTATTGCCAGGGCAGATAGGCGAGCACGATATTACAGCCGATCGATGGACCATAGACGATGCTGCTCGCATAGGAGCGCCGCCCGATTTCGTCGACCGGGACCTCGCCGGTATCGGGGTCGATGATCGGCCACTGGCCGACCGGGTAGCGCGCCACGCCGTGGGCATCGACGTTGTCGCGCATGACCATCGTGCACAGATAGGCCGGCTGGCGTTCACGCTCGCGCTGGGCCAGGTAGGCGGCCTTGCCATGGAAATCGGCAGGCTTGACCTTGGGTCGCGCCAGACCTGCCTCATACAGATTGTACTCGGTCAGCAGATCGACGTTCTGCAGGCGCAAGCTCTTTTCCAGCCGCCGGCTGTTGGCATAGGTCTCGATACCGACCGGGGTGACGCCGGCCTCGAACAGCAGATCCCAGATCGACAGGCCGTAGGAAAACGGCATGTAGAGTTCCCAGCCGTGTTCGCCGACATAGGAGATACGAAACGCCCACACGGGCATGCCGCGTACGCGGATCTCGCGTGCGGTGGCGAAGGGGAAGCGATCATCGTCGAGGCCCTGCGGGTCGTCGGCCAGGGTCTGGAGCACACGGCGCGCATTCGGCCCCCAGAGACCGAGCGTGGCGAGCGTATCGGTGCGGTCCTCGATATGGATATGCGCGCCGCGCTGCTCGGCCATGCGCCGGATCCAGACCAGATCGCGGTGCCCGGTGTCACCGCCGCAGACCACGCGATAGCACGCATCGTCCAGACGAATGATGGTCAGATCGGAATGCACGCCGGCCTCAGCGTCGAGGAAATGCGTGTACACGCCCTTGCCGATCGGTGTCTTGCCACCGACCTTGGCCACCGACAGGTACTCGAGCAGCGACTCGGCGTCCGCGCCGGAGACATCGAAGATGGCGAAGTGGGACAGATTGATCATCCCGACGTCGTCCGACAGCTTGAGATGCTCGGCGTTCGACACCCGCCAGAAATGCCGCGCATCCCATTCGGCGGCGCGCTCGGGCACGCGCTCGCCGTACGTTTCCAGCAGGTGCTCGTTGGCGGCATAGCCGTGGGCGCGCTCCCAGCCGGCGGCTTCCATGAAATAGCCGCCCAGCTCTTTTTCGCGCGGCCAGAACGGCCCGCGCCGCAGGTCGCGGCCGCTGGCAAAGGGCTCGCGCGGATGTACCGCCGGATCGTAGATTTTCCTGGCCACCTCGTAGGCGCGCCCGTAAACATAGTGCGGGGTCTTCTGCACCGGATAGAAACGGGCGATATCGATGCCGCAGGGGTCGATTTCGGCCCGGCCCGTAGTCATCCAGTCGGCCAGCACCTTGCCCATGCCCGGGCCGTCCTTGACCCAGACCGCTTCGCCGAACCACAGGCCGCGGGTTTCAGGCGATTCGCCCAGCAACGACGCGCCGTCGCCGGTGATCGACATCAGGCCGTTGAACGAGTTCTTTTCGTCCCAGCCGAGGTCGGCCAGGATCGGCATGATCTCGATGGCGCGCTCGTAGGCGCTCATCACCTGTTCGATATCGAGATCGCGCATCGACGGCGACATCCGAGCCTCATTGGGCTCGGCGATATCCCTGGCATACACCAGCCGCGGCCTGGCCTGCTCGTAGTAGCCCCACTCCAGCTTGCCGCCTTCGCTGGTCCGGGGATCGCCGGTATCACGCATGTACGAGGAGTTGCCCTGATCGCGAAACAATGGGTAGCCGATCTCCTTGCCGGTGCCGGCGAATTCGTCGTAGGGGCCGAAGAACATCAGCGGGTGTTCGAACGGCATCAGCGGCAGCATTGCCCCCGCCATTTCCGCGATCGGCGGCCCCCAGATGCCGGCAGACAGCACCACCACCGAGGTCGCGATATAGCCCTTGCGCGTCTCGACGCCGCAGACGCGCCCGTTCTGCACGTCGATCGACAGTGCCGGCGTGTTGGCGAAAGTCTGGAGCTTGCCACCGGCCACCGCCCGTTCGATCAGTTCCCCGGCGACACGCTGGGAGCGTGGCACCACGAGACCTGCATCCGGATCCCACAACGCCCCCTGGATGATGCGTTCATCGAGCAGCGGGAAGCGCTGTTTGGCCTCGGCCGGCATGATCAGCGACACATTGGTGCCGAACGCCTTGCCGGAACCGACCTTGCGTTCGAGTTCGGCCATGCGTTCGTCATCGCCCACGCGGGCGACTTCCATGCCGCCGACACGGCTGTAATGGCCCAGCAATTCATAGAACTTGCGGCTGTAGACCGTCGTATAGCACGACATCTTGTCGTGCGAGGTCATGTAGCAGAAGTCCGAGGCATGCGACGTCGAGCCGATGTCGGTCGGAATCGCGGACTTGTCCAGCCCCACGATGTTGGACCAGCCCTGTTCGATCAGATGATGGGCGACGGAGGCGCCAACGATGCCGCCCTGACCGATGATTACGACATCCGCTTGTTTGGGTAGACCCGCCATGACCACTCTCCTGTGGCTAATAACCTGTAACGCAAATAGCCCGGCATCCGCTTCGGCCGTCGACACGTCCGGCGGCGTTGTCGGGCCGCGTCGTTATCCGGACGCCGGCTCGGCAACGCGTCTTGCCGGTCACGCCGGACAATAGCGCTGCTGTTTCTCGAACAGCTGTCATGTCGACCGGCCCTGGGCTGCCTGCAGCGTCCGCGCTTCGTCGTGGCGACCCGTATCGATCAGCGCATCGAGCCAGCGCCGCCGCCATGCTTCGGTGGCATCGATCTGATTGAAGGTGTTGATATGCAGCCCCGCGATGTTCAGCCGCGGATCGTCGAGCAGGTCGCCGAGCCCGTCGATCAAGGCATCCGGCGTAAAGCATGACGGGCCCGCCAGACGACCCATGACACCGCCGTTCTTCCTGAGAAACCGGGTCGAGTCGCCCAGACCGATCCGCAGGGCGATACTCAGCAGCTTGCGGCGTTCGATCACCCCCGGGATGCCGATATATACCGGCAATGCCATGCCACGGGCGCGGCTGCGCTCGAGCCAGCCGCGGATGACGGCCGGGTCGAAACACATCTGCGTGATCATGTGGCCCGCGAAAAAGCGTTTTTCATCCAGCGCATCGTCCAGCACCTGGGCCGAAATGAAGGCATGCCCTTCCGGGTAGCAGGGAATACCGACGCTGCGCAGACCGGGGCTGATCTCGGCGAGCGCGGCAACGAGATCCGCGCCGCGGGTAAACGCGCCCGATGAATCCGTGCCATCACCGCCGACCACGAACACGTCCTGCACGCCGGCCGCGTCCAGCCGTGCCATGGTGTCTTGCAGATGCGTGCGGCTGCGAAAACGGCGAGCCGCCAGATGCGGGATCGCGACATGGCCGAGGGCCGCCAGCTGCTCCGCCAGTTCGATCGTGGGCTGCACGCCACGGCTGGGCGAGCAGGTCACGGTCACCACCGCGCCGGCCGCAAGCTTGCGTGCCTGGTCGAGCGCCCCACGCATGGGGATGATCTCGTAGCGCGGCCGAAGCAGGGCCCGGCGCAACGCGCTCTGGTTGGTGCAGGTCATGGCGTTCACCCCGCGAGGATGGTCCGCTTCGCAATCGAATATATATTGCGCTCGCGGTATGCACTCACGAGCGCGAGCCAGGGGGCAAGCGAGCCCCTCTCCGCTTTGAAAACCTCATTGCTCAAGTACCCGCAGCAAGCCGCGCGTGGTCGTGAATACATACCGGACGGCTTGGTCGTGACGATATCGACCGCTTTCTGTCGCACGAACACCTCACTCCTGGTTTGTTGCATGAACGGCGTCGCAATCAGGGCGTCGCCGGCCAGCGGCCCGCCGTCGAACCTTGCTATTGAATGTGTCTTCACAAACGGCGGGTTGCATAAAAACTACGCGGCCGTTGCCGGCGACAAAGGCCCAATAGCGACTATCACAATCGAAATTGCGCCATCGCGGACATCTATTCGCATGACTGCTGACGATACGGCCGGCGGACCGGAAAAGCCGCGCCTACGGATCCGGCTCGCGACACCTAGCGGTCTTTGAGAGGCGGCTCCGCCGGGCCGCGAATGTCGCCGTGAGCTAATCCGGCGTCGTGCTCGGAACGCTGGCCTGTCAGCGGGCCGGGTAGCGTTCAGGACGTATCGGCATGGTTCGATGCCGCGCGTCGCTATCGGCTTGCCGGGTGCCAACCTTCGCCTGGCGCACCGGACCGGCGGTGTCATCAACCGAGGCCCGTGACAAACCTGATCTTTCGCGCATGCAGACCGAGCCGAAGCGCCGCATACAGCGACCCATTATTCAGGAGGCCGACGCCATGGCCAGTTCAAATCATCCGAACTATCAGCAGAGCATCGATCAGAGCGATCGACACGTGCCCTACAATCTTCGCCAGACCGGTGATCCCGGCATCCGGATGTTGATGTCCACGCGGGTGCGCAAATCACCGTACTGGCATCTCTCGGTCGAAGCCGGCTGCTGGCGGGCGACCGTCTACAACCGCATGTATCACCCGCGCGGCTACATCCGTCCCGAAGATGGCGGCGCGATGGTGGAATATCGGGCGCTGGTCAATGACGTCACGCTCTGGAACGTCGCCGTCGAGCGCCCTATTCGGATCAAGGGACCGGACGCCGAAGCTTTCTGCGACTATGTCTGCACGCGCGACGTCACCCGTGTCGCGCCGATGCGGGGTCGCTACGTGGTGCTGTGCGACAACGACGGGCATGTGCTCAACGACCCGGTGATGCTGCGGCTGGCGGCGGACGAATTCTGGTTCACCATCAGCGATTCGGATCTGGCGTACTGGTTCAAGGGCATTAACGTGGATGGCCGCTTCGATGTCGCCATCGACGAGATCGACGTCTCGCCGCTGCAGATACAGGGCCCGAAATCCGAGGCGCTGATGGTCGACCTCGTTGGCGAGGCGATTCGCGAGGTGCCGTTCTATGGCCTGATGCAGGCTGTCATCGACGGCGTCGATGTCCTGGTGTCCCAGACCGGCTTCACCGGCGAAAAAGGGTACGAGGTCTATGCCTACGACTCGAGCGTGTACGCAGAGACGGTCTGGAACGCGATTCTCGAGGCCGGCGAGAAACACAGCCTGATGGTCGTCGCCCCGGCCCACCATCGACGCATCGCCGCCGGCATCCTGTCGTATGGCCAGGATCTGGATCACGAAACCAACCCGTTCCAGTGCAATCTCGGCCATATGGTGCCGCGCAAGAAAAGCGCCGATTACATCGGCAAGAAAGCACTGGAAAGAACGCGTGAACTGATCAAGAACGGCAATCCGCCGTTCAGCCACCAGCTGGTCGGCCTGCGGCTCGGTGGCAAGCCGGTCGAGGACTATGCCTCCGACTTCTGGCTGGTGGGTAAAAGCGCCGACAGCGATCCCTGCGGCTATATCACCTCGCCGTGGTATTCGCCCGAGCTGGATACCAATATCGCCATGGCCTACGTGCCGGTGGCCGATAGCGCGCTGGGCAGCCGCTTCGTGGCTTGGTTACCGGAAGAATATCTGCCGCATCCGGGCGAGCCGGTGGCCGCGGAAGTGGTCGACATGCCGTTCCGGGAGTCGGTCAACAAGAGCTCGCGCGAGCAGGCCAAGGCCCACGGGCGCGACTACGCCTATTGAGTCGTATCCAAAGCGGCCAACCCCACAGGACAAGCCGTTCCTGCCGGGTTGGCCTGCGAACCCATGAGTTCGCAGGTCGGGCGATCGCCCGGTTGCCTCAGCCGTGGCCGGCGATCTCGGGCTGGCGCGCCATCCACGGTTGCAAGCGCGCAAATGCCTCCTCGATATTCTCCATCGAGGTGGAATAGCTGATCCGCAGCAGATTGCTCGATTCCTCGCCGAAGGCGTCACCCGGAATCACGCACACGCCGGTTTCCTCGAGCATGCGCATGGCGATATTGGCGGCATCGACATTGTGCGGCAGCGACGGCGCGATATAGAACGCGCCCTGCGGCCAATAGCCGGTCAGCCCCGGGGTATCGGCAACCAGTTCGACCACGCGATCACGCCGGCGCGCATATTCGGAGACCATGTCATCCACACAGCGCTGATCGCCCAGCAGCGCGGCAACCCCGGCCCACTGCGCCGGCGTGCTCGCCACCGTGGTGGTGAACATGTGGTAGCGCCGCAGGGTGCGGATGGTGTTCTGGTCGGCCACGATCCAGCCGACCCGCAGACCCGGCATCGCGTAGGTCTTGGAGAAGCTCGACACCACGGCCACGCCGTCGAGATCGGTGGCACAGGAGAGCACGCTCGGATAGTCGATATCGTCGAGAATCAGGCGGTCATAGACCTCGTCGGAGAGGATCTCGACGCCGCGATAGGCCGCTTCCTGGCACAGCCATTCGATGGTCTCGCGCGGATATACCGTGCCGGTCGGGTTGCTCGGCGAATTGAGGATGATCGCGTGGGTGTTCGGCCCGATCATCTTGATGATGCGTTCCGGGTCGATCTGATGACCCTCGCTGGCCTTGGTCGGCACCGTGCGCACCTGGCCGCCGTTCATGCGGATCAGCGGTGCGTAGAGCAGAAACGTCGGGTCGGCGATGATGAATTCGCGCCCGGGCGCGGCCATCGCCGTGATCATCAGATAGATGCCTTCGGTGGCACCCGTGGTGATCAGGAAATTGTCTTCGGTGAGTGTGCTGCGGTACTTGGCGTTGTAGTACTCCTTGAGCGCCGTCAGCAGTTCCGGCAGGCCGGCGTCCATGGTATAGCCGGTCTGGCCCGCTTCCAGGGCATGGATATGCGCATCGATGATATGGCGCGGGGTCGGAAAATCCGGTTGCCCGATCGACAGATGCACCACGTCGTCGAGCTCGGCGGCACGATTGACCATCCGGCGGATGCCCGAGATCGGGATGGCATGCATCGCCGGGTTCCAGACCATTCGATCGCGCACATAGCGCTTGTCCGGGTCGGTCGCCAGAACCTGACTGCTTGTTTCCAGATTTACGGCCATGCCTACCTCTGTTAGGGGAAAACCCGGGCCGCGCCGACGCAGCCGATTGCGCGAGCGTAGTCAGGTCTGGCAACCCCGGTCAAGACAAGGCTGCACCGAGCTTGCGCACGCCTATTGACGCCTGCAACAGGGTCTGGGTAACGTGCCTCATTGTTTACTGTCCGCGCGCGCAACGCGCGCCCTGCTGCCGCCCTGTGTTCATGACCCAAGAAAACCAGCCGAGCGCGGCCGACAGCGATCGCGACGAGCCGCGACCTCGCATCACCGTTCTCAGCGACGGACCCGATGGGCCGGACAGTCTCGCGCGCCTGCGCGAGCACGCGGATGTTCAGGTCGCCCACGATGAAGCCAGCCTGCGCGCTGCTCTGCCCGGCAGCCGGATTCTGCTGGTCACCGATTTCCGCACCGAATCGCTCGAGGCGGCCTGGGACGCGGCCGACAGCCTGGAATGGGTCCACGCCGCGAGCGCCGGGGTCGATCAGCTGATGTTCGATGCCCTGGTGGATTCGAATATCCCGGTGACCAATGCGCAGGGAATCTTCGATCGCTGCATCGCCGAGTACGTGCTGGGCGCGATCCTCCTGTTCGCCAAGGACACCCGCAACAACATCCGCTACCAGCAGGAACGCCGCTGGGTGCACCGCGATACGGAGTCCATCCGCGACAAGCGCGTACTGGTCGTGGGCGCGGGCTCGATCGGCCGCCAGATCGGCGCGCTGTGCAAGGCGGTCGGCATGCACGTCAGCGGCATCGCCCGCAGAGCGCGCGACGCCGACGAAGTATTCGAAGCCGTGTACGCGGCGGCGGATATCGATACCCACCTGGGCGACGCCGATTACGTGGTGGTGGCCGCGCCCCTGACCGACGCCACCGAGGGCTGGTTCGATGCGCCCCGCTTCGCCGCGATGGCCACACATGCACGCTTCATCAACATCGGTCGGGGCCCGATCGTGGTCACCGACGCGCTGGTCGACGCCTTGACCCGCGGCGAGATCGCCGGTGCCGCACTGGACGTGTTCGAGCAGGAGCCGCTGCCGTCCGAGCATCCGTTGTGGACGATGGACAACGTATTGATGTCCGCCCATATGGCCGGCGATTTCATCGGCTGGCGCGATGCGCTCATGCAACAGTTTCTGGACAACCTCGCGCACTGGCGCGCGGGCGAGCCTCTTTTCAATGAAGTCAGCAAGCGGCACGGCTATGCGCCGGGTGGCGCCTGAAATGCCGACGTGCGCCGTGACCGCGCGGCGAACGGCTTTAAAACCGGGTTATCGCCCCGATAACCGTGGAATGAATCAACCGCTGCAGGGCGCCGTGCCGCGCGCTGCACCAGTCCAGCTTTCGTCGAACCGACAGGACCGAGGACACGCATGATCGAATCGTATTTGCTCAAGAATCTCGCCGGCTATATTGACGGCCAGTGGGTCGGTGCCGACTCCGGCGAGACCATCGAAGTACTCAACCCCGCCAACGGCAAGACCCTGGCCGAAATCCCGAAGATGGGGACCGACGAGACCACACGCGCGATCGCTGCGGCCAACGCCGCCCTGCCCTCTGTGCCGGATGTGGAAACACGCCGCGAGTGGCTCGAAGACACCCGCGACGCGCTGCTCGATGAAAAAGAGGAAATCGGTCGCATCCTCTGCCTGGAGCACGGCAAGCCGTGGAAGGAAGCCCAGGGCGAAGTCGAATACGCCGCGAGCTTTTTCGACTACTACGCCAAGAGCATGGAAGCCGCGCTGGCGCCCGAAGAACTGGCCGACAAGGCCAAGGGCTGCACATGGACGGTTCACAAGCGCTCGATCGGCGTGGCCGGTCTGATCACGCCCTGGAACTTCCCGATCGGCATGATCGCCAAGAAGATCGCGCCGGCACTTGCCGCCGGCTGCCCGGTGGTGATCAAGCCGGCGACCGAAACGCCGCTGACCATGATCGCCATGTTCCAGCTCATGCATGAGCGCCTGGAACTGCCCAAGGGCATGATCAATCTGGTCATGGGGTCGTCCTCGCAGATCGGCGGCGAACTGATGAGTTCGCCCGACGTGCCGATGATCTCGTTTACCGGCTCGACCGGCGTCGGCCAGCTGCTCATCGACCAGTCCAAGGACAACGTCAAGAAGCTGGGTCTGGAACTGGGCGGCAACGCGCCGTTCATCGTGCTCGACGACGCCGACCTGGATGCGGCCGCGGAGAACCTGATCGCCAACAAGTTTCGTGGCGGTGGCCAGACCTGTGTCTGCGCCAACCGTATCTTCGTGCAGAAAGGCGTGTACAAGGAATTCAGCGAAAAAGTCGTCGACAAGGTCAAGGCGCTCAAGGTCGGCGACGGCATGGACGATGACGTCGACGTCGGTCCGCTGATCAACAAGGCCGGCTTCGACAAGGTCCACGACCATGTCAAGGACGCGCTGTCCAAGGGCGCCAAGCTGGTGGCCGGCAAGCACCCGGATGAACTGGATTCCGACAAGAACCTGTTCTATACCCCGACCGTGATCACCGACGTCACCCACGACATGAAGTGCTGCACGGACGAGACCTTCGGCCCGCTGGTGCCGATGATCGAGTTCGACACCGACGAGGAAGCCGTCACCCTCGGCAACCGCACCGAGTTCGGCCTGGCCGCCTATGTGTTCGGCAAGGACGCCAAGCGCGCCCACAAGATCATCGGGCAGCTGCATTTCGGCCACTGTGGCTACAACACCGGCACCGGCCCGGCCGCGCACGCCCCGTTCGGCGGCATGCTCCAGTCCGGCATCGGCCGCGAGGGCGGCCACGACGGCCTGCTGGAATACGTCGAACTGCAGACCGTGCCCGACGGCAGCTGATCTGCGCGTTTGTTGTGGTAGAGAAAGCCGGCAGGTTGTCCCCTGCCGGCTTTTTTATGCGCAACTCGGTCGAACGCGGCTTATCGCTCGCCGCCTCGAGCGGCATTCATATTGCAGGACAATAGATACAGGGCGTATGTTGCCTGCCTTCGGCTTATTTCATTCACCAGCGACGGGATCGACACCGTGAAAGCCTATTTCGATGAAGCCCAGAACGGGCATATACCGCAAAGCTATCTCACCCGCGGCCAGATGCGCGCCCCCCAGGAAATCCCGGCCCGCACCCCGCCGCTGCTCGCCGCGCTCGAGGGACTGGGCATTGAAGTGTCCACGCCTGTCGATCACGGCATGGCCACGATCTCGCGCGTGCATGACCTGGGCTATCTGCGGTTTCTGGAATCCGCCCACCGGCGCTGGATGGAGATCCCCGACGACTGGGGCAACGAAGTGATGTCCAATATCTTCGTGCGCTCGCCCAATCCGCTCAAGGGTATTCTCGCCGAATCCGCGCGTTATCAGGCCGACGGCAGCTGCCCGATCGGCGAGAAGACCTGGGCCGCGGCCTATCAGTCCGCCCAGACCGCGCTCAGCGCCGCAGACGACATTCTCAACGGTGCCGACACCGCCTACGGCCTGTGCCGCCCGCCGGGGCACCACGCCCGCCGCGACGGCGCCGGCGGCTTCTGCTATCTCAACAACGCCGCGATCGCCGCCGAGGCCCTGCGCGAGAAATACAACCGCGTTGCCATCCTCGACCCCGACATGCACCACGGTCAGGGCATCCAGGAAATCTTCTACGAGCGCGATGACGTGCTCTATATCTCCATTCACGGCGACCCCACCAACTTCTATCCGGTGGTCACCGGTCATGCCGACGAACGCGGCGCCGGCCCGGGTTATGGCTATAACATCAACCTGCCGATGCCGCACGGCTCGCCCGAGGCAACCTTCTTCGAGAAACTCGACGAAGCGATCGCCGCGATCAAGCTGTTCGACGCCGACGTGCTCGTGCTGCCGCTGGGCTTCGATATCTACAAGGACGACCCGCAGGCCAAGGTCGCGGTCACCAGCGAAGGCTTCAATCGGATCGGCCGCGCCATGGCCGAACTCGACATGCCGGTCTGCGTGATCCAGGAAGGCGGCTACGATATCGACAGCCTGGAAACCAACGCCACCCAGTTTTTCACCGGTCTGCTCGGGCGCCAATGATCGTCAGGTTCCGGGCGCCGCATCGCGACGCCCGGGGCCGTGTTTGGTCGCACCGGGCGCGGTCACGGGCTCGGCATGCGGGCCGACTCGTCAGGCCGGAAAACCCCGCACTAATACTGACCTGCAAATCGCTGCTCCACTGTTAGCATGTGCGGCCTCAATCACTAGAGAGGCCATCACCCATGACCAAGAACATGACCGGTTGGGAAACCCTCGAAAGCGACGATACGCGTGGATTTCAGACTCTCGGCCGCGAAGTCGAGAACGGCTGGGAAATTGAAGTGCGCTTCGACAACGAAGAAGCGCCGAAACGGCCCGCGGCCGATCGGATGCCCAAGACCCGTGAAGAAGCCATTACAACCGGCCAGGAACTGGCCAAGATGGGCTGAAGCACGCGCGGTCGGGTCGCACTGCATACGCCTCGCGCGAGCTGGGCGGCTGGCCCGCCTGCCCTGAGCATTCTTCAGGCAAACATGGGCTACACAACCCGCGTTCGCGCGTGACAGACCGATGGCCACCGCGTCGCCCGATGCGCCCGGCCCCGACAGAAGCCCGATACGATCGCTCGTGCTCGACATCGTCGGTCCGCGGTTTTTCAACGGCAGGAGGCATGCCTTCGCTCGGCAACGCCGCGCCGCTTTCCGGACCTCGTTCTTACATCGGCCGAACCGCTGAAGCCGGGCGGCGCGACTACGAGCAAATCGCGTTTTCCACGTGCCTGCGCTCGATCCGGCGTCATTCGCCCGCACAACCCGGCACAGGAGCGGGCCCTATACGCGTGCTCACCTTTCCTGTTCCAGTAGCCACCCATGCCCAACAAGATTGCTTTCCTCACCGGGGCCAGTCGCGGCCTGGGGCGCAGCATGGCCCTGCATCTGACCAGGGCCGGTGTCGACGTGATCGGCACTTACCACAGCCATGCCGACGACGCCGAGGCCGTGGTGCAGGAGATCGAGACGGCCGGCGGCAAGGCGGCCATGTTGAAGCTCGATGTCGGCGACAGCACTGCTTTCGAGGCCCTGAAAAGCGATCTGGCAAAGACGCTGCAAGACCGATTCGGCCGCCGCGACCTGGATTTCGTCATCCATAACGCCGGCAACGGCATCCTCGCGCCCTACGAGCAAACCACCGAGGACGATCTGGACGCGCTATATCGCGTGCATTTCAAGGGGCCGTATCTGCTCAGCAAGACCCTGCTGCCGATGATCGCGCGCGGCGGGCGCATCCTGAACGTGTCTACCGCGGCGACCCGCTTCGTGCTCGAAAACCACTGCGCCTATTCGGCAATGAAGAGCGCGATGGAGGTCACCACGCGCTATATGGCCAAGGAACTCGGCGACCGCCAGATCACCGTGAATGCAATCGCGCCGGGCGCGGTGGAGACCGACTTCGCCGGCGGCGCGGTACGCGACAATCCGGAACTGAACGCGCATTTCGCCTCGATCACGCCGCTGGGGCGTACCGCTAAACCCGATGACATCGGCGCGGCCGTCGCCGGTCTGTTGTCGAGTGATTTCGCCTGGCTCAACGGCCAGCGCATCGAGCTCACGGGCGGCCAGTCGCTATGACGCGGCCGGCCTTGTCCGCCTCGCAGCGAACGGTCGCTAGAGTACGACCGTGCGCCGCCCGCTGATCAGCACGCGGTCTTCCAGATGATGACGCAGGCCGCGGGCGAGCACCGCCTTCTCGATGTCCTTGCCGTAGCGGATCAGGTCCTTGACGGTGTCGCCATGATCCACGCGGGTGACGTCCTGGTCGATGATCGGGCCCTGGTCGAGATCCGCGGTGACATAGTGACAGGTCGCCCCGACCTGCTTGACGCCGCGGCGGTAGGCCTGCAGATAAGGTGAGGCACCCACGAAGCTGGGCAGGAAGCTGTGGTGGATATTCAGAATACGACCGGTAAAGCGGTCGCACAGATCCGCCGGCAGAATCTGCATGAAGCGGGCGAGCACCATCGCCTCGCCGCCGGATTCCACGAACAGTCGTTCGATCTCGGCCCAGGCCTCGGGCTTGTTATCCTTGGAGACGGGCACGTGGTGAAACGGGATGCCGTGCCACTCGACCAGTCCGCGCGCTTCAGCGTGATTGGAGATTACACAGGGAATCTCGATCTCCAGTTCGCGCGACTGCCAGCGCTCCAGCAGGTCGTAGATACAGTGCATCTGCTTCGAGACCAGAATCACGACGCGTTTCTTGACCGCGCTGTCGCTGATCTGCCAGTCCATGTCGAGTTCTTCGGCCACGGGCTCGAAACGCCGGCGCAGTTCGCTCAGATGAAACGACAGCGAATCGGCGCGCACTTCCACCCGCATGAAGAAGCGGTTGGAGTCTTCATCGGAATGCTGGCTCGAGCGCAGGATCCAGCCGCCGTGCTCGGCGAAGAAGCTCGCCACGCGGGCGACGATGCCGACCCGATCGGGGCAGGAAAAACGCAGAGTGTAATATCGCGGACGATCCATGATGCAGTGGCTACCCAGACAATTGAATACCGCACGGACCCACCGCACGGCCGTAAAGCCGCCTATGGTAACGCGCCCGGCCACGGCTGCCGCAGGGCGCCCGCCGGTGACCGCGGTCACCTGCGCACGATTCCTGCCATGAACGATGCGCCGCGCAAGATCGTGCATGTGGATATGGACGCGTTCTATGCCTCCGTGGAACAGCGTGATGACCCGGCGTTGCGCGGCAAGCCGGTGGTGGTGGCCCGACGCGGGCTGCGCTCGGTGGTCACCGCGGCGAGCTACGAGGCGCGTGTGTTCGGCGTACGCTCGGCGATGCCCGCGGTTCGCGCCGAGCGGCTGTGCCCCGACGCCATCTTCGTGGCCCCCGACTTCGCCCGCTACAAAGCGGTCTCGCAGCAGATCCGTGCGATCTTTCTGCGCTATACCGATCTGGTCGAGCCACTGTCGCTGGACGAGGCCTATCTCGACGTCACCAACGTACGCGGCGGCCTGCCGTCGGCGACCGCGACGGCCGAAGCGGTACGCGCGGCGATCCGGGACGAAACCGGCCTGACCGCGTCGGCCGGCATCGCGCCCAACAAGTTTCTCGCCAAGGTCGCCTCGGACTGGCGCAAGCCCAACGGGCAGTTCGTGGTCACGCCCAGGCGCGTGGATGCGTTCCTGATCCCGCTGGATATCGGCAAGGTGCCCGGCGTGGGCAAGGTGATGAAGGCCAAGCTGCATGCCATGGGCGTGACCACCGTCGGCGATCTGCGCGGCTTCGAGGCGGCCGTGCTGGTCGCGCGTTTCGGCCGCTGGGGACAACGGCTGCACGAGCTTGCCTACGGCATCGACGAGCGCCCGGTTCAGCCGCGCCGCGCCGCCTCGCAGGTATCTGCCGAGGATACCCTGCGCGAGGATCTGCCCCTGGCCGAGCTGACCGAACATATTCAACGACTGGCGGAAAAGACCTGGGCCAATCACCGCTGCAAGCAGTCGCGGGTGGCACGCACGGTCGTGCTCAAGCTCAAGACATCGGATTTTCGTACGCTGACCCGCAGTTTCACCCCGCAGGCGCCGCCGGATTCGGCCGCGGCGGTCGCGGCGATCGCCTGCGCGCTGCGCGATCGTGTGAACGACGGCGCCGGTGCGCGTTACCGGCTCGTGGGCGTGGGCCTGTCGGGCTTCGTCGACGCAGCCGAGCAGCCGCTGCAATCCAATCTTCTTTGAACCCACGGCCACGCACGAGGTACTCGTCCATGAGCTATGAACTCTATTACTGGCCCGGCATTCCCGGCCGCGGTGAATTCGTGCGTCTGGCCCTCGAGGATGCAGGGGCCAACTATGTGGATATCGCCTATAGCACCGCCCCGGGCCATGGGCTGGCGGCGGTCAGCGCCGGGCTCGACGCGAGTGAGAATCCACGGCCGCCGTTTGCGCCGCCGTTTCTGCGCGTGGACGGCTTCGAGGTATCGCACGTCGCCAATATTCTGCAGTTCCTCGGCCCGCGGCTGGATCTCGCCCCCGAGCGCGAGGCCGACCGGCTCTGGTGCCACGGTCTGCAACTCACGCTCACCGATTTCACCGCAGAAATCCACGATACCCATCATCCGATCGCATCGTCCCGGTATTACGAAGACCAGCGCACCGAAGCCAGGCGACGTGCGGCCGATTTCGTGCATCAACGCCTGCCGCGGTTCCTGGCGTATTTCGAGGCGGTGCTCACCGCCAATCAGAACCACGACTGGCTGGTCGGCGCACACTGCAGCACCGCCGACCTGTCGCTGTTGCAGGTTGTCGCCGGGTTGGCCCATGCGTTTCCGAATGCGCTGGCCGACCTGGCCGCGGACGTACCACGGGTGATGGCCCTGGCCGAGCGCGTCGCCGCGCGCCCGCGCCTGGCGGCCTATCTGGCCAGCGAGCGGCGCATGCCGTTCAATCAGGACGGTGTGTTTCGTCATTATCCGGAACTCGACCTGGACCCAGAACACAAGTCTGGAGCAGATCAATGAACCGGGATTTCTGGCTCGACCGCTGGGACAACCAGCAGATCGGCTTCCATCAGCCGCAGGGCCAGCCACTGCTCGCGGAATGGTGGTCGACGCTCGGACTCGCTGAAGGCACTTCGGTGCTCGTGCCGCTGTGTGGCAAGACGCCGGACATGCTCTGGCTCGCGGCCCAGGGGCACACCGTCACCGGGGTGGAGTTCAGCGACCGCGCCGCGCGCGATTTTCTGGCCGAGCAGCAGCTCGACGCGAGCCGGGATGACATCGGTCGTTTCGTTCGTTATCGCAGCGGTGCGATCGAACTGTTGGTGGGTGACTTCTTCGATCTGGACGCCGACCGAATCGCGGCTCATGACGCCGTCTACGACCGGGCCGCCCTGATTGCCCTGCCGCCGGCGTTGCGCGCCGACTACAGCGCCCATCTGCTGGCCGCGCTGCGCCCGGGCGCGACGATATTTTTGATCGCCCTGGATTACGGCCAAAGGGAAATGCAGGGCCCACCGTTCGCCGTGAGCGACGCGGAGGTGCAGCGTCTCTACGGTGATGCCTGCGACGTGGCCATGCTGTGCGAGCGCGACGCACTCGCGCCCGGCGATCATCTGAGCAGCAAGGGCGTCAGCCAGGCCTGCGAACGCGTCTATCGCCTGACCCGTCGCTGAGGCGCGACGGCCGCCGGGTTCACAGCAGCCCGCGCAGCACCAGACTCACGCCCATGGCGCCGAGCATGCTGAACACGACCAGCCGCAGGCGCTCTTCGGGCAAGCGGTCGCGCATGCGCTGGCCGATCATCTGGCCCGCGACCGAGGGCAGGATGCAGGCCAGCATCACCGCGATCTCGGCCTTGCCGTATATACCCAGCATCGACAGGCCGGTCGAGAGAATGGTCGACACCAGCAGGAACATGACGCCGACAACCATGGAAAAGACGTGGCGCTCCATGCGACAGGCCACGAACACGGGAATCGAGGGAAAACTCGCGAACGAGGTAATGCCACCGAGCAACCCCGACACCACGCCGCAGACCAGCTGTACGCGCAGGCGCAACGGGGTGACGATACGCGGCTGCCAGCCGCTGAGCTGGACCACCACGAAAACCATGATCAACACGCCGATGAACGTGAGCAGCTGCGCATGGCCCGCGTTCGAGAACACCACCAGCCCCGCCATCATGCTGATCGACAGCGTCAGATAGAACGGCCAGTAGACGAGCGTCGAGCCAATCGCACGGCGATTCTGAACCAGCTGGACGACGTTGGCGATCATCACCGGCGCAATCGAGATCGCGATCGCCGTGGGCACCGGCAGAAAGAAACTGGACAAGGGGATCGTCATCATCGGCTGGCCGAACGCCGCCGCGCCCTTGATGAAACCGCCGAACAGATAGATCAGCAGCAGCGCGCCCACTACGGCGAGCGTTATCGGAGAAGCGTCGGGCATCGATACAGTTTAGCGTCTCGCCAGACCGCAGTCCGATCTATTCTTCGTCATTTGGCTGCTTGTCCTGCTGGATACGTCGCTTGAGACCGCGCGCGGCCAGCGTCAGGCCGCTTATGATGAGTAACGCGACCATGCAATAGACCCACCACGGCAGATCACGCCCCACGGCCAGCACATAGAGATACGGCGCGGTGTAGCAAAGGCCCCAGAGAAACACCAGAAACGACAACGGCCGTTCGCGCTGGATATGATGAAGCAGCCAGCCGCTGACCAGCAGAAACGGCACCGTGCTGACCACATAGATCAGCACGAACAGCAGCGGATTCACCGAGTGCGCTTCCGCGATCCCGCTGAGATAGTCGATGATTGCGCGCATGCAAAACCGATCTCGCCCGACCGGCGCACGCCGACCCTGAGCACCAAGTGTGGATAGTACTCACGATACGGCCTTTACCGCGGCGTGCACAGTGGCGCCGCCGCGGCGTTTAGAATGAAGGCAATCGCCTCCGACGGGAAACCCGATGAAAGCTGCCCTGCTGCGCCGAATGATGAATGTCTGGCCGCCCTTCGCCGCCAGCGGCATCCACGTGGAGGAAATCGCCAGCGACTGGTCCTATGCCCGCGTGGCGCTCAAGTTCCGGCCCTGGAATCGCAATTACATGGGCACCCAGTTCGGCGGCAATCTGTTCAAGATGGGCGACCCGTTCTGGGCGATTCTCGCGATCCGGCGCATGGGCGACGGCTATCTGGTCTGGGATGCCGCCGCCGAGATCCAGTTTGTCGCGCCGGGCCGGGAAACGGTCTACACCGAATTCCGCTTCGACGACGACATTCGTGACGAACTGATCGAGTCGGCAGCCACCGGGCGCAAGACCCTGCGCTGGTTCGAAAACGATATCGTCACCGCCGACGGCACCGTCATCGCACGAACGCGCAAACAGCTCTATGTCCGGCGCAAACCGCAGCGCAAGACCCGCGCCAAATAGACACATCATGTGCCGCTGCATTGCAACGGCCCACCCCCGGACATAGATTGGGACCATAAGATTTCGAGCGGCGACCGGGTTGATGGAATACAAGGACTACTACAAGACACTGGGCGTCGCCCGCGACGCCTCGGCGGATGAAATCAAGCGCGCCTATCGCAAGCTGGCTCGCAAGTATCATCCGGACGTGAGCAAGGAAGCCGGCGCCGAGGATCGTTTCAAGGACGTCGGCGAAGCCTACGAAGTACTCGGCGACCCGGAGAAACGCGCCGCCTATGACCAGATACCGCCCGGCGGCGCCCGCCCCGGCCCGGGTCCGCGCCCCGGTGCGGCGTCGGCCGGCGGCCAGGGCTTCGATTTTCACGGCGGCGGCTTCACCGGCGCCGATGCCTCGGATTTCAGCGATTTCTTCGAATCGATGTTCGGTCGCGGCGGCCCCCATGCCGGCCCGGGCCCGGCCATGCGCGGCCAGGACCATACCGCGCGGGTCGAACTCGACCTCGAGGACGCCTTCACCGGAGGCGTACGCACGGTAACGATGCGCGCCCCCGAACGCGGCCCCGACGGGCGTATGGTCAACCGCGAGCGCTCGCTCAAGGTCACTATTCCCAAGGGCGTGCGCGCCGGCCAGCAACTGCGGCTGTCCGGTCAGGGCACGCCCGGCGTGGGCGGTGGCCCGGCCGGCGATCTGTATCTGGAAATCGGCTTCCGGCCGCACCGCTTCTTTCGCGTCGACGACAGCGATCTGATCGTCGATCTACCCGTGGCACCGTGGGAAGCCGCGCTCGGGGCGACGGTCAAGGCGCCCACGCCCGCGGGCCCGGTGGACCTCAAGATACCGGCGAACTCGAACGGCGGTCGGCGCCTGCGACTCAAGGGCCGCGGCATGCCCGGCAAGCAGGCCGGCGACCTCTATGTCGTGCTGCGCATCATGCTGCCGCCGGCAGAGGATGACGACGCCCGCAAACTCTATGAGCAGATGGCCGAGCGCATGAACTTCAACCCGCGCGCGGCCCTGGGAGTGTAACCATGTCCAAGCAAGACACCGAGCAACTGGTCTGTGAAATCGTGGAAACGCATTCGACCGTCACCCTCGGTCAGCTTTGCCGTTCCTGCGGCGTGCACGCGGAATGGGTGGCGATGCTGGTAGCGGAAGGCGTGATCGAACCCGAGCACGGACATGAGCGCTGGGAGTTTGCCGCGGTTCACCTGCCGCGCGTGCACACGGCCGTGCATCTGCATCGCGATCTGGGCGTCAATATTTCCGGTCTCGCACTGGCGCTGGATCTGATGGATGAAATCCAGAGCCTGCGGGCGCGCCTGGATGCGCTGGACGAGCGCCTGCCCTACGCCGATTGACTCGGCATGCCGGCCGGCGACGCGAGGTCAGCGCTCGGCGATGCCCAGTTCCTCGATCATCGCTTCGCGCATTCGGTATTTCTGGACCTTGCCGGTAACGGTCAGGGGAAAGCCCTCGACGAAACGAAAATGCCGCGGGATCTTGTAATGCGCGATCTCGCCCTCGCAGAACGCGCGCAGACCGGCCTCGTCCACCTCGCCGTCGGCGGTCAGCTGCACCCAGGCGCATAGCTCTTCGCCGAAGCGCTCGTCGGGCACGCCGATCACCTGTACATCGGCAACCGCCGGATGCCGATAGAGAAATTCCTCGATCTCGCGCGGATAGATATTCTCGCCGCCGCGGATGACCATGTCCTTGAGCCGGCCGACGATGCGGCAATAGCCCGCCGCGTCCATAACCGCGAGATCGCCGGTATGCATCCAGCGCGCCGCGTCGATGGCCTCGTGCGTGCGCTGATCGTCGTCCCAGTAGCCGAGCATCACGCTGTAACCGCGGGTGCAGAACTCGCCCGGCTCGCCGCGCGGCACCACGCGCCCCAGTTCATCGACAATCTTGAGCTCGAGATGCGGATGCACGCGGCCGACCGTCGCCACCCGTGCTTCGAGCGCGTCGTCGACCGCGGTCTGGCAGCTGACCGGCGAGGTTTCGGTCATGCCATAGGCGATGGTGACCTCATCCATATGCATTTCATCGATCACCCGCTGCATGACCGCCTGCGGACACGGCGAACCGGCCATGATGCCGGTGCGCAACGACCCCAGATCGTAGTCGGCGAATTCCGGCAGGCCCATCTCGGCGATGAACATCGTGGGTACGCCGAACAATGCGGTACAGCGCTCCACGGCGACCGCCTCGAGCGTGGCCGTGGGTTCGAAGGCGCCGGCCGGATACACCACCGCACAGCCATGAGTGACGGCGGCGAGATTGCCCATCACCATGCCAAAGCAGTGATACAGCGGCACCGGCACGCAGATACGATCCTCGACCTCCAGCTGCATGCCCTCGCCTACGAAATAGCCGTTGTTGAGGATATTGTGGTGCGACAGCGTCGCGCCCTTGGGCCGACCCGTGGTGCCGCTGGTGAACTGGATATTGATCGGCTCGTCGGCCTGCAGCAGCGGTGCCAGTTCGCGTATGCGTTGCTGATCGGCGGCGCCGGCCAGCGCCGGCAGATCATCAAAATTGAACATGCCCGGCGTCTTGTCGGTGCCCAGCCGCACGATCGTCGACAACTGCGGCAGGGCCGCGCTTTTCAGCTGGCCCGGTTCGGCGTCTGCAAGCTCCGGTGCAATCTCCTGAAGCATGGCGAGATAGTCGCTGCTAGCATGGCGCGGCATCACCACCAGCGCCCGGCAGCCCACCTTGGCGAGCGCATACGATACCTCCGAGCGCTGATAGGCCGGGTTGATGTTGACCAGGATCAGGCCGGCCTTGGCACTCGCGTACTGGGTGATGATCCATTCCGCGCAGTTGTGCGACCAGATGCCGATGCGCTCGCCGGGCGCCAGGCCCATCGCCACGAACGCGGCCGCATAAGCATCCACCTTTTCCTTGAGCTCGGCGTAACTCCAGCGAATATCCTGATGCCGACTCACCAGCGCCAGACGGTCGCCCCAGTCGCGCGCCGCCTGATCGAACGCCTGCCCGATGGTCGCGCCGAGCAACGGATTGGCGCTCGCGCCGTGTACATAACTGGAAACAGCTGTATTCATTGGTTCCTCCGATATTCCTGGTGGATGTCAGACGACTTGCGACCGGCAGGACTGCTATCGCAATTTTTATGAAGCGATTACGCAGAAAGTGCGTACGAATCACAAGTATCGAAAGGTGCCAAACAGCTTGGTCCCGACCTCGATGCTATAGGCCAGGCCTAGATATCTAAGAATTCATTCGGCGAGAACGCTTGTTAAGCGGCATTGAAGAGGCGTGTCGACGGATCAAGGGGCCGCTCGCACGACTTTCGTCTTAGCCAGGCTGTACACCCGCATCGAAAACGAAAACGCGCAACCGTGGGAACTCACATCTCATTGCCAATGGGTGCGTTAAGAATATGGCAAAAGACCATATGATGGATGCGAAGCCTGCGACTCGGCGACCAGGACGCGACCGTGGGGTACTGAAATCACGGATGTCACGAAAAAACTCGATCTCGGATCGTCAGATCATTCGAAGCCATCGATTCAAGTTGGATATATGCACATTGGATATATGCACACATCGTGTCCCGACCGCCACAGCTTTTGAAACATCCAAGCCGTTGTGTGCACTGTTCGATGAATATCTCCCAGCGCACTGCGCCCGATATTCAAGGATGAATCGAAAATTCTCGGATCGAACTGTTGCGGTATGGACATCGACAGAAGCAGCTTTTGGCAAATTACGAGTGTGCGGATCGTCTGCCGGACTCCGGCTCGTCGGCCTGAAGTTCTTTCCATGCGGCATAGGTGCTAAGGAATACCCTACCGTTGATCTTTTCCAGAAATTCGGTTTTTTTCAGTTGGTCCATCACCGGCCCTTTGACTTCGGCCAGATGCAGACAAATATGACCGTCGTGGAGTCGTTTCTGTATCAACTCGAGGCTATCGATCGCCGAAATATCGATATAGTTCACGGCGGGACACATCAATACCAGATCACGAAGCATCGGTTGCTCCGCAACAACCTGGGCCACGGTATCCTCAAGAAACCGGGCATTACCGAAATACAGACTTTCATCGATTCGCAGAATCGCCAGTCTAGACCTCGTTTCAACTCGATGCCGCCGCACATTGCGGAAGTGCTCGGTCCCCGGTAGGCGCCCCACTATGGCCGTGTGCGGAAGCGTGGTCCGATACAAATACATAACCAGCGATAGAACAACACCCAGTATCAAGCCGTTGGTGACCCCGGCCAACAGCGTCAACAAGAAAGTTGCTATCTGGGCAACGCCGTCATTTCGGGAGTATCTCCAGGCTCGCACGAAGGATGACGGATTCACCAGCGATGCAACGGCATGAATGATGATGACGGCCAACACGACCCGGGGCAGCTGGCTGATTAACGGCATCAGAAACAGTGCCGCCAAAGCGACCCCTAACGCCGTCATGGCGCCCGCGGCCGGGGTCGCAGCGCCCGCCTCATCGTTGACAGCCGATCGCGACAGACTCGCGCTGACCGGAAACGCACCCGAAAAAGCGGAGGCCATATTGGCCGCCCCCAGTCCGATCAGTTCCTGATCCGGATCGATCCTTTCACCACGGCGATTCGCGAGTGTCTGAGCCATGGACACCGACTCCGCGAATGCGACGATGCTGATCAGCAACGCGGCCGACCACGAACTCTCAAGCGCCTGCCACGTAATATGCGGCAGAGCGAGCTCGGGAAGTCCGGATGCAACACGACCGATCACGGCGACACCATGTTCACTCAACTGCCACCTGACGCTTAGCCAAATGGAAACGACGATGATGACGATCGGGCCACTCCTAGCCATGAGCCGAGAGGCTGTGTCCGACAACCCGATCAGGATCAACAAGGGATAAAGATAGCGCTTGAGGCAAATCAGGGTCGCGAGGCTAGACAGCCCAATCGCAAGGGTGCCGCGGTCAAACTCACCGTAAAGCTCCCAGAGCCTCTGAGCCAACGCCCAGAGAGTCTGGCCCTGTACCGGCATACCAAGCATTTGCCCGAATTGGCTGGCCGCTATCAGTATCCCGGAGGCCGCGATGAATCCCGATATCACTGGACGGCTGAGCAGATTGATCAGAAATCCCAGCCGCAGGATTCCCAGCGCGATGAGCATCATCCCCGATAGCAGTGCAAGCAGAACGGCGACAGAAATATAATCCAGGCCGGTTTGGGCAACTACCTGATTCACGGCAGTCGCGGTCATGATGGAGACCACCGCAAAAGGCCCCACTGCCAACGTCCGACTGGTGCCTAGCACGGCGTACGCGAGCAATGGCAGTATGCTCGCGTACAGGCCGGTCTGCGCTGGCATACCGGCGAGCAAGGCATACGCGAGCGCCTGCGGAATCAGCAGTAATGTTACAACCGCCGCCGCCAACGCATCATTGACGAAAAGCGTCGGCGTGTATTTCGGAAACCAGCGCACAATCGGCGCGTAACGCCCCAGCCGGACTCGCATTTTCACTGGCCTGCGTCTGCGGTCAAGACTCTTTCACCCTATCAATGCAGGTTTCGCTGCCTGGACGCTCCGGCGCAAGCGTATTGACAGTTTGTCCCTCGACGGTTTGTTCACCTGCTCTGTCTCGATCAGGTGAGATCCAGTACGTATCGTCCGCGCGCGGTTCCCTGAATCAGACTCTGCATCGCCTGCTCCAGCTGACCGAACTCAATCCAGGTCGCGATATCCTGAACATGGCTCGGCTTGAGGTCGGACGCGAGGCGCTGCCAGATCGCACGCCTATAAGGCATCGCGGTATTGGCATTCACACCGAGCAAGCGTACGCCGCGCAGAATGAAAGGAAGAACGGTCGTCTGAACGTCGATACCCGCCGCATTGCCGAAACTGGCGACGACACCGCTATCCATCATCGAGCGCAGCAACCACGCCAGCACCGGACCGCCTACGGAATCGACGGCACCGGCCCACTCGCCTTTTTCTAGCGGCTTTATCGTGGCGTCACCGTTGTTATCCGGCGCTGCCAGAACTCGCGCGGCGCCCAGATTCTTCAAATAGTCGTGGCTATCCTGCTTGCGGGACACGGCCACTACGTCGTAGCCAAGATTGGACAGCATGTTTATGCTCAAACTTGCTACGCCACCGGTTGCCCCGGTTACCGCTACTGGCCCATTGGCCGGCATCAAACCATTGTGTTCCATCACATCGATGGCTATCGCCGCTGTGTGCCCGGCCACACCGAGGGCGGCAGCCTCCCGCATATCGAGCCCCTCGGGAAGCTCGAGGACCCAGTCTTCCGGGACTCGCACATACTCGGAAAAACCGCCGTCGTGACTGACACCCAGACCCCGACCATGCACGATCACGCGATCGCCCGGTTTGAAACGCGTGCCCTCGCAATCCGTCACTTCCCCAACAACCTCGATCCCACCGATACACGGGTACCGGCGGATGATGGGCCCGGCCCCCATTGCTGCGAGCGCATCCTTGTAGTTGACGCCCGCATACGATGTCTTGATTACCACGTCGCCTGGATCAAGCTCGTCGAGGCTCGTGTCGACTATGGAACCCTTGCCGAAACGACCCTGCTCTAAGACTCTTAATGCCTTGAAGTCATTCATATCATCGTATCCATTGAAAATTCGTGATCAATCAAACTGATCTTCGTTGCCGTATTTTTCAGGTGTGCTTACCCAGAGAACGCAATGCCGGTCTCAGCAGCGGGAAGAACAACGCCGCGGCCGTGAGCGCAAACAGCGCCAATGCAATCGGATGGGTGAAGAACAGCCAGAAATTATTGTTGTTCAGGATCAAACCCTGCCGAAGGCTTTGTTCAATCATCGGACTCAGCACGAAACCGATCACCAGCGGCGCCAGTGGAAATCGGTTATATCGCATCAGATACCCGACAATACCGGCGACGAACGCCACGAGCAGGTCGAATGAATTGGAGTTGATGCTATAAGTGCCGACCGCTATAAGCACGACAACACATGCCATCAGAATAGGCTCGGGAATTCTCAGAATCCGCGAGAACACCGGCGCCATCAGTGCACCACAGACGAAAAGCACGATATTGGCCAGAAACAACGTTAAAAAGATGAACAGAACCAGGGGCTGGTTCTCGACGAACAGTCGTGGCCCGGGCGTGACGCCTTGCAATACGAGCGCGCCCAGCAACACGGCGGTGACGGGATCGCCGGGTACGCCCAGCGATAACGTAGGCACCATCGCGCCGGATGTCACCGCGTTGTTCGCGGCCTCCGATGCAATCAGGCCGTCCGGCTCGCCCGTGCCGAATTTCGCCTTGTTGGGCGAACTGCGCTTCCCTTCCGCATAACTGATCATCGACGCCGCGGTCGCGCCTATGCCCGGCAACGTACCGATCCATGTGCCGATCAGCGACGATTTGACGATATGGAACCCGCGTTTTCGAAACTCCGAGAGGGGCGGCAATGTGAATCCGCATTGCATGACCCGCTCCTCACCCTCGTCCGGTTTTTCCGCGGCCCGCCAGAAAACCTCCGACAATGCGAACAGACCAACCAAAAGTGGCACGAGTCCGATTCCGGCCGACAGTTGAAACGAATTGAAGTCGAAACGCAGATAGCCCGTCAGTGGGTCTTGTCCGATCGCCGCAAGAAACAGCCCCAGCAATCCGGAGATAAGCCCCTTGAAAAGAGCTTCCCGGGAAACCGTCACAATGCAGGTCAGGGCAAACATGCCCAACGCAAAGTACTCGACCGGACCGAACCGCAAGCCGAACCGAGCCAGCAACGGCGCTGCCACGGCGAGCACTACGGTGGCGATGATGCCGCCGATTGCCGACGCACTGGTCGCCCAGCCGAGCGCAAGATCGGCTCGCCCGGCCCGGGCCATGGGATACCCGTCCAGCACCGTTGCCGCAGACTGCGGCGTACCCGGCGTATTGATCAAGATCGCCGATATGGATCCACCGTAGACGGATCCGCAATAGAGCCCCAGCAGTACCGCGATGCTTGCATTCGGCCCCAGGACGAACGTCAGAGGCAACGCCATGGTTATGGCCAGCAGCGAACCGAGACCAGGTAGTGCGCCGACAACAATGCCGACCATCGTGCCCAATGTCACGGCCACGAGAATGGCCGGCGAGAGCAGCATATGCACTGCCGCAATTAAATCGATCATAAGAAATATCTCTCCGCGAGTCCTGTACTCAAGCGCAGACCGACTTCAAAACGTCGGCAACCCCAGACCCGGAGGCGTTATATGGAGCAATAAATCGAAGCTGTACCAGACAGCCGCCGTGAATCCGACCGACACGATCACCAGGATTATTGGACGCCGGAAACCGAGGAACCAGCCCAGTAACGGAATCAGCGCCAACGTATCGAGAACGAACCCGATACGCTCGTAGGTCAGCAAGTAAAAGACACTGAAGCCAATGGCGACAGCCAGTTTGCCCCAGCGAACTGGAGCCGGAGCCTCGACTTGCTGGCCCAGGATGACTTGCAGCGACATGACCACAGCGCAGCCGCCGATCAGTACGAGCAATATCGTCGGATACCAGAACGGGTCGTTGGCGATGGGAACAGGAGGCCGAGCACCCTGAGTACTTGTCCAGTAGACGAGCAGGACGGCCACCACGACCGTCCCCCCGTAAATGAGATCCAGTTTTCGGGAATTCATGTGATGCGATCCAGCAGAGAACAGGTCTACTTGAAGACCGAGTCAATCAGCTTCTTGTTCGTTTTCGAGACATCCCGCACATATTGCTCGAAATCTTTGGAGTCACGATATTTGGACATCGATCCAAGGTTATGAAGCGTCTTGGTATAACTATCGGACTGGGTGGTCGATTCACAGCCTTGCGTCAGACGATTCTTGACGTTTTCCGGCAGACCCTTCGGCGCAATCATGCCGCCCCACCACGATGCGGTCATGTCATACCCCTGGGCGATCGCGGTCTTGACGTTGGGCAGCGACTCCAGCGGCTCCTTGCTGAAAACGGCCACCGTCGGGAAACCGCGGTCGACGGCGACGTTCGCAATCGTGACCTGCATATCGATATGGCCGCCCTGCAACGCGGTCGCTGCCGGTGCAGAGCCGGTAAAGGGCACATGCTTGATCTTGATACCCGCTTTTTTCAGGAACTGCTCCATGGCCACATTCGGCAGCGTGCCCGGGCCCGGGCTGCCGTACGACAACTCGTTCGGATGCGACTTGGCGTATGCGACCAGCTGTTTCAGATCCTTGAACGGAGATCCCGGCTTGACCGCGAGCACCTGAGGACTGAAGAACAGCTGACAGATGTAATCGAAACTATCCAGGCCATAAGGCGTTCTGCGCATATGCGGTTGGTTTACAAGCGGCGCGGCGGGCACGATGCCAACGGTGTAGCCGTCCGGCCGCTGCCGCGCGAGAGAAGCCAGCCCGATCGTGCCTGCGCCGCCCCCGCGATTGTTCACCACGATGTTCTGCTTGAAGAACGTGGTCATCCCCTGTGCCGCGGCACGGGCCATCAGATCCGTACTGCCGCCGGCGGCGAACGGAACCATGACCGTGATCGGTTTACTGGGATAATCCTCGGCCGCCGCCACGGTCATGATGCCCATCGTGCACAGGGCCACAGTCAGGCCGGCGATATATGGTTTTAGTATTTTCAGCATTGCTATCTCCTCGCAGATTCTTTTGCGTTATTAAATGGTCGTACGTTCCTGGCTCGAGTCTTGGCATCGTCGATGCCGGATTTTTCATATCTGGCGAAGCTTGATCAGTGCATCGACGATTTTCACCCCATGGCCATGTGATGAGACGATCAGGGGATTGATATCGACTTCGGCAAATCGATGGGATTCGGCGATCACAAAATCGGATAGCCGCAGAATGCATTCGACCAGTGCTTCGACATCACGCGGCGGTTGACCGCGTACGCCCTCCAGCAGTCGTGCCACACGCGTCTGCGCAATCAGATCTCGAGCATCGTCGGCGCTTAGCGGCGCAATCTTGAATGCGACGTCTTCGAGTATCTCAGCGAAAATGCCACCGGCACCAAACATGATCGCCGGGCCAAATGCCGGATCATTTACCGCGCCCAGAATGACTTCCGTGCCGGCGCTCGCCATTTCCTGAACGAGCACTCCATCGACCTGAATAGGCAAGTCGAATTGCTCCACCGCCTGCAGGATGGCGTCGTACGCAAGCCGCACCGCATCGGCATCGGCGATATTGATGCGGACGCCGCCCATATCGGATTTGTGCGGCAGGTCTGCCGACAGGATCTTGAGTACTACGGGGTAGCCGAGTTCCTCGGCTAGGCCGACCGCCTGCTCACGATCGTGCGCAACCGCCTCGCGTGAGATCGGCACGCCATGGCGGGCCAGCAACTGCTTCGAGTCGAATTCGTTGAGCGTCTGAACTGGCAGGTCGACATCGTCCGGCGATCCTTGCGCGCTCGAATCGAATGGCGCAGCGTCATATCGTTTGACCGCCGCAGCATATTCGGCCAGCGCCGACAGCCCACGGGCCGAGCGCACCGGCGAGTCATACACGGGTATGCCGGCTTCCGCCAGAACGCCGTAGGCTTCGCCGTTGAGGTCATGCGGCGCATTCCACGCGACCAGGATCGGCGCACTGTATTCGGCGGCGACCGTCACGATCTCGAGTGCCACGACGACAGCCGCCTGTCCCGACAGCGCCGCCAGACACAGACCCAGCATATGAACCGCTGGGTCCTCAAGTATTGAACGCAGGGCGGCACCGAATGCCTCGGGAGAGGTCATCGCAGCTGCGGTCATGTCCACCGGATTCCCGGCGCTTCCGAAGTCCGGCATCAGCGTTTTCAATCGACGGCTGGTATCGTCACCGAACCGGACAACGTCGAGCCCGAGCTCGATACAACGGTCGGTCATGGCGATACCGGCACCGCCCGAAATTGACAGGATCGCAACACCACGTCCGGCGAAGGGCAAACGCCCGGTCAACAGGGCACGTGCGCAATCCGCCATATCGGCGATATCGTTGACCGCAATGATGCCAAATTGCCGAAACGCCGCTCGATAATAGGTAGAACCGCCCGCAAGGTTGGCAGTATGCGATGACGCAGCATTCGCGCCCTCGACCGTATTGCCGACCTTCCAGACGATAATAGGCTTGCGTTTGAGCAACGCCCTCCCCGCGATAACGCGCAGGCTGCGCGCATCGCGAAACCCCTCGACATACGCTGCAACCACATGGGTCTGCGGGTCGTCGATGAAATGCGAAAAGAAATCCAGTGTGGACGTCGCCGCTTCGTTGCCGGTGGACACGTAATGCCGTAAGCCGACCCCTTCCTTATTCAGGGCCATGAGCAGCGAATTGCCGAACGCCCCCGACTGAGAAGTCAGGCTCACGGCGCCGGCGGAATACGTCAGGCCGTAGGGGGCACCGAAGCCCACGGGTATATCGTCGCTGATATTGATCAGCCCCTGGCAATTCGGGCCGATCAGGGTGACGCCCGCGGACTCGGCCACGGCCTGGAGTCGGGATTGTGCGTCTTTTCCGTCTCCGCCGACTTCCGCGAACCCGGACGAAAACACCAGCGCGAACGGCACGCCCTTCTGCCCGGCCACGCGAATCACATCGGGGACGAGATGGGCAGAAACAGCCACAACGACCAGATCGGGCGTCTCCGGCAAGCTCACAAGATCCGGATAACAGCGCAGACCGGCAATGTCCGCGTACTTTGGATTGACTGGGTAAATCGTCCCCTCATAGCCATGATCAGCCAAGTGCTTGAGCGGCTGTCCCCCGATCGCCGCCGCATTGGTGGTAGCGCCGACAACGGCAATGGAACGAGGACTGAATAGCGTTGCAAGATCGCGAGCACCCTCGCCGACGCCGTTCGTCGCGGTCATATCCTGCTTGCGCTTGCTCATGCCGTACGCCGCAGGGTGAGCTTGGCGATATTGAGCTGATGTATCTGGCTCGTGCCTTCATAGAGCCGAAACAGACGCACATCGCGATACAGCCGCTCGATGCTGCTGTAGTCCGCGACATAGCCGGCACCACCGAACATCTGTACCGCGCGGTCGGCCACCCGCCCACACATCTCGGATGCGAAGTATTTGCAAATCGACGCCTCGAGCGAGACATCTTCGCCGAGGTCACGTTTTCTGGCTGTTTCCAGGATCAACGCGCGCGCCGCATGAATTTCAGCCTGGCAATCGGCAATCATTGCCTGCACGAGCTGAAAATCTGCGACCGGTCGGCCGAACTGGTGGCGGTCGCGGGTATATGCGAGTGCCTCGTCAAGCATCCGAATCGCCGGGCCGGCACACAATGCACTCAGATGCAGGCGCTGTTTGTTCAAGACTTTCATGGCTGTCTTGAAGCCTTGTCCCTCCTGGTCGCCGATCAGATTCGCGGCCGGCACCCGACAGCCTTTGAACTCGATCTCCGAAACCGGCGAGCCGGCCTGTCCCATTTTCCGGTAGGGCTTTCCGACGTCCAGACCCGGCGTGCCGCGCTCTACCAGGAAGGCGCTTATACCTTTGCTTGAATGATCTTCCGGGTCCGTGCGCGCAAGCACCGTGAACAGATCGGCGATCGGCGCATTCGTGATATAGCACTTGGTGCCGGTCAGAATGTAGTCGTCTCCGTCACGGATCGCGGTCGTCTTGAGAGCCGTCGCGTCGGAACCCGCATCGGGCTCGGTCAGTGCGAAGCATCCGGTCATTTCTCCGGACGCCAAGCGCGGTAGATAGCACTCTTTCTGGTCCGGCGTTCCGTCCACCACCAGCGCTTCGGATCCAATACCGGTGTTGGTTCCAACGCGCGCCCTGAACGCAACGGCGCACTGTGACAATTCCATGGCAGCGCGAACGAGCTCCTCGCAGGTCATGCCATGACCGCCGTAGTTTTCCGGGATGCTCCATCCGAAGAAGCCGCGGTCCCGCATATCCTGTACGAGCTCTTCGGGAACTTCGTCCAGCGTCTCGACGCGGGCCTCATTGGGAATCGCGATTTGCCGAACCCACTGATTTACGCCATCGAGCAAACCATTAAATCTCTCTTCGTCGCGAATCATCTGTTGTCCTTTGTTATTCCGAATTTCTTCTGAATGACCGTTTGAGTCCGATGACTAAAATCTGGAGAACGAGCGCAAGTCCGAAATCATCCGCTCGCCCAGCGCTTCGAGCTCTTCTCGGGATGCCCGGAAAGACGGCATCATCAAGCCCAGCACGGCGCGATGCATGCCGCTGGCGTCGCGCACGGGAACCGCAACAGCACTGGCGCCCTCAACTCGCTCGCCAGCGGAAATCGCGTAGCCGTTGCGGCGTACGATTTCCAGCTCGTCACGCAGACTCTGTTCTTCCGGCTTATGCGCGGTGAATGAAGCCCACCCGGCATCCTTTATCACCGCATTGACGTCGTCCTCGGCCATTGCGGCCAGTGCCGCCTTGCCGGCCGCGCCGACATAAAGAGGAAACACACGCCCCACGTCCAGCGAGTAACGCACCGGGTGCGTGCTCGGCATGGCGACGGCAACGATCTGACTTGCGTTCACACGATAGAAGAGAGAGACCGTCTCACCTGTATCGGCATGAAGCCGCTCCATGAGCGGCTGTAGAAACGCGATCAGATCGTCATTGCTCAACAGCGGCCGCGCGATCTGCAGAAGCGCCAACCCCAGACGCCAGCGCTCCGTCGTCCCCACCGATTCGATCAGCGCTTTTTGTGCCAGTGGCTCGATCAACTCTTCGACGACGTGCTGATCAAGCTCAGCGGCCATGGCGAGCTCTGCAACGCTGCTTCCTGCCGGCGAACACGCCGCGACGGCATGCAGTAAGTCGACGGCTCGCGTCACCGCGCCACTGCCCATCGATCGTCCCGTGTATGCATAACGCTTGTCACTGGGCCGGCGATGGAGATAGCCCTTCGCCTCCAGCGTGCAAACCATGCGATAGACGATGGCGGTCGATTCGCCCATCGCCTCGGATAGCTCCGTCAAGGACATCGGCGCCGACGATTTCTCGATCATCGCCAGGCAGTCGAGGGCCCGCGCTACAGTTTGTAATTGATATTTATCTGTCATTTCTATTTCCGATAACTTTTTCGTTTATAGATAATAGTCTCGAGTGTGTCAATACTGGCCATACGACCAGATGCGAAAATGGGGGGTCGAATTCGTTGTCTGGAAGGAGAAATCACAAATCCTCGAATCGATTCACCTCATTCGTACTGGAGTTTTATTCACCGATAGGTGCGCCGGTTTGACGTGTAAAAGACACGCACTCCAATCCGGTGCCACTCGACGAAAAGACTAGCCATCGGGTATAGGCCGAGTTTGGCTTCGACTAAAGGCCGCTGGCCTTGTCCGCACACGACCATGTCAGCCACATCGGAACGCGAACTCAGCGCCTCGCGCCGGTGATGCGGCCTTGAGCGCCGGATGACAATCCATGGACTCATAGGCCGCTGACCCGGTTCAGCCAAAACCGCGATCGGCCCCTCGCGTCAGCGCTGAGATCAAGTATTCACAGGAGACGCGTCCACTCGAATTCCAGACTCAAACCGGGCTCGAAAAGAACGGGCACTTGAGCCAAGCCGGGCGCCTAGCCGAGTTACCAACCGTCCTGCGGCACGCCCTCGTTCAGAGCACTATGAGTGGAAGACCAGGCACCGCACGCGGGCCTTGGCCGCGGCCCAACGGGCTCGCAGCGCGGCGGCTATTGTCAATGAACATTCACGAACGGCGACCGTGCCATCTATCCAGATCGCGTCAGAAAGCCGCCCGACGATAGCGACGATAGCGCGGGTACCAGAAATGCCGCTGGATACGGCTGTGGATCGCCTCGTCGGTGGACTTGAGTGCCACGCCGTCGCTCTGGGCCTGTTTGGCCACCGCGAAGGCGATCGACTGGCTGAGTTCACGGACCCGGCTCAGCGGCGGCAGCAAGGCGCCCTCGCCGGCCACGCCCAGCGGCGAGTTCTCCGCCAGCGCCCGCGAGGCGGCCATCAGCATGGTATCGGTGACGTGGCGGGCCTTGGCCGCGATCACGCCCAGACCGATGCCGGGGAAGATATAGGCGTTGTTGCACTGAGCGATCGGGCGCTGCTCGTCGCCCACGGTCGCCGGGCCGAACGGGCTGCCGGTGGCCACCAGCGCCTGGCCGTCGGTCCAGTCGAGAATCTCCTGCGGCGTGGCTTCGACCTTCGAGGTCGGATTGGACAACGGCATCACCAGCGGATGCGCGCAGTGTGAATGCATCGCCTGGATCACGGCTTTCGAGAACAGACCGCGCTGGCCGGACACGCCGATGAGCACGGTCGGCTGCGTGTTCTCGATCACGGTCAGCAACGCATCGCTGCGGGTATCGTCGGGCCAGGCATCGACGCGAGACTGCGGCTGGGCCAGACGACTCTGGAAATCGCGCAGGCCACTCATCGCGTCGGTGATCAGACCGTCGCGGTCGATCATGAACACCTGGGCGCGCGCCTCGGCGTCGCTCAGGCCCTCGTCAATCATGGCCACGATGATCTGCTCGGCGATGCCGCAACCGGCCGAGCCGGCGCCCACAAAGGCTATCGTCTGTTCGCTCAGGCGCTCGGACTTGGCCTTGCAGGCCGCCAGCAGCGAGCCGACACACACCGCCGCCGTGCCCTGGATGTCGTCGTTGAAACAGCACAGGTCATCGCGATAGCGCGCCAGCAGCGGCATTGCATTGCGCTGGGCGAAGTCCTCGAACTGCAGCAGCACGTCGGGCCAGCGGCGCCGAATGGCCTGGATGAACAGGTCCACGAACTCTGCGTACTCGGCGTCGCCGATCCGCTCGTGGCGCCAGCCCATATACATGTCGTCGTCGAGCAGGTCCGGATTGTTGGTGCCCACGTCGAGCACCACCGGCAGTGTATAGGCCGGGCTGATGCCGCCACAGGCCGTATACAGCGACAGCTTGCCGATCGGAATACCCATGCCGCCAATGCCCTGATCACCCAGCCCCAGAATACGTTCGCCGTCGGTGACCACGATCACCTTGATGTTCGGCTTGGTCGCGCTGCGGATGATGTCGTCGATGCGATGACGGTCCGGATAGGACACGAAGATGCCGCGGTGATTGCGATAGATCGCCGAGAACTCCTCGCAGGCCTGCCCTACCGTGGGCGTATAGATGATCGGCATCATCTCTTCCAGATGATCCTCCAGCAGCCGGAAGAACATGGTCTCGTTGTCGTCCTGGATGCCGCGCAGGTAGATATGCTTGTCGAGATCGTTGGTACAGCTGCTGTACTGCTGATAGGCACGATCGACCTGTTCCTCGATGGTTTCCACGTTCTGCGGCAGCAGCCCGATCAGATTGAAGGCCACGCGCTCGTCGCCGTCGAACGCACTGCCCTTGTTGAGCAGCGGCATTTCGAGCAGGGTCGGGCCGGCGTAGGGAATATAAAGTGGTCGTTTGGCGTCCTGGGTCATCGCACATCCAGCAGTCGGGAAACACAGTCGGGGTGAAAGGATAACGCCGCTAGCGCTGTCGGGCGCGAGTCGGCGGCGCAAGTCTCTGAACAGGCGTATTTTCGCTTGCCGCGTAGCGTAGTGTTCACGCGCCCGTTTCTACTGCCGGCGTCCACCGTGCTATAAATTCGCAAACCCTCAGAAAATCAATGCCATGCCCGTTAACGTCAGTGCCCAGGAACTCGTGGCGCGCGCCAATGCGCGGATCACCGCGCTGTCACCCACCGAAGTCGTCGAGCGCCGCCGCGACCCGGGCGTGCTGCTGGTGGATATTCGCGACGTGCGCGAACGCAAACGCGAAGGCGCAATCGCCGGGGCGCTGCACGTGCCACGCGGCATGCTCGAGTTCTGGGTCGACCCGGACAGCCCGTACCACAAGCCCGCGCTGGCCGAGGCCGACAGCCTCATTCTTCACTGCAACAAGGGCTGGCGTTCGGCGCTGGCCGCGGCCACGCTGCAGGACATGGGCTGCGACAACGTCGCCCATATGGCCGGTGGCTTCGATCGCTGGCGCGACGAGATCGGCGACGTCGAACCGGGCTGAGGCGGTCATCACCGCCGTTATCCACTGCGACGGGGCACGATCCGGCTACCGCGGACCGGCCGTGGCCGTTATGATCACGCGCGCCCACCCCCGACCCCATTACTGATTTGTCCATGATCCGCTTGCCTCGAGCACCGCATGCGCCGGCCTGGCTCCGACCGGCCCGATTTGTGGCCCTCGCCGCAAGATCCAAGTCCTCGAATACCCGGGCAATGCCATGTCGCTGAGCGCACTCGCGACTCTGGCCGTACTCATCGGCGTGCTGGGTGCATTGGCGTTGACCCGTCTGGCCGCCGATCTGGTGCTCATGGGCGGCCTCGTGGCATTGCTGCTCGCCGGTATCGTGAGTCCCGCGGATGCATTCGCCGGTTTCTCCAACCCGGGCGTGATCACCATCGCCGCGCTGTACGTCGTGGTCGCGGGGCTGCGCGACACCGGCGCCACCCAGCTGCTGGCGACGCATATGCTGCGGCCGCCGCGCTCCACGCGCGGTGCGCAGCTTCAGCTCATGCTCCCCACCACGCTGATGAGCGCGTTTCTGAATAACACGCCGGTGGTGGCCGCGCTCATTCCGGTGGTCAGCGACTGGTGCCGCAAGTACCGGCTGCCGGTCTCTCAGCTGATGATGCCGCTGAGCTTCGCTGCCATTCTGGGCGGCACCTGCACGCTCATCGGCACCAGCACCAACCTGCTGATCAACAGCCTGCTCGTGCAACAGGACATCGGCGACGGGCTGGGCATGTTCGAGCTGGCCTGGGTCGGGCTGCCGGTGGCGATCGCGGGCACGGTTTTCATCGTGCTGGCCGCGCGCTGGTTGCTGCCCAGCCGCGAGGCGGTGCTGACCGAACTCGACAACGCGCGCGAATACAGCGTCGAGATGCTGGTCGCGGTCGACGGCCCGCTACCCGGCCAGACCATCGAAGGCGCCGGCCTGCGCCAGCTGCCGGGCATGTATCTGGCCGAGATCGAGCGCGACGGTCATATCCTGGCGGCCGTGTCGCCGCGCGAGCCGTTGCAGGGCGGGGACCGGCTGATCTTCGTCGGCATCGTCGATTCGGTGGTCGACCTGCAGAAGATCCGCGGGCTGCTGCCGGCCACCGAGCAGATCTTCAAGCTCGACGTGCCGCGCGCCCAGCGCGTGCTCATCGAAGCCGTGGTTTCGCACAGCTGTCCGTTGATCGGCAAGAGCATCCGTGACGGTGGCTTTCGCGGTCAGTACAACGCAGTGGTGCTGGCGGTGGCCCGCGACGGCGAGCGCATCAAGCGCAAAATCGGCGATATCGAGCTGCAGCCGGGCGACACCCTGCTGCTCGAGGCACGCCCGTCCTTCGTACAGCAGCAACGACATTCACGCGATTTCTTTCTGGTCAGCCAGATCGAGGACTCGCAGCCCCCAGAACATCAGAAAGCCTATACCGCGATCGCGATCGTGGCCGCCATGGTACTCAGCGTCGCCTTCGGCATGATCGATATCCTCCAGGCCTCGCTGGCTGGCGCGGCCTTGATGCTGTGCCTGCGCTGTTGCACCACGGCCTCGGCGCGCAAGACGCTGGACTGGTCGCTGCTGATCGCCATTGGCGCCGCCATCGGCCTCGGCGCAGCCGTACAGGAAACGGGTTTGGCTCAGGCCACCGCCCAACTGGTGATCAGTCTCGCCGGGCCGACCCAGTACGCCGCACTCTGTGCCCTGTTCGCCACCACAGTGCTGATCAGCGCCGTGGTCACCAACAACGCCGCGGCGGTGATCATGTTCCCGATCGCGGTGTCGCTGGCAAACACACTCGGGGCCGATGCCATGCCGTTTGCGGTGGTGGTGGTATTCGGCGCCTCGGCCAGTTTTCTCACCCCGATCGGTTACCAGACCAACCTCATGGTCTACGGTCCCGGCGGTTACCGCTTCAGCGATTTCATGCGTCTGGGGCTGCCGCTCACCCTGCTGGTCGGGCTGATGACGATCGCGCTGGTGCCGCTGGTCTGGCCACTTGGCGGCTGAATAACGGCCCGGCTTGAGCGTGCAACGCCCCTCGACCGGAACGGCCCTGTGTAGTTGTGCACACTGCCCTTGCACAAGGCTGTGGACAACCGCGTGACAACTGGATTACAGGCGGTCATGGCAAGGCTTTGCCGCACACTGATCAAAAATTAACCACGGTGAAAAACCGACGACCTCACAGCCGCCGCAGGCACCATAGCCCGGTCGGCCGACGGCGCGGCAACTGAGTCACGACAAAGCCTGGCACGGGCGTCTGGATCCCAGTCGCAGCGTCCGGGTTACGGCGTAACCCAGGCCGAGAGCGGACATTCAACGCTGGCGGTTCTGCCAGTCCGGCGCCTCATACCATCGCGCCTGCGTGTCGGCCAATGAGGCGCGCCCGCGAATCGCGTCGGCGAGCTTTTCGGCGATCATGATGGTCGGCGCGTTGAGATTGCCGGTGGTGATACGCGGCATGATCGAGGCGTCGATCACGCGTAGGGCCTCGATTCCGTGCACCCGGCCCTGGCCGTCGACCACGGCATCCTCGCCCGAGCCCATGCGACACGAGCCGCAGGGATGGTAGGCACTCTCGCCGGCCTGGCGCACCCAGGCGTCGATCTCGGCGTCGCTCTGTACGTTTTCGCCCGGCCCCAGTTCCTTGCCGCGATAGCGGTCGAACGGCGCCTGGGCGATGATCTCACGCGTATGCCGGATGCCTTCGCGCATCTCGAAGCGGTCACGCTCGGTGCCCATGTAGTTGAACGCGAAATGCGGCGCGCTCTTCGGGTCCGCATCGGCGAGCGTCAGCCGGCCACGGCTCTCCGGACGCATCGGTCCGATATGCGCCTGGAAGCCGTGGCAGACCGCGGAACTGCTGCCGTCGTAGCTCACGGCCATCGGCAGGAAGTGATATTGCAGATCGGGATAGCGTACGCCGGCTTCGCTGCGGATGAAGCCGCCGGACTCGAAGTGGTTGGTCGCGCCGAGACCGGTGCGCGTGAGCAGCCACTGGCCGCCGATTCTGGCCATGTTGTGCCAGCGCTGCGAGCCGTACAGCGTGATCGGCTGCTTGCACTCGTACTGCACATACACTTCGAGATGATCCTGCAAGTTGCGGCCGACGCCGTCGAGCGTATGCACGGCGGGGATATTGTGTTTGCCCAGTTCGTCGGCCGGACCCACGCCGGAGAGCATGAGCAGCTGCGGCGAATTGATCGCACCGGCACAGACCAGCACTTCCTTGTCCGCGCTGATCGTGGAACGCTCGCCGCGGCGCTCGATCTCCACGCCGACCGCGCGCTTGCCGTCGAAGCGGATCTGGCGGGTCAGGGTTCGGGTGGCGACGTGCAGATTGTCGCGCTTCATCGCCGGACGCAGATAGGCGTTGGCGGTGGACCAGCGCACGCCGTCCTTGGTGGTCATGAACATCGGGCCCACGCCTTCCTGCTGGTAGCCGTTCATGTCGTCGGTATAGGGATAGCCCGCGGCCATGCCGGCTTCGACGAAGGCGTGATAGAGCGGATTCTTCATCGGCCCCGTGGTCACGTGCAGCGGACCGCCGGCGCCGTGGTAGTCGTTCTCGCCCTGGTCGAAATCCTCCGCCTTGCGAAAGTACGGCAGCACGTTGGCATAGCGCCAGTCGGCCAGATCGAAATCGTCGGCCCAGCCTTCGTAGTCGAGCGCGTTGCCGCGTACATAGGCCATGCCGTTGATCGACGACGACCCACCGAGCACCCGCCCGCGCGGGCAGTACATGCGGCGTTCGTCCATATGCGGATCGGCGTCGGTCTCGTAGTACCAGTTGTACTTGTCGTCGGCCAGCGGATAGGCGAACGCCGAGGGCATGTGGATATAGATGCTGTAGTCCATCGGCCCGGCCTCGATCAGCAGCACCGAGGTATTGGCGTCCTCGGTGAGTCGGCTGGCAAGCACGGCACCGGCGGAACCGGCACCGACGATCACATAGTCATAGCGTTTGCTGGGCGTCATGGAAAATCTGCCAATAAGAAAGGTCGGGTCTGTCTCCATTCTGCATGAATACGATCCGTCGATACGATGGCCGTAGCAGCCGCGAGCCTCCGAGTGCGAGGCAACGATACCGATGCGGTCAACACCGCTTGCATCGACCGCCGTTTTCGGGTGCGCTGCAGCAATTCGATTTTTTTCACACAGCCCTTGGGTAACCCTGTGGACAAGCCGACATGAACCGCGCCCGGCTCCCGTCATATATACGCTCGACGCAAGCTGGTCACTTTTTGCGCAGCGTCGACAGCACGACTCTGCGCTCGCGCAGAACGCCGAATAATCGGCGCTCGATCGCGGGCCGGGCCCGAAAATTCTGCGCAAACCCGCATGAACGTTGGCCGCTCAAGCCTTATCGCACCAACGTTTCAACCGATCGCACTCCGACCCACTCTAAATTCGTCCTGGCCCGCTAGCCGCGGTTGCCATCGGGCGGTCGAATATCGGCAGTGGCGACCACAGCGCGGTTGAACAGCCCACCATGGTTCGACGATGTGTCCAAGACTATGCACAATCGGCCGGGAAAAGTCTGTGGATAACCTTGGCACAAATCACGCAAGTCGTTGTCGCTTAGCGCCTGTTCCATACATGACGTTTTTTTGACCGCTTGTATCGCCGGGCGAAGTCGTAGACAGCGATTACGGACATACCGAACGCCGTGCGCGAGGCAAAAAAAAACCCGCGGTTCCGAAGAACCGCGGGTCGAGGCCGAAAGTACCGGATCAGCCCGGCGCGTCCCCGGTCTCCGAGGGCGCCGAATCGTCTCCACGACGGCGCTGCTTGAGCGCCTTGGCCTGATCGCTTTCGTCCGCGGAGGCATCGATGACGCGCAGGTTCGCCGCCGGCGCATGGCCCTCCCGGTCCTCGCCGAAGTAGACCGTGGAATGTGGGAACGGGATTTCGATGCCGGCACGGTCGAAGTGGTACTTGACCAGACGATTGAACGCACGGCCCACGCCCCACTGGGTGCCGGGCTTGGTCTTGATCATGATGCGGATATTCACCGAGCTGTCGGCCAGCGCGGTAACGCCCGGCACCGTCATGTCCTCGAGAATGTTGCCGCCGGCCACCGGATCCGTCTTGAGCTCGGCGAACGCCTCGCGCAGGTAGTAGATGGCGTTGTCGATATCCTCGCGGTAGGCGATGCCGTATTCGGTACGGAAGTACGCCCAGTCGCGCATGTAGTTCGATACCACCGTCGCCGAGGAGAACGGCACGATGTGATAGGCGCCGTCGATATCGCGAATCGACACCGAACGGATGGTCAGGCGTTCGGCGGTACCGGTGATCCCCCCGACAGTGACGACGTCGCCGGTGTTCATCGCATTCTCGAGTTGGATGAACACACCGGTGATGATGTCCTTGACCAGACTCTGGGCACCGAAACCGATGGCCAGACCGAGCACACCGGCACCGGCGATCAGCGGGCCGATGTCCACCCCGATCTGGGACAACGCGATCATCAGCGTCATGGTGAGGATGAGAATCGCCAACGCGTTACGGAACAGTTCCAGCAACGTCTCCTGACGCGCGGTGGGCTTGCCGCGACCCGTGTTCGGGTTCAGGCGATGCTCGATCACGCTGGCCGAGATCAGCCACAGCAAGGCCGCGGCCGCCAGCACGATCAACACACGCGTGGTCACCGAAACCACCGTGAGGCCGGCATCCGAGGCGAGCCATTCACCCAGATTGAATACATGCCAGGCGTTGGCCACGACCAGCGCGACGATGGCCAGGATCAATACCCGGATGACCTTGAGTGCAGTAGGCACGTAGGAGTTCACCCGGGCCTCGAGCATCGGCAGCTTTTCGCGCACCCCCTCCGAGAAGGTCATGCGCTTGCCGATCGCCTTGGACAACAGCCCCGAGATGCCGAAACCGATTGCCGCGGCGAGCAGCGTCTGCAGGGTGGCCGAAATCATGAACGGCAGTGCGTCGGTCGGGTCGACCTGACTGGATATGAACAGTGTCGTGAAGTAGGCAATTGCCAGCAGAATCCACAGTTTCGACATGATCCGGAACAGGATCGAAAAGAAGCCGACCGAAGCGTTGTTGGCACTCTGGTTCAGGCGTTCACTGAACAGCCGACGGTTCTTGAAGATCACCGCCAGCGCGTAGATATACGAGCCGCCCATGACCAGGAAGCTGAAGATCGCGCCCATGAAGAACGACAGCTGGGCGTTGATGATGGGTACCAGCACGAGCGTGGCATAGCCGATGATGCCCACGAACCAGCGCAGGCGGATACTCCACCAGCCGGCGATCGAACTGGGAATATTGAGCAGGCGCAGGTTCTCGTAACGGGCTGCGAAGATCGCCCGGATTACCACCTTGGTCAGTTCGATCAGCACGAAGGCATTGATGAACAGCGATTCCCGCGTGCCCATGCTGCCGGCTTCGCCGAACGCGTAGAGACCGGCAAGATAACCGGCTCCGCCGGCAAGCAACACCACCGCAACATCCACGATGATGGCAGCGATGATGGCCGTGCCACGGCGGATGATCACCCCGACACCGGTCTCGGCCTTCTGCGCGAAGCGTCCGATCGCCGAGAACAGCGTCGCCGCCAGCAAGCGCAGAATGAAGAACGCCGCGATAGTGGACACGGCCACCAGCGCAAAGGTGATCACCGCGTTGAAGAACGCGGTGGAATCGAATTCCGGACCGGGGCCGCTGTCCTCGTTGATCGTGGTGATCATGCCCCAGGTGACCGCCAGCCGCGTGCCGATGGTCTCGGCCCAATCCGAGGTGCTCTGGGCAAACCGACGCGCAAACGATACCCGCTCCTTGCTCGCGGCCGCCTGCTCGACAGTAGCCTGGCTGGCATCCGCCGGCGGCGCGCTTTCCAGCGCCTGATCCTCGCCTTTTTCGGGCGCTGCCTCCGGCACGGGCGCCTGATTGGCCGCGGTCGCGCTCTTGTCACCCGTTTGCTGCTGCGCCGCCGCGTCGCGCAGCTCCTGGATGAGCTGGGCGCGCGACTCGTCGTTCTCGATCAGATCGGCGAGCTTGCTCAGCGGCAGCGGCTCGGAGCTCGTCTGCATGCCGTCGGCGGTCGATTTCTCCTGCTGGGCCATCGCCCCCGGTGCGAACACCAGCATCGCAAGGCAGACAGTGAGGATGAGAATACGCAAAGCGTCGAATGGATATCGCGGGGCGCGAGCTCGATACATAGTGCGTTTTTCCTTGGCAAGTAGCGGGGCAACCGGTCTCTACAACGCGGTATAGACAGGCTTTCTATGCTCAGATGACCGCACATGATGACGTGACAGGGCGCGAGAAACAAACCGCGGCCGGCACCCCGGCCGCCTCGCAAGCGCGCGCAGTCCCGCTGCCCATGCCGATAACGCGCGCGAACAGGCCCATCAGCGCCGGGTGCATGTTTCACGCCCGGTTCAGGCTGGCCGGACAACACTGTGCCTGTTCCTACATCTAACCCGGAGTTCGGCGATGCGACTGTTATTTCTATGCCTGTTGCTCAGCGTCGCGCTCAGCGGCTGTGTCTCGACCGGCACCAGCCGCGGTTACGGGCACGTCTACGACACGCGCGCCTATCGCAGTTACGGCACCTACCGGGAGCCGGTGTACATCGATAACCGGCGTCGCTATCAAAGTACGCATGACTATCGGCGCTATGACGCCCGCCAGTACGATCGCCGGAGTCATAGCCGTCACGAAGACCGCCGTGGCCGCCATTACAACGGTCATCGCGACCCACGACGCGAACAGCGCACCGCATACCATGGCCAGCGGCGCGACCACGACGGGCGCGACCACCAGCGCAAACGCGAGCGCTCCCACAATGATCGTCATCGTGATGACCGTCGTGGCCACGACAACCGAGGCCACCGAGGACACCGCTCGCGTTAGACGCCCGGCCCGGACCTGAAACGTCGACCCGTCACCTGCTCGGCCAACCGCCAGGACGCGCCGGTCAGCCCGTCGGCGGATTTGGATACAGAGTCGCAATGCACTGGCCATGAAAGCACGCGGCATCATCCCGCAGCGAGAACAGACGCCGCGCGCACAGCCAGATCCGAATCACGCCCGTGAGATAGGTGCAGACCTGCAGAGCCAGCTTGTCGGCTGGTTCGCCATAGGGCAACTGGCCGAGGCCGGCTACTGCGTACTCATCCCCGCCCTTTGCGCCAACGCCGAATGCCGCGTGCTCGAATCCGACTATGGCCACTGCGCCGGCGGGCCGGGCCGCGAACCCGCCGCCATGCAGCAGATATTCGCGGCCATGCGCGAGCTGTTGGACACGCGCTGAACGCAGGAACTGCCGCGATCGACCGCATGAACTACGTTACGACGTTGATCCGTGACCACGCGCCGTGTTGAGCGCTTCGATCGCGTGCTCGTAGAACGTCTCGATGCGGGCCTTGTCGTTCTCTTCGCTCAAGCCGTTGCGAGCCGCTTCGCGGATGGTGTGGGCGTGGGAACGCAGCGCGGCCCACTCGGTTTCGCGTCGGACCAGCGGCGCCAGTTTCGTGATCACGCGCAGCATCTCGCGGCTGGTGAGCACGCTGGTCCGCCCGTAATTGCGGATCGGGATGAACGCGGCATCGAGCATTGCATCGAACCCCGGCACCGGGAAAACCAGCCGCAGCCGGTCGTCGTGATAGTGCGCCTCCGACGGCAACGGCCGGCGCGCCAGCCGCGCCAGCGATAGCCCCATGCGATTGATACAGTCCACCGCGGTGAACGGGTCGTTGAGCGCCGGCGACAGCGCACGCACCGCAATCTCAGCGACCTGGTTAGTCGCGAACAATAGATCGTGGCCGGTCAACCGGTTGTTGCCGAACAGATAGTAACCGGACGCCAGTGCCGTGGCGTCGTCACCGAGCGCGCCGCCGTGGACAACGGCCAGCAGGTTTCCCGGCAGCACATATTCGCCGTAGCCCACGCGCGACTCGATCACCACATCCTGGTGCGCGGCCAGCGCCGTCAGTTTCCGGATATCCACAGCCTGAACATAGCCGCCACCCTGCGCACGGATTTCATCTTGTGCACCGGCCTCCAGCGCGGGCGGCGACGCATCGTCGCTGCCGTCGTCGGGATAGAGATTGTCGATCGCAGCATCCAGTTCCACCGCCACGGTTTCCAGCACTTCTGGGGCGGCAATGAGAGAGGCCATGTGATGGGTGAAATAGATGAGCGTGCCGGTAGCGAACAACGCCAGCCCGAAGCCGACCGTGATCGAAAAACCGGGCACGAACTGATTGCTTGGATCGTTGCCGACCATGTGGAAGACGAGCATGCAATAGACGAAGGTCGTCAGAAAGATGCCCAGCACGGCCTGGTTGGCACGATCGCGCATGAAGCTGCGGATCAGGCGATGGCCGAACTGGCTGGTCGCCAGCGTGAGCACCAGCATCAGGGTGGAAAAGACCACCGCGGCGATCGCCACCATCGCGCCGGTTAGCGTCTGCAGCAGGTTGATCGCGTTGGTCGCGCCACCAGAGTAGAACAGCGTCGTACTGTTGGCACGCAGATAAGCGGACTTGTCGACCGCAAGCGTGACCACGAACAGCAGCACCCCGACCAGCATCATCACGGCCGGCAGAAACCAGAAGCTGCTGCGGGCGAACTGATATATCTCGACTACGCGCGCGCGCATGGCGACTCCGCCTGAAAATCCTATTGTAGCCATCCTGTTGCGCGGCTCACCGATGCACGGCAAAAAAAGCCGCCGTCCGGAGACAGCGGCTTTCGGTGCGAGTCAACGCAGACAGAAACTGCGCGTCGATCAGCTCGTGGCTTCGAGCGCCTTGGCGAAGATATTCACGCCGTCGTCGATCTGCTCGCGACTGACCACCAGCGGTGGCAGCCAGCGCACGACCTGCTTTCCGGGGCCGCAGCGCAGCAGCAGCAGACCGTGTTTTTCACAGTGCTTGGCGATCTTCTCGGCGCGGTCGCCGTCGGGCTGGCCATCTTTCTGGATGTCGACGCCTACCATCAGGCCCTTGCCGCGCACGTCGCCGATGCCGGCGTGCTTGTCGGCCAGCAGGTTCAGGCGTTCCTTGAGATGGGCGCCTTGGGCGCCAGCGTTCTCGACCAGCCCCTCTTCCTCGATCACGTCGAGCGTGGCGAGCGCGGCCGCGCAGGCGACCACGTTGCCGCCGTAGGTACCGCCCTGGGAGCCGGCCATGCCCTTCTCCATGATCTTGCGCGGTGCCGCGCAGGCCGACAGCGGGAAGCCGCTGGCCAGACCCTTGGCGGTCACCACGATATCGGGCTGAACGTCGAAGTGACTGTGCGACCAGAACGTACCGGTACGACCATAGCCGGCCTGGACCTCGTCCGCGCCGAGCAGCATGCCGTGCTTGTCGCAGCGCTCGCGCAGGCCCTGCATGAAACGCGTGTTGGCCGGCACGAAGCCGCCCTCGCCCTGGATCGGTTCGATCAGCATGCCGGCGGTATCGCCGGGGGCGCTGATCGTCTGCAGGATGAAATCCAGTTCGCGCAGACAGAAATCGGTGGCCTGTTCTTCCGACCAGCCATAGCGGAAGGCATGCGGGAACGGTGCCACGACCACGCCGCCCATGATCGGCTGCAGGCCGGCGGTATAGGCCGTGCCGGAGGTGGTCATCGAGGCCGAACCCATGGTGCGGCCATGAAAGCCGCCGTGGAAGACGACGATATTGGGCCGGCCGGTGGCGTGGCGCATCAGGCGCATTGCCGATTCGGCCGCTTCGGTGCCGGCGCTGGCATAGAAGATGCTGTCGATGTTGCCGGGCATCTTCTCGCCCAGACGCGCCGACAGATCCTGAATCGGCTTGTGCATGATCGTGGTGTATTGACCGTGGATCAGCTTGCCGATCTGCTCCTGTGCCGCGGCCACGACCTTCGGGTGGCAGTGGCCGGTACTGGTCACGCCGATACCCGCCGTGAAGTCGAGATATTGCTTGCCGTCGCTGTCAAACAGATAGCAGCCTTCGCCGCGTTCGACATGAACATCGGTGGCCTGCTTGAGCAGCGGGGACAATTGGCCTTTGCGCTTTCCCGTCATCACGGTTCTCCAGTATGTGTTCTTGCACGTTGCGCGCGAGACTAGACCGGATGCCGGCCAGTTTCAATGCACGGTATGGCTTTGCGGCCTCGGCGCGTCGCTAGAGCGCGCCGATGATCGCGTCGCCTATGGCGTCGGTGTTGCGGCGTTCGCTGCCGTGCTCGAGCAGATCCGCCGATACCGCATCGCGCAGGCGGGCCGCGGCGGTCGCTGCGACGTCGTCCTCCACGCCCATCCAGTCGAGCATCATCGCCGTGGTCAGCAGCATCGCCGCCGGCCCGGCCAGGTTCTGGCCGGCGATATCGGGCGCGCTGCCGTGGGTGGGTTCGAACATCGGCGGCCGCGAACGATCCGTCGGATTGACGTTGCAGGACGGCGACACGCCCATGCCACCGTTCAGCACCGCGGCGAGATCGGTGAGGATATCGCCGTGCAGATTGGAGGCCACCACGACGTCGAACGCCCACGGGTGGCTGACGAATTTCATGCAGGCCGCATCCACCAGTTCATGATGAGTGGCGACATCCGGAAAATCCTTGGCGATCTCCGCGAACATCTCGGTGTACATGTCGCCCCAGAACTGCTGGGCGTTGCGCTTGGTGACCACACACACCTGACTGGCCTTTTTGTCGGGCCCGAACTGGCGCTCGCGCCCTTCGGCCTTGCGCTCGTCGGCGCGCACCCGCGCCTGCTTGAAGGCATGGCGAATGATGCGATCGGTGGCGCGGTGGGTGAACAGCGCCACCTGGGTGGCGACTTCATTGACCGTGCCCGGCGCCAGCCGACCGCCCTGATTGACGTACTCGCCCTCGCTGTTCTCGCGAATGACGAGCATGTCGATATCCTTGGCACGGGCGTCGGCCAGATACTGCGGCGCACCCGGCAACGGCCGGCAGGGGCGCTCGCAGCACCACTGATCGAAATGCTTGCGGATCTGCAGCAACGGGGCCAATGACACCGCGTCCGACAGCAGGTAACGCTCCGGATTGCTGGCCGGCCCCGGATCACCGAGCGCGCCCAGCAGGATCGCATCGAAGTCCGCGAGTTGGTCGAGATAGTCGGCCGGTGCGCTTTCGCCGTGCTGCTCGTGCCAGGCGTGCGAGGGCCAGTCGAAGGTCGTGCATTCGATCGCCAGGCCGCTCTGCTTGTCGCAGAGCGCATCCAGTGCCCGCGTGGCCTGGGCCACCACTTCCGGGCCAATCCCATCGCCGGGCAGGACCGCGACGCGCCATGTTTTCGCTTTGTCTTTCATGGCGCAGAGGCTAACACCACAAATCTCGGGCGCCTATAGACGACACCGTAGCCGACAAGGCCATGGACATTCCGCAGACAGGCTCGAGACGATCCATTAAGGTCAGCGCCATGACCGCGCCGCGACCAGGAGACCGAGGATGAACAAGAAATACGTGCTGGCAATCGACCAGGGCACAACCAGCTCACGCGCCATGCTGTTCGATCACGACGGCGCGGCGGTGGCCACGGCGCAACGCGAATTCGAGCAGATCTTTCCGCGCCCGGGCTGGGTCGAGCACAACCCGCGCGACATCATGACCAGCGTGCTGACCACGCTCACCGAACTGGTCAACAACAGCCAGGTCGATGTCGACGAGATCGCCGGCATCGGCATCACCAACCAGCGCGAGACCACCGTGGTCTGGGATCGCAAGAGCGGCCAGCCGGTCTACAACGCCATCGTCTGGCAATCGCGCCACTCCGCCGAGATCTGCGACGCCCTGCGCGAAGCCGGCCACGCCGACCTCATCCACGCGCGTACCGGCCTGGTGCTCGACGCGTATTTTTCCGCCACCAAGCTCAAATGGCTGTTCGACAACGTGGACGGTGTACGCGAGCGCGCCGAGAACGGCGAACTGTTGTTCGGCACCATCGACAGCTGGGTGGTCTGGAACCTGACCGGCGGCACAACCCACGTGACCGACGTCACCAACGCCTCGCGCACGCTGCTGTTCAATATCCACAAGCGCTGCTGGGATCCGGACCTGCTGGCGCTTTTCGGCGTGCCCGAGTCGATGCTGCCCGAGGTGCGTTCGTGCAGCGAAGTCTACGGCCATATCCAGTCCAGGTATTTGTTCGGCAACGAAGTGCCGATCTGCGGCATGGCCGGCGATCAGCAGGCCGCCCTTTTCGGCCAGGCCTGCTTCGAACCCGGCATGGCCAAGAACACCTACGGCACCGGCTGCTTCACGCTCATGAACACGGGCACCACCGCCACCGAATCCGCCAACGGCCTGCTCACGACGGTCGCCTGGGAAGTGGACGGACAACTCGAATACGCGCTCGAGGGCAGTATCTTCGTCGCCGGCTCGGTGGTGCAGTGGCTGCGCGACGGCCTGCGCATGCTCGGCAAATCCAGCGATTCCGAGGCCTATGCAGAACGCGCGCAGGACAACGATGGCGTCTATCTGGTGCCCGCCTTCACCGGCCTGGGCGCGCCCTACTGGGACAGCCATGTGCGCGGGGCGATGTTCGGCCTGTCGCGGGGCACCACCAAGGAGCACCTGATCCGCGCCGCGCTCGAATCGATCGCCTACCAGAGCTGCGATGTCCTCATCGCCATGCAGGCCGACGCGGAGCTCGAACTCACTGAACTGCGCGCCGACGGCGGCGCCATCGCCAACGATTTTCTGGCCCAGTTCCAGGCCGATATGCTCGGAGTCGATCTGCTGCGCCCGCAGATCAACGAAACGACCGCCTTAGGTGCAGCCTATCTGGCCGGTCTTGCGGTGGGTTTCTGGGAATCACGCGAACAGATTGCCGAGCAATGGGTGATCGAACGCCGCTTCGAGCCGACCATGCCGGACAGCCAGCGCGACACGCTCTACGCGGGCTGGAAACGCGCGGTCGATGCCGCCGTCGGCTTTCGCGTGGCGTAGCGCCCGCGCCGTTTTTTTGCATCGCGCAAGGGCGGTCTAGCGGCTTCGGCGAGCCCGAAAGAACGCCCGCAGCAGGGCCGCGCTTTCCTCGGCCCCCACCCCGCCCCGATGCGCCACACGATGATTCAGGCGTGGTTCGTCGAAAACCGCAAAGATCGAATGCACCGCGCCGGCGCGAAAATCGTCGGCGCCGTAGACGACACGCTCGATACGCGCGTGACCGATCGCCCCGGCGCACATCGCACAGGGCTCGAGAGTGACGTAGAGACAGGCGCCGGGCAGACGATAGTTGCCGACGGTTCTGCAGGCATCTCGAATCGCATTTATCTCTGCATGCCCGGTGGCATCGCAGTCGCCGACCGGACGATTCCAGCCCCGCCCGATGACCTGGTTATCGAGAACCACGACGGCGCCCACCGGCACTTCGCCGTCCGACTCCGCCTGCCGCGCCAGCGCCAGCGCCTGCGCCATCCAGACCTCGTCCGACGCCGCGGTCGGGTCGGCCGCCGTGGCCAGATCCTGGCCACGCTCCGCGGACGGTTCCTGTTTCATTGATGGCTGCTGACGGTGGATATCGATTCTCCGGGCTTGTTGCAACGCGATCGCGGCGGGGTTCGAATACGAAGTCCGATCAACACTGCCGACCGTCGAGCGGACTCTTTTCGTACTGCTTCATTCTAGCGCGCAGATCACCTCGTTTCGCCGCATACCGTATACACGCCGATAAAAACAGAACTCAACCATTAGTCGAATGTATGGACCACTTTCTTCGACTATCCGAACCGCGATCCTCGTCGACAACTTCGTCGTGCGCTACCCACCGCAGTGCCCAATTACGCAACGAAAACAGCGGCCCGCCGGTTGTTATACTCGGTTGCGCACCCGCGAAACAAGGCAACGTATCTGCGCCAACACACTGACTGCCCTGCAGAATTAATCGCGCACGATCAATTTTCATGCGCTTGACAGGGCTTATTTTTTCCCTTTATAAGGCAGCAGTCAGTCATGTATCCGGATTGATACGGGACGGCGTTCATGCCGCTCCATAGCGACCGGTTCTACATGCGCTGCAAGGGGAATATTTTCAACGAGTTGACGAGCGGGCCTAGGGCCGCGTCATCGCATGCCGTGACGTTCCACCCATTGCGGGAGCGTAGACGGCGAATCTAGGGGAGTAAATTAAATGAAAGATTTTCGCTTACGGCTAGTGGCCGCTTCGTCGGTGTCCGTCGCATCTCTGCTATGCGTCGCCCTACCCGCGCAGGCGTTCGAGTTCAAGATTTCAGGACAGGTCGATCGGGCGATGATCGCCGCCGACAATGGCGAAGACTCCGACGTCGGCTTCGTCGACAACGTGGGTTCCAATACCCGCTTCCGGTTCACCGGCGACCAAGCACTGGACAACGGCATGACGCTCGGTTTCGCCTACGAAATCGGCCTGGGCGAAAACGAGTCCACCTCCTTCGATGTCAATAACGGCGGCGGCGATAACGGCGACTTTCTCGACAATCGTCTCGCCAACGTCTATCTGGAAGGCAACTTCGGTCGTCTGACCTTCGGCAAGCTCGACGGCGCCGGCAACGGCTCGTCCGAGCTCAACTATTCGGGCAATATGTATCTGGGCGGCGGCAACGGCGCCGGCTTTTACCACGGTGGCATCAGCTTCCTGGACGACGACGGCAATGCCATCATCAACCTGAGCGGCGCGCTCAATTCATTCGACTCCCTGTCGCGCCAGAACGCCGTGCGCTACGACACCCCGAGCCTCGGCGGCGCGGTTCTGTCCGCCAGCCTGGATAACGGCCACGCCTATGAACTCTCCGGCCGCTACGAGGGTGATTTCGCCGACGGCGGCAAGTTCGGCCTCGTCGGTGTCTATGTCGACAGCCAGTCACAAAGCCGCGATATCGAGCCGGATGGCACGGTTCTCAACGACGGCGCGCGTTTCCAGGAAACCGGCGGTTCGGGCTCCGTGCTGCTGCCGTCGGGCCTTAATTTCACCGGTTCCTACAAGCACCGCAACTTCAAGAATGGCGATCCGAGTGCCGACAACTACTTCGGTAGCGTAGGCTATATTCTTGGCAAGAATCATTTCGAACTGAGCTACGCTCGGACCAATGATCTGTTTAGCGAAGGCAGTAAGGCAGCCGCATATGGTCTGTCCTATGTGTATAACTGGATTCCCAGTGTCGAGCTGTATGCGTCCTATCATCTGTACACGCTTGACGACGCCGACTACGAGTTCACCAATGATGCTGGAACCGATGTACAGGCAACCGGCGATGCACAGGACATCAACGCCCTGTTCCTCGGCACGCGTCTGAAGTTCCTGTAAACGACAGCCACGGGTTTTTATGGATCACGACATGAAGTTGTTCACGATAGGGTTGGGCATCGCCGCCTGCAGCCTGCTTGCAGGCTGCGCGTCCGGCCCAGACGCAAAACCCGTGGACTACAAGCAACTGCCCGGCTCGGGCGACCAGATGGCGCAAGGGCCGGGGTTGTTCAAGGTCGGTGACACCTCCGACTACGACGACGGTGTTCGTGTCTATTCCAACGAGCCGTCGAAGAACGCCCTGATCAAGTCCGGTAACGGTGCCCAGGCGCAGACCGCGTCCACGCCTGGCACGACTGCAACCGCACCCATGGCACAACCGACCTCTGCACAGCAGCAGGACTATCGGGAGTTTCAGGAGTACGAGCAGTACAAGCGTTTTCGGCAGATGCCCAAGGATTCGGCTGAATATCAGCGCTTCAAGGACTGGCAGGAATGGAAGCAGTATCAACAGTGGCGTAATAGCGGGAACGCCAACCCGTGACCTGAACGCCTCGGCGATATTGCACGATGATCAAGGGCCCGGCTGCAACGCCGGGCCTTTTTTTATCTGCCAGGGACGACGCCCAGGTACGGTGCCAGCGTGCGCATCGCCCCTCGCGCCTTCCGTCGGCGCTTCTCGTCGACACGTAACGGACCGAAGACGTCGTGTCCTTTTCCTGTATTCGCCTGCACCCCTTCACGCTGCGTTGAGCGGCAGCGCCAGGAAGAGAAAACACGCTCTTCTGTCGGAATCGCGCAGTGCCGCGAGTTTTCGCCTGTTTCCCCGGAAAGATCGACAAGTCGGTAAACAGCCCACGATATCGATGCGAAGCATCGAAGCAGTGCAGAGTCTCCTTTGTATTCAGGACTTATGTGGGCGAGCAAACACAAGCGCCTCGCGCAGCGGCGCGAAACCGGCGCTCAATTCGAAACGAAAACACTACCGGCCAGGCGGCGGTCGGTTTACCGCAAATGAGCCAGGGCCAAGGCGGGCTGAGCTTGAAACATGCTCGGGAGAGGACTTACCCGTCAATTGTTAAGCGGGATTCCCCGGATGCATGAAGTAAATGAAGCCGGAATACCGCCTTTGCTACCCATCTGTGCTGATGACGGTATCCGCTGCCACGCGCCGTGTAGGCGGCAACCGCCTGGGCTTATGCCTGGCGCGCACCGACCAGACCCGCCGTGCGGCGGGCCTGGTCAAGCCATGACAGTTCAAGCAACCGCGGTTGCCGGATCGTTGGACGCCCGGTAGCGGTGATAGAGCACACTGGCCACCAGGATCGCGATGCCGATCAGATCCGACTCCCATCCGGGTTTGATCATCAGCAGCGCGCCCACCAGCATCACCCCCCGTTCGATCCAGAGCATGCGAATCTGCAGATAACCCTGGGTCGATGACACGAACGCGAGCATCCCGGCCAGCGCCGTGGCGATGACCCAGGCCGCGTTGTACCAGCTGCCCACGTCGATGAGCAGCAGCTGCGGATTGTAGAAGAACATGAAGGGTAGAATCGCGGTGCGCAGGTCGTATATGAAGCCTTGTACACCGGTGGCGATGGGGTCGGCCCGCGATATGGCCGCCGCCGCATAGGCGGCCAGCCCCACCGGCGGTGTGTCATCCGCGAGGATGCCGAAATAGAACACGAACAGATGGATCGCCACCAGCGGGACCACCATGCCCGCATCGCCGGCGAGGTTGGCAATCACGGGCGCAACGAGGGCCGCCATGACGATATAGTTCGCGGTAGTCGGCAGGCCGATGCCGAGGATCAGCGAGGTGATCGCCGACAACAGCAGCACCAGCCAGATATGGCCACCCGAGAGCACCGACAGCACCTGCGTCAGGCCATAGCCGAGGTTGGTCATGGTAACCATGCCGACGATGATGCCGGCGGCGGCGGTCGCGATCGCAATGGTAGTCATGTTGCGGGCACCGAGTTCCAAGCCGCCGAAGACTTCCTTGACCCCATGCAACAGACCGGCACCGAGACCACGCTCGCCTTTCCAGCCCCTGACCGCCTCCTGCACCAGAATCAGCCCTGCGAGCACGACCGTGGCATTGAGCGCACTGCGCTCCGGCGTGAGCTGGACCCACATCAGTTCGTAGAGCAGGAAAGCGACGGGAATGAGGTAGTGAACGCCCTTGATGAACGTCGGCCAGAACGGCGGCAGTTCCGACCGGGGCAGGCCCTTGAGGTTGAGTTTTAGGGCCTCGAGGTGCACGACGTACAGCAAGCCCAGATACGTCAGCACCGCCGGCACGATGGCGTAGATGATGAGCTGCGAATACGGGATGTTGATGAACGACGCCATGATGAAGGCTGCGGCCCCCATGATCGGCGGCATCAACTGACCGTTCACGGACGCCGCCACTTCGGTCGCCCCGGCTTTCACGCCCGGATAGCCGACCCGTTTCATCAACGGGATCGTGAACGTGCCGGTGGTGACCACGTTGGCGGTCGAGGAACCCGAAATCACGCCGGTGAGCAGACTCGCCACCACCGCGGCCTTGGCCGGACCACCGCGGAATGTGCCCAGCCCGCTATAGGCCAGATCCACGAAATACTGTCCCGCGCCGGCTTTTTCGAGCAGCGCGCCGAACAACACGAACAGGAACACGAACGTCGCGGACACCTGGATCGGAGTGCCCCAGATGCCTTCGCCGGTGATATACAGCTGCTGGATGACCTGCGACCAGTCGTAGCCGTTGTGCAGATACAGGATGTCCGGCGGCGTCAGCGGAATGATGCCCGCCGGCCCGGTGATGCCGTAGATGACGATAATGCCGGCGATGATCGGCAGCGCGTAGCCGATGATGCGGCTGGCGGCGATGCACAGAAACACCAGCAGCGCCGTGCCCATCCACACGTCGCGCGTGATCGGCAGGCCGCCCTGAATCACGACCAGATTGTAGTAATCGACGAAGATATAGAGCGCGGTCGCCACACTCGCGGCCGCGAGAATCCAGTCGTACCATGGGATGCGATCCATCGCCCCGCCCTTGCGCGGATAGGCGAGGAAGGCCAGCGCGAAACCGAACGCCAGATGGATGGAGCCGACCTTCTGCGGATTGAGCGTGCCGAAGTAGCTGGCATAAAGCTGGAAAAGACTCCAGGCAACGGCAATCACGATCAACAGCCAGCGCTGCCAGCCGGCGCTGGGTTCGCGCCCGCCGTACTCGCTGGCCTTGACGATATCCTCGGCTTCGGGGCGTATGTGTTCGGTCATCGGTACCAATTCCTGCTCAAATCACGACGTCGATACGAAAAGACCCCGGACGCAATGGCCGGGGTCCACGTTCGCTACCTGTACTGCCATCAATCCCCGATCAGGACGGCGGCATCTGGCTGTCCTTGATCGAGATGTCGTGCTGCTTGAAGAACTTGGCCGCGCCCGGATGTAGCGGGATGGACATGCCCTCCAGCGCCGAATCCAGGGTGAAATATTTCTTCAGGTTCGGGTTCTGGATATCGTTGTAGAACGCTTTCTTGTTCTTGGAGAAGACCGTTTCCATGAACTGATAGATCGCGTCCTCGGAGACGTCCGAAGAGGTTACCAGCATCGCCTTGAGGGTGACCGCGGTCGCATCCTCGTCCATGCCCGGGTAGGTACCACCGGGGATCTTGATCTCGGTGTAGAACGGATACTTGGCGTTCAGTTCTTCGATCTTGTCCGACTTGACCGATACCAGGTCGATCGGTGCGGTCTGTGCGGCCTCGGTAATTGCCGACGCGCCCAGGCCGACGGTATAGAACATCGCATCGATCTGACCGTCACGCAGCAGGCCGACGGCGCTGCCCGCGCTGCCGCGAACCGGCGTCTTCAGATCGTCCAGGCTCATGTCGAAGGCGCCCAGCAGGTTCTTGACGTCCTGCTCGGTACCCGAACCGATATCGCCCACATACACCCGCTTGCCTTTAATGTCCGACAGCGTCTTGATGCCGGAGTCCTTGCGGGCGAGGATCTGGATGGTTTCGGGATAGAGCACGGCCACACCGCGCAGATTCTCGATCGGGTTGCCCTTGAATGCTTCCACGCCCGAACCGTTGTAGGCGTAATAGGCCACGTTGTTCTGGCTGATGCCCATCTGCAACTGACCCGCGCCCACGGCCCGGTCGTTGAACACCGAACCGCCGGTCGAGCGCGCATTCGCGCGAACATCGATACCGGCCTCGTTGACGATCTTGGCCATGCCGACCGCGGTCGGATAATAGAGCCCCGTGGTGGAACCGGAGCCGATGGTGATGAACGTCTTCGCGCTCGCCAGTGGCACGCAGCCAACGATCAGCGCGATTCCTGCAAAAAGCTTCAGATACTTGGAAAACATACTGCTAAAACCCCCTCTTGTGATGACGGCAAACACCGTGCCGCTGTCATGCGGCTGTCCATCGAGTCTAGTCCAACCGGAAATAAACGCAAAGACGACCATGGTCGGTTACGCCTACGGATCGCCTGCGCAAGGCATTGCTGCCATCGCACGCCAAGCACGGCGCATCTTTCAATCCCGGACCGCGCTGCAATCTGTCGTCGTCGCAAAATCTTATAGCGAACAAAGCACGATCCGTGCCGGGAACAGAGACAGCCATTCACCCACGCGCGCCGCGCTTGAATGACAGCCGAAGCAACGCAATGTCCTTGCATACTGCATACGCACACAAGGAACGGCATGAAAATCGAACTGGAAGGCAAGACCGCGCTGATCACCGGTTCCACCGGCGGCATCGGTCTGGCCATCGCCAAGGGCCTGGCCGGAAGCGGCGCCACGGTTATCCTCAACGGCCGCAAGCAGGCTCGCGTCGATGCGGCCCTCGAGGATCTGAACAAAGCGGTCCCGAACGCCCGTGCGCGCGGTATTGCCGCGGATCTGGGCACCGCCGACGGTTGCAAGCAGGTCACCGCCGCCGAGCCGCAGGTCGATATCCTGATCAACAACGTCGGCCTGTTCGGTCCGCACGATTTCTACGATATTCCCGACGCCGAGTGGCAGACGTTCTTCGACGTCAACGTGATGTCGGGAGTGAGGCTGTCACGCGCCTATACGCCCGGCATGGTCGAGCGCGGCTGGGGACGGGTGATCTTCCTGTCCTCGGAATCCGGGTTGAATATCCCCGCCGACATGATCCACTACGGATTCACCAAGACCGCGGTGCTGTCGATCTCGCGCGGTCTGGCCAAGCGCCTGGCCGGCACCGGCGTCACCGTGAACTCGGTGCTGCCCGGCCCGACCCTGTCCGAGGGCGTCGAGGACATGCTGCGCGAAGGCCAGAAGGACAGCGGCAAGTCGATGGAGGCATTCGCCGCCGACTTCGTGATGAGCGAACGCCCGAGTTCGATCATCCAGCGCGCGGCTACCGTCGAGGAGGTGGCCAACATGGTGGTCTATACGGCCTCGACGCTGTCGTCGGCGACCAGTGGCGCGGCGCTGCGCGTGGACGGCGGCGTGGTCGACACCATCGCCTGATCCACCGGCGGTAACGCACACGCAAGGCCGCCTCGCTGCGCGCGGCGGCCTTGATTCATGTCGGCGCCACGGTCAGCGCCCGCTCGATCGCTGACAATCGAGCCGCGTGCTAGCTTAATAGCCGATTCCCCGCACGCACCCAGAACACGAATGGCATTTCACTTCATGCGCGACAGCCGCGAGCAGCTCGTGCTCGACGAGATCGATGCGGCCAATCGCGCGCTCGCCAAGGCGGATCGCAAACGCAAGTACCGGAAGATGTCGGAATCGCCCTACAACTTCTTCCGGGGCACGAATCATCTGTTCTGGGGCGATGTCTGGCAGGACTGGCGGTATTACCTTTTTGGCGGCGTACAGAACACCCAGACATGGCTGCAGGGCGACGCGCACGTCTACAACCACGGTTCCTACGGCGATGACAGCCAGGGCATCCATTACGGCATGGACGACTTCGACGACGCGCTGGTGGGCGACTATCAGTACGATCTCTGGCGCCACGCCGCGAGCATGGTGCTCGACGCCGAGGAGAACGTCGATCTGGCTCCGGACGAGATCCGCCGCGCCATCCGCCACCTGCTCTCGACCTATCTGGACACCCTGGTCCAGCACCAGGACGGTCGCCCGGCCGACGACATCCATGTTCATTACATGAAAGAACCGCTGAGCCACTTCATGAAGAAGGTGATGAAAAAAAGCGGTCCGCAGAAGTACCTGGCGAAATGGACGGTCGTCGACAACGGCGAGCGCCGCTTCAATCTCGACAAGAAGAAGATGGGTCGCGTCTCGGCGTCCGAACGAGAACAGCTCGTCGCGGCACTGGCCGAACAGTACCCGGGGACGCTCGACGGCAACGGATCGACCCCGCCAGCGTCGCATTTCAAGGTCAAGGATATCGCCCGACGTGTCGATGCGGGCATCGGCTCGCTCGGCCTGGATCGCTACTATGCCCTGATCGAAGGCGCGACCGACGGCCCGGACGACGACATCATTCTCGATATCAAGGAACAGACCCCGCCGCCGGCTTATCGCTTCATGCGCAACCGCGAGCGCCGCGCCTGGCGCAAGACCTTTTGCAACGAGGGCCATCGTCATTTTCAGGCCTTCCATGCGCTGGCCGACCATCCGGACGAATATCTGGGCTGGCTGTCACTGGGCAAGAAACACTTCTCGGTACGTGAGCGTTCCCCTTACAAGAAGGACTTTCCCACCCACAAGATCAAGAATTTCAAGCAGTATCGGCGGCTCACGCGCCAATGGGGACGGATTCTGGCGCGTGAACACATACGCGGCGCGCGCACGCTGCATCCCGATGCCCACGGCACCTTCTGCAAGGCGGTACTGCAGCGCTGCGAAGCGCACCGCGAAGACTTCAAGGAAATGGTCGTCGACCTGGCCTTCACCTATGCCCGCTGCGTGAAGAAGGACTATGCGGTGTTCGTGGCCGAGCGCTGTCCTGCCGACGGCTGAGGTCGGCTCTCACCGACGCGATAACAGTCCCGTGTGCACACGCAAGCAGGGTCACCGCCCGCCTTGCGACGACGACGCCTCGACAGTGACCGTGTAGTCGTCGCCTGCGATCAGGGGGAGATCGGCTTCGTTGGCCTCCGCCACGTTGACCGTCAGCGTGAGCGACCCGACGCCAGTGCGCTCGGCCTGCTGCCGGGCAACCAGTCGCGCCGCGTCTTCCGGCGTGTCGGCATCGACCAGATGCTCTTCATCGCCCAGTTCACAAAAAAACCGCATCGTTTTTCCTATTGCCGGTGGCCCGGCGTAGCGCCCGCGGCGAGAGATCGCTCCCGACACGGGCGCTACGCCGTTTCATTCAATGCCCGCATCTTATCCTGCGTGGCCGCGGCATTGTCGATCCGCACACGATCCGTGCCGGCTGTCGAGCCGATTACCGACGCGGTTGATGGCGGCCAATGCATCGGTATTCAGCGGCAGACGCAGCACACGCCGCAGTTCGTGCCGGCAGTAGCCGAGATCGTCGAGCTGCGCGTCATCGCAGGTCAGCAACTGCCTGAGGCGACGGCGTTGAGCCAGCTCCCGAAACAGTCTGCGCAAGACGCGGATCAGCCCCAGCGGCGGCATCGCCGGCATATAGAGCTTATGAAAATTGGGGGTATCGAAAACCGGCGGTTTCCGGGGCGTTGAGTTGTGGGTGTTGCGGTCGGACATGACGCACTCCTGCCGGGACAACGGCACAGAAGCCGTCGTCGGTAAATGGATTGGCACGAGGGTCGCGACCTCGAGACAGAGCATCCCGCAGGCCGGTTGATCAATCAAACGAAGAGATCTACATTTATCTTTCAATTATTCTTAATGCTTGCCATGGACGGTTCCAGAAAGCTCATCAGCCCCGGTCAGACACCGCTGCTGGATACCGATGTGCTCAGAAGCTTCATCGCGATCGCCGAAAACGGCAGCTTCACTCGCGCCGCCAGCCAGGTGTTTCGCACGCCCTCCGCGCTGAGCATGCAGATCAAGGGGCTGGAAGAAATGCTCGGCGAGCGGCTGTTCGTGCGCGAAGCAAGACAGGTCCGGCTCACGCCGGGCGGCGAGACGCTGCTCGGCTACGGCCGGCGGCTGATCAAGCTCAACGAGGAAGCCGTGGCCCGTTTCCTGCTGCCACCGCTCGCCGGTACGGTTCGCCTAGGCACGCCGGACGATGTCGGCACCCGTATCCTGCCGCGCGTGCTCACCCGCTTCGCGCGCTCACATTCGGCGGTGCAGGTCGACGTGGTGACCAGCACCAGCGCCCAGATTCTGGGCCAGCTCGACGCCGGCAATCTGGATCTGGTGCTGGTCACCGTCGGCAATACCGATATCGACGCCACCCGCGGCGAGATCGTGCACACAGAGCCCATGGTCTGGGCCGGCCTGCGCGGCGGCATTGCGCGCGAACGCACGCCGCTGCCGATCGCGCTGGCCAATCACGGCTGCGCGTGGCGGGCGATGGCGCTCGACGCACTCGACGGCGCCGGCATCGATTACCGCATCGCCTATGTGAGCGAGCATTGCGCGGCGCAAGCGGCAGCCATGCAGGCCGATCTCGCGATTGCACCTTTTCCTCTGAGCATGATCGAGCCGCCACTGCAACGCATCGATGCGTTGGCCGGGCTGCCGACGCTGGGCGACTATCACGTGGCCATGGTGCGTCGACACAGCGGCGACGCGGCCCTCGATGCGCTCGCCGGTCATGTCGCCGAAACGTTCCGGGAGCGACGCGCCTGATCGTCATCGCGCGCCGGCATGACGATCACACCGACTTGCCAGCGCCAACACCCGCTCAGGCAGAATAACCTCCTGTCTCCCCGACCCTCATCGAGCGGTGCCCATGCCGATTCCCACGATTGACGATCTTCATGCGGCGCGAACCCGTATCGCACCCTGGATTCATCGCACCCCGGTGCTGACCTGCGACACTCTGGATCGCATGAGCGGTGCGTCGCTGTTCTTCAAATGCGAAAACTTCCAGAAGACCGGTGCGTTCAAGGCGCGCGGGGCCGTGAACGCGGTGTTCTCGCTGACCGACACCCAGGCCGCCCAGGGCGTCGCTACCCATTCCAGCGGCAATCACGGCATGGCCCTCGCCCGTGCCGCGGCCTGCCGCGGCATCGCATGCACCGTGGTCATGCCCAAAACCGCGCCACAACCCAAGATCGACGCCGTGCGCGGCTATGGCGGCAACGTCCTGTTCTGCGAGCCGACCAACAGTGCGCGCGAGGCCGCGCTGCAGACGGTGATCGAGCAAAGCGGGGCGATTTTCGTGGCCCCGTTCAACGATGCCGCCGTGATCGCCGGCCAGGGCAGTTGCGCGCTGGAACTGCTCGAACAGATGCCCGATCTCGATGCGATCATCGCCCCGGTCGGCGGCGGCGGGCTGATCAGCGGCACCGCCATCGCCTGCAAGAGCACGGCCGAAGGCATGAAGGTATACGCCGCCGAGCCGGCCCAGGCCGACGACGCTTATCGGTCGCTCAAAGCCGGCCAAAGACTGGTCGAGGACGCCCCGGACACCATCGCCGACGGCCTGAGGGCATCGCTGGGGCCGCTGACCTGGCAGATAATCCAGGCCCACGTCGACGACATATTCCTGGCCTCCGAAGCCGATATCGTTGCCGCCATGCGCCTGATCTGGCAGCGCATGAAGATCGTCATCGAGGCCTCCTGCGCGCTGCCGCTGGCGGCGATCCTGAACAATCCGGAGACATTCGCGGGCCAGCGCGTGGGCGTGATTCTCACCGGTGGCAACGTCGATCTGAGCCGCCTGCCGTGGTCACAGTCCTGATCGCAGGCGCGCAACACAGACGGTTCGATCGCCAGGGCACAAGAGCGAACAGATCATGGGCCCCAAGATCCGGTGGGAACTCACGCCGGCCGCTGGTCACCAGCCGGATGTGCCCGGCTCGCCCTTGAACGGCCCCACGATCTCGTCAGTGACCCAACCGCCGTAGAAGCCGCCGGACTGCGGCCGCGCCCGCTCGCCGTCGACACGACAGTCGAGCTCGGCGCAGTAAAAGGCCAGATATCCGGCAATGGCTGCGAAACGGCCGCCGGCGTCGGGGTAGGCCCAGGCGGCGGCAGTCACGGTATCGGCGCCGGCGATCACATGCCAATAGCGCGCAGCGCCCTTCCATTCACAGAAGCTAACGCCCCGCGCCGGCCGCAGGCAGCCCGCGTCGATATCGCCCGGCGGCAGATAGAACGTCGGCGCCCCCGCGGTCTCCAGGACGCGCACGGCAGCGCCGCTATCGGCCACGAGGCGGTCGCCCAGATATATCTGGATATGACGGCGATCGGGCACGCATACCGGTGGGCGCGGGTAGTCCCATACCGATTCCTGGCCCGGTTGCGGGCTGATCGCGAACGGCGGCCGGTGCGCGCCGCGATAATGCCAGCCGGCACGCGCCGCTTCGATTTCGCTGCTGTCTATTGGGGCCATATCACCCTCCAGGCTGCTCGCGCCCTGGCCGGACTAGCGCGGACTTCAGCGGCTGCTCTGGCCGTGCAAGAGCCCCTGCCGGCTGGCCAGCACAACGTATTAGGTTCAATATACAGACATAAATAATCGATGATTCGTCTGCGTCGGCGCCCTCCCCGAAAAACAGACGGATCACAACGCCAAGACGCGCGTTTGCAGGGCAGCGACCGGCGTGCCAACTCTTTTCCAGATTTCGACCGAACACTTTTCCAGGGAGTTCTCATGAACAACATTTCACATCCAACCGGCGTCGGCCTCGGGCCACGGCTCGTCGGCGGCCTCGTCGCGCTCATGGGGCTGCTGATGACAATCGGCGGCGGCTGGCTCGCAGGCGTCGGCGGCTCCTGGTACTACGTCATTGCCGGTATCGCGATGCTCATCTCCGGCATATTGTTCGCTGGCGGCCGCCGCTCGGGCGCCTGGCTGTATGCGCTGGTGTTCATCGGCACCTTCATCTGGACCGCCTGGGAATCCGGGCTGGACTACTGGCGCTGGGTGCCGCGTTTCGACATGGTGCTGGTGCTCGGCATCCTGATGGCGGCCACCAGCACGCGTCTGCGTGCCGGCTTCTCCCGCGGCGCGGCATTCGGCACCACGGCGGCCCTGCTGATCGTGCTGGCCGTCTGCGGCGCGCTTGCCTTTGCCCCCCACGGCGTTACCCACCCCGGCCAGGTACCGGCGGCGCAGAGCGCATCGCTCCGCACCGACACTGGCGACACGCAGCTGGCCGACGCGCCGGCCGACGGCGACTGGGCGGCCTACGGCCGCGACAATGCGGCCACCCGGTTCTCGCCGCTCAGCCAGATCACCCCGGACAACGTCGGTCAGCTCGAACAGGCCTTCGTCTATCGCACCGGCGATGTCCTCGATCATCGCTGGGGCGCCGAGACCACGCCGCTCAAGGTCGGCGACAGCGTATATCTGTGCTCGTCGCGCAACATCATCATCTCGCTCGACGCGGCGAGCGGCAAGGAGAACTGGCGCTACGATCCGCACGTCTCCGAGGACGCCATTCCCTATACCGCCGCCTGCCGCGGCGTGACCTATTATCAGGTGCCGCAGGATCGGCTCGGCGAATTGGGCGCGGCGCAAGCCACCGGCGACACGAGCGATAGCGATACATCAACTACCGTGCAGCCCGGCCAGGCCCAGCCCGCGGCAGCGACCACGGCGAACAGTCAGGGCGCGGGCGCCAGTGAGGGCGACGCGCCGTTCTGCAGCACCCGTATCTTCTCGCCGACGCTGGACGGCCGCATCATTGCGGTGGACGCCGAAACCGGCAAGCCCTGCACCGACTTCGGCGACAACGGTCAGGTCGATATCAAGCCCAACATGGGTTCGACGCCCGACGGCTATGTATCGATCAACTCGGCGCCGGTGATCGTCCACAACGTACTCGTCACCGGTCATCAGGTACTGGATGGCCAGCGCCGTTTCGCGCCCTCCGGCGTGATCAAGGGCTTCGACGCCGTCACCGGCAACCTCGACTGGGCCTGGGACGCCGGCCGTCCCGACCAGAGCGAGCCGCTCACCGGGGACCAGACCTATGTCCGTGGTTCGCCCAACATGTGGACCACCGCGGTCGGCGACAACAAGCTCGGCCTGGTCTATCTGCCGATGGCCAACTCCGCCGCCGACTACTGGAGCAGCTCGCGTACGCCCGCCGAGAACGCGTGGGCCAGTTCCATGGTCGCGATCAACGTCGACACCGGACTGCCTACCTGGCATTTCCAGACCTCGCACAAGGACGTCTGGGACTACGACCCCGGCTCGCAGCCGACGCTGATCGACTTCCCCACCGACCACGGCAACGTGCCGGCGGTGGTGATGCCGACCAAGCAGGGCGGCATCTATGTATTCGATCGCCGCGACGGCACCCCGCTGGGCGGCGGTACCGAGGAACGGCCCGTGCCGCAGGGCGGCGTCGAACCCGAGCAGCGCACGGCGACCCAGCCCTACTCGCTCTACCACACCCTGCAGCAGCCGGACCTGACCCCACGCGACATGTGGGGGCTGACACCGTTCGACCAGATGTACTGTCGTATCCAGTTCGCCAACGCCAGCTACAAGGGCATGTACACGCCGCCCACGAGCGGCCAGCACTGGATCGAGTACACCGGCTACAACGGCGGCTCGGACTGGGGCAGTGTCGCCATCGACCCCAGCCGTGGCGTGTTGATCGCCAACTACAACGACATGCCCAACTACAACACCCTGGTACCGCGCGCCAAGGCCGACGAATACGGCTGGAAGCCGCGTGATGAACAGGCCGAGGATCGCGGCGGCGCCGAAGGCGCGGGCGACCCGCAGGCCGGCACGCCGTATGCCATCGACGTCAACGCCGGCTGGCGCGTGCCGTTCACCGGCATGCTCTGCAAGGAGCCGCCCTATGGTCATATCCGCGCTGTCGACGTCAAATCCGGCAAGACGCTGTGGGACCGGCCGCTGGGCACCGCACGCGCCAACGGCCCGTTCGGCATCCGCTCGGGTCTGCCGGTGAACATCGGTACGCCGAACAATGGCGGCTCCGCGGTTACCGCGGGCGGGCTGATCTTCATCGCCGCGGCCACTGACGACCTGATCCGGGCCATCGATATCGAGACCGGCGAGACCGTCTGGCAGGCCGCCCTGCCCGCCGGCGGTCAGGCCAACCCGCTCGTCTATGAAGCCGACGGCAAGGAATATCTGATGATCGTGGCCACGGGCCATCATTTCATGCAGACGCCGACCGGCGATTATGTGATCGCCTACGCCCTGCCCGACAACAACTAGGACGTCCGAGCAGGTGATCAGAAGGGCCGACCGGAACCGACCGGTCGGCCCTTTTGTATTGTCGGACCGGGCGAGCCGGCGCGCTGGCGGTTCGTGGCCGATCATCGATCACGCACGATCTGTAATATGAGCGCATGCTTCGACCCCGCCCCGGCCCGGGGTCTCTCCACGGACGCGCATGACGACTGAACAACCCGACGACAACCTGTTCATACCGCTGGGCAGCTACAAGGCACCTGCCCTGCCGACCGTCGATACGCTGCAAGCGCTGATGGCGCGGCTCAGGACGCTGTTCCACAAGACCGACGACACGCCCTTCATTGCCGACGACCGTCTGCAGCGATCGACCCTGGAAATGCTCGACGATATCGTCGCCCCGCCGGCCTGCGGGCCGTTGATCGACGAACTGCAGAGCACCCTGGCCGACTGGATCGCTCAACCGCAGCGGCGGTTCAACCTGCAACTGATCGTCCTGCCCCCGGGCGACGAGAACGGGGTACTGGCGTCCTGGGCACGGCAATACGGCCACGCGGTGCTGGATGCACCCGACCGGACGACATTGCTATCGGCGACCACCGCGGATCCGATCAACCTGGACGGCGACGGCGTGCTCGTCATCCCCGAACTCGAGCGCTGGTTCCTGCGCCATCGCAACGGGCTCACTCTTGTGCGGGCGCTGCTGGCCCGGCTCGATACGCTGGAGCGCCGCTGCGTGATCGGCTGCAACAGCTGGGCCTGGGCATTCCTGTGCAAAGCCGTCGGCGCCCACATGATCCTGCCCCAAGGGCTCACGTTTCGTGCCTTCGACGGCGCCCGCCTGGGCCAGTGGTTTTCCCAGCTGGCCGGTGACGACAGCCTGCGTCATATCACCTTCCGGGTATCCGACAGTGGCGCCGATGTGATGGCCGAGGACGATGACGGTCAGCTCAAGCACGATCATTTCACCGGGCTTGCGGCGCGCAGCCTGGGCATCCCTTGGGTCGCCTGGCATATCTGGCGCAGCAGCCTGCGCTCCAGCGCCGACGCGGACGAATCGACCGGGGCCGAGGACCGGCCCGACGACGAAACCGAGGCGCCTAAAAAAGTCCATCCGGACGACGAGCAGACCCTCTGGGTGGTCGCACTGGAGCAGTTCTCGCTGCCCGCCGGCGACGACGCGGAACCGGCGTTGCTGGTCCTGCAGGCACTGCTGATACACGGCACGCTGAGTGTCGCCGAGTTGCGCGACGTCGTACCCGTGGTCGGCGAGTCGACCGTATTGTCGGCCCTGGTGCGCGCGGGCGTAGTCGAACAGACGCGTGGGCAGCTGCGCTGTACCCCGGCGGCCTATCCCGCCGTGCGCAGCGGCCTGTCGACCGCCGGCTTTTCCATGGACAGGTTGTAGAACATGGCTGCAGCAGAACAGAGCAAGGAACAGGCCGTCCAGCTGATCAACAATCTGCAGGACATCAACATCGCCAAGATAGCGCTGATCCTGTTCGGCACCTGGTTCACGATCTATCTCTTGCGGCGCGCGCTGCCGTATCTGGCCGAGCGCGGCCCCAATCAGACGCGGCTGTTCCTGCTCGGCGCCGTGCCCATCGTGCGTCTGCTGTTGCTGGCGCTGGCCATCGTCTGGGTCATCCCGCTGATCTTCAACGTGACCTTCCAGAACTTTCTGGTGATCGCCGGCGCAGCCAGCGTGGCCATCGGCTTCGCCTTCAAGGATTACATCAGCAGCCTGATCGCGGGCATCGTGGCGATCGTCGAGCGCCCCTACCGGCCCGGCGACTGGATCGAGATCGGCGACGACTACGGCGAGGTACGTTCGGTCGGCATGCGTGCAATCCGCCTGCGCACGGCCGCCGACAACATCATCACCGTGCCCCACGACACCCTCTGGACCGGCAACATCTCCAACTCGAACGACGGATCGCGCACGCTCATGTGCATCGCCGAGTTCTATGTCGCCCCGGATCACGACGCCGCCCGCCTGCGCTCCGCGTTGCAAGACGTGGCCCTGACCAGCGCCTATCTCGAATATGCGAAGCCGGTGCTGGTGATGCTCAACGAAACGCCGTGGGGCACCCATTACCGGCTCAAGGCCTATCCATTCGACATGCGCGACCAGTTCAGTTTCATCAGCGATCTCACCGTGCGCGGAAAACAGGCGATCCGCGAAGTCGGCGCGCGCCAGGTCAGTGCCCCGGCAAGCGCCGATGGCAGAGCGTGAGCGCGAACGCTTGAGGCAACCACAGCAGTCACATCGATGAGCGCCCGCCGCACCGGTCTACCGCGCGATACCCGTCTGCTGCTGGGCACACGCGCCGCCCGCAGCGTGGGTCAGGGGGCCTTGATCGTCGCCTTCGCGCTGTATCTCGACGCCCTCGGCTGGGGCGCGCCAGCGATCGGGGCGTTGTTCACCGCCGGCCTGCTGTTCGACGCCGTGCTGGTGATCGCCTCTGGGCCCTTGAGCGATCGCTTCGGCCGCAAGCGTTTCCTGCTCTGCTACGAATGCGTGCAGGTGGTCGCCGCCCTGCTGGCCCTGTCCACCGCCGCGACGCCGCTGCTCGTGCTCGCCGCGCTCTTCGGTGGATTCGGCCGTGGCGCCAACGGCAGCAGCGGGCCGTTCGCGCCGGTCGAACTCGCCTGGCTGTCGCAGCCGCTGGCCGCGAGCGCACGTGGCAGCGTCTACAGCCTCAATATGGCGCTCGGCTTCGGGGGCATGGGCCTGGGCGCCCTGCTCGCGGCCACGCCGACACTGTTCTCGACCTGGCTACCGGGCGCCCTGTCGTTCCGGCCGCTGTTCGGGCTGGTGTTGATCGGCGCGCTCACCTGTCTGCTGCTGATCTCGCTGGCCCGCGATCGGCCGCCCATATTCAGCACCGACAGCGCGCAGAGCGTCCAGGACGACCACGACGACAATCGCCGCGAGAATTCGCTGTTGCTGCGCCTGATGGGCATCAATGCACTCAACGGCGTGGCGATCGGACTGGTCGGCCCCCTGATGGCGTACTGGTTCGCGCTGCGATTCGGCCAAGGGCCGGAAGATATCGGCCCGGTCATGGCGCTGGCCTACGGGGTGACGGCGGTTTCGTCGATCGGCGCGGGCCGGCTGGTAAGGCGCACCGGCGTGGTCCGCGCGGTCGTGTGGATGCGCAGTCTGGGTCTGGTCATGCTGCTGTTGCTGCCGTTCATGCCGAGCTTCTGGATGGCCGCGGTGCTGCATATCGCACGCTCGGCGCTCAACCGGGGCAGTGCCGGCGCGCGCCAGGCCCTGACCGTGAGTCTGGTGCGGCCCCACCGGCGCGGCACTGCTGCCAGCACCGGCAGTGCTGCGATACAGCTTCCGCGCGCGGCCGGCCCGCTGTTTGCCGGACTGTTCTTCGGCGCGGGCTATCTCGCGACGCCGTTCTATATTGCCGCCGGATTCTTCGCTGCCTATATCTATTGCTATCAGCGCACGTTCAAAGCCTACGATCCCAATCGTAACTTTCCGGCCTGATCCTTGCTTTGCTCTTTCGGACGGGTCAAGAAACGCTATCACCCGGCCGATATTTACCTGATCGAACATGACGCGTGCCTGTCAGGATTGATGATATGCCGCCGGTTCTTTCGTAAAAACGGACGATTTGAAGCCGGGGGCGAGCGCTCATTCGCCCCCGGCGTCCTTTTTCGGGCCTGCCGCGTATCCTGTTCCGAGCCGGAGATTTGCTGATCCATGACCATCGCTGAATCAACGCGCCCCGTGCACGCCAGCATCCGTGCACCCTTTGCAGATTACGCCCTGCATAGCGTGTTTCAGCCTGTCTTCAGCCTCAGTCACCGCCGTACCGTGGGCTTCGAGGCGCTCATCCGTGCCACCGATGCGGCCGACACACCGGTGTCGCCCCTCGAACTGTTCGCAGCTGCCGACAGTCATCAGCGGGTACTCGAACTCGACCAGACCTGCCAGGCCCTGCATGTTCGGAACTTCACCATGCAGACGCCGGAACGCCGCTGGCTGTTCCTCAACCTCGATCCCAACACCATTACCCAGCGAAGTTACCGCAAAGGCCTGCTCGCCGACGCGCTCGCAGAGGCCGCGCTCGAACCGCATCTGCTTGTCATCGAAATACTGGAATCGAGTATCTGCGACGAGTCGCTGCTCATGGAGGCAGTGACCTATTTTCGCGACATGGGCGCACTGGTGGCGCTCGATGATTTCGGTGCAGGCCACTCCAACTTCGATCGCATCTGGCGTGTCGCTCCGGATATCATCAAGCTCGACCGTTCGCTTATCGTCGAGGCCGAACAGCACCGCACCGGACACCTGCGCCAGGTCCTTCCGAATCTGGTCGCGCTCATGCATGAAGCCGGCAGTCTGGTGCTCGCCGAAGGCATCGAAACCGAAGCGCAGGCACTGCTGGCCATCAACGCCGACGTGGATTTCGTTCAGGGTTTTTATTTCGGCTATCCGGTGGAGACGATCGACCGCCACCCGAAACAGGCCACGCGCTGTCTGGAATCGCTGACCACCCGCTTCGCCGAGGCCGCCCTGGCCGATGACAACGCGAGCCGTCGCGAACTCGCGCCTTATGTAGACGTGTTTCGCGCCGTGGCCGATGCCATCGAAAACGGAGCGCCGATCCAACAGACCTGCGAATCGCTTTTGAAACTGCCGCGTACCGCGCGCTGCTATCTGCTCAATGAATGGGGCGAGGAAGTCGTGCACTTTCGCGGCAACGAGGCCGCGGCCACGCGTGTGCGCCAGACCGGTCCGATCAGCGACACCAGCGGCGGCACCTGGTTTCGCCGAAAGTATTTTCGTGCGGCCATGAGCGACCCGCGTCGTCACAAGATCTCGCGCCCCTATCAGTCGAGTGCCGGCACCGATATGTGCATCACACTTTCAATCGCCTTCGGCAACGCGTCGCCGCGAGTTTTCTGCTGCGATATCCACTGCCCCGCGCGCCGGACACTCGCCCGCATCGATTGATGCTGTCACCGGAGACAGCCGCGCCGGATGCTCGGGCACCCCTGCTGGTGTTCGACTCGGGGGTCGGCGGCCTGTCGGTACTCGAACGGATTCGACAGCACTGCCCCGCCGCGCCCATCGTCTACGCCATGGATCGCGCGGGCTACCCCTACGGCATGCGCGACGATGCCGATCTGGCAGGCAGGATTCCCGCGTTGCTGGGCCGGCTGGTCGAGCGCTACCGCCCCCGACTGCTGGTGATCGCCTGCAACACGGCGTCGACTATCGCGATCAACGCCGTGCGCCACGCGCTCGATATACCCGTCGTCGGCACCGTGCCGGCGATCAAGACCGCAGCAACGCGGACCCGAACCGGCGTGATCGGCGTGCTGGGGACCCACGCCACCATACGACAACCCTATCTTGACCAGCTGATCGACGACTTCGCACCCGACTGCACGATTCTCAGGCACGGCGCCCCGGCACTGGTGGATCTCGCCGAAGCACGGCTAGTGGGCGACACCCGGCTCTCGCCGGCCGCCTCGAACGCGCTTTCCGGTCTTCACAGCCAGACTCGCGGCCGCTCGATGGACACGGTCGTACTCGCCTGCACGCATTTCCCGCTTGTCGCCCATGAACTGGCGGCCGCTGCTGCCTCCGACCTGCAGTTCGTCGATAGCAGCGATGCCATCGCCCGGCGGGTAGCGGCGCTCACCTGCGCGCAGTCATGGCCGGCGCGCAGGCCACGGGGAATCGTAGCAAGCACCGGGCCAGCGGCGACAACGCAAATACTCATGCCCGCACTGGCGCGTTTCGGGCTCATGCGGTTGGATACATTCTGACTTGTGTCATGTGCCGCGGCGCCACGTTTCCCCGCCGGCGTCCGGACAACCGACCGCCCTCTACGCTGAGCGGAGTTGGCGGGCCGACCCCTCGGATGCCAGGCAAAAAAATGCCCGGCCGAAGCCGGGCATTTTTCACATCTGGCATGCGGTGATTCAGTCCAGCGGCTGATCGACCCGCTTGATCATGTACTGCATGGGCACGTGCGTGCTCTGAGCAGTCACAGCCGTCTGCGGATTGGCGTCATACGCCAGCCCCATGGCCACCGCCGGCATGCAGATCGACGCCACCAGCAGACCGTACATCAATGAACGCGAAGCGAAATTACGAAGCACCAACATTTCCAATCCTCCTCTGAATGAGCGTCTTGTCAAAGACGCCCCTTGCTACTGAACGCATGACCGGCACCCTGGCCGCCCATGTAACCTGAAACTCATTTTTTCGACGATGCACGTGGGCGTCCTGCGCGCATTCGATCTCGAAAATCCGCTCGCGCGGCGCATCCGCTCCTCTACAGCCGCCTAGATCACCAATGCCCGGCTGCCATCAGGCCAGCAGCGTAATCGCATCGATCGCCGGCACGCCCGCTCCGGGAGTGAATGCGGCGTCCCGAAGCTATCTTTAACGGGCCACAACACCAGCTGCGGGCATCTGAAGCGTCTGCATACCAAAATGCCAAGGCAGGCGATTGCTGTATTATCCAATAACCTCTTTGGCAGGGCGAGATATTGACACGATTCGGGGGTTTTTCAACCCTTTTAGCGCGGTTTTATTTAAATATTTCCTGTTCCGGCCACGATGACCCTATCGCACGAAATAATCGCACTAACGTCGCGATAGCCCGACACGATGGCAGTCGACAATCGACCATGGCCGACCTCGTGCCAAAGCTCTGCAACCGCCGTCGCCCGCGGTGCTTGCGCGCCAGTTCGAGTGCAGTCTCGGATAGAAGGAAGGCGCGCGGGTACAGTGACTGCGACACCGATACGCGGATGGACCCTAGAGCCTGAGCGTCCGGTCAAGCCGGCTCGCCGACCATACAGGCGTTGACTACCGCGCTGCGCGCGGCAGCAAACGGACCGCGAACCGGACTTACAGCCGCGCGGCGATCAATCGAGCGCCGAAGCCGGCCAGTACGGTGCCAATCCCGCGCTCGATCCAGCCGCCGAATCGGCGATAGGTCGCTCGCGCGGGCCGGCTGGAGAGCAATAGCGCGACCAGGCTGTACCACAGCACTTCGAGGGCAAAGCCGCCGACCAGTATCGCGGCCTTGGCCCAGAGCGCGGTACCCGCCGGAATCGCCACGCTGTAGAGGCTCAGGAAAAACGCGATGCCCTTGGGATTGGACAGATCGACCAGCAGCCCGATCCGAAAGCCCCGCCAGGCGCCCGTGGGCATATCCGGGCTCTCGCCGCCCGTAGCCGCCGCCCCGCTGAGCCAGGCCGATACACCGAAATAGATCAGATAACAGCCGCCGGCCACCTCGACCGCGGCGGCCAGCCAACTCACCCGTTCGAGCAGAATCACCAGACCGGTCATGGTCAGGATCGCGTAGAAGGTGGCGCCGACGGCAAAGCCCAGCGACGCGGCATAGGCCGCGGTTCTCGCCCCGGACATCGACAGGCGCGTGATCAACGCAAAACCCGGTCCGGGGCTGACGACGAGGCCGGCGTAGAGCGCGAGGGTGGTGAGAACGACGACGAGATCCTGATTCATGCGGCCGTGATATCACCGATCCGGGTCTCCTGCCAATAGGCGCGGGCCCCGCTTCATATCGTCGCGTGACGGCTGTTGGCATCTCTCGCCTACGGGGCGTCAGCGGCAACGTACGGCGCCGGCACCGCACGCTGCACCACGGGTAATGGAATTCGTCGGTTTATGCGGATCACGCCCCGTCGCGCGATCGCGCTCGTTGTCATCCCTTCGTTCGTTTGTATGGATATTGCATGGGGGTATTGCACACTGCAAAGCCGCCCATATCCATGAACCTCCGGCGCCCGCGATGACGAAAAGAGCGAACGGCCAAGCGGCCGTTCATCGCAATACTTGTCGTTACCGTCGCGGCCGACCTGTCTTTTCAAACCTCCGGTGTCGCAACCGTCCAGGAACGCGGTCACCGCGGCGTCATCCACCGCATTCATGGTCTGAGCATCCGGTCCGGCAATGAAGTCCACCGCTCGGCAACGACCGCGCTGCTGTGTCGACACTCGACTCTGCGCGAATGAATCTTGATGCCGCGCGTCGCTCGCGTGACGCCTTCTCGAACCACGGAATTTACATGTCCAGCCCAGTCAATCCGCTCCCGGTTCTGCTCGCTCTGGCGACCGGCGGCTTCGCCATCGGCACCACCGAGTTCGCGACCATGAGCCTGCTGCCGTTCATTCAGAACAGCATGCAGGTGAATGCCGCGACGGCCAGCCATATCATCAGTGCCTACGCGCTCGGCGTGGTGTTTGGCGCGCCCATCATCACCGTCCTGGCCGCGCGTATCGGACGCAAGCCGCTGTTGCTGGCACTGATGACGATGTTTGCCCTCGGCAATGCGTTGAGCGCGCTCGCGCCCAGCTACGGCTGGCTGCTGACGTTTCGGTTTCTCAGCGGCCTGCCGCACGGGGCTTATTTCGGACTGGCCGCGCTGATGGCCGCATCGGTCGTGCCGGCCGGCCGGCGCACCCAGGCGGTGGGCGCGGTCATGCTCGGGCTGACCGCCGCGACGATTGTCGGCGTACCGCTGGCGACCTGGTTGGGCAATGCCGTGGGCTGGCGCTGGGGGTACTGGTGTGTGACCGCACTGGCGGCCATCACCATCGCACTGATCGCGCGGTTCGCCCCGCGCACCGGCGCGACCGCCGGCGCCAGTCCGCTGCGTGAGCTGGACGCACTACGCAGCGGTGCCGTCTGGCTGACGCTCGCGATCGGCGCGATCGGCTTCGGCGGTCTGTTCTCGGTGTATACCTATCTCACCTCGACGCTCGACCAGATCACCGGCATGTCCGAGGCATGGATACCGCTGGTGCTGGGTGTGTTCGGGCTCGGCATGACCGCCGGCAATATCGTGGTGCCGCGTTTTGCCGATCGAGCACAGATGCCCACGGCGGGTTTCCTGCTCGGCTGGACCATCATCGCGCTGGCCCTGTTTCCGCTCGCGACCGGTCACGTCTGGGCGATCACGCTGGATGTGTTCTGTATCGGCTTTGGCGCCGCGCTGGCAACGGTCCTGCAGACACGGCTGATGGACGTGGCCGGCGACGCCCAGAATCTCGCCGCTGCGCTCAATCACGTCGCTTTCAACATGGCCAATGCGCTCGGCCCGTGGCTGGCGGGTCTGGCGCTGGCGGCCGGCTACGGCCTGCGCTCGACCGGCGTGGTCGGCTGTGCGCTCGCTGTCTGCGGCCTGCTGATCTGGGCTATCGCATGGCGCTCGGACCACACCGCCACTGTACGGGCCGACCGGACAAGCGCGGCTGTGCGCTGATCGCGACCGGCAACGACCTTGCGATGAAACCCGGTCAGCGGCCGCGGGCGACCGAAACTAGAGCATGCGATGCAGGGTATCGTCGCGCCGGATGATGCGATGCTGCAGCGCGCCGAGCACGTGCAGAACCACCAGCGTGAGGATGGTCCAGCTGATCCAGTAGTGAACCGCCGACAATAGCGGCGCGATATCGGGCGCCTTTCCGATCGGACTCCAGACCGGCAGCAGTCCGAACCACTCGAGCGGAAAGCCGTGGGCATTGGTGGCCAGAAAACCGCTGATCGGCATGGCGATGAGCGCCAGATACAACGCCCACTGAACCGTGCTCGCCAGCCCGGACTGCCAACGCGGCATCGGCGGTTTCGCCGGGGTCACGGTGAGAAAGCGCACGCACAGCCGCGCCAGCATCAGCCACAGCACCAGGAACCCCAGCGACTCGTGCCAGAGATAGAACGCCGTCTTGTCCTCGTCCTTGATGAACTCGATCACCGCTCCCAGCGGCCAGACCGCGAACACCAGTACCGCCACGAGCCAGTGAAACGCTTTCGCAAGCGGGTGGTAATGATCAACGGGCGTTGGTTGCATGGTGCTCCCCTGAAAACACGGCGGGACAGACTGATGATGCTATCCCGCCACAGTTTTGCCTACGCCCGGCGTGAGGAGGCCGATGCGTGATCGCTGCGAACCGGCCGGATAATGCCGAGTCCGCCATCGTGCCGGCCAGAGGCCTAGCCGAAGTGGAAGAACGCGACCTTGTTGCCGTCCGGATCCCGGATATAGGCGCCGTAGAACTGGTCGGGAATACGCTGGCCGGGTTCGCCGTCGTCGGTCGCGCCCAGCTCGATGGCCTTGTGGTAGAGCGTATCCACCCCTTCTTTCGAGCCGGGCTGGAAGGCCACCATGTTGCCGTTGCCGGGTGCGCTGGGTTGCTCGTCGTAGGGCGTGCATACCGCAAGCATCGGCGCCTTCATGCTCTGACCGATGAAACAGATACGCCCCATATCCAGCAGTATGCGGGCCTCCATGGCCCCGAGCAGCGACTCGTAGAAGGCTTTCGCCCGGGCCATGTCACTCACACCGATCGTCGCGTAACCAATCATTGCATCGTTCCTTTTATGTCGTTGTTGTCGTCGGAGCGTACATGAAGACGGTTGCATGCATCGCCCTCGGATACCGTGCGTACGATCAGCCGGCGTGTGTCGTACTACACTAGGCGCCGCCGACCGGCGTTCGCGCATTTGCCGCGCGACAACCGGCTGGCACATGATTCATCGACAAGGACGACGCGGTGCAACCGATTATCTCCATCCGGGGTCTGTCCAAGACCTACGACTCCGGCTTTTCCGCGCTCAAGAATATCGATCTGGAGATCGCGCCCGGCGAGATATTCGCCCTGCTCGGCCCAAACGGCGCGGGCAAGACCACGCTGATCAACGTGATCTGCGGCATCGTCAGCCCCAGTACCGGGCAGGTGATGGCCGACGGTCACGATATCGTCACTGATTTTCGCGCCGCCCGTTCGCGCATCGGCCTGGTACCGCAGGAACTGACCACCGACGCTTTCGAGACCGTCTGGGCGACCGTCAGTTTTTCCCGTGGTCTGTTCGGCAAGCCCAAGAACCCGGCTCATATCGAGAAGGTGCTCAAGGATCTGTCGCTCTGGGACAAGCGCAGCAACATGATCATGACGCTGTCTGGCGGCATGAAGCGGCGCGTGATGATCGCCAAGGCGCTGTCCCACGAACCGCAGATTCTGTTCCTGGACGAACCCACGGCCGGGGTCGACGTGGAACTGCGTCGCAGCATGTGGGAAGTGGTGCGTTCGTTGCGCGCCCACGGTGTGACCATCATTCTCACCACGCATTACCTGGAAGAGGCCGAGGAGATGGCCGACCGCATCGGCGTGATCAACCAGGGCGAAATCATCCTGGTCGAAAACAAGGCCGAATTGATGAGCAAGCTCGGCGAGAAACGCCTGACCCTGCAACTGCAGGATCGTATCGACACCCTGCCTTCGATGCTGGCACCGCATGAACTCGAACTGGCCGCCGACGGCGACGCGCTTGTCTACACCTACAATGCCAACGACAAGCGTACCGGCATCAACACTCTGTTCCGCGATCTAGACGCCGCCGGCATCCGCCTGCGCGACGTCGATACCAAGCAAAGCTCACTGGAGGAAATCTTCGTGGGCCTGGTGAGACAAGACACATGAATCTTTACGCAATCGCTGCCATCTACAAGTTCGAAATGGCCCGTACCTGGCGCACGCTGTTTCAGAGCGTGGTGTCGCCGGTGATCTCCACGTCGCTGTATTTCGTGGTCTTCGGCTCGGCCATCGGCTCGCGTATCACCGAGGTCAACGGCATCAGCTACGGCGCATTCATCGTGCCGGGGCTGATCATGCTGTCGTTGATGACCCAGAGTATCTCCAACGCCTCCTTCGCGATCTATTTTCCGAAGTTCATCGGCACCGTCTACGAACTGTTGTCGGCGCCGATTTCCTATGTCGAGATCGTGATCAGCTATGTGGGCGCGGCGGCCACCAAGTCGGCCGTACTCGGGCTGATCATTCTCGGCACGTCGACCTTCTTCGTGCCGTTGCAGATCGCCCATCCCGGCATGATGCTGCTGTTTCTGGCCCTCACGGCGATCACCTTCAGCCTGTTCGGCTTCATCATCGGCATCTGGGCCGACAACTTCGAAAAACTGCAGATCGTGCCGCTGCTGATCGTCACCCCGCTGACCTTTCTCGGCGGCACCTTCTACTCCATCGACATGCTGCCGCCGATCTGGCAGAAGATCACCCTGCTCAATCCGGTGGTCTATCTGGTCAGCGGTTTTCGCTGGAGTTTCTACGACGTCGCCGACGTGAGCGTGGGCCTGAGCCTGCTCATGATCTGCGTGTTCCTGGTCGCCTGTCTGCTCATCGTGGCGTGGATATTCAAGACCGGCTACCGGCTCAAGGCCTGAGCCCGTGGGCGGCGCTGCATCGCAACCGGCTCAGCCGGGATACCAGTTGCGCAGGCGCACGTCGATGTCCGCATCGCCGGCCTCGACCCGTGCCTTGAACTGCTCCGTATCCTGACCGCGGTAATGGTAGGGATAGACAATCGCCGGTTTGAAGTCGAGCACGGTATCGGCGGCCTGCTCCACGTCCATCGTGTAGGGCAGATTCATGCACAGGAACGCCAGATCGATATTCTCGAGCGAGCGCGTCTCCGCGACGCCTTCGGTATCCCCCGCGATATAAACCCGCTTGCCGCCCAGGGTCAGCACGTAGCCGTTGCCCCAGCCTTTCGGATGATAGGCATCGGGCGACTCCGGCAGGTTGTACATGGGCACGGCATGAATGTTCAGGCCCAGCTCGTCGACGCTGTCGTCGTTGGCCATGATCAGGCGTGATTTGCCGTACTCGGTATCCAGCTTGTCGGCGACCGATTGCGGCATCACCACGATCGCGTTTTGGGTATCGAGTGCCGCGAGCGTATCCGGGCTCAGGTGATCGCCGTGAGCATGGGTGATCAGCACCAGATCCGGGGCGCCCAGGCCGTCATATTGCTGCGCGGCGCCGACCGGATCGACGTAGATCGTGTGGCCGTTCCAGTGCATGACAAAACTGGCGTGCTCGACCGGATGCAGGGCCAGCGGTCCGTCGGCGGTCTGCAACGCGGTTTCGTCAGCGGATTGGGCCAATACCGCAGTGGCCGTCAATCCGCCCAGAAGCAGCGCATAGCAAAAACGGCGCATGAGTTTCATGGTCAGTACTCAAGTAATGGCTCTCGATCGACATTAGCACGTGGATCGCGCCCGAGACCGGCGCGACAATCGTGACTACAATAAAATCATGCGCCATCGCAATCGGCGACTCCGGATACGCTTTACCGACATGTCCCTGTACCCAGCCACTTCCAGTGCCCGCACGCTTCTGGTACTCAGGGAAGCTGGCATAGCATCGAATCACGGCCAAGGATGTCTCATTGTGAACAGCAAATTCCTACTCGCTGCCCTGCTCCTTGCCGCCCCCGCGCTGTGCGCGGCCGCGACTTTCAACGTCGCCGGCGACAGCGGGCGAGCGATCCGGAGTGATTCACCCGCGAGTTCGCGCGCCCTGCCCGAGGCCACCCAGCAACGCGACTCGGCGCCGGCTCGATTACGCGGCGAAAGCCGCGTGCCGACGCGAACGGGTGTCACCGGCACACGCCTCCAGCGCGGCGGTGCTTCGACTGGCGGATTTCGCAGTCGCAGCGACCGACTCAGCGACGAGATCGAGAGCCGCCGCCGGCAAATGGGAAGCGATAGTTCAAACTGACGCCCGGCAAGACGCGTCTCACGGCAGCCCAGCCCGAACGCTCGCCTAACCGGCGACCCCGCCAAACAGCGCGCCGACCGCCGCGGTCAGGCCCATGGCCAGCGCGCCCCAGAACGTGACCCGCGCCGCGGCCACTGCTATCGATGCACCGCCGGCCCGTGCCGACAAGCCGCCGAGCAGCGCCAGGGCGACAAGCGAACCCAGGCCCACACCCCAGCCCATCGCGCCGGCCGGCGCCAGCCACACCACCAGCAAAGGCAGCAGCGCGCCGAGTGCGAAGGCCGCCGCAGAGGCCAGCGCCGCCTGTACCGGACGCGCCGTGATCGTGGCGGAGATACCCAGTTCGTCACGGGCATGGGCACCGAGCGCGTCATGCGCCATGAGCTGAGACGCCACCTCGGCGGCCAGCGGTTCATCCAGGCCCCGGCCAACATAGATAGCAGTCATCTCGGCGTGCTCCTCTACCGGATACGCGATCAGCTCCCGGCGTTCGCGCGCCAGATCCGCGCGCTCGGCGTCGGCCTGCGAACTGACCGAGACATATTCGCCTGCGGCCATCGACATCGCCCCCGCGGCCAGCCCGGCGACTCCGGCAATCAGCACGTTCTCGCGGCTCGTGCCCGCGGCGGCGACACCCAGCACGAGGCTTGCGGTGGACACAATGCCGTCGTTGGCGCCCATCACCGCCGCGCGCAGCCAGCCGATCCGGTGGATGCGATGGCGTTCGTCATGGGAGACGGACTCTGCGCGAACGTCCATGTCTGCGGGTGTCGTCATACCAATCCCCGATGATGGTGACGCTGAACAATGCTGTCATTGCGGGCCCAACGAGCGCGATAGGTCAAATCATGCGTCGACGCGTCAGCGGTTACGAGGACGACCGACGACCATTGCTGCTGGAGATTGCCATCTCCCAGGCCAGCACACACGACGCCCTGTCGGCGACAGCGATCGATATCTCGCGGTCGATCGCGGTCGCGGGGCATACCCCGGCTCAAGGCCCGCTGTTCGAGCCGCGCCACATGCGAATCAGCGCCAGGCCGATTCTGGCGCTGGCCCCACGGACACAGGCGAGCGAAACGGCAGGTACGCGCCCCGGGCTCGAGTCGAGACGCCTCGGCCTGTAGCGCGCCGGCTACATGCGGCCGACCATCGCCTCCAGGCGCTTGATGCGCTCTTCCGTGCTCGGATGCGTCGAGAAGAGTTTGCCCAGATTCACGCCGCTCAGCGGGTTGACGATGAACATGTGGGCGGTCGACGGATTGTGCGCAGCACTGGCCATCGGCTGCGCCCGATTGGCCTGTTCGAGCTTGCGCAGCGCGCTCGCAAGGCCCATCGGATTGCCGGCGATTTCGGCACCGCCGGCGTCGGCGCCGTATTCGCGCGAGCGTGACACCGCCATCTGGATCACGCTGGCGGCAAGCGGAGCCAGAATCATCATTGCCAGCCCGCCGATCAGGCCCCCGCCACCGCTGTCGTTGTTGTTGCCGCGAAAGCCGCCGAAGATCATCGCCCACTGCGCCATGTTGGCGATCATCGCGATGGCGCCTGCAAACGTCGCCGCGATCGCGCTGATCAGGGTATCGCGGTGGCGGACATGCGCCAGTTCATGGGCGAGCACGCCGTACAATTCGTCACGATTCATGATCCGCAACAGGCCGGAGGTGGCCGCGACCGCAGCATGTTCCGGGTTGCGCCCGGTGGCAAACGCGTTGGGCGTATCCGATTCCATGATATAGACCGCGGGCATCGGCAGTTTCGCGCGCCGCGACAGCTCCTGCACCGCCCGATAGAGCTCGGGTGCCTGGTTGGCATCGACTCTTTTCGCGCCGTGCATCTTGAGCACCATGCGATCGGAATACCAGTAGCTGCCGAAGTTCATCACCGCTGCGAATATCAGCGCTATCAGCATGCCGCCGGTACCGCCCAGGGCGTTGCCGATCAATACCAGCAGCACGGTCAGGCCGGCCAGCAATAACGTCGTACGCAATGCGTTCATCGGGTCACTCCCTCCGCAGGAGTCTGTGGATTGTTTATATCAATGGCGGCATCGGTGCCGCGAATCAAGCATGAGACAACACAATGGCGGGCGCATTGCATATTCTGTGGCGAACGCGGAGATTTGCTAGCCTCCAAGTCAACCGTGTTTTTTGGAGAATGATCGATGCCGCGTTATCTAGTTCCCTGTCTGCTGGGCGTGATCGTGCTCGGTGGCTGTACAACCCTGCGAGAAACGGAGCCAGGCCAGACCGCGCGTGAGCAGCTGCTGCTATCCACCGCAGCCGATCAGGCCAGCGCCCAGATCGCACCGAATCTGCCCGCGGGCAATCGTATCTATATCGATACGAGCAATTTCGGCTCCAGCGGTGAATACCAGAATCTCTATGCCATAAGCACGATCAAGGCCGCCCTTCTCAAGCAGGGTTTTGCCCTGGCCAATGGCCCCGACGACGCCGACACCATTCTCGATGTGAGCAGCGGGGCCTTGTCGATCGACAAGACGGAACACCTGTTCGGCATACCCAGCGCCGACATCCCGATCCCGCTGGCCGGACCGCTGAGCACCCCCGAGCTCGCAATCTGGAAGAGCAAGGAGAGAACCGGCGTCGCCAAGTTCCTGTTGACGTTCTACGACGCCAAGACCGGCACGCTTCAGGATGCCAGCGACCCCATCTACGGCTTCTCGCACTACGACAAGTCGTCGATCCTGTTCTACGGCCGCACCCGCAGCAACCTGCAGCCCGACGCAGTGGAAAAACGCCGCAAAGAGTCCGAATAGGCCGGGCCATGGAAAGCCCGTCCGGCACGAGCCGGCCGGGCTTTGGAAACACGTACGATGCGATGCCTTCGCATGGCTGCCGTGCGCGCCACCGCAAACCCGGGAACATCGGCTGTAAGAAATCTCCCGCCGGCGGGGTCTTCTCCAGTATGAACATCTGTTCCCCGCGGCCCTGCGCGTGATCGGCGCCAAACATCGACGCTTCGACGCGCTCGTGGGTGCGCTTACGGACGATCTGTTCCGCTATGCCTGCTGGTTGAGCGGCGACCGTCAGCTCGCCGAGGACCTCGTACAGGAAACACTGCTGCGCGCCTGGCGTTTCCTGGATTCGCTCAAGGACCCCGAGGCCGTGAAAGCCTGGCTGATCACGACGCTACGGCGTGAGCATGCACGGCTTTATCAGCGCAGGCAGTTCGACTACGTCGACCACGACCTGTTTACCATCGCCGATCCGAACCCCAGCGATCCGGAAGCCGGCACCGAACAGCACCGGCTACGCCAGCGCATCCACGCACTGCCCGCCGATTATCGGGAACCGCTGGCGCTGCAGGTCATACTCGGCTGCAGCGTTCGCGAGATCGCCGTCGCCATGGAACTGTCGGAGAATGTCGTCATGACACGTCTGTTTCGCGCTCGTCGCAAGCTGATGGACGGCCTGGAAAAACACCACCCGGGCCGGACGATGGAGCGTGTGCGATGAACTGTCTGGAATGTCGCCGAGCGCTGCTCACCCAGCCGCGCGCACGCGATACCCGCGTCGCGGCCCATCTGCGGGAGTGCGCCGCCTGCGCCCGCCTGGCCGGCGAACAGCTGCAGTTCGAACAACAGCTTGACGCGGCGCTGCGGGTTCCTGTCCCCGAAAATCTGCGTGAGCGTGTGCGCTTTGCGGCCAGCATGCGACCGCGACGTGTCCGACGCTGGCTCGCCGCCGCGGCCGTCGTCGCCGCGCTTGCGACCGGCCTGAGCCTGGGCGGCCGGGAGTACCAGACCAGCCAGACGCTGACGCGGGCGATCGCAAGCCGTATGCAGGAACCGGCGGCCAGCGATCAGACACTGGCGATCACCAGTCCGCGGCTGGCACGGCTGGCGCAACGGCTCAAGGCTTATCTGGCCGCTGCAGACATGGGGCGGGTCGTGTCGGCCCGGGAAAGCATGATCCACGGTCGCGAGGCGGCCGAGTTCTACATCGTCCACGGCCAGGAGCACGCGCGGATATTCATGATGCCCGACGCCTCGCTCACCATGGCCCACGATGTCCAGGCCGACGGCATACCTGGCAAGCTCATCCCTCTGGGTGACGGTGTCATCGGCGTGTTCTGCCCCGATCGCCGGATGCTGGCGCGTTTCGCCGCCAACGTGCGGCAGTCGATGGATCGGCGCGGCTGAACACCGACCGCGGCTGATTGCCTCGCCCTCGGTACCGGATTCATCCGGACGCCGCCACCAATCCACGATACGGGCTCGTCCGCCACGTCCTGGTCGTCATCGCGCCTGTAATAAAAATCGGCGTGCCCGGGTCTATTGGTCAGACATTCGAAAAAGTGGAGTACGCAATGAACTGGATCAAAGCCGGGTGTGTCGGGCTGATCGGCAGCCTGATCATATTCATCGTCATGTTCGTCGGCGTGAACGTGACCGGCGCGGCCCCGTTCAATCTGTCGCCATCGGCCGCATTTCTGGCTGCCATCGACATACCGCCCAAACCGCTGGCTCTGCTGTTGCACTTCGGCTATGGCTTTGCCTGGGCGGTCGTTCTCTATGCGCTGTTCCGCGATCGTGTATCGATTGCCAACGGCACCGGGCTGGCGTTGGTTCAATGGCTGCTGATGATGATCGTCTATACGCCGATCATCGGCTGGGGCCTGTTCGGTTTCGGCGGCAGTGGCCACGACCTGGCAGCCGACGCGCCGCTGTATATCGGCAACCCGATCAAATACGTCGTGCTCACCCTCGTACTCCACGTGACCTACGGCGCCCTCAACGGCTGGCTTGTCCCGCGTTGGACACGCCATGGATTGCCCCGGACCGCGACACGCTGACCGACAAACCGGCGAGCATGGCTCGCTTTCGACATTGCGCATGACATGCATTCGGCGTGATCACGCAATACTTGGCGGAGTGCATCGACTCTGCCGATAACAAAAAGTACTGGAGACGACCATGAACAAGAAACTGAGCATTCTGATCGCCGGCGCTGCGCTCGGTGGCATGGCGCTATCCGCCAGCGCCGCCGACCGCGACGCCCCGGCTCTGACCGATCCGGCTGCGTTCATCGTGCTGGCACAGGCCGAAGCGGTGATGGACTACAACCGCTATTACGCAGAGCAGGTCATGGCTGATCACGATGAGCTGATGCCGATGCTGGATAAAAACCATGACGGCATGTGTTCAAGGGAGGAGTTCATGCAAGCGCATGATCACGTGTTCAGGACCATCGATGCCAACAACGACGGTGTGCTCAGCGAGGCCGAAATGAGCGCCGGCTATCAGTCGTCGGCCCCGACCGCGACCAACTAGGTCGACGGACATTGATGCGGCCGGATGTTTCGGCATCCGGCCGCACCGCACGATCCCGTTCAGCTGCGCGGATAGCGCCCGGACACGAAATGGGCCGGGTCGTTGAAACCCGGGGTGGACGCATGGCCCGGCGTGATCAGCGAATCGACCAACGCCTCGTCTTCCTCGGTCAACTCGATATCGAGGGCACGGATATAGCTGTCCCAATGCGCTTCGGTGCGCGGACCCACGATGGCCGAGGTAACCAGATCGTTGTTCATCACCCAGGCGAGTGCGAACTCTGCGGGTTCGATATCACGCGATCGGGCATGGTCCGCGATCTTCTGGGCGACGACCAGCGATTCCTCGCGCCATTCCGTCTCCATCATGCGCTTGTCCTGATGCCCGGCCCGGGTGTCGGCGCCGGGCTTTTCGCCGGGCGCGTACTTGCCGGTGAGCACGCCGCGCGCCAGCGGGCTATAGGGCACCACGGCCATATCGAAATGCTCGGCGGCGGTAAATACCTCTTGCTCGGCCTGGCGATTGACCGCGTTGTAGAGCGGTTGGGTAGCGATCGGCCGGTCCACGCCGAGCTGGTCGCAGGCACGCACGATCTCGGCGGTCTTCCAGCCACGATGATTGGAAATGCCGAAATGGCGCACCAGACCGTGGCGGATCAGGTCGCCGAGGGTGGCAACGTATTCCTCGACCGGGGTGTCGTGATCCTCGCGGTGCAGATAGAGCAGATCGATATGGTCGGTGCCCATGCGCGCGAGACTGTCGTGCACGCTCTTGTGCATGTGCTTGCGGCTCAGACCGCGACGATGCGGCAACGACTGGTCGCCCATCGGGCTACCGACCTTGGTGGCCACGACCCAGTCGTCGCGCCGCTCGGCGATCGCTCGTCCCACGACTTCCTCGGACGCCCCGCCGTTGTAGACGTTAGCGGTGTCGATGAAGTTCACGCCCTGTTCGAACGCCTGGTCGATGATCCGCCGGGACGTCGCCTCGTCGGTCTGCTTGCCGAACATCATCGTGCCCAGACAAAGCCGCGACACCTTGAGACCGCTATGGCCCAGTTGGTGAAATCCACTGTGCAGTTCGTTCACGTGCTGCTCCTGTTCATGGCTGCGTTTGACGGCGGCCAGTATAGACTTCGAATAGGCACACGACGGGCACATTGCGCATCGACCCACCCGTGGCGCCCCCGGTGACAGTGTCGCTGCGCGTGCTGCCGTTGCGTTTTCCAGCGACAGTCGAGACCGACTGATGCGCAGTTGCACCGTTACCGCATATGTTGTGGCGCCTGGCCGGCGATCATATTCACCCTTTTTCCGTAAATTTGATCAAGGAGTCTCCGAATGAGCACGTTTGTTTTCGACGCTTACGGCACGCTCTATGACGTCTATTCGGTGGCTGAAGCCACCGAAGACGCGTTTCCAGGCCACGGCGAAACCATCACCCAGGTCTGGCGCCTGAAACAACTCGAATACACCTGGTTGCGTTCGTTGATGGGCCGCTATGTGGATTTCTGGGAAGTCACCCGCGAATCCCTGGTCTACACACTCGACAGCCTCGGCCTGGAATACGCCCCCAAGACCTTCGATCGGATCCTCGATCGATATCTGCATCTGAGCCCCTACCCCGATGCGCTGGCCGCATTGGAGGCGCTTCGGGCACAGGGCCACACGCTGGCCATCCTCTCCAACGGCAGCCAGGAAATGCTCGATCGCCTGGTCGCCAACACCGGCCTGAAGCAGGCGCTCGACGCGGTGATCAGCGTCGACCCGAGCAAGATGTTCAAACCCAGCCCCGGCGCCTACGCACTGGTCGCCGACACACTGGGCGGCACCACGGACGACGTGGTATTCGTGTCCTGCAATCCCTTCGATGTCTGTGGCGCCAAGAGCTTCGGTTTCAACGTCGCCTGGATCGAACGCGTACCGCGGCAGATGATGCAAGATGAAGTGCGCGCGGCCGCGGTGGTCGGCCCCGGCACCATGTTCCGGCTCCTGCGCATGCAGATGGATACGCTCGATCTCGGCCCGGATTTCACTATCGATACGTTGACCCGGCTCACTGAGCTGCGCACAGGCGCCTGATCGATCAGGCAATACTGAACCGCGACCGCCGGGCGGCCTCCGGGCCGTCCAGCATCGACTTGATCAGCGCCACATCCAGCAGGAGATCCGGAATGATCCGGTAGCGAAAGACCGCCAGCACCGCGCTGATATCGTTATGCGCGCTCGCATCGAGCGACGCGAACTCATCCCGCAGGAACGGCTCGGCAAGCGTCTGTGCGAGTGTGATTACCGACTGCTTTTGCGCCGCGTATGCCGGCGTTGTCACCCGTGTGCGCACGGCCGACCAGGCCGTATCCAGAAACCCTGGATAATTGCCCAGGCCACGGTAATAACTGGCCACACCCGGATGCGCGTGCAGGCCGCGGATATCATCGAAAATCCGTCGCACCGACGCATCGGCCCGGGCAGGATCCACGAATCCGAGCAGCCGTGTGCCCTCGGCCACGCCGCCTACGGCTCGGGGCGACAACCGCGCCACCGGCTGCGCCGGCGTATGACCGCTCAGATGCAGATCAAGACAGCTGGCAACCAGCAACAGCTTGGGCAATACATAATGGATGGAATCGGTGAAGTCGACGACGGCCTGCCGATCGACCGGACTCAGCCCGTCGCCGGTCATCGTATCGACGTAGAGCGCGGGCACGGCGGCGGCGCGCAACCGATCCGCGGCCTGCTCGAATTCCAGCGTTCGCAGTCCAGGGGCAAGCGCACGCCAGGTCGGCTCGAAATAATCGGGAAAATTGGCGAGCATGCGGAATATGAAATTCACGAACGGCACGCGCAATGTCTGCTCGACATCCTGATACAGCGGCCTCAATTCGGCCCCGGCCTTGTCCATGGTCACGTCCGGCAGTTGCGGAACCCGTTCCATACCGCACGCTATTCGCTGCTCCAGATCCATATTCGTTTCCACCGAGTGATCGCGAAAGCCAGTGTTACACGACGACCAGGCTCACGTATTCGCAGGGTACGTGCGACAGTGATCCGACCGGCTCGTGGCCCTTGGCCAAGAATGATTGAAAGCCTTACAGCCGACGCCGAAGCTGCCCGCCGCCGAACGGTTCGATCCGCCACGCTACCCGGTAACGATTCGCGCCAACAGGGCTTGTTCATGACGGATTCACGCGAACAGCGTAAATTTGTACAAATAGCCCACATAAAAATGGACATCCCGATGTTCAAGAACAGCCTGACCGTACTGGCGCTGGCCTTGCTGGCTGGCAGCGGCTTCGCGACCCAAGCGGCCGCCGCTGACGATGCCAGCACCGACCTCGCCGCCCGATTTGCCCAACTGGACAGCAACGGCGACGGCCTGCTCAGCCGAACCGAGGCCGAGGCCGACTCCACACTCAGCGACATGTACGATTCGCTGGACACCAGCCCGACCATCGAGGACAGCGCCACAAACGCCAAACCCGGCGGCATTACGCTCGACCAGTTCGAGTCCGGCATGGAAGCCGCGCAGAGCGGCGGCACGGTCGGCCCCGCGGCCTCGGGCGGAGAAACGTTCAAGGTCTACCCGGACGGCACCCACGAAAGAGTCGAGGGTACGGGAATAAACCCGCATCGCCCTGCGTCTGGGGCCGGCAGCCATTAGACTCCACCCATGAAAGACGTCTGCAACCGCATTTGATTCCTGACTTCACCGCCCTGCGTGCGATCGGCTGGCCGTTCAGCGCCGCACCGACGGCCGGCGAATGGGCCGACATCATGGCTGCTCACCCCGACGCGCGTCCGGCGCGAGTGGTGGAACAGCATCGTTCCGGCTATGTCGTGGCGGAACATCCGGAGCAGGGATTCAGCGTCGAATCGTTGCCCGAGTGGCAACGACCGCGGTTGACGCCCGAGAAGCGTCCCGCCGTGGGTGACTGGCTGCTGATCCGCGGCGAGCCGGAGCACAAGCCCAAGGCGGTCGCATTGCTGCCCCGCCGGAGCACGATCAAGCGTGCGGCGGCCGGTGAACACTACGGCCAGCAGCTGATCGCCGCCAATATCGATACAGCGTTCATCGTCTGCGGGCTCGACCTCGACTTCAATCCGCGCCGGATCGAACGCTATCTGCTCATGGTGCAGGGCGGCGCCCAGCCGGTCGTGGTGCTGACCAAGGCCGACGTCAGCGGCGGTGCCAACGGCGACCGCGCGAACGAAGCACGCGCAACGCTCGCCGAACTCGACGCCCAGGATGTGCCCGTATGCACGGTCAACGCGCTTGACCACGACAGCGTCGCCACCCTGCACGCATGGCTCGGGCCGGGCATGACCGCCGTTCTGGTCGGTAGCTCCGGCGCTGGCAAGTCCACGCTAACCAACACACTGGTCGGCAGCGAACGCATGAAAACCGGGGCCGTGCGCGAGAACGACGCACGCGGGCGCCATACGACCACCCACCGGGCGCTCATTTCGCTGGCGTCGGGCGGCTGCCTCATCGATACGCCGGGCATGCGCGAACTCAAGCCCACCGGCGAGGAAGACCTTGCCGAAAGCGGTTTCACCGATATCGAGGCGCTGGCCCGGCAATGCCGATTCCGCAACTGCCAGCACGACCAGGAGCCCGGTTGCGCGCTACGCAACGCTATTGCGGCCGGCACGCTGGATGCCCGGCGCGTCGGCAACTATCTGAAACTGGACAGCGAGATCGCCGGTGCCGCCGAACGCCTGGCGGTACGCCAGGCTCAGACCACCGGCGAGAAAGTCCGACGCAGCAACACGGCGAAACGCACGCCGAAGAAAACGCCCAAGCGCGGCGCGCCGAAACGTCGCTGACGAGCCAGCCCACGCGCCCATGTCGTCAAGGCGCATGGCGTTTTTTTCGCTTGCGCCCTTTGCCCGTCGAACCGAACGGCATCGAAATGCGGCGAGTTTGCGTGGCCGACCGAGACGCGACGGATATCCGCAGATCGCGCCTCTGTCCACGGCAGAGTGGGAAGCGACGAACCGGGCCGAATGATCGCGTTTATCGGCTTTAATTGGATCATCTTTCCGGGAGCGCGGTGAGACGGCGTCTTGCGCAAGACTTCACCACGATGCCCGACCCCGCGTGGCGAAAGTGCTTGCAAAACGTAACGAGAGTGCAAGAATTGATTCGGAGGATGATCTCCAGACGAACTCCAGCCCTGCCTGGCGAGGGTTTTGTCGATACAGACCGACGACTCGCACAGGGCAGGCTCGACGGAGAGCGGCCATGAAATTGACACGCTTCTTTTTCATCAGCGAGAGCCTCCACGATCTGGAACGCTTCGAACAGAGTCTCGAGCGTATCGCTGTCGTGACGCCCCAGATGCATCTGCTGACCCTGGACGACAGCGGCGCGGCGACGCATCCGAAGCTGCATCAGATCACGTCCTTCATGCACAAGGATATTATTCATTCGACGCTGATCGGGGCCGCACTGGGAGTCGGCGGCGCGTTACTGGTGCTGGTGGTTTCGCATCTGGCCGGTTGGGCCTATACGCCAGCGGGATGGATGCCCTTTCTGTTTCTTGCGATCGTCGTGCTTGGCTTTTTGACCTGGCAGGGTGGGCTCTGGGGCATTCAGACACCGAATACCCACTTCAAGTCGTTCGAGCAGGCACTCAGGGACGGAAAACACGTGTTCTTCGTGGACGTGGAACCGCGCCACAGACAGACGATCGAGGAGATGGCCAGAAACCACCACGCCATCGAGACTGCCGGGGTGGCCAGCGGCGCCCCCAATTGGCTGGTCTTCTCTCAACACCGCCTAAAACGCTTCTTTACCGAAACATTCCCGTAAGCCATACCGGAGCGGGCCACACGCCGCCCGCGCCCGGACGGCGGGCGCCATCAGGTCAGTATCCGCGCGTCCGGGCAAAGCGCTCGGTGCAGAAGTTGGCATCGCCCAGCAGTTCGCTGGCAGCACGCGCGCGCTTCATGAAGAAGCCGATATCGAACTCGTCGGTCATGCCCATACCGCCGTGCATCTGCACGCCTTCGGCGCTGGCCAGTCGTGCGGTATCCGCGGCCCGAGCCTTGGCGGCCAGAATCTGCTGGGGCGCATCGACCGTGTCGGCATCGAAAGCGGCCAGCGCCTGAAAGGCCATCGCTTCGCTGATCTCGATCTCGACCGACAGATGTGCCGCGCGATGCTGCAGTGCCTGGAAGGCACCGATCGGCAGGCCGAACTGCTTGCGCTCGCTCAGATAAGTGAGCGTACGATCGAACACAGCGCGCGACAGTCCGACCAGTTCCATGGCCAGGATCGCGCGGCCGGCGTTCAGCACATCGTCCAGTGCGTTGTCATTGGCGTCGAGCAGCTGGGCTTTGGCATTGAAGAAACGCACGTTGGCCATGCTTCGCGTATCGACCGCCGCGACGGCCTCGACGTTCACGCCGGCATCGGCCGCTTCGACCGCGAACAGACGCGGCTTGCCGTCGTGCATGGCGCTGACCACGAACAGGCCGGCGTTCGCGCCGTCGACCACGAGCGTCTTGTCACCGCTGATCGTGTAGGCATTGCCATCAGCTTTCGCCTGGCTGGCGATACGCTCGGGCCGGTGCTTGCCGGTTTCATCGACCGCGAGCGCGACGATGAGGCGCCCCTCGGCGATCGGCCCCAGCCATTGTTGCTGCTGCTCGGCATCGCCGGCTCGGCCGATGGCGGTCGCACCGAGCACGGCGGTCGACAGAAACGGCGTGAGTGCAAGCCGGCGCCCGGTCTCGCGAGCCACGAGCCCGGCGCTGACCAGGCCGAAGTCCATGCCGCCATGCGCCTCGGGCACCAGAATGCCCGTCAGCCCGGATTCGATCATGGCCTGCCAGAGGGCGTTGTCGTAGTCACCGCCGTGGCTGCCACCGCGTATCGCGCGCAGGGTATCGACGCTTGCCTTGTCGGCGAATAGGCGCTCGGCCAGGTCGGCGAGCATCTGCTGTTCTTCATTCAATATCATGGAGATGCCTCGTTAACCTTTGGGAAGTTCGAGCACGGCGGACGAGATGATGCCGAGCATGATCTCCGAGGTGCCGCCTTCGATCGAGTTGCCTTTCGAGCGCAACCATTCGCGTGCGTAGCGCCCGCCGCCGGTGCGCTCGCTGTCCCATTCCAGGCCGAGCCCGCCCATGGCATCCATCATCAGGTTGTAGCGGCGCTTGTTCAGTTCGGTGCCGTAATACTTGAGCATGGCCGAACGCGCACCCACGCCCTCGCCCGCCTCGGCCTTGGCGCGGGTCTGTTCGACCAGCGCCCGGAAGGCCATGGCATCGATTTCGAGGCGCGCGATATCGGCCCGCAGCATGGGGTCGTCCAGACGACCGGCCTCGTCCTTACCGATCGCTTCCAGCGCCATCTGCGCCAGATCGCGGCCCTTGAGCAGCCCCGGCGGCTCACCGCCGATGTTGTCGCGCTCGTGGGTGAGCAGGTACTTCGCGATCGTCCAGCCCTGGTTCATCTCGCCGACGAGATTGGCACGCGGCACGCGCACGTCGTCGAAGAAGGTTTCGCAGAACGGCGATTCGCCGGAAATGAGCTGGATCGGCCGGGTCGAAACGCCCGGAATATCCATGTCCAGGAGGATGAACGAGATACCGGCCTGCTTCTTGGCCTCCGGATCCGTGCGGACCAGGCAGAACATCTTGTCGGCGCGATCCGCGTAGGACGTCCAGATCTTGCGGCCGTTGACCACGAAGTGGTCGCGATCGATCTCGGCCGAGGTCTTGAGACTGGCCAGATCGGAACCGGCATTGGGCTCGGAGTAACCCTGACACCAGCGGATCTCACCGCGGGCGATCTCCGGCAGGTGTTCGCGCTTTTGGTCCTCGGAGCCGAACTTGAGCAGCGCCGGGCCCAGCATCCAGAAGCCGAAGTTGCTGACCGGGCTGCGCGCGTTGATGCGCTTCATCTCGTCCTTGAAGACGTCGTGCTGGGCGGGCGTCATGCCGCCGCCGCCGTATTCGACGGGCCAGGCCGGCGCGGTCCAGCCTTGCGCGACCATGCGCTCGAACCATACGCGCTGCGCGTCCGACGAAAACTCCCAGCGGCGGCCGCCCCAGACATGCTCGTCGTTCGAGGCCAGCGGCTGGCGCATCTCTTCGGGGCAGTTGTCTTCCAGCCAGGCACGCACCTCGGCCCGGAACTCCTCCAACTCGCTCATGACCCACCTGTTGTTTTTTAAAACGTCATTTCAGCGACTGAGTATCTTTCGGCGCGGGAACAGGCGTCAAGCGGCCGATCGACAGATGGTCGCGTGGCCACGGCACCACGATGCTGCGCTCGGCACCTGCCTAGGGCTTCGCGAGCGTCCTTGACCCACAACTCGCCGATCGCCGCATTGCGTAGCCGCAGACTGCGCCGCAATCGCCCGACATCGCCCCGAATCTTTGCTAACGTCGAGCTTCGATTCGAACCGCGATGCCGCCATGACCACCACCTCGGACAGACCCGAAAAACGCACCATCGACGTACACGGCCGTCGGATGGCGTATGTGGAGATGGGCCAAGGCGACCCGATCGTCTTTCTGCACGGCAACCCGACGTCGTCCTATCTCTGGCGTCACGTCATGCCGCATCTGGCACAACACGGCCGCTGCATCGCGCCGGATCTTATCGGCATGGGCGATTCCGAACCGAGTGGATCCACCGGACGCGATGCCTACACATTTGCCGAACACCGCAATTATCTCGATGCGCTGCTCGAACAGCTCGGCGTCGACAACAACGTGGTGCTGGTGGTGCACGACTGGGGCTCAGGCCTGGGTTTCGACTGGGCGAACCGCAACCGCGACAAAATCCAGGGCATCGCCTATATGGAGGCGATCGTTGCACCCGTCACCTGGGCCGACTGGCCCGACAATGCGCGCGGCATCTTCCAGGCCATGCGCAGCGACGCCGGCGAGGAGTTGGTGCTGGAAAAGAACATCTTCGTGGAACGGATACTGCCCGGCTCGATACTGCGTGATCTGAGCGAGGACGAGATGAACGAATACCGTCGCCCGTTCGCCGACAGCGGCGAACGCCGCCGCCCGACGCTGACCTGGCCGCGCGAGATCCCGATCGACGGCGAGCCCGCGAACGTGCACGAGATCGTCACTCAATACGGCCGCTGGCTGGCCGAAGACGCCTCTCTACCCAAGCTGTTCATCAACGCCGACCCCGGCAGCATCCTGATCGGGGCACAGCGCGAAATCTGTCGTGGCTGGCCCAATCAGGAAGAAGTCACCGTCAGCGGGGTGCATTTCATCCAGGAAGACTCGCCGCATGAGATCGGCGACGCGATTGCCGGATTCGTCGGCCGCCTGCGCGCCTGAGGCCCGCAACGACAGTCGTCGGGATTCGCGTTCTTTCTGCACCGGCCCTGGCCTGCGCCATCCATGCCGGTGTCATCGGTGCTTGGTGCCCGGTCACACACTATCGCGTGATACAGGCAACCTGCCCTGACTCACCGCAACGCTGCCAGCCCGTGACGCAGCGAATCCGCGTCCGGGTCTTCGAGCGCGCTTTCCACGTCTGCGTGTGTCTGTTCCCAGATGGGCACGGCGGCCTGAAGCAGATTGAGGCCGTCCGCGGTCAGTGTGAGCAGACGACCGCGGCGATCCTCGGGATTGGGAACCACCGTCAACAGGCCGCGCCGCTCCAGTGGTTTGAGGTTGGCGGTCAGGGTCGTGCGGTCCATGGCCAGCAACGTGGCTACCGACCCTATCGACGGCGGTTTCGGGCGGTTGAGCGAAATCAGCAGCGAAAACTGGCCACTGGTGATACCCGCCGGCCGCAAGGCCTCGTCGAAGCGCCGGGCCAGCGTCCGTGCGGTCCGCTGCGTGTGCAGGCACAGGCAATGATCGCGAACGTGAAGGGTGGTTTCGTAGGGGACAGGGGATTTCTGGATTGTGTCTGTTGACATGATCTTATTATGTTGATATCAACTTATATTGTCAATGCTAGGCCCAGACGGCCATGCACTTGCGCCGGACCTATCCGCAAGGAATCGCGGTGATCAGGAGGAAGATCATGACGAGCCATAGGAATCGATTGGAATCGGCCACCGACCTCGCCCAGGCCAATGGCGTGCGCTACCCCAATGAAAGCCGCGCCTATCGCATCGCCCGCGACGCCCTGCTCGCCGAGGAGATCGAACTGCGCCGGCATATAGAACGCGTGGCCGCACAGCGCCGGGCGTTGCCCCCGGGCGGCGAGGTAACCACGGATTACCGGTTCGAGGGCGTCGACGGCGCCGTGAGCTTCGCCGCACTCTTCGGCGACAAGAATACGCTCGTGGTCTACAACTACATGTTCGGCCCCGAGCGTGAGCGCCCCTGCCCCATGTGCACCTCGCTGCTGAGCGCCTGGGACGGCGAAGCGCCGGATGTCGAGCAGCGCGTGGCTTTCGCGGTGATCGCACGCGCGCCGATCGAACGCCTGCTGGCGTTCAAGCGTGAACGCGGCTGGCAGCACCTCCCGCTGTATTCAGATACGAGCGCCGCCTTCTGCCGCGATTATCACGCCCTGTCGGCGACCGGCGAAGACAACCCCGCCTTCAACGTATTCATCCGCCGCGACGGCGCGATCCGGCACTTCTGGGGCCAGGAGATGGGTTTCGTGACCGCCGACCCCGGCGAAGATCCGCGCGGCGCACCCGATCTCATGCCGCTATGGACAATCCTCGACGCGACCCCCGACGGGCGCGGCCGCGACTGGTATCCACAACTCGACTACGCCGGCTGAGCGCGGCTCGGCTGCCCGATATATGGAGAAAAGGCCCCACACAAGGGCCACAACAAAAGTCAGAACAAGGAGACCTGCAATGAGCTATATCCAGGGTTTTGTAGTCGCGGTGCCCACCGCCAATAAGGACGCCTATCGCGACATGGCCGCCAAGGCCGTGCCGATATTCACGGAATTCGGCGCCACCCGAATCGTCGAGGCCTGGGGCGAGGACGTGCCCGCCGGCAAGGTCACCGATTTCCAGGGCGCGGTCAAGGCGAAAGCGGACGAGACCGTCGTCTTCGCCTGGATCGAATGGCCCGACCGGGCAACCTGCGACGCCGGCGCCGAACGCATGCAGAGCGACCCGCGCATGCAGACTCGGCGACATGCCCTTCGACGGCATGCGCATGATCTGGGGCGGGTTCGCGCCGCTGCTGGACACCGCCGACCCGGAGAATTGACATGCGCAATCGTCACGGCACCCCGATCTGGTACGAACTGCTCACCCGCGACGCCGACGCGGCACAGACGTTCTACAGCGCCGTCATCGGCTGGTCGGTATCGAAGCCGGCCGGCGGTCTGGAGCGGGATTACCGCATCATCTCGACCATGGACAGCGCGGTCGGCGGCCTGCTGCGCAGTCCGGACGACGCCGGCATGGCACCACAATGGCTGTTCTATATCGGCGTCGACGATGTCGATGCGGCTGCCGCCAAACTGAATTCGCTTGGCGGCAGCGTGCACGTCGAACCCACCGATATCCCCGACGTTGGCCGCTTCGCCTTCGTGGCAGACCCGCAGGGCGCGCCGTTCTATCTGATGCGCGGCGCAAGCGACGAACAGAGCCGATCGTTCGCGCCCACGGTCGCCGGCCACTGCGCCTGGAACGAACTCGCCGCAGCCAACCAGGACACCGCGCTCGAGTTCTATCAAACGATGTTCGGCTGGACCAAAGGCGACGTCATGCCGATGGGACCGATGGGTGACTACAGTTTTATTCACCACGGCGACACGATGCTCGGCGCGATGATGAACCGCCCACAGGACAGTACCCCGCCGATGTGGCGCTACTATTTCCGGGTCGACGATATCGACGCGATCAACGCAGCGATAGCGGCCAACGGCGGCACCCTGCTCCATGGTCCCACCGAGGTGCCGGGCGGCGACTGGGTGATCCAGGCGCGCGATCCCCAGGGCGCGATGATCGGCTTCGTCGGATCAAGAGGCGCATAGCGATGGAACCCATCAGTACCTGTCTGTGGTTCGATGGCGTAGCCGAGCAGGCGGCCGACTTCTATGTGGAGTTGTTTCCGGATTCACGCATCGACGAGGTCATGCATGCGCCCGTGGATTACCCGGCCGGCAAGGCCGGTGACGCGCTTCTCGTGACATTCACGCTGGCCGGCCGGCGTTATCTCGGTTTGAACGGCGGCTCGGGCGTCCCGTTTACCGAAGCGATTTCACTCTCGATCGACTGCGCCGACCAGGCCGAGGTCGACCATTACTGGAACGCCTTGTCCGCGTATCCCGAACACGAACAGTGCGGCTGGCTCAAGGACCGATTCGGCGTGTCCTGGCAGGTCGTGCCGCGTATGCTGCCGCGCCTGCTCGCCGATCCCGATCGGGCAAAGGCCGGCCGGGTCATGACCGCGATGATGACGATGAAGAAGATCGATATCGCGGCTCTGGAACAGGCAGCCGACTAGCTGATGACGACTGCTGAAAGAGAATCGTTTCATGACACAGACGTATTGACAGCAGATTGCCGGACTGGAAGTCTCGACTGATCGCGCGCCAGCCCGGGCGTGCTCTGTCTGACGAGGCGCCGATCAATGCCACTGGACCCACAGGCACGCGAATTTCTGCAGCGACTGGACGCCATGGGCGGCCCGCCGATCCATGAGCTGAGCCCGACGGAGCTGCGTGCCACCCTGGCCTCGATCTCCGGCGGCACGCCCGAACCGGTCGCGGCACAGACCGAACATGTCGCCACCGGCCCCAACGGCGATATACCCCTGCGCGTGTACACGCCTGCCGGTCACGGCCCGTTTCCGGCGCTGATCTATTTCCACGGCGGCGGCTGGGTAGCCGGCAACCTGGATTCGGTGGAAACCGCCTGCACCATTCTCGCCAACCGGGCGTCGGCGGTGGTGATCTCCGTGGACTATCGACTGGCCCCGGAACACCCCTTCCCGGCACCGGTACTGGACTGCCATGCCGCGACCCGGTGGGTCGCCGAACACGCCGCCGACCTGAACATCGACGCCGCTCGCATCGCGGTCGGCGGCGACAGCGCCGGCGGCAATATCGCCGCGGTGGTCGCCATTCTCGCGCGCGATCACGGCGGCCCGAACATCGCCTTCCAGCTGCTGTTCTATCCGGCGACCGACCACGATGCACAGACCGCCTCCTGTCGCGACAACGGCGAAGGCTACTATCTGACCACCGAACTGATGCGCTGGTTCTGGAATCATTATCTTGGTGACGGCGACGGTCGCGACCCGCGCGCCTCGCCGCTGCGAATCGAGGACGCCACGAATCTGCCACCGGCATTCATCATCACCGCGGAATTCGACCCGCTCAGGGACGAAGGCGAAGCCTATGCGGATCTTCTAAGCGCAGCCGGCAATGCCGTGACACTGCATCGCTACGACGGCCAGATCCACGGCTTCGTGACCCGTTGTTTCATCATGGACGCAGGCATCACGGCCCTCGAAGACGCCGCGGCGCATCTGCGCGCGGCATTGGAGGCCCCGTCGCTCAAGCAAGCCGAACGATAGACCGACGCGGCGCTTTTCAATACAACAATACCGGCGGCGATGCATTGCCGACCAAGAACGAGATCGGAGGAGTCATGCCAGTGAACAATCGTCAGTCAGCGTCGGCCGACGCCCAGACACCGCGTCGGCTGGACGCCGTGGTCGTGGGCGCCGGCTTTTCCGGGCTTTACATGCTCCATCGCCTGCGTGAACTGGGATTGTCGGCACGCGTGTTCGAAGCCGGCGACGGCGTGGGCGGCACCTGGTACTGGAACCGCTACCCCGGCGCGCGCTGCGACTCCGAGAGTTACTACTACTCGTACTCGTTCTCGGACGAGTTGCAGCAGGAATGGCGCTGGAGCGAGCGCTATCCCGGCCAGCCCGAGATCATGAACTATCTGAACCACGTGGCCGACAAGTTCGATCTACGTCCGGACATCCAGCTGTCCACGCGGATCGCCCGGGCCGTATTCGATGCCACATCCGACGAATGGAGCGTGGATACCGACGGCGGCGAACGCTTCAGCGCACGGTTTCTGATCACCGCCGTGGGCTGCCTGTCGTCGGCGAATATCCCGCAGATTGACGGCCTCGATGACTTTGCAGGCGACTGGCACCACACCGGCCAGTGGCCGCATGAAGGCGTCGATTTTCGCGGCAAGCGCGTCGGCGTGATCGGCACCGGTTCCACCGGCATCCAGGCGATCCCGGTGATCGCGGAACAGGCGGCGCATCTCACTGTATTCCAGCGCACCGCCAACTACAGCGTACCGGCCCGCAACGCGCCCCTCGATCCGGCCGAAGAAAATGCCTACAAGGCCGATTACGCGGCGATTCGGCGCAAGCAGCGCGAATCGGCCAACTGCCATCCCTTCGATGTCAGCGACACCCCCGCGCTGGCCGTGTCCGACGACGAGCGCCAGACCCGTTACGAAGCCTCATGGGAACGCGGCAGCCTGCGGTTTCGTACCGTGTTCAAGGATCTGCTGACCGACGAAGCTGCCAACGCCACGGCCTCGGAGTTCATCCGCGACAAGATCCGCGCGACCGTCGACGATCCGCAAACCGCCGAAACCCTCACACCCTACGACCATCCGTTCGCGACCAAGCGACCGCCGATCGATACCCACTACTTCGAGACCTACAACCGCGATAACGTCTCGCTGGTCGACGTCAGGCGCACGCCGATCGAGGCGATGAACGCCGGCGGGCTGCGAACATCCGAGGCCCACTATCCCCTCGATGCGCTGGTGTTCGCCACCGGCTTCGATGCGATGACCGGCGCCCTGCTCAATATCGATATCGAAGGCCGCGACGGGCAGAAACTCGCCGATAAATGGGCCGCCGGCCCGCGCACCTATCTGGGCCTGCAGATGGCCGGCTTTCCCAACCTGTTCACCATCACCGGCCCGGGCAGCCCGTCGGTGCTGACCAACATGCCCACCTCCATCGAACAGCATGTCGACTGGATCAGCGATTGCATCGACCACATGCGGAATCAGGGCCTGACCCGTATCGAGGCCAGCGCGCAGTCCGAGGATCGATGGGTGGCACACGTCAACGACGCCGCCGAACAGACCCTGCTGCCCAAGGCCAACAGCTCCTGGTATCTGGGCGCCAATGTGCCGGGCAAGCCGCGCATCTTCATGCCCTACGCCGGCGGCGCCGCCCACTACCGCCAGATTTGCGAAGCGGTTGCTGCCAACGGGTACGACGGATTCGTGTTCAAGGCCCGGCCCCAGGCTCGGGCCGCCGGCTGACAAACCAGCGGTACGATGTGCGCCCGCCGGTCTGCGCCGGCGGCGTGCGTCGAGTGTCGCTGCGCACGATCCGTGGCAGGATGCGTGCCGAATCATCTGCAACCTCTGAAAGAGCATCGGCATGTCATCGGCAAATCCGCACAGCGTATTCCTGCGCGACGGCGACACCTTTCTTGCAACCGGGCTATCTCGCGGTCCCTGGGATGAAAACGCACAGCACGGCGGCGCGCCGGCCGCGCTGTTGGCCCATCTGGCCGAGACCGCGGTCGGCGAGGAATTCTTTCTCGCCCGGCTGACGTTCGAACTCTCGCGACCGGTTCCGGTCGCGGCCCTGACGGTTGCGGTCGAGACCAGCCGCGGACGAACCGCGCGGCGCGTGACCCTGCGTATCGAACACGAGGGCAGCGTGGTGGGACGGGCCATCGCCCTGATGCTGCGCGAACAATCCACGGCGGTTCCCGCCACATCGGCCGCGCGGCTAGAACCGGAACCCGCGGACTGCACCGAGCGTTTCGACACGCCCGGCATGCCGACGGGCGAGTCGTTTCATCACGAGGCCATGGACATCCGCGTCGCCCACGGCAGCACCCGTGTACCCGGGCCGGCGGCGGCGTGGTTTTGTCTGCGCGTCCCCCTGATCGACGGCGTCGAAACCACCCCCGCCATGCGCGCCGCGGCAGCCGCGGACTTCGGCAACGGCATCAGCTGGGTGCTGCCGTTCGACGAATTTCTGTTCACCAATACCGATCTCACCCTCTATCTGCATCGCGCGCCGGTGGGTGAATGGATCGGGCTGGATGCCGAAACCATCGTCCAGCCCAACGGTGTGGGCCTCGCCAGTTCGACACTCTACGACAGCCAGGGCCGTATCGGCATGGCACATCAGAACCTGCTGGTTCGCCCGCGCTGACGCGACATCGTCAGCCCTGTATTGACCGCCCGCGCCTGTCCTCTCGACGGCGTGTACAGACCCAGCGATATAACAACAGCCCGTACAACACTACGTTGACGCCGATGACGGCCACGCCGATCGCGATCTGAATCGATCGCGTCAGCCCGGCGGGATAGATCAGCGCGACCAGATAATGATCGATGAAGCCGTCGGCATAGCCCTGCTGACCGGCAGCGACGCGCAGCTGCTGTTCCAGTGGCGTAAGTGGACAGATCCGGCCGCTGAGCGAGACATAAGCGCCCCAGCAGACCGCCGGGATGTGAACAAACACCAGTCGGGGCCAGAAGAAAGCCAGCACGCCGCCCAGGCCCACCAGCAGGATGAACAGCAGGTGGGCGGTCAGGACCGCATCGGCAATCAGCGCATACAGCATGGGCCACTCGCAGGATTCGAACCGCCGGCGCGCGCCCGACGCCCGGCCACATTCTTCGCACAGCCAATGGCCACACCGGGTTCAACTTGGCAAGCCAGCATAACCCGCAGGCATTCAAGCCTGTGCAGGCGCTTACCATCCCGTGACTCTGCAATAGACTGAACGATCGTTCGGTTTTGCTTGCCGGCAGTCGCCACAGCTTCTAAGGTGCTACTCCAGAACACCGTTTCAAAAAAGCGTTGACGCCATGACCCAGACTCAGGAAAACCGCCAGTTCCGTCTTGCCCAACGGCCCGAAGGGCTGCCCAAGCCCACCGATTGGGACTTCGTCACCGAAGCCGTCGGCCAGCCGGGCGACGACGAGATCCTCGTCGGCATCGAATACATCTCGCTGGACCCGGCCATGCGCGGCTGGATGAACGCCGGGCGTTCCTATATCAAGCCGGTCAAGATCGGCGAGGTGATGCGGGCCGGGACCGCGGGCACGGTGCTGAAATCCAATCATCCGGACTTCGCCGAAGGCGACAGCGTCACCGGCAACTTCGGCGTGCAGACCCATGCCGTGGTCGCCGGCAAGGACGCGCGCAAGGTCGATACCGCGCTCGCTCCGCTGCCCGCTTATCTGGGCGTGCTCGGCATGCCCGGCATGACCGCCTACTTCGGCCTGCTCGATGTCGGCGGCGCCAAGGCAGACGATACGGTGATGGTGTCGGCCGCACCCGGCGCGGTCGGCGCGCTGGTCGGCCAGATCGCGAAACAGAAAGGCTGTCGCGTGGTCGGCATCGCCGGCGGGGCGGAGAAATGCAGCTACGTGGTCGACGAGCTGGGCTTCGACGCCGCCATCGACTACAAGAACGAAAGCGTCTACAAGGGCATGAAACAGCATTGTCCCGGCGGCATCGATGTCTTCTTCGACAACGTCGGCGGCGAGATCCTCGACTCGGCTCTGGCCAATCTGGCCTTCAAGGGGCGCGTGGTGATCTGCGGCGCCATTTCCCAGTACAACGCCACCGACGGCATGTACGCCCCGAAGAACTACATGTCATTGCTGGTGAACCGGGCGCGCATGGAAGGCTTCGTGGTATTCGACTATGCCGATCGTTATGCCGAGGGCGCACAGGCGATGGCCGGCTGGATCGCCGAGGGCAAGCTCAAGCACAAGGAAGACATCGTCGCCGGTTTCGAAAACTTCCCCGATACATTGCTCAAGCTATTTTCCGGCAGCAACTTCGGCAAGCTGGTGCTCAAGGTCGACGCGGACTGAACCCGGCTCCATATCGCGGCCGGGTACCCAGTATCGTGGGCTCCCGGCCGTTATACCGTGTGCCGATACGATAAAGTCATGAGCGCATCATCTCTGCCCGCGCCGCCTGCTCGAACATCCAGTCAGAGCGGGTACTCGGGCGACGCAGACCACGTTGCTTCAGAGCACGATCGTTCATGACCAAACCGCTGATCAACCCCTATCTTGTCGTGGCGACCGTCCTGAGCGCGGTGTTCATCGTCTACGGGTCGCTCTATCCCTTCGAGTTTCATGCGCGCAGCGGTGAAGCCCTGGCGACGTTGCTCACGACCTGGCATTTCCGGCTCGAACACGCCGGCAATCTGATCGGCAACGTGCTTTTCTACGCGCCGCTCGGCCTGTTTGCCGTGCTCGCCCTGCACGCCCGGGTCAATGCCCTCGCTCGCCTGAGCCTCGCTCTGCTGATCGGCACGGCGCTGTGTTTCTCGATGGAACTCCTGCAGTTTTACGTCGACGGACGGGTGAGCACGTTCGCCGATATCTACCCGAACATGCTCGGCAGCGTTCTGGGCGGATGTGTCGGCCTGGTCGTCGGCGCCAATCGGCAAGCGACGCGCGCACTCGGTGCCCACGCAGAACCCATTCCCCTGCTGCTGGCGGGCGCGTTCATCGCGTATCGACTGTTTCCCTATGTGCCGAGCCTCGACCTGCACCAGTATTGGCGCGCCCTGAAGCCGGTACTCTTCGATCCGCAGCTGCATGTATTCGGGGTGACGCGCTACGCCGTAACCTGGCTGGTGGTGGCAGCGCTGGGACGGGCGCTGGTCGGCGCCCCGCGCTCCTGGCCGTTGCTTGCGCTCGCCGTGGCGTGCGTGCTCGCGGCCAAGATCGCCATCGTCAACAACAGCGTCAGTGCCGATGAACTCGTGGGCGCTGCCGCTGCCCTGACGTTGTGGCTCGCACTCAACCGCGTGAGCATTCGGCCACAGTCGCTGTTACTCGCCACCGCCCTGGGCCTGCTCGTGGTCGCCGAACGGCTGCAACCATTCGACTTCGGTGCCGGCACGCAGGCATTTGGCTGGCTGCCCTTCCGGTCGTGGCTGCACGGCTCGATGGGTCTCAATGCCCAGTCGATTCTCGAGAAGTTCTTCCTCTACGGCAGCCTGATCTGGCTGCTGCGGCGGGCCGGTTCCGGGCTGGCATTCGCCGGCATTTCGGTCGCGCTCGCACTGCTGGCGACGAGCATCCTGCAGACCCATCTGCCCGGTCGCTCGGCCGAACTCACCGATGCCGTGATGGCGCTGCTCATCAGCGCCGCATTCGCGCTCATGCCCAGAACCATCGGTGCGCCCGAGCCGGTGGACAGACCCCTATCCCCGCAATCGCCCTGGCGCGCCTACCGCCGCGAATACCGGAATTGAACGGGCTATGCGCCCCGGGTTTCGCAGCGCGACTTGCGCCGTATTGCCGTCGGCTATCCGGCCGCAACACCCCGGCAAGTGACGACGCAGCCACCCGGCTTACGCGGCGCCGGGAATCTGACAACATGTAGTTTGATCGACAACAGCCGGGCAGCCACGCGTATCGCGCAGCGCTCGCCAAACTCCGGAGACCGCATGCCCAAATCATCGTTCCCACTGGTGTTCGACGGCCACAACGACATGCTCTTGCGACTAGTCGGCAACGAGGGAGCCGATCCGGTGCACGATTTCATGCACGGCCGCGCGAACGGGCATCTCGACCTGCCCCGGATGATCGAAGGCGGTTTCGGCGGCGGTCTGTTCGCCGTGTTCGTACCCTCCAGCGGCCCCAGGCGAAGTCGCAACACGCAGCCGTCGAACTCGCCCCAGGATGAACCGCTGCCGCCGCCCCTGGCACAAAGCGAGGCCCTGCCCGCCGTGCTGGCGATGATCGCCATCCTGCTACGTCTCGAACGTGCCTCGAACGGCCGTTTTCGCGTGTGTCGCTCGGTAGCCGATATCCGCGCCGCAATGGCCGACGAAGCGATCGCGGCGGTCCTGCATTTTGAAGGCGCCGAAGCAATCGATACGGATCTCCATGCGCTCGACGTCTTCCAGCAGGCCGGGCTGCGCTCGATCGGCCCGGTCTGGAGCCGGCCAACGCAATATGGCCACGGCGTGCCGTTTCGCTACCCCAGCAGTCCCGATACCGGCGACGGCCTCACCCAACACGGCCGTGCTTTTGTGCGCGCCTGTAACGAACGCCGTATCGCCATCGATCTGTCGCACCTGAACGAAAAAGGTTTCTGGGACGTGGCACGACTCAGCGATGCCCCGTTGATCGCCAGTCATTCCAATGCCCATGCGGTCTGCGCTCACGCGCGTAATCTCACCGACGACCAGATGCGCGCCATCCGCGACAGCGGCGGCATCGCAGGCCTGAATTTCGCCAACTGTTTCTTGCGTCCCGACGCCCGCGATATGGCCGATACCGGCGTCGACGTCATGCTGCGGCATCTGGATCACATGCTCGAGATCATGGGCCCGGACCACGTCGGCATCGGCTCCGATTTCGACGGCGCCCTCATCCCGGACGCGATCGGCGACGGCGCCGGCCTGCCGGTGTTGCAGGCGGCAATGCAAGCGCACGGTTATGACGCCAAGACCCTGCAATCGATTTCACAGGAAAACTGGCTGCGTACGCTGCATGCGACCTGGGGTGCATAGCGCCGCTCGTATATTGCCGAGGTGGCGCGCGGGAAAGAGATCGGGTCGAGTCGCAACCGGGCCCGGCCGGGCAACGAGGATCCGCCGCGGTCAGCCCTTGCCGGCGTCGTCCTGTCGGGCGGCCCACATGGCCAATCGGTGCTGAATGGTCTTTTGCGATACCTGCTCTTCGGGCAACGGCGGAATCACACCGTCGTGCACCAACAGCCGATAGATATATTCCAGCTTGTCGGTCGCGGAATCGGTTGCTTCGAACTCGACAACACCGCGTTTTTCACCGTATTCGACGCCCAGTGCAATGGCCTTCTTGACCATTTCCTTTTCGTTCTTGAGTTTCTTCATCTCGGCTCCCAGCGTGAAGCTTGCCTACGTTGGACAACCGGTGCCGGCGCCTGTTTCGCATGCGGCCAACGGCGTGAAAGTACTGCGAAATAAAGGCCTTCCCGGCCTCTGCGCGAAGCGGTCGTAGCCGCCGGGAATCGGGCTTGGGCCCGAGGCCACGCGCGCTGGCTCCAGTGATCACGGCGCAGACATCAAATGCCGACCGTATCCAAGCGATCCGCTTGCGCGGACCGCCGCGCCTGGATCCGATACGGTCGGCGTCGTCGGATACGACGTCGGAGGGTTGGTGAATCCGGCGCGGAGCGGGCAACCACCCGAGCGCACGCCCCTCCTTTCTCTATCGCTTTCACCCGGCTTTCACCCAACTCTCACCTGGCTCACTGCCAGATAAAAGCCCGGAACATACTGGTTACATGTCGAGGTACAACACCATTCCAAACCCGTCACACCTCGGTCGAAGGCCCGCTCATATCATTTCAACACCGAAGATGAGTCAGAGCGGGCTTTCAATCCATCGGGGAAGCCTCCCCCAACGTCAAATCGCGTCGCTGCTTCGCACGACGCAGGCTCGTTTAAAAGCCTTCTACATGCGCCTGACCAGAAAGATGATCAGTACAACAACCAGGACCGTTCCAAGAATTCCGCCGACGTACATAGTGCTCTCCTGAGTCTGGGAGGACCCGTCGAAATCGACGAGTCACGATTAACTCTAACAGGTTTTTCGCATTCTCCCGTGCGTCCGTGCGCATTTGTCGGCACCACCCGCCATGACATTCAGGCGGCCGGAATTGGCATTGGATACGCTCATTTCAACATCCGGGTCTCGACATGCAGGCGAAAATACTCGTGATTGAAGATATGGCTTCGCTGCCCGGCGAAGGAACCGGACAACGGTCGCGCGCCGCCTGCGCGTGCACTGTCGGAAATCATCTCGAGCTTGTTCGAGAAAACTCGGACCGGCACCGTGCCATAGGCAGGAATAGACGCCCTGGCCGAGTGGTTGACGTCAGCCGGGTAAACGCAACATGCGACGCCAGATCGCGGGCCGCCAGGGTCTGCCGTCGATCGCGGACAGACCCAGTGCGATCAGCGCCATACCCGCGAAATCAACGGGCCTGAGATCTTCGTGCAGGAACACGGCCCCCAGCAGAATGGCGGATACCGGCACCAACAGGGTCACGAGCAGCAGATTGGTGGCACCCGCCGCTTCCAGTATCCTGAAATAGAGCACGTAGGCGACCGACGTCGACAACACGGCCAGCGCCACCACGGATGCCCAGGTGGCCGCCGACGGCCCGGCGAGGTCGGGCAGTCCGTCCACGGACAGGGTGATCGGCAATAGCAGGAGAGCTGACACCGACACCTGACCGGTGGCCACGAATACGGGATCTATGGCCATAGCCTTGAAGCGGCGTCCGTAGACACCACCGCAGGCGTAACAGAACGCCGCGACCAGCACCGCAAACGGGGCCCACGAGTTCGCGGCCGCACCGGTGTCCGGCACGCCGATCATCACCACCACGCCCAGGAAGCCCGTGACCACGCCAGCCAGCTTCAGCGGCGTGGCTTTTTCGTCCGTCAGCAGCAAACCGGCAACGACCACCGTAAACAGCGGCGTCGTTGCATTGAGAATGGACGCCAGGCCCGACGCGATCTGGATCTGGGCCCAGGCAATCAACACGAACGGGATCATGTTGTTGAGCACGCTCAGGCCCGCAAAGGCGAACCAGATCCGGGCGTTGGTCGGCGGTCGCAGGCCCATGGCCAGGGCGATCGCCCAAAGTGCGATGGCCCCGATGCCGACCCGCAGATTCACGATCGTCAACGGCGGCAGATCGTGCACCGCCACGCCCACGAAGAAGAACGAGCCGCCCCAAAGCAGCGATAGCGTAATCAGCATGACCCACTCGCGGGCGCCCATGACGATATTTATTCCGGCTGGCATCTCGGCGTTTTCAAAGTCGGCGGATCGGTTGCGCCACTGTAAGCGCACGCCGTTTCGCAGGCCATCCGGTTTCTGCTTTCCCATCCAATCGAACCTGCGATCCTGCTCTTGAAACCGGCGCCGGGGTTCACCGATTCGGGGGCAATACAGTCTTCAAGCACATATGTCCGTGAGGGGAAGGTGGATTGGGAACTGCACTTTATTTTCCCTAAAGTAGGGTGCTCAGACGCCGATAGCACTTTGAAATGCCAAGCGGTTTTGCCCCGAAACGCATGATGCTCGGCGTGTCGCGGAGCGCAAACTCACGGCCGGAACCACAGCACCAGCAGCCGGTGTCTATCAGGTTGTATGCCTTCTCATGAAAACCAGCCGCAGGTCGTAATGCCCGCCGACCCGACGTCCAGGCCGTGCCCGCGCCGCGTGAAAGCCGGTAATCTGCGCCGTCTCGTCAGACACGTGGGGGTCTGGCGTGGCGTGGTGCTGTTCACGTTCGCCAGTACCGTGATCGCCTTCGTGATCACCGGCCTGGCGATGCAACTCGCCGGCCTCACACACCATATCGCCGGTTACGCGATCGCGCTGGCCTGCTCGGTGACGATCATGCCCGCCATGGTCGCCAGCCTGTTGTCTCTGATTCGTCGCCTCGACGAAACGGAGGACGAGCTGTACCGACTCGCGCGCACCGACGAGCTCACCGGTCTGCCCAATCGTCGCGCCCTGATGGAAGCCGCGGACGAGTCGCTGGCGGACGCGCAGCCGATCGCGTTGCTGTTCATCGACATCGATCATTTCAAGCGCGTGAACGACACCTACGGCCACCGAACCGGCGACGACATCCTGTGCCAGGTCACGCAAGCGCTCGCCGATCAGCTACGCGATACGGATGTGCTGTGCCGGTACGGCGGCGAAGAGTTCGCGGCGCTGCTTCGCAATACCGATGCGCAGACCGCACAGGCCCTCGCCGAACGCCTGCGCTGCCACATCCAGGACACACCCATCCGGGCCGACGCCCGTGCCGACGTGCGCATAACGCTCAGCGTCGGCATTGCCAGCGCCCCAGACGCCCGCCATACCTGCATCTATCAACTCATCGATCACGCGGATCGTGCGGTCTACCGCGCCAAACACGCGGGGCGTAACCGCACGTATCTGGCGTAGGCGGTAGTTGTTCGGCGGTTGCGAGCGTGCCCAGCAGGTCCTATTCGATACGACTGCAGCTCGATAACGCCGCCGGGGCCAGCCCCGATCCTCGCCGCGCCTACCCCGGCTAGCCGACCGCCAGCCCCGGTTCGGCGCGCGGATGAGCGGCGCGTGCACGTGATGCCGCCAGCGCACGCGCTTCACGAAAGGACACCAGCCGCCGTTCGTCTTCGTCCCAGAGCACCAGCCGCACACAGCGCAGGCTTTGCCACAGGGTCAGGCGCCCCACCTCGCGCAGTTCCGGATGATCCCGCAGCACCTCCGGCAGGCGGTAGGAGGGAATCCGGCTGCACAGGTGATGGACGTGATGAACACCGATATTGGCAGTGAACCAGCGCAGCACGTGCGGCAGGTCATAATGCGAACTGCCATGCAGCGCGGCCTCGTGAAAACGCCAGTGCTCACCGCGATCCCAGTAGGTGTCCTCGAACTGATGCTGGACATAGAACAGCCAGACCCCGATCGCCGCGGCAAGAATCGTCGTCGACAGCTCCACGATCAAGACCGGCCAGAAACCCAACTGCCACATCAGCGCGGCCGACACCAGCAGGATCGCCGCATTGGTGCCCATGGTGCTCAGCCAGGGCATGCGGCCCGAGCGCATCATGTCGACCGGCAGACGGTTGCGCAGCAGAAACAGATAGGCCGGCCCAAGACCGAACAGCACCAGCGGATGCCGGTACAGGCGGTAGCGAACCCGTTTGGATCGGGGCAAGGCGCGGTACTCACGCACCGTCAGCGTCTCGATATCGCCGATGGACGGGCGATCGAGATTGCCGGCGCTCGCGTGATGAATCGCGTGGGTGCGACGCCAGAAGTCATAGGCCGTGAACGTCACCACACCCAGCACCCGCCCTACCCAGTCGTTGCTGCGCTTGGAACTGAAGAACGAGCCGTGACCACAGTCATGCTGAATCACGAACAGGCGCACCAGAAAACCGGCGGCCGGTACCGCGAGCAATAGTCCGGCCCAGTAGCCGGCGTCCAGGGCCGCCCACATCAACCCCCACAGGAGCACGAACGGGATCACCGTGATCAGGATTTCGAGCACGCCGCGCGCCCGTCTGGATTCGTGATACCCGGCGAGTACACGCACCCAGGATCGGGGCGGGGTCGTGCTCGCGGCGCTCGGCGCGTCGTTTTCCATTGGCAGAGGTCCTGACTGAGCCCGGCGCGTGGCTCGTTGTATCGAGGTCCCGCGGGACCGTTGGCCGGGCTTGTTGATTCGGGGTGTTTTCGGAGCGGCGTCGCCGACCCGATATGTCGCGTGATCCCGGGCCACCTCGAAGACAGGCGGAATTGAAGGCAGATCAAAAAGGAAGGCCGGCTATCGAGCGGCCGCGTACAACGTACGCACAGGATTGCCCATGCTTGTGACAAACCCTGTACAACATTCGGAGCCTGCGCCAAGGGCTAAGCCCGAGCATCCGCTACGACAGCCATAAAATGCGGTTGACCGGGGATTGTAGCCTTTTTAGCGGCACCGACCATCGTTTGTCGGCGCCCTGTCGTATGCACCCCTTGCCGATGGCCTGGGTTGCCGGGCCACACGCCCACTCGGGCACCGCCAATGACGCATCGTGCGACGGGACATCAACGCCATACGCAGCGCAGGGTATCCACGGATCAGACGGTCGACCTCGACCAATGGCGAGTGATTGCGCCCCCTGCTGATCTTCACGCCCGTCCTCATGTCCGCTCGCTCGCAACTGATTTCCCGACTGGGAGACATGTTCGGACTGATGCCACGATATCCCCCGGACCGCTAATCGGCGCGATGGCCGCGGATGCTCTGTTCGACGGCTAAAGGTCGAGTACTGGCGTCTCCGATCTCGTGTAATAAGCCAGTGTCGGCTTAATTGACAGAAACACAAGATATAGTCGCTTTCCTTGGCACGAGCATGTTTCCTGCCTCCGAATTCGATCAAACGTTGATATTACTCGTTCAATTATGCGCCGCTATATCCAGATTAAATATTATTGAATATAAAAAGAAAAATCGAATTTCAGAGCAATTTTCCGGCAACCACAATCGGTAATACCGCTTACTGCGCAATGCTTTGGCCCCAACTTTGCTATAGCAACAGCGACAGCACTATCGCATCCGAGCCGATGCGGACTGTCGAAGAAACCAAATCGAGGCCTTTAAACGAGTGGGGACCAACTAATGAATATCTATTACAAGGTGAGCGCTGCGTTTGCGCTTCTGTTTTTTGCCGTAGGCGCATACGCGGTGCCCATCGAGGCGACCTATAGCGTGGACGCCAATAACGGGGACGGCCTTCTGATCGAGACCAGTGACGCGTCACCGAATCCGTTCATCTACAACCTGATGCTCGGGGAGTCGCAGACATTCGGGCTGTTCAATATCTACACAAACGAAGGAAGCGTTAACCTCGATGATCTGGTTGGTCGCGACATATTCGTGGACTTCGGTTTCATACAACCAGAGGCTGGAAATGCCGTTGTAACCGGCGAGACCGACGGACGGTTCAGAGCCATCGTGTTCCAGCAGGGCCGGGTACAGTGGGACGGTCCGCAGCTGTTCTCGTATGGTGGCGACGGCCTGATCGAAGTCGCTTTGCAGGACGCCACCTTTAACACGGGCCTATTTGGCTTGGACGGTGGCGAAGCCAACGGCGCGACTATCTTTGCAACTCTTACGTTGCGGAACGAAGCCACGCTAGCCGATGTACCGGAACCGGGCGTAATGGCGCTGTTCGCTCTGGCGTTGATCGGCATGGGCTTTGCCGCACGTCGTCAGAAAAACGCACCTCGAATCTGATAGAAAACGCTCGATATCAGAATGTTCGTTTCGGCGGCCCGGTCAGGGCCGCCGATTTTCGTTGGGGCGCTGAGTCGGTTGGCTACCCGTCAACCGATAAACGCCTATTGATCGGGCCTATATCACGTGCCCCTAAGGCTTTCGGCTGCGGCAAAATCGCGCGCATCCATCAGTTACCGGCGCTGGTGTCAGCGTGATCTGTCCTGGTCGATTCGAAGCGCTGCTTCTGATCGGCGTTTGCCTTGGGTTGGTAGCGATCCTTCCACTCGTCGTACGGCATCCCATAGACGTGCTCGCGAGCCTCGTCGTAGTCGATGGTCGCGCCGCGGTACTCGGCTTCCGCGCGATACCATTTGGCCAGACAGTTGCGACAGAAACCGGCCAGGTTCATCAGGTCGATGTTCTGTACATCCGTGCGTTGCTGCAGGTGCTTGAGAAGGCCACGAAACGCGGCGGCTTCTGCTTCGATACGAGTCTGTTCGTTCACGATGTCTCCGTCCTCAGACGTTACTGATAAAGACCAGGCCGTGATTCTGACAGCCAATGCAATGCGGCGTCGCTCCCGGCGACGGGCGACTCGACACGCGGGAAAGCCGGATACCCCGCAACCGTCGGCAGTACCCGGCAGGCCGATTGCATCCGTGGCGACCCCACGCACATCCACGCACAAACGCTGATAACGCGTCGACCGCGGCCATCCACCGAGTACCTCTGTCGCAGTCTCTGCTCGGCCGCTCGCCACCACCGGCGCCGCCGGTTACATGCGGCCTCGACCTGCGGAATACGGCGACAGCGTATTGATCCTTATCCGGTGTTTTTACACGCCACCTGAAGCACGTACAGGCCTTCCGGACTCCAATAGGCCGCCCTTGTCTACGAGGATACGGACGGCCGGCATTCAGCGGCGGCGGTTCGCGATCCGCTACAGGCTCTTCGCCCAGCGATCCGACCATCTGCTCAAGTCCATGAGATGCTCACTCAGCTCTGCGCCCCATGGCGTATGGCCATAGCCGGCCTCTTCGTGATCCACCATATTAAGTTCGCGAAGTTCCTTGATTCGCCGATTCAGCATGGTCGGCGAGATCTCATCGCAACGACTCTGCAACGCCCGAAAGGTTAACCGGCCGTGCCGAAGCTCCCACAGAATACGTAGCGTCCATCGTCGTCCGAGCAGATCGAACAACACCATTATCGGCCGACCACTGTCGGAGCCTTTTACTGCCTCTCCCGGTTTCTTCATCATGCTCTCTTGACGCTACATTAAATGTAGCATTAGCATCAGTGCTACTGTTAATGTAGCACTTGGTGGCCCTCATGAAACACGTCCTCGAACCGGTCGAAACACCCTTTTCACCTCGGGTCGCAGCAGCGCTGGATCGCTATCCTCGCCATGAGGGTTATATCCTTCAACTGTTTCGGGTATTTGCGAATAGCCTGCGTTTTCTCGAGAAGGGCTCGGTAAACCTTCTGGACAAGGGCAGTCCCCTGACGCTCAGGCAACGTGAGATCGTGATACTGCGAGTCTGTGCAAACAACGACTGCGAATACGAATGGGGCGTCCATGTAAGCGTATTCGCCAGGTCGGCCGGGCTGACGCAAGCGCACATAGCGGCCACCAGGGCCGGCGACCATGAGTCGATATGCTGGTCTGCCGATGAAGCTCTGCTCGTGAAGGCGGTCGACGAGCTATGCGCCGATGCCACGGTACGCGCGCCGACATACGCACGATTTCAAGAAACATGGACCACCGAACAACAGCTGGAGATTCTCGCGCTTTGTGGCAACTACCACACGATCAGCTTCGTGGCGAACACGTCGAGATTGCAGAACGAGTCCTTCGCCGCGCGATTTCCGCGGCAGCGGTAAGCGTCATCGTGATCGACGCGCACCGAACACCCGAGCGCGCGGTTGGCAGCGTTCGCGCAACGGTCGCCTGTCTGCCGGCACGGGGCCAACAATCCAGGAAAGCGATTCAACTCGAGCGATAAAGGGTCGTGTATCCATCTCCACTGCCGTCCCTACACACGTTTGGCAATACGTGGGGATCGAATAGACCGCCCTTTATTTGCCTGCCGGGTACCGCCGTATTCCGACGGCATGCGAGACTCGCGCAAAGCTCGTTACAGATATAACGCCCATGCTGACCTTCCATTCGGAACGCACCAAGAAACGCGACGCCATGACCGAACTCGACGGCGGCCGGCTCGTGCGACCCTTCGAATGCCCGGAGCGAGTCGACATCATCATCGACCGCGTGCGCGCAACCGACCTCGGCGAGATTCGCGCGCCGGAGGAATACGGCCTCGACCCTGTGTTGGCGATACACGACGCAGGCTATGTGCATTTTCTCGAGCGCGCGTGGGATGACTGGAGCGCCGCCGGCATGGAAGGCGAAGCCATTCCCACCATCTGGCCGACACGGCGCATGCGCGGCGACGTGATTCCCGACACCATCGCGGGCGAAATCGGCTACTACGCGCTGGCCGCCGAAACCTCGCTGTGCGCCGGCACGTTCGAGGCGGCGCAGGCGAGCACCGACATCGCTCTCTCGGCGCTGGATCACGTCATGGCAACCGGCAATCCGGCCTTCGGGCTCTGCCGCCCGCCGGGCCATCATGCCGCGGTCGATCAGTACGGCGGCTACTGCTTCTTCAACAATGCGGCGATCGCCGCCCAGCGGGCGCTGGATCGCGGTGCCGCGAAAGTCGCCGTGCTGGATATCGACTTCCACCACGGCAACGGCACCCAGGATATCTTCTACGATCGCGACGACGTGCTGTTCGTCTCCCTGCACGGCGACCCACGACAGGAATTCCCGTTCTTTCTGGGCCACGCCGACGAGACCGGCACCGGCGCCGGCCGGGGGTTCAACGTCAACTATCCCCTACCCAGCGGGACCGGCTACGCCGACTGGAGCGAAACCCTCGACGAGGCCATCGCCCGGGTGCATCGCTACCAGCCTGACCTGCTGATCGTCTCGGTCGGCGTCGACACCTTCGAGCACGACCCGATCAGTTCGTTTCGGCTGATCAGCGAAGACTTCACCGATATCGGGCGCCGTCTTCGTCGGGCCGGCATGCCCACGCTGTTCCTCATGGAAGGTGGGTATGCCATCGCCGAGATCGGCATCAACACCGTCAACCTGTTGTCTGGATTCGACAGCGCATGAGAAGTTGCCCCCATCGCGCCAGGCGATAACCGCGTTTATCGCCGCCTTGTTCGCAGGCGCGTGGCGCCGTTATTTAGCACTGTGGCATCGGTGCTCGTTTAACCAGCATTCGATCGCGCGGTCCGCGGCAGCCGCGAAGAGGCCCGGCGCGCGGACACAGCGCGCGCCCGAACCGATCCGGCGCGATCAATTGTGGACGATATCGAGGTGTCGGAAAGCGCCAAGCGCGTGATCGGCCTGGAACGTCGCGTGATCGCGACGCACGCGATCGGCGGCCTCCAGCGCAAATTCGACCATGTCTTCCACGAACAGTTTCGGCGGCCCCATCGCGTTCACGATCGCCGGTTCGATGTCGTAATCGATATTGCCGGCCTCGTCAGACAGCGCGTGCACGCGTGCGAGCACACGGCCGCAGATGGCGGCGTAATCCTTCCATTCGCTCTTCGACAGATCTTCCAGATCGACGTCGTCGCGAAACGGCGCCCGCTCGCGCGACATATAGCTCAGGCCGTCGAACTCGATATGGCCGTAGAACACGTCGCCGCGCACGAGTTGCACCGCCTGCGCATGGCTGATGCGCTCGGCCCGGGTGTCCTTTTCATAGGCCGACGGCGGCACGAGCCCCGACAGCGCCGATCGCCGGGCCTGCTTGTATTCGATGATCAGGTCGTCGGCGCCATCGGCCTGCGGCCCCTCGACGAGCACGTAGTAGCGGTTGAGCCCGAGCGATGCCGTGCCCTGGCCCCGGCGCAGCGCCACGTCCTTGACCCGCATACTGGCCGCGCGCGCCGGCACGTCGATATCGTTTTCCCTGACGAGCCGATCGGTGATCGCCTGGAATTCGTCGCGGCGCGACGAGACGGGCACCAGTTCCTCGTTGGACTGGAAACCGGTCTTGCTCGCGTTGAGATAGTCATCTGCCAGCCATTCCCCACGCTCCTCATGCGCGTCTTCGAAAAGATCGCGGATGAGCTTCGGCGCGTTGTCGAAGCGCATCTCCTCGTCCTGCTCGGTGCCTTCCCGCGCCAGACGCTGCATGTCCTCGACATAGCCGCGCACGAAGTGACGCACGATCTTGATCCGATGCTTGCGCTTGAGCTCACCCTCGGTTTCTGCCGCGATCAGGAAGCCGACCGCGCCCCGCTTGATGTCCCAGGCGAAGGGCGCGTAATAGGCCTCGTCGAAGTCGTTGACGCTGAAAATCGGCACATTGTCGGCGTTGGGCATGACGCCGAAATTCTCGGGGTGCACGTCGCCCAGGTTGAGCACGGTCGGCATCCAGGCATCGTCGCCGGCCATGTCGCGATAGAACAACAAGGCGGTTCCCCGGAAGAACGAATACAACGAATCCGACAATTCGTCGAACTTCATCTCCGCCTCCTCCGAATACGCCGCGATACGGGTAACGTGATCCTCGCGCAGGCACTGGCGCACGTGCTGGCGCCGGTCGTGGCCGGTCAGCACCCGTGGCCGCAGCGCGAACTCACCGGCCGCAACGGCTTCCGCCAGGTTTCGAAACGCCTCGAGGCGCGAAGCCACCGGCGGACCCGCATCTTCGTGATCATCACGCTCGAGCGCGGCGGCCAGTTCCTGCTTGCTCATCGACGATCGCCCGACGATCTCTCGCTGCTGGGCACGCTCGTAGAGCGCCTGACGGCTTGGGGATTTTTCGTCGGTCATTTGCACACTGTTCCTCAGGCCGGCAATCAGCGCGCCGGCCTTCGTTCGAATTGTTGCCATGATGCACGATGACATCGTGACCCGCTGGCTCACCGCGCGCGCTTGATGCGCCGACCGACGCCGCGCTGGCAGGCAATGAATTCAACAGTGGCGCGGGGATTCGTCGCGATCGTCGAAACCGCGGCTCCGGCAACCGGACCCCGTCTTGCGATTGATCCGCCGTGAAGTACGAGCGGGCGGCCGCGCCTGCTTGCGAGTTCCCTATCCTGCCCGAGCGCGCTACGGTTGCTCCCGGACCGCTCCGACTTTCACCGACAGCCACCGGGATTCAGCCATGTATTTCCTTCTGTCCTACGACTACGTGGAGAACATCGTCGAAAGACGCGCGCCTTACCGCGACACGCATCTGGCACTGGCGCAGGCATATGCCGGCCGCGGCGAATTGGTGCTTGGCGGCGCCTTTACCCAGCCGGCCGACAGCGCCGCTCTGGTCTTCAACGTCGGCGGTCAGGCGGACGTGGAGGCTTTCGTCGCCAAGGACCCCTACGTCAAGAACGGGCTGGTCACCGGCTGGCGTATACGGGAATGGAACGTGGTGGTCGGCTCGGCGCTCTGAATGCCTGACCATTCGGCATTTCGGCGACGTCGCGGACAGCGACGACTCGCGCCCGAAGCCGAGATCCTGACCCGAATCGTCAACACGGCGCCTGGAGACCAGCCGAAGATAATCCGGTTTGCCGAACGATGGACCGACCCAGCGAAGGAGCCGTCTCCGTAGAACCACCGCACTTGAGCTCGAAACGCGGTGATGAGAGATCCAAACCCGGCGCGCCGATGTGGCGCCCGCTTCTCAGCCCAGAAGCCGCACCAGGAGATCCGGTGCGCCGAAGCCGCCCGACTTCGTCACCAGCGGCACACCGTCGAAGCGACCGCCCCTGAGACGAGAAAGCGGAACACCTGGCGCGACCTCGCCTACACAGTCCAGCAATTCAGCGTCGGCCGCAGACAGCACGCTGGCCAGGGTGTCGCCACCCACGACCAGAAGCCCCTGGCCCGACGACGGCTGCAGGGCAGCGACAGCGTCCGCTATGCGAGCACGCGTGACCTCGGCATTGGCTGCCTCGGGCACCGGGTCGATCAGGCGAACCTTCTCGAACAGACCCGCCTCGTGCGCCGCGCCGATCTGACGACGCGTGGCGACATGGCTGGTGCCGACGATGACGGCCGCCAACGATGGAACGCCGCACGGCCGCGCCGCGCCGGCGATGGCCTCGGCGAGACCTCGGCTGCCGGCCCAGACCACATCCGGCCGCCGCGCGAATGCCGCGACGTGGCCGGTGAGATGAGAGGCCTCGCTCGCGTCACCGATGATCACGCCGGAATCCATCTCGGGCCTGGTGTCCTCGGCTCGGCGCAAGCGCGATTCCGTGCCCGCGATTCGAAAGGCGGCGGACAGATCGTGCACGGCTGCGGGCTGCCACGCGCCGTCCACTAGCGTCTCGTGCCGTCCCTCGACAGTACGCCGCCCCATCCCGGGAAAGGCCGGCGCGAAAAGACAGGTTTCCGTTCGCCAAAGCCGCATGCGCACAAGCGTTTCTTCCACCGGCCGGCCACGCAGCACGCTGTCGACCTTGGCAAAGCTCAAGGCCACCCGGCCCTCGGGCACGCCGGCGCGCACGAGCATCTCGAAAGCCCGTTCCAGCGCCGCATCTCCCGTACTGCCGGCCAGATCACGGCTTTCGCTACTTACGGTCAGACCCGCCAGCCCGGACAACTCGCCGGCGGGCGCACGCCCGATCAGCAGCCGCACCGGGCGGTCGGGCGTCGCGAACGGGGCGGCCGCGTCGAGCGCGCCGGTCAGGTCATCGGCGACGATCTGCACAAAGCGCCGGCTCAAGTCAGGACCTCGAGGTCGATGCCGCGCCCGTCGAGCTCGGCCGCCAGATCGGCCGGCAGGCCGTCGTCGGTGAGAATGGCGTCGAAGTCTTCGAGGCGTGCGAACAGGCACAGCGAGCGCCCGGGGAATTTTCCGCTGTCGGCGACAAGCACCGTCCGAGCGGAAGCTTCCAGGATCGCGCGTTTGATCTCGCCGTGTTCGGTCGAGGTCTCGGAAGCCCCTTCGGCCGAGACGGCATGTGCGCCGACGAAGGCCAGATCGACTCTGAGCCGAGCCAGGGCCTCCTGGCAGACACCGCCCAGCAGTGTCGCCGAACGCGACCGAACCTGCCCGCCGGGCACGTGGACATCGACCGCCGGCGACCGGGCGAGGACAGCAGCGATCGCCACGTCGTTGGTGAACGCGGTAAAGGCAATCTCCCGCGCCAGGGCGGCACGCGCGATTTCCATGGTCGTGCTGCCGCTGTCGAGGATGACGGTCTGCCCTTTCTCGATCATCTCGGCGGCCCTTTGCCCGATCTTCTGCTTGGCCTCGCGGGCGATCTCGCTGGAGATTTCGGGCACCGGCTCGACCGTGGTGCCTTCGTTCTCGCGCAGGGCGGCACCGCCATGCGTGCGATACAGATGCCCCTGCTCGCACAGCAGATCCACGTCCCGACGCACGGTCGAGGTCGACACGCCGACAAGATCGGCCAGATCGGGAAGTGAGCCAAACCGCTCCTTCCTCAGGTGTTCGATGATCTTCGCTTGTCGCTTCGCCGGCAGCACGCAGTTCCTCCTCTATTCGCCCCGCGACATCGATCGTAAATGGCGGGCGTTGCAAACGCGACGGCAGATTCCGCCATAAAATTGCACAACATTTCAAAACCTACCATAATCTTGCACAGAGCGGGCGCCACGTCCCGCATCAAACTCCAGGAGGAGACATGCAAATCAAGAGATCGCTCGAGCGTATTCCAGGCGGCATGATGGTCGTGCCACTTCTGCTGGGCGCGCTGATCAACACCTTCGCCCCCGATATCCTGCGCATCGGCAACTTCACCCAGGCCCTCTTCGTGGACAGTGCCGGCGCCCTGATCGCGCTGTTCCTGCTCTGCGCGGGCGCACAGATCAACCTGCGCAATATCGGCCCGGCCCTCGGCAAGGGCACCACGCTGCTGGCGGTTAAATGGATCGTCGGCGCCGGCGTGGGCCTTCTGGCTTACATGCTGGCCGGTACGAGCGGGTTGTTCCTGGGCATGGTGCCGCTGGCGATCATCGCTGCCATGACCAATTCCAACGGCGGACTGTATGTTGCCATTGTCGGTCAGTACGGCACCGCCGAGGACCGCGCCGCCTATAGCGTGCTCGCGCTCAACGACGGGCCGTTTCTGACCATGGTCGCGCTGTCCATCTTCGGCGCCATGGGCTTTGTCGACGGCCTGTTCTCGATCGTGTCCTTCATCTCGGTATTGCTGCCGGTCGTTGTCGGCATGATTCTGGGCAATCTCGACGAAGACATGCGCGACTTCCTGGGTCGCGGCAGCGCAATGCTCATCCCCTTCTTCGCATTTGCGCTCGGCATGGGCATCGACTTCGGCGCCATCATCGAAGGCGGTCTGGCGGGCATTGTCATCGGTATAATGACGACGCTGTTCACCGGCACGGCGGGCTATCTGGTGTTCCGCGCGCTCAAGTGGAACCCGATCGTCGGCGCTGCCGAGGGCTCCACGGCCGGCAACGCGGTCGCCACGCCCCTGGCGATTGCCGCCGCCAACCCGGCTTTCCACGCCGTGGCGCAGCTGGCCACCGTTCAGGTCGCCGCCTCCACCGTGACCACTGCGATCCTGCTGCCGCTGTATATCTCGTTCCTCGTCTCGCGCGGCGGGTTCACCGAGACTGCAGAAGACCCGGCGGCAAGTTGATGTACGAAGACACTCGTTCCGGATTACCTGCGGACGGCTTTTCACAGATGGAGTACCAGCGGACATGACCCCACTCATCGCAATCACCATGGGCGACGTCTGCGGCATCGGCCCCGAGATCACCGCTCGTGTCCTCGCCGACGATTCGACCTACGAAAGCTGCCGCCCGATTGTGGTCGGGGACGCGCAGGTCCTGGCGCGTGCGCGCGATATCGTCGGCGCCCGGTTCGAGATCCACGCCTGCACGCCTGACGCGGATCTACCCTGCGAACCGACCGTCGGTGATGTCGTCTGTGTCGATCCGGGTCTGGGGCTCGGCGATCTGCCCTTCGGTCACGTGGACGCGCGTGCCGGCCATGGTGCCTTCGAGTTCCTGCGCATCGCTATCGAGATGGCCCAGGCCCACACCGTGGCCGCGATCGTCACCGCGCCGCTGAACAAGGCCGCGCTCCATGCCGGCGGCCATCTCTACCCCGGGCATACCGAAATCCTGGCCGATCTGACCGGCACCGACACCTACGCGATGATGCTCGCCACCCCGAAGATGAAGGTGATCCACCTCACCACCCATGTGGGCATCATCGAGGCGATCCGACGCATCAACCCCGAACGGACCCATCAGGTCATCCGCCTGGCTCACGACACACTCACGGCGGCGGGCGAGAAAAATCCGCGCATCGCGGTCTGCGGCATCAATCCGCACGCGGGCGAGAACGGCCTCTTCGGCGAAGGCGAAGAAGAGGAAAAGCTTGTTCCCGGTATCGAGCGGGCCCAGGCCGAAGGCGTGTGCGTGGAAGGCCCGTTGCCCGCGGATACGCTGTTCTTCCGCGCCGTGCGTGGCGATTTCGATGTGGTCGTGGCCTGCTATCACGACCAGGGCCACGGCCCGGTCAAGGTCCTGTCGCTCGAGGAAGGGATCAACATCACCGTCGGCCTCAAGGGCGGCATCATCCGGACATCGGTCGACCACGGCACGGCCTTCGATATCGCCGGTAAAGGCATCGCGCTTCACGAGAGTCTGGCCGCCGCCATCCGCTACGCTATCCAGCTCGCGCCCGCGGGACGGGGGCTGGCCGCGGCCTGAGATGGCCCGCGTGGGCATGGTGCGTAAACGGCAAAATACGACGCCTACGCCCCTTTCGCGCTTTGCCCAGACCCAGCCTGGTGGCACCCGCCGACTTTGACACGAGCCTGCTCGGCCCATAGGCTCTGCCGGCTGACACCCGCGATTACCGCATCTTGAGCCCGCGTCTTTCCACGTGTGGATCGGTGCCGACGCGGCCATCCGTCTATTGGGGAAATGCATGAATACGAGCCAACGGGTCGACGAACTCGAGGGACGCTACGACTTCGATTACGAAATCGGCGAAGACAATATCCACCCGCTCGGGCTGGATCTGCACAATCCGGTGTTCATCTGGAGCTCACTGCTCATCCTGGTGTTCGTCGTCGGGTCGATGCTGTTTCCCGAAGCCGCGAAGACCGGGCTGGCCGGCACACGCGACTGGGTGATCAACAGCTTCGATTGGGTGTTCCTCGTCTCTGGCAACATCTTCGTGTTGTTCTGCCTGGCGATGATCTGCCTGCCCTACGGCCGCATTCGCCTGGGCGGCCAGGATGCCAGGCCCGAATACTCCCGCATTTCCTGGTTCGCGATGCTGTTCGCGGCGGGCATGGGCATCGGCCTGATGTTCTGGAGCGTGGCCGAACCGGTCGGTTATTTCACCGAATGGGCCGGCACGCCGCTGAACGTCCCCGGTGGCGACGAGGCCTCCAAGGCCGCCGCCATGGGCGCGGTGATGTATCACTGGGCCCTGCACCCCTGGGCGATCTACGGCGTGGTCGCGCTCTCGCTGGCGTTCTTTTCCTATAACAAGGGCATGCCGCTGTCCATTCGCTCGACCTTCTATCCGCTGTTCGGCGACCGGGTCTGGGGCACGCTGGGCAACGTGATCGACACGATGGCCGTACTCGCGACCATCTTCGGCCTGGCGACATCGCTCGGCTTCGGCGCCCAACAGGCGGCCGGTGGTATCGAGTTCCTGTTCGGCGTGCCGGCCAATCTGCCGCTCGAGATCGGCATCATCGCCGGCGTGACGATGGTCGCGCTCATCTCCGTACTGCGTGGCATCGACGGCGGGGTGAAGCTGCTCAGCAACATCAACATGGGCCTGGCGGGCGTGCTGCTGCTGTTCGTGATCATCGCCGGCTCGGTCGTCACCTTCGCCGGCAACCTGCTGACCACTTATACCGGCTACGCCGAATACCTGCTGCCGCTGAGCAACCCGTTCGGCCGTGACGACCAGAACTTCTATCACGCCTGGACCATCTTCTACTGGGCCTGGTGGATCTCCTGGTCGCCGTTCGTGGGCATGTTCATCGCGCGTGTGTCGCGTGGCCGTACGGTGCGGGAATTCCTCACCGCCGTGCTGATCGTGCCGACTGTTGTGACCGGCGTCTGGATGAGCGCCTTCGGTGGCGTCGGCGTCGACCAGGCGCTCAACGGCGTCGGCTCACTGGCCGGCGGCATCCAGGATTCGTCGCTGACGCTGTTCCGCATGCTGGAAAACATGCCGCTAACCAGCATCACGTCGTTCCTGGCGATCGTGCTGGTGCTGGTGTTCTTCATCACCTCGTCGGATTCGGGCTCGCTGGTGATCGACACCATCACCGCCGGTGGCAAGACCGAAGCACCCGCCGCACAGCGCGTGTTCTGGTGTGCTGCCGAAGGCTTCATTGCCGCGGCACTGCTCGTGGTCGGCGGCTCGGACGCCTTGTCGGCCCTGCAGGCCGCATCGGTCACGACCGGCCTGCCGTTCACCTTCGTACTGCTGCTCATGTGCTATTCCCTGCTCAAGGGCATCCGGCATGAGTACACGCTGCTCAAGCTGGAGGAAGCACAGGCGGCCGGCGCGGCTTGATCCGACCAGTTCGATGAGCTGAGAACGGGCGGGTGCACGGCACCTGCCCGTTTTTTTTGCGCGCCGCCAAACGCTATGTGCGCGCCACGCAGGAGACTGAACCGCGCGCCTTAAAAGGGCCTTCCCTAGCGCCGGCCATTACCCGCGACGAGATCCCAGAATTCCGTACGATCATTGCTCCGGGGAAAGGCTGGTTCGGGTACCGGCACGCCGAGGAATTCGCACAGCGGTTCCCAGCCCTGCCTGATCTCATAGACGAGCAACCGGTCGGCCGGGATCGTCTTTTTGACGGCTTCGTTATGGGCGACGAATCGCTCGACCAACGCGTCTCGATCCAACCCTTCCGGGAACCCGGTTCGAGCGATCACGCCCGCGGCCATTTCGAGCCACGCCTTCATATCGGGTGGCGCGTTGTAGCGGTCGCCGATCAAGGTGTAGATCGTGGCACCGAAGCTGTCCGCCCAACTCTCGGGGCTGCGATGCGTCAATACGAATCGGGCAGACGGATAAGCCGCATTCAGTTCCCGAAAGAAGCCGGCCGTGGGCCAGTCGACCGCACTCTCGTAGCCGCCATATATCGCCTGCCAGTCCGGCTTGCCGTTCAGCGCGTTCGACCAAAGCGGCACCTGCACCGGCATATGCTGCAGAACCTCTTCCATATGAAAGCACGGCCCTAACCCAAGCTGCTGCAGCGCCAGTTTGAGCGAGTAGGTGCCGGTACGCCCGACACCGGCGCCAAAAACCTGAATAGTCATCACGTTTCTCCGCGGCAGATGCGAACCGAGATACGCCGCAGGTGTTCCACCCACCGGCGCCGCGACCTCGCCCGCGCCATGCACCGGGCAGACTGCCGACGCGGCGAAGCAGCCTCGCCTTCAATTTAGCGCTACTCGTGACGCCGGGGAATAGTTCGATATGACGGCCAGTGGACACGCCCCCGCTGCCCGCCTAACAAGATATGCGGCATATGCCGCGACACGTGGCGACACACAGTTTCCGGGGAACCCCTCGCGACAGCTCGGCAGCGGGCTGCACCCGCCCTGGCGCGCCATCACGATTGTTCTTTACTCGCCAATCAGGGATCGCCTATGTTCTAGATAGGTAAACCAGGAAGGCGCGCCTTCACATAACAAAAAGAGGGGTAACCATGTTTAAAAGAAATTACGTGAATTTATTGGCGCTCTCGGTATGCGGCATATCGAGCGCTGTACTGATTGGCTGCAGTAGCGGCGGCTCGTCGTCATCGGATGATGACGTAGCCGGACAGACACCTCTGGCTTGCGCCCAACTGGTCGGATTGGAAATTCCCGCCGACGCGATCGACCTGCCCACGTCCGGCGGTACCGTCGCGGATGCACAAGCGGTAGCAGCCAGCGGCAGTGGCGCGACGCTCGTCCCTGAACACTGTCTGGTTTCGGGCCGCATTGCGCCGGTCGACACTTCGGCGCCCGATATCCTGTTCCGGGTGGCACTGCCGACCGAATGGAACACGAAAGTGCTCATGTTCGGCGGCGGCGGCTTCAACGGCACCATCCCGGCTATCACCGGCCACGTGGCCCAGGGCGCGCTGGACCAACCCACCCCACTCGGCCGGGGCTACGCCACGTTCGCCAGCGACTCCGGTCACCAGGCCAACGAGTACGGCTCTCAGGACGGCCGCTGGGGTCTCAACGACGAAGCCGTTCGCAATTTTGCCGGCGAGGCTCTCAAGAAGACACGGGATGCCGCCACCTTCATTATCCAGAAGCGCTACGCCAGCGAACCGACCCAGCGTTATTTCGCCGGCGGCTCCACCGGTGGTCGTGAGGCATTGACCAATATCCAGCGCTGGCCCGACGACTGGGACGGCGCCATCGCCTGGTACCCCGCCTGGAACAACGTCGCCGCGCTTCTGGCCGGTCAGCACATCAGTCTTGCCCTGTCGCAGCCGGGCGCCTACCCCGACTCCGCCAAGCGTCTGCTGCTCCTGAACGCCGCGCTGGAAACCTGTGATGCCCTCGATGGCCTCGAGGACGACCTGATTAGCGACCAGCGCCAGTGCAACACCGTCTTCGATCCCGCGACAGCCACCGTGAACGGCAACCCGCTGCGCTGCCCCAGCGGCGGTGATGATGGCGACAGCTGTCTCTCCGATGCCCAGATCGACGCACTGAAAACGATAGACGCAGGCGTGAACTTCAACTTCCCGCTGGCAAGCGGCGAAACCGGCTACCCGGGCAGCAATGTCTGGGGCGCGGACCTGGGCATCACGTCCATCGACACGCCCGTGCAACCTACGGTGACCTTCCTCGCTCTCGGCACGAGTCAGCCCGTCCAGCCCATGCCCCGAACCGCGCCCTACCTCAGCGTGCTGGTCGATCAATGGGTCAAGTACTCAGTGGCCCGCGATGCCGATTTCAACTCGTTTACGCTCGACCCCATCAACCCAACGCCGGAATACGCGGAACGGATCAGCGAACTCAGCGGTCAGCTTAATTCCGGCACCGATATTTCGGAGTTCGCCGACCGGGGCGGGAAGCTCCTCCTGGCACACGGACTGTCGGATGTCCTGGTCAGCACCCGGGCAACCGAAATCTACTACGGCCGGCTGCTGGATCAGATGGGTGCCGAAAAAGTGGATTCGTTCGTCCGCTACTACGAAGTCCCCGGCTTCGGTCACGCGGCCAGCTCCCAATTCAACGCCACCTGGGATTCCCTGACCGCGCTGGAAAACTGGGCCGAGCAGGACATCGCACCTGAAAATCAGGTGACGACGGACACCGTCGGCGTACCCGGCCGAACCCGCCCCCTGTGCGACTACCCGGCGTGGCCCAGCTACGTGGACGGCGGCGATCCTCTGTCGGCCGATTCCTTTGAATGCGTGGAGTAGGCACGACGCCTTGCCAAGGCGTCTAAACCCCGGCCCCGGCCTTGTTTCTTGAATCGTGGATGGGCATTCGACGAGGAATGAAGCCGGGGGCCGATATGCCTTGCGGCTGGGGCAATGGCCTGTCGCTGCTGGCACACAGTAGTGACAGTGCCGCCCTCTTTGGTCCACAGCGCGGGCGCCGGTCTTGCGTTCCGCCTCCAACCGGACCGGTTACTGTCAGAAAACGAAACGCGAGACCTGGCCCTGACGCCTGTGCGTGTCTAACGGCCCGGACAAGTCCCGTGGCTTGATTAACCTGTACATGGGAGCCGGGCCAGCAGAAGCTAACCCTGGCTTTCACTCGGGAACGGTCGTCCAACACAACGTGGAAGTTGCAAAACCCGAGCCAATCACGGTTTGATGCGGCTTGGAACTACACCCCAACCGAGATAGCCAATGCTTCGCGTTTCCGCCCTGATCCTCGCCGTCGTGATGACGGTGACTGCGCTGTGGTGGCTGAGCCGCGATATTGTTCCGCCGTCGACGGTTCGTTTCGCGGCGGGCATCGAGGACGGCGGATACTGGCGGATCGCGACCAAATATCGCGACATACTGGCAAAAGACGGGATCGACCTGAAGCTGATCGCCACCGCCGGGTCGGTCGAGAATGCGCGGCTGATGGCCGCCGGCGAGGCGGACGCGGCGCTCTTGCAGGGCGGCATTGCCGCCAGCGACGGCATCGAAACGCTGGGCGCGGTCTTCACCGAGCCGCTCTTGATCTTCGCACGGCCGACGGCCGGCGTGGACGTGCCACACAACCCGGCGCAATGGTCCGGATTGCGGATTGCCGCGGGCGGCGACGGCTCTGGCACACGCGCCGCGGCGCGGGCATTTCTGAACGCAGCGGGTCTGTCCGGTGACGCGAATACCCTGTTGCCGCTCGGCGGAGCCGATGCCGCCCAGGCGTTGACGTCCGGCGACGCGGATGTGGCGCTGTTCGTCGCGCCCCTCTCGGCACCGTATCTGTCGCCGGTTCTAGCCGACGCAGAGGCGACCCTGCTGCAACTCGATCATATCGTCGCGCTGTCCCGACGGATGCCGCAATCGATATTGGTCGACGTGCCCTCCGGCGCCTTCGCCCTCAATCCGCCCCTGCCCCCGCGCGAACGCCAGCTGCTGGGGCTCGTGGCCCGGATCGTCGCACAGCCGGAGTTGCACCCGGCAATCGTCGACAGGCTTGTCGAAGCCGCACGAAAAGTCCACGAGCCCGGCGACGTCATCACACCCGAGGGCCAATTTCCATCGATGGAGAACACGTCCCTGCCGCAGGACGCCTATGCCCGGGATCTGATTGCCGACGGGCCGAGCCCGCTGAACGCCTTCCTGCCTTATTGGGTGGTCGCCCAGATCAGCCGCTTCGCGATCCTGCTACTGCCCATCGTGTTTCTTCTGCTGCCACTTTTGCGAACGCTGCCCGGGCTCTACAGATGGAGCATCCGCAACCGCGTTTTTCGCCATTACGCCCGCATCCGCGAAATTGACGAAGCCGCCTCCGAAACCGACGATCCGCAAGAACTGCGCGCGCTGGAATACGAACTCGCCGAGCTGGATCTCGAGATCGCAAGCCTGCATCTTCCGTTGACGTACCGCGGCTACGCCTACGACGCACGGCTGCATATCGATCTGCTGCGCAAACGGATTGCTAACCGCGCGGCATGAATCGAGCGACACTGATGGAGGGCAAATAGTGCCATGCCGTCCGCGAGTCAGGGGCCTGGTTCCGCTTGTACGCACAAGACGAGCGATCCTCAGCTTTCGTTCTCACCCTGTTGCAGCGCTATGACCCGATGACCCGTAGCCGCACGACGACCCACCATGACCCATCGATAACCGATGACGGTGCACGGGCCAGCTGGGCGCTCGCGGTTGCCCAGCTCGTCTCCTGGGGCTCGGTCTATTATTCGTTTTCGCTGCTGGTGGTGCCCATGGAACAGACCATGGGCTGGCCGCGCACTACCACCAACGGCGCGTTGTCGTTGGGGCTGCTTATCTCCGGGCTGGCCGCCTATCCGATCGGCACATGGATAGACCGCGGCCACGGCCGGACCGTCATGCTGGCCGGGTCGGTACTGGCCGCCGCCATGCTGGCGCTCTGGTCGCAGGCACACAGCCTGTGGGTCCTGTTCGTGGTATGGGCAGGTCTCGGCGTTGCCCTAGCCGCGGTGCTCTACGACCCGGTCTTCGCCATCGTCACGCGGGCATACCCGACGACCTTTCGCAGGAAAATCACCCTCATCACCCTCGTCGGCGGCTTCGCGAGCACCGTGTTCATACCGCTCACCCAGGGCCTGACCGAGGTATTCGGCTGGCGCGGCTGCCTGCTGAGCCTGGCCGCTGTGAATATCGTGGTCTGCGTACCCATACACTTCTGGGCCATCCGACCGCCCGCCGCGAGCTCGGCGCATGACCAGGCATCACAAAAAGCACAGGCCCGGTCCGCGACTGCGCTCGCGTTGCGCACGCCGACCTTCTGGGCGCTCGCCGTCTGCTTCACCGCCTACTACACGACGCTGGCCACCCTCACCTTCCATCTCGTCCCGCTGCTGATCGAGCGGCAAGTTGCCATCGGCTGGGTGCTGACGATCATGGGCGCAATCGGCCCGGCACAAGTGGCCGCACGTGGCCTATGGTTCGCACTCGGGCGCCGGGCACGCCCGGCCGTGATCGGGCTGGCGGTCACCGGCGCCTTCCCGATTGCCATCGTCATCCTGCTCTACGCCGGCACATCGTCTTTTTCGCTGCTGATGTTCGCGCTCATATTCGGCGGGGCAAACGGCATGATGACGATCCTGCGCGGCACCATCGTCCAGGACGTCATGTGGACCGAAGGCTATGGCTCCATCAGCGGTCTGCTCTCGGTTCCATCCAACATCGCCAAAGGCATCGCGCCGATATCGGCAGCCGCACTCTGGGCAGTGCAACAGCACTACGCGCTGGTCGAATGGACGGTGCTGGCGGTCTCTCTGGTCTCGTTCGCCGCGTTTGTCGTTGCCATGCGCTGCGCCGTTCGTACCTGACCTGCAGGATCGACTCTCGGGACACGCGCGCTCGGATAATCCGATCCAGGAGTCCGAATTCGCTCAGTTTGATGCGGCCTCTCGATCCAGCAGTTGTGCAGCCATCCGACGCGCTTCCTGAATCGGCCAGGAGTGGCCTTCGCGCATCGCGGTGACGACGGCGCCGTCGAGCAACAGCACCCACCGGGTCGCCTGCTTTGTGGCATCCGCGTGGCCGGTGGCCCGCAACGATTCGGCAATCCGTTCGATCAGCGCCCGTTTGTGCCCGGCTGCGATCCGATGCAAAGGGCTGTTCCGGTCTGCGGCTTCGACCATGGCGTTTATGAACGCACATCCGCGGAAATCGTTCTCGGCGTAGCGCGCGGCCATCGCATCGAACAGCGCAAGCGGTTCGTCACCACAGGCATCGAGAATGTCATCGAACGTCGCACGCCACGCCGCATCACGCCGCGCCAGTACCGCATTGACCAACGCATCCTTGCTTTCGAAATGACGATAGAACGACGCGCGCCCCACGCCGGAGTCGTCCAACAGACGATCAATGCCGATCGCCTGAATACCGTGGCGGTAAAACAGGGCCTCGGCGGAATCGAGCAGACGTTCTCTGGCTTGAGTCGGCATGCCGTCACCCTAGCCCAACGCCAGACATATTGGAACCGATCAGTACCACAATGTATAAACGGTACTGAATGGTTCCATTTGTGCGTGAGCTGGAGAACTGACCATGGCCACGGCGATTGCTTCGCTGGTACTGACCGCTGCGCTCGTACTCGGTTCGCCGGGGCCGGCGCCCGTCGCGCTTGCTGCGTCGAGCGCAACGTTCGGGTTGCGTCGCTCGCTACCGTTCTACGGCGGCATCATGACCGGCCTCGCACTGGCAGCGTTGGCATCGGCGGCCGGGCTCGGGGCCTTGTTCAGCCACTTTCCAAACGTCCGGCGTGTTCTCGAAACCGTTGCCGCGCTTTATATCGTCTATCTCGCCTATCGGATCGCCACGGCTTCGCCTCCAACCGATCCGTCGAACGCCGGCGGTGCGCCGAGCTTTCGAGACGGCCTATTGCTCAACGTAATCAACCCGAAGAGTTACGCTGCTTTTCTCGCCATCTTCTCGCAGTCGATATTGCCGGTTGAATCGACGCTCTGGGCCTATGGCCTCACCGCTGTGACATGCCTTGCCGTGGCCGCATCGACCAACATCTTCTGGATGGCGAGCGGTCAGCTACTCACGTCATGGCTTCGCCGCCCGCACACGGCACGCTTGATACGCGGCGTGCTCGCCACGGCCATGGTAGCTGCCGTGCTTTGGGCAATGTTCGGTTAATACGGGCGATGAATTGATCGGCGACAATCCATGTTTTCCAACACGGACGCTCGCGGCCAGATCTTGCGTTGCGTACAACGCAAGACATCTCCCAACTTTTTGCTGGGCGGTGCGACAGCACTACGTGCTGGTCGAATGGACAGTCCGGCGATCTCGCTGATCTCGTTCGCCGCGTTCGTCGTCGCCATGCGCCGGGCCGTTCACACCTGATGAGGCGAAATCAGTTCTTGAGGCATGCGCCATCGGATGCAAAAGCTCGATCCAGAATGGCGCAGATGTGGCAATGCAAGACGTGCCCCCAAAATCTTCCGCTGCAGCTTGCCACTTAAAAATCGTGGCGGGCTGTCCAATCCATGGGGTCCACCTCAAGATAAGGCCTCAGTGCGCAAGTACGATCACTTCGCATATTGTGCCTCGCCGTTGCCGAAAGACCAGTTTTCCTTTTTGACCTCAACCAAATTAATGAAGACATCTTCTGATCGAATGCCAACGCCGTTAGTAAGCCGATCGGCGATACACTTATACAGTGCCTTCTTTTGATCGAGAGAGCGGCCCTCGTTCCAAGTGATCTGGATGATGATCAGATCATCGGTTCTTTCGATGCCCAGATACTTCGGCGAATAGTAAAAATTGTCGGCGTTGTGTTCATTCACAATCTGAAAGCGATCGTCTTCGGGTACGCCCGCTTCAGTCAGGGCATCATAAATGAGGCGGGTGACCTCCTCGCGATAGGACACTGATTTGCCTCGGCGAAGATCAATGCGAACGAGTGGCATAGAGCAGTCCTAATAGTTCAAGTGGAATATAAGCATATGCTTGCTTTATAATCTGCATATGCTGATGATGTATGTCAAGAAACATTTGGATTCGGTTATGACGATCTACGCTTCCAGCCAAACGTCAGGCGGTGGTCGATGCCATTGCACTCAGCTGCGCAAAGCCTCTCGCCGCATATCCCAGCTCTACGACGAAACCTTGGCCCCGAGCGGTCTCAAGACGACTCAGCGCGCGATCCTTGCGGAAATTGCTCGCTCGCAGCCAATGACAATGGGCGCGCTAGCGCAGGCCATGGTCATGGACGCGGGCGGCCTGGCACATACGCTCAAGCCATTGCATCGGGACGGACTGGTCGAGATCGGTGTTGATCCAGATGATCGTCGAAGTCGGCGAATCACGATCACGGTCAGCGGGCGCGCCAAACTCACGGCCTCGGATGCATTATGGGACGCTGCCCAGCATGGATTTGAGGAAGTGTTTGGTGCCCAGCCATCAGCCGCGTTGCGTGCAGCACTGGAAGTGCTGGCGGCCTCCGATTTCGTCGATCGCTTTGAACAGTCGTTGGCCCAGAATGGTGTGGGTCGGTCATGAGCGAACTGAATATCAGGTAATCCCCCCAGAAAAGAGCGCGGGTCAGAAGTGGAATTTTCTCGTACCCTGAACCGAGGAGGTTCCCGCGAAGAAATCCCGTTACACCGACAGCCAGATCCTGGCGATCCTGAAACAAGCCGAAGCTGGCACCCCGGTACCGGAGCTCTGTCGTGAACACGGCATGAGTTCGGCCACGTTCTATAAATGGCGCAGCAAATACGGCGGCATGGACGCGTCGCTCATGGCCCGCATGAAAGAGCTCGAGGACGAAAATCGGCGTCTTAAGAAGATGTATGCCGAAGAACGCCTCAAGGCCGAGATCGTCCAGGAGGCGCTCACAAAAAATGGTAAGGCAATCTCGCCGCCGCGAGATGGCCCAGCGCAGCGTGGCTGAGCACGGGATCAGCATCCGCATGGCCCGTGCTGCGTTTTCGATCAGTGCGACGTGCTACCGGTACCAGCCCCGATTATCCGATGAAAATGCCGAGATCGCGTATTGGTTAATACGTCTGGCCGATACCCACT
>NZ_JBHRSS010000008.1:0-631554 GCF_042643355.1 Salinisphaera aquimarina
ATCCGTGTCGCCGATGATCGGGAAGTTCACCGCGCAGCCCTGGGTTTCCTCGATATCCGCCGACCAGCGCTTGTGGTCCTCCACCGAGTCCACCGACACCACGATGACTTTCGTGTTGCGCTTGGCGAACTCGTCCTTGAGACGGCCGGTTTCGCCCAGTTCGGTGGTGCACACCGGGGTGAAATCCGCCGGGTGCGAGAACAGCACGCCCCAGCTGTCGCCCAGCCAATCATGAAAATCGATCTTGCCTTCCGTGGTATCGGCGCTGAAATCGGGAGAGTCGTCGCCTAAATGTAAACTCATTATTGCTACCTATGAAATTGTTCTAGAAGATCGATACAGTCCCCCGGAGAGGACTGTTTCAGAAGTTGCTACGGTTCTTGTTAAGCGCCGTCGGGACGTAGAGATTTATAGGCGTTCGATGCACTATCGGGCGCAGACCGTTGTTGCATCATCGTGTCGCAGCTCGCCAGCATGTCCTTCATGTGGAGCATCATCTTCTTCATGTGGGGCTGACTCATCATTTTCATTCCATGCTGTTGAGACATGCTGGAATCCATCGGTTTGTCGTTGGTCAATTGAGATTCAACAAATTCCTGTTGCGCGGTTGCCGTCGATGTCAGGCTCGCAGCTATTAGAGTGCCTGCGATGACGGTGTAGATAAATTTTTTCATGGATGTGGTCCGTTTAAACATGAGTAATGCGATTAGAACTATGTTCATCGGTTTGCGTCTGCGACCTTTCTTCTGTCTTAGTCGTCATAGACGGTTGGTCTTCAGTGGATTGCCGTGGCCGCATACTCCACATCATCCAACCCATCATGATCATGCAGGGCAGGGTGAATAGCAGGGGTGCGACCCCGACGGCCACGATCCAGTTCCAGTTGAAGATCAGGCCAATCGCTGCGACGGCGATGCCGCCAACGATCATGCTTCGCGGCTCAAGCCAGCGCTGTCCGGTTTGATGCGATTCCTGCTGCGACGACGATGCGTCGGAGTTCGAGCTTTTCATCATTGATTCTCCTTGTTATCGATCAAGCTGCGGGTTAGTAGGTGGTGTAGACATCGTCATTCAGGGTGCGGATCACGAACGGCGATGCTTTCTCGCCGCCCATGCCCGGGGAGCCCATGGGCATGCCGGGCAATGAAATACCGCGAATATCCGGCTGTTCGTTCAGCAGCTCCCTGACCACTTCGGCAGGCACGTGGCCGACTACCACATAGTCGCCAACCATCATGGTGTGGCAGGAGGCGAGATTTGGCGGCACGCCGTGTTCACGGTTGGTGCTTGCCATGTCGTCGCTGTCGACAACCTTCACATCGAAGCCGTTTTCATTTAGATAGTCCGCGTATTTCTCGCAGCACATACAGCCGGGGTTGTGATACAGCGTTGCTGTAACCGGTGCGGACGAAGCGACACCGGCAAAGACCGATACCAGAACCCACAGCGACAGCGTCGCGATGGCGCGGTTGAGATGATTTTTCATTGTGATATGACTCCATGTCACTTGAACTGATGCGTATCCGGATAAGTTCGGTGAGAGCACGGGTTTGCACGATCGCCTTTCAGGTCGTGGCGAACGGAGACTGCCGATGCGTTACGCGCGCACAGCAGTACCAAGTATGCTCGTCAGGAAATCCGGACAGTGATGGGCTAGAGGCCCACCGGATCAAGCGTTGCAGTGACGCGGAGGGAAGGGCTCGGGACCGTCGAGCAGTCGTCCGCGGTGAACGCAGACCGAAGAAACACGTGTCGCGGAGATAGGCTGGACACTCTGTAATCCCGCACTGTCCACGCTGGCAAACATTGCACAGGCAGAGGCAGCACAAGTGGTTGGTGTGCCTGGTGCCGCTTGGGACTGGTCCGACGCATCGGACTGACACAGCGCACAGGCGTCGACGGCGGCGGGCGCGGTCTGGACAGCCGAGTGCATGGAAGACGCCATAATCGCCGGGCTCGACAACACGCTGCCGACCACGACAAATATCATAAGGAAATTGGCGATAATCTTCTTCACAAGTTGAATATAAGCGTATGTTTTGTGCTTTACAAGACTGAAGTCGGGTACAGAGTTGGGAGTTTTTTTGTTGAAAAGGCCCTATTCATGCTCGCACCCTGTAGTAGCGCATCATGCCGTTGTCCTCGTGTTCCATATTGTGGCAGTGATAGAGATACAGACCATCGAAATCGGTAAAGGTCAACGCAATTCGTAGGTGTTCGCCCGGCAGTACGAGTATGGTGTCGTGCAGCCCTGCGTCGACCAAACCGGCCGCGAGCCCGGACCAACCACGGCGACTGCCGACCTGCTTGCGTCCGATCACCGCAAACTGCAGGCCGTGCACGTGCATGGGATGCGGCATCATCGTGTTGTTGACGAACTCCCAGATTTCGGTATCGCCGAGGGTTACGGTTTCGTCGTCGGCCACCGTCGCGCCTCGAAATTGGCGCCCGTTGATGGCAAAGCCGCGCATCATGACCACGCCCAGTTCGAAGCGGCGCACCCGGGTGTCTTGGTCCACGGTCGGTAGTTGCAGAGCGTCGGCCAGGCGCTTGGGTAGCGGCGCTCCGCCGCGCTCGCGGCGCGTGACGCTGAGAGTGAGCACATCGAAGCGTGCGCCGGCAGGTAGCGCCATGTCGCTCATCATGCCGCCCATGCCGCCCATCATTCCGCCTCTATAGCTGTCGCTAACCAAGCGTAGCGCTTTGCCGGGTTCGGTCGTCGATAGATCGACCCACAGGTCGATACGCTGGGCGGGGGCCAGGGTGACGAACGGACGCTGTTCTGGCGCGGCCAGCAAGCCGCCGCCGGTGCCGATCACGGTGACCGGCCGGTCGTCGCTCCAGGCCAGCTTGTAGATACGGGAATTGGAGCCGTTGAGAATGCGCAGGCGATAGGGCCTAGTGCCAACGTCTCTGGTTTCAGGCGGCCGGCCGTTGACCAAAACCTGATCCCCGAGGAAGCCGCGCATGCGCGTCATCATCGATCCCATGCCGCCATCCAGATAGGTCAGCTCGTTGTCGCCGGCGAAACTGCGATCCTGCAACAAGAGAATCATTTCCTGATCGCCGGCCGGTAGGCCTAGCGCACGCTCGGTGTCGTCCTCGATAATCAACGGCCCGGCCAGCCCGGCATAGCTTTGAAAGCCCACGCGGCCGCCGTCGGGCCCATGCGGATGCGGGTGATACCAGTACAGTCCTGCACGATCGACCACGTTGAATGCCACGGTCATGGCCGCGCCAGGTCCGATTGGCAGGCGCGGTTGGCCATCGACATCCGGCGGTACGTGTAGGCCGTGCCAATGCACAGTGGTGTCCTCGGGTAGCCGGTTTTCCAATCGCATCCGTACACGCTGGCCGCGCCGCAGCCGGATGACCGGCCCACAATAGCCGTCGCCCAGGGGCGTGAGCGTATCCTCCGGGCCGCTCAGCCGGTTAGCGGTATAGCGCCAGACTTCGCTGGGCGACCCGGACAAGATCGACACCGTATCGGGATGCGCGCGCAGGCGCATGTCGACGCTGAACCGGCCATCTGTGATGCCGTGGTATGCACTGCCATTGCCGTTTTCATCAGCCGCCGTCTTATCATTGCAGGCGGTCAACAGGAGGGTCGGCGAGACCACCGTGACCCCCGCGAGGCTCCCGAGGCCACGCACTAGAATCCGGCGCCCGCGGTCAATGGGCGTGGTGTGCGACGTGCTCATTTGCGCAGGTACTTGACCAGCGCCATGATGGCAAGCACCAGCAAGGCGAGCAGCAACACCGCGAACAGCATGCAGGCGACCATCATTGGCCCGCCCAGCATACCGCCTTGCATCATCGAGCCGCTCATCATGCCGCCGGCGCCCATCTGGCCGGACCCATCGCCTTCGGCTGCGTGGGCGACCCCGAACAAGGCAATGAGCAGGCTCAGAACGATTGTCGTGACGTATCTCATTGTATTTTCTCGCGGTTCATCTGAGTTTATCGATGCTATTCGTAGGCGATTGGGCGGCGTGTCAATGATTTCTCCGCCTGAGGCGGGGCCATTCCCACAGCAGATACAAGGCGGGCATGACCAGCATGGTGAGCACCAGTGAGCTGAGCATGCCGCCGATCATGGGTGCGGCCACGCGGCGCATGACTTCCGAGCCGGTGCCGTGGCCGAACATAACCGGCAATAAACCGGCGACAATCGCAGCGACCGTCATGGAAATCGGACGCAGGCGTTGCAGGGCACCGTCGCGTACGGCATCACGCACGCCGTTGAAAGAGATTTCTCTGGAGTCGGCCGTGCAGCGTTCTAGGTAAAGACCTACAGACAGGTTCAGGTACACAAGCAGCACCACGCCGATTTCTGTCGTGACGCCTGCCAGAGCGATGAACCCAACCGCGACCGCGACCGACATGTTGTAACCGAGCCAATAAAGCAGCCAGATGCCGCCGGCCAGCGCCATTGGCAGCGTGCCCAGGATAATCAGGGTCTGGGCGACGCTACGAAATGCCATATAGAGCAGCAGGGCGATCAGGGCAACCGTGACGGGGATCACCAATGCCAGGCTCTTCCGCGCCTTTTGCATATATTCGTATTGACCCGACCAGGTCAGTGAATATCCAGGTGGGAGCTGGATCTGGTCGGCCACGACCTTTTGGGCTTCGGCCACATATGAGCCCACGTCCCGATCGGCAATATCGACATAGGTCCAGCCCGTCAGCTGTGCGGCTTCGCTCTTGATCACGGGCGGCCCATCTTCGATATAGACATCGGCGACATCGCCGAGCCTCACATGACCGCCGCGGGCCGTGACGATCGGCAATTGGCGCAGGCTGTCCACCGAATTGCGCCAGTCACGCGGATATCGCAGGTTAACCGGATAGCGTTCCAGGCCCTCGACGGTTTCCGTGATATTCATCCCGCCGATGGCCGTGCGGATGACGTTCTGTACATCATTGATATTCAGACCCAGACGGGCAGCTCGACCTCGATCGATATCCGCCTTGATATAGCGCCCCCCGGCAACGCGCTCGGCATAGACCGACATGGTGCCTTCGACCTTGGGCAGCAGTTGCTCCAGTCGTTTACCAATTTTCTCGATCTCATTCAGGTTCGGGCCGCCGACCTTGATGCCGATCGGGGTTTTTATGCCCGTGGACAACATATCGATTCGTGTCTTGATCGGCATCACCCAGGCGTTGGTCAGGCCGGGCAGATGAACACGCTCCTCGAGTTCCCTGCGTATATCGGCCTTGGTGATCCCAGGCCGCCATTCTGACTCGGGTTTGAACTGGATAATCGACTCGACCATCGCCAATGGGGCCGGGTCGGTGGCGGTTCTGGCGCGTCCCATCTTGCCGAATACGGACTCGACCTCCGGTACGCTCATGATCAGCTTGTTGGTCTGCTGCAGTGTCTGGCGTGCTTTGTCGGCTGAGATGCCCGGTCGCGCCGAAGGCATGTACATGAGATCGCCTTCGTCCAGCGGCGGCATGAACTCGGAACCCAGCTGGTTCGCGGGCCAGATGCTGGCCGCTATGACGACCACTCCCGCGATCAGAACGGGCCAGGGATAACGCATCACCGTGTTGATGGCCGGCCGGTAGATAGCGGTCAGAAGTCGGTTCACCGGATTACGGTGTTCGGGCATGATACGGCCGCGAATGAAATAGCCCATCAGCACCGGCACAAGCGTGATCGCAAGAATCGCGGCTGCCGCCATCGCATAGGTTTTGGTATAGGCCAGCGGCGCGAACATACGGCCGGCCTGTCCTGTCAGCGTAAACACCGGCAGGAATGACACTGCAATAATCACCAGAGCAAAGAACAGGGGCGGGCCGACTTCGATGGTGGCGTTGGCCACGATCCGCCATCGGTTTTCCTTGGTTACAGTTTCGCGCTCCATGTGTTTGTGCAGGTTTTCGATCATCACGATGGCCCCGTCCACCATCGCGCCGATTGCAATCGCGATGCCGCCCAGCGACATGATGTTCGCGTTGAGTCCCTGCATGTGCATGACGATGAACGCCATCAAAATGCCAACCGGCAAGCTGACAATGGCCACCAACGCCGAACGCAGATGAAACAGGAACAATCCGCAGATCAGTGCGACCACCAGGAATTCTTCAATCAGCTTGCCGCGTAGATTCTCGATGGCTTTGTCGATCAATTCCGAGCGGTCATAGGTGGGCACGATCTCAACGCCGGGCGGCAGGCCGCTCTTCAACGCAGCCAGCTTGGTCTTTACGCCGTCGATGACTTCCTGTGCGTTTTCGCCCGACCGCATGACGATGACACCGCCCACGACTTCGCCCTGACCGTTGAGTTCGGTGATACCGCGCCGGATCTGTGGCCCATGGCGAACCTCCGCGACATCCTTGACCTGTACCGGCGTGCCTTTGTCGTCTGTCATCAAGGGCACTTGCAGCAGATCCTTGATGTTCTGTAGATAACCGCTGGCCCGGACCATGTATTCGGCTTCGGCCAACTCCACCACGGCGCCGCCGGTCTCTTGATTCGCGTTCTGGATCGCTGATTTGACCCGGTTAAGCGTGATGCCGTAGGCGCGCAGCTTGTCGGGATTCACCACGACCTGGTACTGGCGCACCATGCCGCCAGCGGTCGCCACCTCGGCGACGCCGGAAACAGTCTGCAACTGATACTTCAGAAACCAGTCCTGAATACTGGTCAGCTCGGCAAGATCGTGTTGACCGGTCTTGTCCACCAGCGCGTACTCGTAGACCCATCCGACCCCCGTGGCATCCGGCCCGAGGCTTGGATTGGCCTCGGCAGGTAGGCTAGGGGCGACTTGGTTCAGGTATTCAAGGACTCTGGATCGTGCCCAGTAGAGATCCGTGCCTTCCTCGAAAATGATGTAGACGAACGAGTCGCCAAAAAAAGAATAGCCACGCACCACGGTCGCCCCGGGCACCGCCAGCATCGCCGTTTCCAGCGGGTAAGTGACCTGATCCTGTACCACCTGTGGCGCCTGGCCAGGGTATGACGTTTTGACAATGACCTGAACGTCCGACAGGTCGGGGATCGCGTCCACCGGCGTTCTCTGCAGGGTATACAGACCGGCGACGACGGTGAGTGCCAGTCCTAAAAGGACGAAGGCGCGATTGGTCAGTGACCAACGGATGATGGCCGTGATCATGGCTGTGCTGCCTTGTCTTGCTCGGGTTGCATTGCGCCGCCCATATCCATATCGGGCATATCATTGCCAGGCATCGCAGACGGCATTTTCTCGGCTGTTTCGGGTGTCGCGGTACCGGGGTTCGCCATCGACATGGTCGACATGCTCGCTTCCGTCGACGCCGGTTCGGCCGCGCAGCCGGGTTTGTCGGTTCCAAGCCGTAGCGCGGCTGCGTCGACATTGGCTTCGGAGTCGAGCATGAACTGGGCCGACGTAACGACATGCTGGCCGGCTCGCAGGCCTGCGAGAATTTCAACCCGGTCGCCGGAACTCGTACCGGCCTCGACCGGGCATACATCGAAACGACCGTCACCGCGCGAGACAACCACGCGCTGACTCTGACCAGTACGAATCAGCGCCATCTGCGGAATGAATACCGCATTTTTCTGCGGTGCCGTCTTGATCGTCACGTGCGAGTACATGTTGGGCTGCAGCTTGCGATCCGGATTCTCGAAGCGCACCCGCACCTTCACTGTCCGTGTTTTTTCGTCGACCGTCGGGTAGATATAGTCGACCGTGCCCTCCCACTGCCGGTCGGGAAACGCCTCGAACTTTGCGATCGCCGTCTGTCCTTTTTCTATCAGCGCCGCGCTACCCTCATCCATTTCGACCTGCACCCAGACCTTGCTGAGATCGGCCAGCTTCATGACCTGAGTGGCCGGCTGCACGTACGCGCCTTCACGGATATTCAGCTCAACTACGACGCCAGCCGTTGGTGAACGCCGAGACACCCGGTCGCTGACTTTCTGGCCGCGCCGGGTCTGCTCAATCTGCTCGGTCGTGAAGCCGAGTGAGCGCATCCGCTGGCGTGACGCACTGATCAATGACTGACTGCCACTCGTCAGGGCGGTCTGGTATTCGCGCTGTGCGGTCTCGAGTTTGGGCGAGAACAGCTCGTACAACATCTCGCCGGGCTCAACGGCGCTGCCGACAGTCTTGACCGCCAGTTTTTCCACCCAGCCGTCGGCACGCGTATTGATGCTGGTGATGGTGTCCTCGTCATAGGTGACATAGCCGACGGCTTCGAGGCGATTGGAAAGTGAACCTTGTTTGACTTCTGCCGTACGGACACCGAGATTGTTCACAACCGCAGGATTTATCCTGACGTCGCTGGATTCTCCATTTTCATTTTCGTTCGCGTAGACCGGTACCAGGTCCATACCCATGGGCGACTTGCCCGGCTTGTCGCGGCGAAAATCTGCATCCATTGGGGCTTTCCAATACAGCACCTTGCGCTCGCTCGACGCAGAATCGCCAGATGCCATTGCAGTCGAGCCAGACAATTCCGCGCCGCGCGAGCCAATCCCGTAGCCGAGAAGCGTGGCAAGCGCCAGCAACACGAGTGTTGCGGTAAAAAAACCGTATTTTTTCATGATGTATGTGTACTTTTTTGCGCGGCCGACGGACCGAAGTCGCAGTGCTGATTGGGCCGAGTGATGTGCAAGTAACGCAGATTTTGTTCTGCGGCCTTGGGGGTCATGCCGTGCTCGCTTGGCATGCGTCGGGCATGCCGTCGCTGCCCGCGCCGTGTGTTGGCGCGGCCGGCGTAGCAACAGCCGCTGCTCTCCTCGTGATCAAGTCGTGATTCACGGGCTCCAGCGTTACGGCCCTCATTGGAAGAACATATCTAGATTCAAGCCGGTATCAGCAGGCGTTGAATCCAGCCCGGCCCCGGACCACCGCGCCAGCTGTGCACGCGCCGCAAAATAGTCGGCCCGTGCACGTTCGAGATTCAGATCGATATCCAGCTGCTTTTCTTCCGCGGTCATCACGTCGAGAAAAGAGCCGTCGCCGGCACCATAGGTCGCGCGCGCGGCACTAAGGTTGGCGCGTGCGAGCGGGGCCAGCTGTTTTTCGTAGAGCGCGATCGTGTGTTTCGCTTCCTCAGCCGCATCGTAGGCCTGCTCCAATTCGCTGAGCAGCTCGGCGCGTTGGTCTTGCAGCTCGAACTCGCTCTGCGTGATCTGAGCTTGGGCTTCATCGAGCCGGGCTCGGTATTTGCTTCGGTCCAGAGGCAAACTCACCCCTACGCCGACCACCCAGCGTTTTTCCCTGGCATCCCACAGGCTGTTGTAACCGCCGAATACCTTGAAGTCGGGATAGAAGGCCTTGTGCGCGAGCGCTTCGCGATCCTTGCGGGCGGCAAGCTGTCGTTCAATCTTGGCAAGCTCGGGATGCGAGGCAATCGCCTGCTGGCGCAGCGCGTCGAAGTCCACAATTGGGCCCAGTACAGGCAGGGCAGAGGGCGGGGCGATCGCGTCGGTTGGGGCGCTCGTGAGCAGACGGTTGATCTTCGCCCCCACATCACGTCGCAGGCGTTGAAATTGTATCGCCTGATGTTTGAGGCGTTGGCGCTGTACGGCCGCTTGCAGAACGTCCTGTTGCTGGCCGAGCCCAGCCGCATATCGGCTTTCAGCGACGTTGTACAGATCTTCGACCAGCTGTTGATTGGCCTTGTTGATCTTCAGTGCACGATGTACATAACGCCAATCGGCATAAAGCACACGGGTAGCGGCCACCAGGCGCAGCCGCAAAGAAGCAACGCTCTGGCTAGCGGCTTGTGCGTTCTTGCGCGCCGCGTCGGCTCGTAAGCCCAGGGTTCCGGGCCAGGGTATTTCCTGAGAGATCTCGAATCGTGCATTCGGTCCGCGCGTGCGACCCGCTGGCGTGTCGAGACCGTCGAGGGTTTCCGGCGCGACGGCCACTGACAGCTGTGGGTCTGGTAACGATCCGGCCGGTGTTACCCGCGCCTCGGCGGCACCGACTGTTGCGCGAAGGGCTTGTATTCCTGCGTTCTGTTGCAATACCGATGCCACAAGCGAATCGACATCGAGGCGCGAGCTCTTCGGTAGGGCATCCTCGGCCAAAGCTGTGTTGGAACCGACAACCAGCAGGGTTGCCAGTAGCAGAAACGAGTGTATGAAGAGTACTCGCCGAGACTGCGCGCGCATGCTTAGTGACACAGACAAAGCCTGTGCCAAGGGGCCAATGGTCATGATTGATCTCCAAAGCTAGAGGGGGCAGCGCGCAATCGAGCGCGCACCCTGACGTCATGCGATTTAGCTTTGGAACAGCCTCGGCGGTCGGAGCAAGCCCACTCCATGGGCGGGACGGGGCGAGGGCGGACGTGGGGCAAAACGGGAACGATTACACGGCCGCGCCGGAATTAGCGCGCCCGTGCGGGTTGCCAAGGTTACACATCCCAAAGTGCACGGCGCTTGGTAGACCGGATCATCTGCGCAATCCGATGCGGTATTTCCGGCCACGGTGTTTTGCTGGGCCATAGGGGCGGACCAAAACATCAGACTTGCCCGAACTTTAGAATCGGTGGCGTCCACGCTGCTCACTGCCAGCGGCGCATAGGCAGCGAGCAGTAGTGGGAGCAGCAAATAGACAAGGAACGATTTCAAAGTGGGCTTTAGCAGTTGGTCAGTATGCAAAAAATTGTAAGTCTGGAGAGCGGTACGGGGTCAACTGTTTCATAGCGGTATTCACTTGAAATCAACATTCTGGCCTGTTGGCCTCATGGCAGCGGCTAGATAAATCTCTCAGGCCTTATTCTTACTCAGACACACTTGCCACTGCATCAAAAAACATCGATGGCCGCTGCCAAAGCGAGTTGACGAAGATCGCGGTCACACTCGCGGCCATGGCCACCATTGCCCAGACCGGGTAGATGAGTCCGGTGGCGGCGAGCGGGATGCCGATGCCGTTGAATAAGAAGGCGAGGCTTACATTCTGCAGCATCTTGCGATAGCCCCAGCGGCTGATCTCCCAGGCAGTAATCACGGCGCCGACCTGGCCGTTGAGGATAATGATATCCGCTGCGTCGATGGCTATATCGGTACCGCTGCCCATGGCAATGCCAACATTGGCCTGCATCAGGGCAGGGGCATCATTGATGCCATCTCCGACCATCGCGATACGCCAATCACGCTGCAAAGAGCGTAGCCGCTCCGCCTTCTGAGCCGGCAGTACACCAGCATGAACGTCATCGATGCCGGCGCGCTCAGCGAAATGGCGCGCCGTGCGTTCGTTGTCGCCGGTGAGCATCGCCGTACGGATGCCCAGCGCATGCAGCCGTGCCACCGTTTCGACGGTATCGGCGCGCAGCGCATCGCCGAGCGCGATCGCACCGAGCAACTGGCCGCTGCGGGCGACCCCGATCACGGTATGGCCAGCATGTTCCGATGCTTCAATGCTTTGCATCAAGGGGGCGAGTTCCACCCCGGTCGAGTTCAGAAATGCCGGGCTGCCCACGAGAGTATCGGCGCCGTCCACGCGCGCGGTCACCCCACGCCCCGACTCGGCCTGAAAATCATCGACTTCGGGGAAGTCGAGGCCGCGAGCCAGGGCCGCTTCGACCACAGCCCGGCCCAGCGGATGCTCGGATGCCGCTTCGACGGCCGCGGCGAGCGCGAGTAGGCTGTCTCTGCTGTTGTCGTCGACGTCGATGGTCTGGATATCGCGCACCGCCGGTCGGCCCTCGGTGAGAGTACCGGTCTTGTCGAATACCACGGTCGTGATCTTGCGCAGTGCTTGGAAGGCTTCACCGGTACGCATCAATACGCCCTTATCCGCGGCCTCGCCGGCGCCGCGAACAATTGATAGCGGTGCGGATATGCCGACCGCGCACGGGTAGCCCATCACCAGTACGGTGAGTGCTGCGAATATCGCGCGTTGGAAATCGGGATCACTGCCGAATAACAGCGGTCCGAGGATCCACGCCAAGAACGCCAGTACCGAAATCGTGAGCACCGTAGGCGTATAGACCTGCAGAACACGGTCGACGATATGCAGCAAGCCGGGCTTGAGCGCCCGCGCGTCTTCGACACTGCTGATCACCTGGTGCAGAAAGCTTTCGTCGCCGACAGCGGTGACCCGGACAAGTAGCGTGCCGCTGCCGTTGATGGCGCCGCCGACGACTTCTCCGCCCACGGACTTTTCCACCGGCAGCGACTCGCCGGTAATCAGCGATTCGTCCACATCTGAAGCGCCGCCGACGATCTCGCCGTCGACAGGAATACGCTCGCCCGGGCGCACGCGCACCTCCATACCGGCGCTCACCTGTTCGACCGGCATATCGCGTTCGTTGCCATCAGTGACGACATGCGCCGTTTCCGGCTGCAGGTCCAACAATCGTTTGACCGACTGAGAACTGCGGGTTTTGACAATCAGCGACAGCCATTCGGAGAACATGTGATAGGTGAGCACCATCACCGAGACGGCAAAAAACGCGGCCGTCGGGTAGCCCGTGGGGTTCAGAACCACGCCGATCGCACCGCCGATCAGGCCGGCAAAGGCACCGATCTCCACCAGCACGTGTTGATTGAGGATGCCGCGGCGCAGCGCTTGAAAGGCCATAACCAACATGTGCCGCGCGACGCCGAACATGATGACGAGGGCAAGTGTGGCCCCCAGCAGCGGCTCAAAGCCGCTGAGCATGCCTGCCGCACGCAGGGCGAACAGCGCGAGCCCGCCCGCAGCCAGTCCGCCGGCGACGGTCAGTGCTGCGGCTTGACCGGCGCCACGCAGTACCGCATAGCCGAACCCGACCAAGCTGATATAGACCAACGCCGACAGGCCCACGGTCCAGACCGTCGTGGTATCAACGATGAGCCCGACAGCAGCCAGACTCATCGCCAGCGCCACCACGAATCGATTGCGCTCGCTGGCCAGCGCTCGTTCTTGGCGTTCGAAGGGTTCAACCTTGCGCGGGTCGCTCAGGGTATAGCCTATCTGCTGGAGCGCACCCATCAACGAGGCCGCGTCGGTCTGGGCGTGGTCATATTCCACCAGCGCCTGCTCGTGGGTCAGGCTGACGGCCACGCGCTTCACCCCGGGCTTGGCGCCCAACGCCCGCTCGATCGTACCGGTACACAGCGAGCAGTGCAGGCCACCTATGTGGGCTCGCACGCGGCGAACGCCTTGTCGTTCTGTGGGTTTATCACTCCAGGGCGTGAAATCGCCGGGGATGACCGTTGCGTCGTTCATGGTGATGCTCCAGTGACTGGCTGCCTGCTGATTAGCGGGCTAAAACACGAGAGAAATAGACCACAAACCCAGTAGCACCAGCACTGCGCCGGTGACACGCGGCATGCGCGAAGCCAGTCGGGCGATAGCGTTCAGCATCCGACGCCCGCGCTGAGTGAAAACGGCGAGCACGAGCGGACTGGATAGTGCCAGGCCGAAAACGAGAAGGGTCGAGGCGCCGTACATCATGCCGCCGCTGGCCTCCGCCTGGGCGGCCGCGCCGCCCAGTAGTACGGCGAGCAGAGGTGCCGCGCAGGCCGGGATGTTCAAACCAAATACGGCGCCGAGTGTCACGCCACCGGAGATCGCCGATACACGGGGCAGCAACCGATGGGTCTGACGAATCATCCACGCCGCGCCGCCGCACAGATATATCAGCCCCAACGTTATATAGAAGCTGCCCAGCACCACCCACAAGCCGTGCTGAATACCCAGGAAACGGGTACCGATGAGTGCGGCGAGCATCCCGAGCGCCGCCATGAGCGCAGCACGAACTGCGGTGAAGATCAGGGTCTGCAACACTCGCTGTCGTTCCGGCAGCCGGTCCAGAAATCTCAGAAAGATGAGATGACTGCCGACGGAGCATGGCTCTGCGAAACCGAGCAGACCGAGGCCCGTGGCCAGGACTAGCGTTTGCGCTATGTCCACGTTTAGCGGGATCCGATCGTCGCAGCATAGCCGGCATCCTGAACGGCCTTGGCCAGTGTCTGGGCCGACACCTGATCGGCGTCGTGGGCGACACGCGCCTGCTGCGGGTCCAGCGATACCGAACAGCCTTTCACGCCGGCTTGCTGCTCGAGCAAGTGCTGCACGATCTGTACGCAGCCCTGGCAGTGCATGCCGTCGATTTCCAGTGTCGTGGTCTGCATGATTTGCTCCTGATCATCCGGGGTTCGGGCGATGCCGCATACCGGCTCGTGAGTGACCGGACAAGCCTACGACCTAGAGTCGACTCCAGGTCAAGTATTCATTTCAGAAGATTTGCCCGGACCGCGAAGCGGGGATCAATCCGGGGTATCGAGGCCGTCGATGATCGGGCAGCCCTGACCACTGCCGCGGCATAATTTTAGGAGTCGTTCGAGTTCCTGCTGAAGCTGATCGAGATCTGCCATGCGGTGTCGTATCTCTTGCAGCTTTTGTTCGGTCAGCTGTGCCACTTCCGGCCTGGCGATATCCCGGCAGCCCTTGAATTCGAACAGCTGCCGGATTTCGTCGAGCGAGAAGTTGCAGCGCTGCGCCCGTTGAATAAAACGCAGTCTCGAAACGTCTCCGCGCTCGTAGCGCCGGCGTCCGCCAGAATCACGTCGAATCAGTGGTAGCAGGCCGATTTTTTCGTAATAGCGCAGGGTATCGACGGACATGCCGGTTTGCTGTGCTGTTTCGCCGATACTCAGTCCGGACATGGTCGATCAACATTCTTTGCGGGGCTGTTTTAGGGCAATTTTAGACCACATCGATCGCATCTCAATCCATGATGCCCTTGGGGACGACCAAACTTTCGCCCCAAAATCCATCCTCAAAGATTGAGTCCGCCCTTCGGGCCGAGTGTTCACCAGACGTCCTTAACCGCGATTGACAAGCTGCTTACGACGCCGCGTTCGAACTCCGCGTGATGCGTGCGTACGACCAAGAGCTCGAGTACTTCAAAAACTAGCACATGCGCAATTTGATGCTGGCTTTGATCTCTCGAAACGCGGCAGCTGATTCCGGTTCGAGTCAAAGGGCCGTTGGGGCCGGGGTGGCAATTATTGCCATGTTGTAAATGAACCACTGAGAAGCTGATGAATACTTCGACGAAATCGAGCAAAGCACGTCATTGCCCAAGACTCTGGCCTCAGGAATCAGCTGCAAAATGCACAAGCGGAACATGTAGGATCTCGCGGTTAACTTCCATTTAATTAGTTTCGTGAGAAGTCTGATATTGCGATATATCAGGATTGCTTACCAACTCAACGGGGTCAATCTGCATAGCAGCTGCTATAGCGGCGAGAGTGTCGACGGTACAGGCCACTCGAGCGTTTTCGATCCTACTCAAATAAACTTGCGATAAGCTTGCGTGCTCGCCAAGTTTTTCCTGTGGCCAATTCCTTGAAGTACGTAAACGCTTGATGTTAGTGGCCACACGTTTTCGGAGAGCTGTAATTTCGGTTTGATTTCGCATGCGCGAAGGATTTCCCTTCGCGGCCCAAACAGCTATAAACCATAGTTTATAATTGTTGTATGTCTTTAAAGATTCTGATTTTATTAGTCGGCGAGTAGCTCGAGAACCTTGCTAATGTAGCCACTGAGGCCCCAGAGGATAGCGCGCTAACAATTTAGGCGTCAGCTAGACCACTTACATACTGGGAAGTACGTCATCGCTTCAAAGAAGCGTTGCTCTGCCAATTGCTGCGAGTTATGTCAGATGTCTCCGACCCGGACCTCCGCCCACAGCAGGAAAGACAAGTTCAGTTTGCTTTTTCGCTTGTCAGATACCACTCCTTTAGCAGCGGTTCCGTAGAGCGCGAGATCGTGCCTTTTGCTCTGGCTTTTAACGGCCTCAGATGGCATGTCCGAGCATTTGACCGTCGACGAGAAAAGTTCAGCGACTTCGTTTTGACTCGTATCGATTCAGCCGATGCGGGTACTGGAAAAAGCATCGAGGATTTCGAAAGATCCGAACATGACTTGGAGTGGAATAGGGTGATTGAGCTCGAACTAGCTCCCCATCCAAAGGAAGAATATCCATATATCGTCGAGATGGATTACGGAATTTGTGCCCGAAAGCTGAAGGTGCGCGTGCGTGCCGCGCTGGCACCATATTTTTTACGCCAGTGGATAGTAGACTGTAGCGAGGGTCATCATTTGAGCGGCGCCGAGTATCGCCTCTGGCTCAAGAACTCTCCAATTTTATATGGGATTTCCGGTGCGCATTTAGCTCCGGGCTATAACTCTGCGGACAATCAAAGTTCGTTTAGTTTTTAATGCCGACTTTTTCAATCTTTGTTATGACTATTTGCCACATCAAATTGTTCAAGTATCACATCACAATTGACGCGATAACTTTATCTGCTTTCGAGAGGAGGACAGCATGGCCACCAATACATGCACGGGCCCATGCAGCAGCCTGGCTGGTACATGTCAGGTCACGAATGCTGATGTGATTGATTGTCGCCGAAAGCTGCAGTCGATCGCGTTGAGCCTTTGACGCTTTTCATCGAAGACTCAATCGTATCCGGTTTCACGCAGGGTATTTAATTTGAGATCAGGATTGTGATTTTTCGTTCTGAAAGTCGCTACTACCGTAAGGGAGAGGTTGTTGCGGTTTTGGTCGAAGCAGGGCGGTCAACTGTTCACAACCTTCTATCATGACCCCTCCGCAGGGCATTTATCGTCACCGCGTGGCGACCTCATGCATTTGGGCGCTCGAAACGAACCAATCAGGAGCTAGATTAATTTCGCCATCTCCTTCGCGCGATCAGGCACAGCAAACTTGCAGTCATCAGGTCTCGCCATACCGTAGTACCTTTATCATAGTCCACGATTGATAAAAAATTGCCGGTATGATAAAGGATCAGCCAGAGTGATACCGTAGTTACGGCAGTAGATTCCGAGGAAATATAAGTATGGATAATTACCACATAACCAAAAATGGCGACCAATGGCAGTTTTCGAAAGAGGGCGGAAAAAAAGCAATTAAGAATTCTGGGACGAAGGCGGAAGCGATCTCACATATGCGGGGTCACATGGCGGACAAGAAGGGGTCAGTAAAAATCCACAAGGAAGACGGCCGATTTCAAGAAGAGCGAACGTATCAACGCAAAGACGATCCATCGGCATCTAAGGGATAGATCGGCGGGCGGCAAACGGTAGCGCACTAGCGAATTCGCTTGTCCTACTCACAACCATTCGTGATTACGCCTATAATCACGAATGGTTGAAAGCGTGAAATAGGGCGGTTGGCACGATGTTTGACACAGGTTTTCTGGCGCCTGCGGAATACAATCGGAGTTGGTCGGTGCCGACGCATCTTGTCGGCGAGTTCGGTCGCAACCGTGCGCCGATAGAGCGGGCCCAAATTGCGGCAGTTAACGACCTAGAGGCGATTGCCGTCTGGTTGGCGGAATTCGCAGATACGCCGGCGACGTTTCGCAGCTACCGAAAAGAGGCCGAGCGGCTCGTGTTGTGGTCGACCCATCAACGCGGGAACGCTATTTCAGACCTGACGCGAGAGGACCTCCGAGCATATCAGGCATTTCTGGCCGAGCCGTCACCCGTGGCGGTCTGGTGCGGGGGACGTGCTTCGCGCACCAGTGGGCACTGGCGACCGTTTCGCGGGCCATTGAAACCCAGCAGCCAAGCGCAGGCGCTCACAATACTCAATGCTATGTTTTCTTACCTGGTTGCGGCCGGTTACCTGGCGGGGAATCCGCTGGCGTTGGCCCGAGGCGACGCCAATCGGCTGAAGAAGAGTCGTCGTTCAAACACCCAAGTCGAGCGCTTTTTGGACGCAGAGTTGTGGCGTCATGTTCTGGCGTATATCGATGATATGCCGGTTCGTACGGCGACACAGACCGCGAGACGGGAGCGGGCGCGGTACGTTTTCTCGATGCTTTACTTACTCGGTGCACGCGTTAGCGAATTTGCGTACAGCACGATGGGCGCCTTTGAGGTTCAGCGCGGCCGTTGGTGGTGGCATGTCCATGGCAAGGGTTCGATCCATGCGCGAATCCCCGCGAATATGGACACGATGACCGCGCTCGCGCGATACCGGCAATTCTATGGACTAAGTGCGATTCCAGCTTTTGGAGAGCTAACGCCGCTCGTGTTGGACTTAAAAGGTGGGCGGGCGATCAGCCCCGATATGGTCTACCGAATCGTGAAGACGACGTGCCGTAAAGCAGCGCTTAGCCTCGCGGGAACCAACAGCGCGCAAGCGGCAAAACTCGATCAGGCAACGACACACTGGCTTCGGCACACTGCGATAACGCACCAAGCCGACCGGGCGATCGAGCTTCGGTACCTCAACCGTAGTGCCCGTCATGCGAAGTTAGAAACCACGGGCCTATATTTGCATGCGGATGACGCTGCTTGGTCTCAGGCGATGGAATCTCATCGCCTGTCGGATCGCGACGTGACGGGCGATGAGTGAGCCCATTCAACCAGCAGGATCGACACTGGAAGCACAGTGCCAGGGCAGTATGCCCAGTCGCCGCGATAACGAGAAGAAGACGCTACTGATCATTGCACGCGTTAGGCGATCAGTCTGAGCTTCAGCACTTACCAAAGACCTGCGGTAGGTTTAGATTGGTCGCCGCTCAACTCACTTGGTCGCTCAGCTATGCGCTGTTCGTCTAGATGAATAGTCACCATTTTTAATACCCGATTCACCAATTTGTCTTGGCAGTTTTTACCACTTTGTGTTGGTCGTCCACCGGTGGCGTGGAATAGATCGTCTCTCATGCTGTTTTTTCTTGGAGTTGGCTTAAGAGACTGCCAACCGCTGCAACATACAGCAATACCAATAACTGCGCATAATGTATATTATGTTAAATTAATATTATTCAGACATTCGCCTTTTCGTTTCGAGCATCGCTACCGCGAACGTATCCGACTGATGCGCGTCAACGACACGATGATGGAACACTCGATTCATCTGCACCGCATGTTCATGGTAAGCGTGCCGCGTAGATGTGCCAGAACGCGCGGGCTCGTGGCCTTCTGTCGGAACCCGTCAATAGTAATCCTCATCGCCAACGAGAAGACGCCGGAATACCTACCGTACCGAACGCCATCCGCTGTAGCGATCGCTGAGCATGGCCGCGTGAAGCGTGCAGCGGACAAAGTCATCCATTGCCTTGGTTTGAGCGCCGTGTTTGCTGTTCACGGCCGATTGCGACGGTGTGCTGCGTCGATGCAGCAGTCGTCGTTTTCGAGTGCACGCCGGCCCGCCATAGCGTTGGCGTTGCCTCGCACCTGACCATTATCGGTTAACAAGCCTGTCATCTGTCTCACCTAAGCTCCATCCCTGATGGGTGTGCATACACCTTGGGGGCCTCATCAATGGAACTGCTGGCGGCGGCTGTGTCAGCGCCGTATTTCTGCGATTAAACAATTTTCGTTTGACTGCAGACCGGCGTTCTCACCCGCATTGAGTATTCACAAATCAGATACCGCCTAAGCAGCCGGTTCGCACCGAACGCAGGCGATTTGAACTTTGTAGTCACATAAATAATCGAGACTTCGATGACACAGATTAATGGACGCTATCTGCTCACCCTGTCGCTGCTGGGCATGGCCGCCCTCGCCGCTTGCAGCAGTGACAACAACAATGATGGCGCTGCCACGGGCGGCACGGCCGGGGGCGATCCCGCAGCCCGCATAGAGACGGTCGACCTGCGTCTTATGGAGACGACCGATATCCATGCCAACGTTATGGACTACAACTACTACAGCGACATCCCCGATCCCACCGTCGGGCTGGTTCGCACGGCCACGCTGATCAAACAGGCGCGCGCTCAGATGAGCGAAATGAACAACAGCGTGCTGGTCGACAATGGCGACCTGATCCAGGGCAGCCCCATGGGAGACTGGCGCCAGGCCAAGGGCCTCGCACCCGGCGAAGTGCATCCGGTCTACAAGGCCATGAACGAGCTGAATTACGACGTCGCCAACTACGGCAATCACGAATTCAATTACGGGCTGGATTACCTGGCCGAGAGCGTGAACGATGCCGACTTCCCCTACATCAGCGCCAATATATTCAAGGACGACGGCGACGACGATCCGGTTAACGATACGCCCTACTTCGAACCCTATCGGCTGATCGACAAGTCGGTCCAGGATCGGGACGGCCATGTACACACGATCACCATCGGCTTCATAGGTTTCGTACCGCCGCAGATCACGCAGTGGGACAAGGGCAATCTCGACGGCCGCGTCATCACCAGGGACATCAGGGCCATGGCCGAGCGTTACGTGCCGCAAATGAAGGCCGCCGGTGCCGATATCGTGGTCGCCATCGCCCATTCCGGGATCAGCACGACGCCCTACGCACGTGATGACAAGGCCGAAAACAGCAGCTGGTATCTGGCCGACGTACCGGATATCGATGCCATCATGTTCGGCCACAGCCATCTGGTGTTTCCGTCCGAAACATTCGCCGAAACGCCGGACGTGGATATCGATAAAGGCACGATCAAAGGCGTGCCCGCCGTCATGCCCGGCTACTGGGGCAGCCATCTCGGGATGATCGATCTGACCCTCGACTACGACACCGAGGCCGATAGCTGGACGATCACGAACAGTCGGGTCGAGGCGCGGCCCATCAACGTCGACGGCGAACCGACCGTGGCAGCGGACGCCGCACTGGTGGCAAAGCTCGCCGGCGACGACCAGGCCACCCGCGACTACATGGGCACACCAATCGGCGAGTCCAACGACGATATCTTCAGTTTTCTGGCGCTGGTCAAGGATGATCCGTCGATCCAGATCGTCAGCGACGCACAGAAAGCCTACGTCGAGAATCTCATTCAGGGCGACGTCAATCTTCAGGACCTGCCGGTACTGTCGGCCGCCGCCCCGTTCAAGGCCTGCGATCGCGAGGGCAACTGCTCGGCCGAAGGCAGCTTCACCACAGTGCCCAAGGGCAAGCTGACGCTACGCAACGCCGCCGATCTGTATCTGTACCCGAACACGCTCGTCGCGGTGAAAGTCAGTGGTGAAGAGCTCAAGGGGTGGCTGGAATGCTCGGCGTCGCAGTTCTACCAGATCGACATCAACGACAGCGCCCCGCAACCGCTGGTGAACTACACTGGCTTTCCGACCTATAACTTCGACGTGATCGATGGCGTGAGTTACCAGATCGACGTGACTCAACCGCCGCGTTTCGACCGCGACTGCAGCGTCATCGACGCGGACGCCGAACGCATTGTGGATCTGCAATACAACGGTTCCGCGGTCACCCCGGACCAGGAGTTCGTCGTCGCTTCGAACAACTATCGCGCCAACGGCGGCGTGTTTCCGGGCACCGGCAGTGATCATGTGGTGATCAACTCACCCGACGCCAATCGCACGGTTCTGGCCGATTATATTCGTACCAACAGCCCGGTTGCACCCACCGCCGACGGCAACTGGTCGTTTGCACCGATCAGCAGCGGCACCGACCTGACGCTGACTTTTCGGGTGCCGGACACGCAGCGTGCGCGCGACTTTGTTGCCGAACAGGCACCCAACGCCCGGTTTCTGGAGATCGACGACAACGGCGCGGCCGTTTACGAACTGAATCTTCAGTAGAGAATCGTCTGTACACGGCTGGCCGTCATCATCCGCTGCGATGGCGGCCATCTCCGTGTGTCGAGTCCGGCGTCGCACCGAAAGGCACGGCCGAATCCAGACCGCTCGAGGGGTTCCGTCGAAACTGGCGGCTGGCACGGCTGTCGTTTCAATATTCGTCGTGACGCCTCACCCAGCTATGCGTGCCACCGGACTCGTTGCGGCCCTTGGGCGCCAGATCCAGCCACATCAGGGCGCCCATCAGCATTTCTACACCGCGGTGATAGGTCGAGTAACTGTGGCAGATTGCGCCACTGTCGTCCGTCACGAAAATGCTCGTGCCGAACATGTCTTTGCTGTTGTGGATCGGAGTGCCGTAGTTATAGACCGCGCGGCCAGCCGCGAGGTCTTCTTGCCTGAACGACACACCGAAATCGAAGTTGAAATCGCTGCCGTACGACGAAATCCAGGGAAAGGTCCAGCCCATGCGTGCCTTGACCGACTCGATCTGTTCGAGCGGTGCGCGCGAGACGGCAGCGAACGCGAGGTCCGCATGTTCGAAATGCTGCCGTGCCGTGTCGATATGGTCGGCAACGAAGGCACAGCCCTTGCAAATGTGGTCCGAGCCCGGCGTCAGCATGAAGTGGTAGACGGCGAGCTGGCTGCGGCCACGAAACAGATCGCCGAGCCTGTATTCACCCTCGGGACCCTCGAAGACATAAGGCTTGTCCACCCGGACCCAAGGCAGTTCCCGGCGCTCGGCGCGGAGTGCGTCGAGTTCATGGGTCAGGGCGCGTTCCCTGGCGAGAAGCGCCTTGCGGGCGGCGAGCCATTCGCGGCGCGAAACGATGGAATGTTGCATGATCAACCTCCTAGGGCTTTGCTTATGGGACGGGTAACGCGCTGCAGACGGTCAGAGGCAATCCTCAGCCAGGGCGACATATGGAATACGCTCATCAGCAGGTACATCCAGGCCATACCGCCGATCGAAAGCCCGGCCGGCGCCGCCGAACAGAGCGCGGTGCCAGGCGCGCCGGTGCCCGCGATCCACGCCATCAACGCGAAGCTCGGCGACGCGGCCAGTCCGAGCCAATCGGCAGCGCCGTAGCGCCGCCAGGTTCCTTTATCGCGCCTCGTCGCGCGTGCGGAAGTCGTCATTCCAGTACTCCTGATCGATCCGGGCCTTTTTCCGCCATCGCAGAGCGAAACCGGAATGTAAGGCGACGGCGGCTACGGTTGTGAGTTACAACTGTGACGGGATTCCGATGGAGGCGGCGCTCACCGTCGCAGCGCGCGCTCTGGCGGCCGGAGATCCGCTGGCTGCGTTGAATCGAGTCGCGCTGCGTGACGACGCGCCGGCACTTGCACTTCGCGGCATTGCGATGGCGCAACTCGACGACTTTGCCCGCGCCCGGGCGCTACTTCGGCGTGCCGCACGCGCCTTCGGTCACAGCAAACCCCTCGCCCGCGCCCGGTGCATCGTCGCTGAAGCCGAGGTCGCGCTCGTCTTTCGCGATCTGGGCCGGTCCGTGCAGACGTTGAACGCGGCCCGGGCGACACTCGAAGCACACGGCGACCCGGCGAACGCCGCCCATGCCGGCTATCTCGAGGCTCGGCGACTGCTACTGATCGGGCAACTCGACGCGGCCGAGCAGACCCTCGACGGGCTCGATACCGACGCCCTGCTGCCGGCATCGCGAGCCGGACGCGAACTGGTCGCCGCGGGCATCGCGATACGGCGTGTCCGAGCACTGCCGGCAAGGTCCGCACTCGACCGGGCTCGGCGCGCCTCGCAGGCATCGGGCATCCCTGCCCTGGCGGCCGAAGTGGAGCGGGCATCGCGCGCGCTCGAGGCGGACGTGGCACGCCTGGCCATGCACGACGGCGAACGTCTTATCCGCCTCGACGACGTCGAGGCGCTACTCGCCTCGGACGCGGTGGTTGTCGACGCCTGCCGCCATGTCGTGCGTGCCGGGGATTCGATCATCCCGCTGGCCACCCGCCCGGTGTTGTTCGCGCTCGCTCGCGCGCTCGCGCAGGCCTGGCCCGAAGACGTGTCGCGGGAAACACTGCTGGCACATGTGTTTCGGGCGCACCACATCGATGAATCGCACCGCGTACGGCTGCGCGTGGAGATCGGGCGGCTGCGCAAGGCGCTCGAGCCGCTAGCCCGGGTGAACGCAACGAGCCAGGGTTTTGCGCTGGCACTACACGAGCCGGTGACGCTTGTCGTGTTGCTGCCGCTCGTCGAGGACAAGCATGCGAACGTGCTTGCCCTGCTCGCTGATGGCGAGGCTTGGCCGAGCTCGGCGTTGGCACTCGCGCTCGATGTCAGCCCGCGTACCGTACAACGCGCGCTCGAGGCGCTTGCGGCGGCCGGCCAGGTCGAATCGGTCGGTCGCGGGCGCAACTGCCGCTGGATCGCGTCGAACGTGCCCGGATTCCCGACAAGCTTGTTACTCCCGGCCTCGTTGCCGGTCGGTTAGCATCCAGGACATGAAGCACACAGCTGCCGAAATCTTGCGCGAATACGGGCCCTTCCCCGGCGTCGATGCTGTGCATGGGGTCAGCTTTGACGGGCATCAGCTATGGTTTGCCACAGGTGACAGATTGCAGGCCCTCGATCCGCAAAGCGGCGAGATCGTGAGCGCGCTCGAGGTGGCTGCGCAGGCGGGAACCGCGTTCGACGGCGAGCACCTGTTCCAGATCGCCGAGGGCCGCATCCACAGGATCGACCCTGCAACCGGCGTCGTGCTCGGCTCGATCCCGGCACCCGGCGCAGGCGTCGCTTCCGGCCTCGCCTGGGCCGAAGGCTCGCTCTGGGTCGGCCAGTACAGTAGCCGTCGGATCCATCAGGTCGACCCTGAAACCGGGGCTGTAAACCGCACCATCGAATCGAACCGTTTCGTCACCGGTGTCACCTGGGTCGACAGCGAACTCTGGCACGGCACCTGGCAGGACGAGCACAGTGAGGTGCGGCGCATCGATCCCTCCAGCGGCGAGGTGCTGGAGCGTCTCGACATGCCGGCCGGAACCGGTGTCTCGGGTCTGGAATCGGACGGCGGCGACCACTTCTTCTGCGGCAGTGGAAACGGCGGAACAGTCAGAGTCGTCGCCCGGCCACGGCGCTCGCCCTGACCTTCACCCCGACCGACCGGGGCGAGGCCGGATCCGGGACACCGCAGATGCCTGATCAGACCGGTTGCACCGACCCCTTGCTGACCAGGCCAGATGCCGCGCCGGTTTGCGTCAAAGCCCGAAGCCAACCGAACAGAGCGGGCTCGCAACCCCGGATGCGCCGCTGCCCCATCGAGTGTTGCGGAACCGTCGAACAAAGTGCCGCGATTCGCGCGAACGCTTAAATAACGGTGTCGTTGCTAACTTTCGCTGCGTTCCCGGTCCGGTCCATAGACTGTTCGGAACACGGATGCGCTCGCGTCCCGCGCACTGGGAAAACCAGCACGTAGGCGCGAGCCGTCATTCGGCGTTTGTCAGCTACCACGGTCACCTCTCCCATGAGCACGAGTTTCAGCGACGCATTCGTTCTACCCCAATCCCGAGTACGGTCTCTGCCCATGACCCGGGATCCGGCGTTCTTCATACCGGTCTTCGTACTGCTGTGTGCCCTGGCTCTGGTGCAGGTGTTTAGCGTCGATGTCTGGCTGGCCGATTTTCTCTACGGGCTTGAAGGCGGCCATTGGGCATTGCGTGGCGCCTGGCTGACGTCCGAAGTGCTGCACAAGGACGCACAGAAGTTTTCCATCCTCATCGGCGTCGTCACCTTGGGCGTGATCATTGCCAGCTGTTTCTCGAGCCGTCTGAGACCCTATCGTCGCGGCCTGATCGCGACGCTGGTCGCCGCGCTCACAAGTCTGCTGCTGGTCTCGTTGTCCAAGCATCAGCTACCGCTGGCCTGCCCCTGGGACATGCAGCGCTACGGTGGCGACCTGGCCGGCCACGCGATCTTCAACTTCTACTGGGGTCAGGATGTCGGCGGCTGTTTTCCTGCGGGCCATGCCGCCGGCGGCTACTGCCTACTGATCTGGTTTTTCTTTGCCCGGCATTACCAGCTGCCGCATTACCGCCTGGCCTTGCTTCCGGGCGTGGTGATCGGGCTCACCTACGACATCACCCAGGAACTGCGCGGCGCCCATTTCCTGTCGCACGATCTGGCCGCAATTCTGCTGTGCTGGACCGTGGGCTATCTGGTCTTTCGTCTGATCATGGGCGATCTCAACTTTACTCACTCGGCGACGCGATAGCGTCGCTGCCCTGGCCGGGACCGCTGTACGCGAATAGCTATTCAAGGCCGCTGTCGTGACCGACGACCAGGGGCTTATCGATGCCGGTCGACTGGCCCGCCAGCACTTGCCGATACACATTGGGCATCGGCTGGACGTGCGCGGCCCGGCCCTGCTCGAACGACTGCTCGCGAACGATCGCCCGATAGGCCTTGTCGAGTGACGTGGCGCGGTCGGCACTCGGCAGAACAAGGGCGCCGATGCGGGTTTTCAGCGCGTTCAGTTCGCTCTGTTTCAAACTGCCATCCGCGTTGAAGAAACGGTCGATGATCTCGAAGTTGCTGCGAAACTCGTCGCCGGCATGGTTTATTTTCAGGTAGGTGGCGTACTCCGGGCGGCCGTCGGCCAGTAGCGGTTCGGGCAGGCTCGCCACCGGGCGTTGATCCCACCAGGTCCAACCATGGCCCGGCGTCGATGCGTCGAGCTTGCGGGCGAACGAAAACGTACTGTCGGTGGTAGCCCCGACGCCGCCATGACAACCCATGCAACTGGTCGTTTCGGCAAACGTCTGGGGGCGCAGATCGCCACGGGCATCCTCAATGAACCCCTGGTAGACCCAGCCGACACCGTTGGCCAGACCATGCTCTACGTCACCGCGAAACCGCTCCGGCCGATTGGGGAAATCATGGGCCTCCTTCGCATCGAGGAAGTCTTTCTGGCGCAGATCGGAATAGGTGAACCAGCTCTGCTTGCGGGCATAGCGCAGTTCCTTCATGCGGGCACCGCGCACGACCTTGCCGTCATCGTTCACGTCCAGATAACGCAGTGTATGGATGAACTCGGTGCCCTTGGGAAACAGGCCGGCCGCCAGTTTCGCGTTGTCCGATCGCGCCCGTCCGACCCAGCTCATGTCGCGGCCCTCGCGCGGGGCCCAGTCGAACGTGACCTGACGGGCTTGATCGAGGCGCCCGTCTCGATTCAGATCCACGCCGACGTCGTTCTCATCGACAGGGTCGATAGGCACGTCGCGCTGCTTGACCACGCTTTCGACGATAGCGAAGTTGAGCGCATAGATATCCGCGTCGAATTGCCCGCTAGCGCCCTGGCGGAACGCTTCGGGCAGCCGAATCAGCACGTCGTCGAACGAGCCGTTGGTGGGCAGGAAACTGCCGGGCAACGGCGTGTAGGCATAGGCACGCCAGCCGGTGTAGTCGCCGTTGGCCGCATGATCGAAACCGGCATTGTCGAAATCGAACCCGACGTCAGGGACAAACCCGCTCCAGTGGCCGTCGCGATTGGCGTCCCAGCCTTTCGGAACTCTCGTCAAGCGATCCGCCAGCGCGATATCCCCGTCGGGGCCGCGGTAGTTGCTTTCACGCACGTAGGCCAGAATATCGGCATCGCTGACCGCGGCGACCACGTCGCTGCGATCGACGAACAGATTGGTCCAGGGGTTGCCTTTCCTGGCCGTGCGCATCGGATTGGCGAAATCGTAGGCCAGCTGCAGGTCGGTATCGTTGATGAAATTCGGCTTGCGTCCGTTGGTGTGGCAGCTGTAACAAGTGTTGGCGGCACTGCCGTCGGCCAGTGTCGTTTTCGTATAGCACTGCGGCGGCACGTAAGCCGTGGGCACGCGCAGCGTGCGGCTGGTCAGGTCTTGCGCAGCGCCCGCGGTCTCGCTGGATTCGGCGCTGCAACCCGCGAGGCCGGCGATGAGCACAACAGAGCCTATGGCGATGAGATTCCTTGTCGGGCAGGTCATGGTGTCACCCAAAAAAGCGCCCCTGAGCGATTCTCGCACCAGGGGCCAGGCAAAGTGTCGCCCGCACAGGACGGGCAACAGGGAGCAGTACCGTTTCGTTGTTCTGGAACCCGGTGTTCAGCCCGCGGGCGTGGCGTCGTCGTTCACGCTCGCCGTGGTGTCCTCGAGCGCCGGGAACGGGCCGATATAGCCTGTGTAGCCGCGTGCCTGGTCGGCCGTTTCGAGCTTGTCGCTATCGCTCTCGCCGTAGGGGTGCTGAACCACGCTCATCAGATACGCGAAGCCGTTGTAATCTGGATAGAAGTAGATCGACGTGCTTTCCGAGCCGTACGGCGTGGTTTCGATCCGGGTGAGTTTCTTGTCGGTGGTGTTGTACGCCCACACCATGTCGTTCTGATGACCCGAGCCGCTGTCTTCACCGATGATCAAGGTGTGATAACCCGGCATATAGGTGATGTTGTCGGGGTTGGCGATGCCTGCGACGTCGCAGACGTTGTTGGCCAACGGGCTGTCGGCCGCGTACTGCGGTATCGGGCTGTTCGGGTCGATCGCCTGCGTCATCGTGCCGGAGACCTCGGCGACGATGTTCTTGGCTACATAATCGCTGCCGATATCCGAATCGGTGCCTACGCTACCGGAATAGACCGTGCCGCAGATGTCGTAGGGCAGGCGGATATCGTTGCTGGTGCCGAGATCGTTGGCGGTGCTCGGGTTGCCGTCCTGCATGAAGTCCTCCATGCCGGCTTCACGTTCGCTGATCGCCACGTAGAAACGCTTGGCGTCCGGGTCGAAGGTGAAACCCTCTTCCTTGCGCATCTCCAGCGTCGCGCCCTTGATCGCGGCATAGCGACGGGTCTCCAGACGTGAGGCGGCCAGATCCATGCCATCCTTGACCTGCAGGCATTCCGGTCCGAGGCCATTGGTGTTCACGCCGGTGAAGCCGCTCGGACACAGCGGGCTGGCGTCGTCCTCGGTATTCGCCTCGGCGGTGTTGAACAGGTCGGTGAAGGTCAGCTTGCTGCCACCATCACGTCCCAGGAACTGACCGACCTGTGCATCGGTGGCATGGCCCAGATCGATCCAGTCCAGATCGGCGGCGCCACCATCGGCAGCACTGGTCTGGTTCCATTTCATGGCGTAGAGCGTTCCCGCACTCAGATCGCCGGCGGTGTCGGCAATGAACATGTACAGGCCGACGTTGGTGCCGTCATCGGTGTTGTAGACGGTCTTTTCATCCGGCATCACATAGGCCAGTTCATTGGCTTTGCGACCCATCGAGAAATGCTTGGTCACATCGACATCACCCGCGTCGCTGGTGATGCTGATCTCCGTAGGCCAGCCGTAGTCATAAGGATTGAGCTCGGTCAGACCCTGATCGGCGGTGCCATAGCTGCCGCTGATATAGGCGCCCATGGCGTCGTAGTAGCTGTCGATAGAGCCGGTGCTGGCGTCCACCGCGCGGGCGTTGGGCTCGTACTCTTCACCGCCCAGATGCGTGCCCCAGGGGGTCACCGAGCCAGCGCAGGGTACCCACAGCCCGTTATCCGGCGAGAAGTCGATCGGTCGCGTGGACGTTGCCGTCAGCTGACCGGTGTCGGCGTCCTGCACGAGGCTGCTCACATACATCGAGCCGGGCCGGCTTTCGAAGTGCGAGACCATGAACAGCTTGTCGTCGAATCGCAGCAGCGACGAGAAATCATTGGAATCGGCCACGGTCTGCGAGTTGTCCTCGGCGAGCACGGGATCGCCGTTCTTCGCCGTTAGCACGCCGAACCTATTGCCACCCTTCTCGTCACCGCTGCGTAGAATCGTCTGGAAACCGGCGGTGTACTGGGGACCGCCGGCCGTATCCGCCGTCAACAAGGCTTTCTGGCTGGCGCCATCCGTGGACTCGACGACGGTAAGACCCGGCGTTGCGCGCACCGCTCGTTTTTCCTCGTCGGTCTGTGCCGGCGAGATTTCGCTGAACTCTGCGGTGCGACTCGTGCTGGCGGGCGGCGCCGTCGACGCGTTGCCGCCGCCATCGCTGTTCGAATCGTTGTCATTGCAGCCGGCTACAACCACGAGCCCCGCGATCGCGAGCCCCATCGCCAGGTGCCGCACACAGGATGTACTGTCGCGCATCTCCGAAGTCCCCCGTACCGATTGGATGGAAAGTTCGGACGAGGTTATCCAGAAATTATGACTGTATTATGAAGTCTGTCTTGCCCCTTGTTCGTGCGACCAACCTCCGTGCGCGCCATTGATTGCGGCGGCCTTCCCAGACTCCAGCCATCACGCCGGGGGCGGTTCCGGGAGTGGTTCGTTCATCCGCTCTCCGAAGTATCGATTCGGCTGCTGGTTGTTCGGCGAACGATCCCCTAATCCAAGCACCCTGGCCTGCCTTGGCGCTTATTTCGCCTTGCGATTTCGAGACCGCGACTCGAACACTTCCATTATCGAAGCAACTGTTTTCGCGGTGGCGGTGCGCAGTGGCCGGCACGATTTGGGCGGCCCATCGATCGTATTGAGCTATGGAATGACCCTGCTCCGCCGGGCGTTCGAACCACTCGCGGGCTTTATCCTTGTCCTTCTTTTCGCCATCGCCCACGGCATAGGCTTTTCCGATCGAATTCTGAGCCTCCGCTTCGCCTGTCCGTGCACCTTTTATGTCATGAAGATACGCGTCCGAACTGCTTCGTCCTTGACCGTGATATCGAGCAATCGATCACTCGAACAAGCGCTCAGGAGGGGGCACATATCAACCCGAGACTCGTCCATTGTCGGATGTCATCAGGGCTCATGGTGCCCCTCATATCAGGGTCATGATTGCCATCGGCGATTCGAACAGCGCGATCGAGACCGTATACAGAAATCCGACCATCGCCGGGGTAGCCGTTCCCGGTACGGGCGTGAGCGACGACTGCTTTCACCACCCTCTTGGCCAACGCGTCGCTGACATCTATCTGCAGTTTCGCCATATCAATTCGCACCAGGCCACCCGCATCCGTGGCGTGACCATACGCGCGTAGGTACACGACCGCGATCCCAGGCATACCGGGGATCGTCACCAAGGCATCAATGACCTGATCGAGCATGTGTGCGCGCGTATAGGCTTTGATCTCTTTCACGGTCCTCCCGGTTACACGTCGACTTCGCGCCGCGGCTCGGCGAACCAGCGATAGATGCTCGGTATCACCAGCAGTGTCAGCAGGGTCGAGGTGATCAAGCCGCCGACCACCACCGTGGCCAGCGGCCGCTGTACGTTGGAGCCGATACTGTCGGCCAGCAGCAGTGGCACCAGGCCGAGAATCGCGACGGTCGCAGTCATCAGCACCGGACGCAGTCGATGCTCCGCACCCGTTCGCACCGCCTCATCGATGTCCATGCCCTGTTCACGCAGCTGGTTGATATAGGACACCAGCACGACGCCGTTGAGCACGGCCACGCCGAATACCGCGATGAAACCCACGGCTGCCGGCACCGACACATACAGACCGGAGATCCAGAGCGCGAAAATGCCGCCGGTGACGGCGAACGGCACGTTGAGAAAGATCAGCGCGGCATAGCGCAGACTCCCGAACGCGCTGAACAGCAGAAGAAACACCAGACCCAGGGTGATCGGCACGACCAGGTACAGCCGTTGCATCGCGCGCTGCTGATTCTCGAACTGGCCGCCGAACTCGACGAAATAGCCCGGCGGCATATCCACGTCAGTCTTGATGCGCTGTTGCAGTTCGTTCACCACCCCGCCCATATCGCGGCCACGCACATTCATCTGTACATAGATACGGCGGCTGGCGTTCGAACGCGAGATCTGTTTCGGTCCCGTCTCCACGCGGATATTCGCGACCCGGCTGAGCGGCACGACCGCCCCGTTGTCGGTACGAATCGGCAGTTGCCGGATCAGATCGAGCCGGTCGCGCTGGTTCTCCTGCAGGCGCAGAAAAATATCGTAGCGGCGGATGCCGTCGAACACGACGCCGGCCACCGAACCGCCCACACCGGTTTCGATCGAGCCGAGTATGGCGTCGTTGGACAGGCCATAACGTGCCAGCGCCGGGCGGTCCGGTGTGATCACGATCTGCTGCTTGCCGCCCTGCTGCTGTGGCTTGACGTCGACCGCGCCCTCGACGTTGCGTGCCAGCGCCGCCACTTCCCCGGCGACCCGTTCGAGTTCGTCGAACTCGTCGCCGTAGATGCTGGCCACCAGCTGTGCCTGCACGCCGGACAACAGTTCGTCGGTGCGTAGCTGGATGGGCTGCGAGAAGTTGTTGGACAGGCCCGGTACCTGTGCCGCAACGCGTTGCGCCATCACCGTCTGCAGGCCTTCGTAGTTGCGTCCGCTGGCCCACGCGTCCAGCGGTTTGAGCGTGACCAGCGTGGCGATGACATTGATCGGCTCCGGATCGCCGCCGACCTCGGCCCGGCCCACGCGGGAATAGGCACCGGTGACTTCCGGAAAGTCGCGCAATGTCTTCTGGACATCCCGGGCCGCCGCCGTCGCCGATTCCAGGCTGGCCCCAGGCGGCAGCGTGGAGCGCACCACCAGCGTGCCCTCGCGCAGCGTCGGCACGAACTCGGTGCCCAGGCTCGGGAATATCGCCAGACTCGCGGCGAACAGGATCACCGCAATCGAGAGCACGGCGACCGGTGCCTTGAACGCCGCGTCGCGCAGCGGTCGATAGCCGGCCTTGAGCCAGCGCACCAGCCGCGGCTCGGCGTGCACGCTGTCCTTGCGGAACGCCAGCGTGGTCAGTACCGGCACCAGCGTAAGCGCCAGCAGCAACGCACCCAGCAGCGCGAAGGTGATCGTGTACGCCATCGGCGAGAACAGCTTGCCTTCCACGCCCTGCAGCGTGAACAGCGGCAGAAAGACGATGATGATGATGCCGATCGCGAACACGATCGGCCGCGCCACCTCACGTGCGGCCTCGCTGACCAGACGCGCCATCGAGATATCTTCGTCGGCGCGCTCTTCCATATGCCGGAAGATGTTTTCGATCATCACCACCGAGCCATCGACCATCATCCCGATGCCGATCGCCAGCCCACCCAGACTCATGAGATTGGCCGACAGGCCCACCATGTTCATCGCGATCAGCGCGACCAGCACCGAAAGCGGCAGACTCGCCACCACGATAAGCGTCGAGCGCAGATTGCCCAGGAACAGATACAGCAGTACGAGCACCAGCAGCGAGCCTTCGAGCAACGCGCTCTCGACCGTGCCGATCGCCTTCTCCACCAGACCGCCCTGGCTGTAGTAGGCGTTGATGCGCATGCCCTCGGGCAATGCGTCGTTGATGTCGGCGATCTTGTCTTCGGTGGCCTGCAACACCTTCTGTGTATTGGTGCCGATCAGCTTGAAGACATAGCCGCCGACGGCCTCCTTGCCGTTGGCGATCTCGGCGCCGCGTCGAATGGCCGGGCCGAACTCCACCGTGGCCAGATCGTCAACCGTCACCGGCGTGCCGGCGGATTCGGACACCACGATATTGCGGATGTCGTCGATACCCTGCGCGTCCGGATCGATCCAGCCGTAGCCACGGATCACGTATTCCTCGCCGCCACGGTTGATGAACGAGGCGCCTACATTGCGGTTGTTGGCGGCGAGCGCAGCCCGTACCTGGGCAATGGTGATCCCGCGCGCGAGCAGCGCCTGGCCGTCGAGATTGACCTGATACTGGCGCTCGAACCCGCCGATCGACAGCACGCCGGTAACACCGGGCACCGTGCGCAGCTGCGGTTTGACGATCCAGTCCTGGGCCAGCCGGCGATCGGTCAGGCTGTGTTCAAAGCCCGGCATGTTGTCGACGTCGTAGAGCAGTATCCGACCCAGGCCGCTGGTGATCGGCCCCAGTTCGGGTTCGCCCAGCCCATCCGGCACGTTGCGCCGGGCCTCGGCGAGACGCTCGTTGACCAGTCGTCGCGCGAAATAGATATCGGTGCCGTCCTCGAAATACACATCCACCCGCGACAATCCGAAGATCGAGGTCGACTGCACCTTTTCGATATTCGGCAGGCCGTACATGGCGATCTCGATCGGATACGAGATCTGGGTTTCAACGTCCTCGGTCGCCAGCCCCGGGCTGACGGTAAACACCTGCACGAGCGATGGAGTGGCGTCCGGAAACGCATCCACTGCGAGTTGCTTGAAGGAGAGATAGCCGCCCACGACCAGGCCGATTACGGCCACGAGCACCATGAGGCGGTTGTTCAGTGCATAGCGGACAATGCCGTCGATCATGATGGCGCCCCCTAATGACTGTGGGCAGCGCTGCGGCTGCCCGCCGTGAGCGCCGAGTTGAGCGCAAAGGCGCCCGCGACCACGACCGCGTCGCCCGCCTGCAGACCGGCGCGGATCTCGACGCGACCGTCGCCCTCTGCGCCGGTGGTGACCGCAACCACGCGAAACGCGTTGTCTTCGTCAGCGGGCACGAATACGACATCCTGGCCATCGATCGTCTGTAGCGCGTCGAGCGGCACGAGCGCGTATTGCGGGCCTCGTTCCGCCGTCACGCGGGCGCTACCGAACATGCCGGCGCGCAGCGCGCCGTCCGGGTTGGCGACCGAGGCGCGTATACGTACGGTGCGCGCCTTCTCATCCAGCGCCTGGGACATCCAGTCGATGGTGCCGCTGAAGCTGCGCTCGGGCAGCGGGCGCACCGACAGCGTCACCGGCAGTCCGGTTTGCAGACGCTCCAGATCCGATTCGTAGGCCTCCATCATCACCCACATATGGCTGTTGTCGACCACCTGAATCGGCGTTTCGTTGGCGCTGATACTCTGGCCCGGCATCAGGTCGCGATGCTGGATCACCCCGGCAATCGGTGTGGTCAGCGGATAGCGCGACAACGGCCGGCCCTTACCCGAGCTGATGTCTGCAATCGCCGATTCGCCCATGCCGTAGAGTTCGAGCTCCGATCGGGCCGCCTCGCGCTCGGCGCGCGCCTGCGAGTAAGCCGCACGCGATTCCAGCAGCGCCGCTTCGCTGATGATCTGGTCGCCGGCAAGCTTCTGATTGCGCTGGTAGGCGGCCAGGCGTGTGCGATAGCGGGCCGCAGCGGTGAGATAGTCGGCCTTGGCCTGGCCGAGTTCGACGCTGTCGAGAATGGCGACGGTATCGCCGGCCTCGACCCGCGCACCGAGATCTGCGATCACCTCGACCACTTTCGCACTCAGGCGCGGGCCGATCCGGGCCACGCGATCGCTGTCGAAACGCACGGTGGCCGGCGCGGTCACGATGGCGGTGGCACTGCCGGACTCTGCCTCGGCGACCTCTATGCTCAGACGCTTGCGCTGCTCGAGCGTCAGGTGCACCCGGTCCGGCTTGTCTTCGTCGTCGTGTTCTTCGTGGCTGGTATGCGCTGCGCCGCCTTCGTTCTCGTCGGAATGGCCCGTTTCGGGGGCGTCATGTTCATCCGCGTGATCGTCGTGCGGCGCTGTTTCAGAAGGCTGTGCACGCGTATCGCTGCAGCCGGCCAGACCGACGGCGGCGGGAGAGAACAAACAGTGTGATCAGAAAACGGGACGTCATCAGTTGATCTCCGAAGGATTGGCTGCGGCCTGCATGACCACGAGTCCGCCGGTGGCGCGCTCGAGATCGGTGCCGGCGGTAATAAGCGCGTCAAGGGCGTTGAGGTATTCGCCACGCACGGCGATCAGGTTGTTCTGGGCGGTGGTGATCGCGGGCGCGCCCACCTGGCCCGCGGCGAAGGAACGACGCGTCAGATCGAGCGTTTGCTGGGCCGCGTTGAGGATGGCGTCGTTGAGTGCCGCGACCTGGGTACTGGCCGACGCGTAGTCGGAGATTGCCGACAGCACCTGCAGTCGCACCTCCCGCTGCAGGTTGTCCTGATCGAGCAGCGCCTGGCTGAGTTCGGCGTTGGCGCTCTTTCGCTCGCCCGCATAGCGATGAAGAACAGGCAGATCGAAACCGATGCCTGCGCCGGCGATATCCTCGCCGCCACCGCTCTTGCCGTCGGCTTCCTGTCGATAGAAGCCGAAGACGGTGAGGTTCGGAATCAGCTGGCGCTGCGCGAGCGACAGCCGTTTGCGTGCCGCGACGACTCGCTGTGCTGCCGCGTTCAAATCGGTACGTCGCTGCACCGAACGATTCACCACCTCGGTGCTGGATGGCAGATCGAGCGGCGCAAAACCGAGTCGGCCGCGGGTCGCAAGCCGCCGCTGCGGCTCGATTGCGAGCAGATCGTTGAGCGCAAGCCGCGTCTGATTGGCCCGGTTGCGGGCCCGCGCCAGCAATGCCTGGGAGCGACTCTGCCCGAGACGCGCCGCGTTCGCTTCCAGCTTGGTGCCGGCGCCAGCATTCAGCCGCTTCTGGGCAAAACGGGCGAGTTGCTCGTTGCTGTCCACGACCTGACGCGCCGTAGCCACGGCGCGTTCCGCCACCAGCACCGACAGGAATGCGGCGCGCACCCGTGCCCGCACCGAGGCCTCGAGGAATGTGTAGTCCGAACGCGCAGCGCCGAGCTCGCTTTCGGCGGCCGCCTGGCGCAGCCCGCCCTGGCCCGCGACCCAGAGTTCCTGGCTCAGGCGCACGCCGATATCGGTCGTGTTGTCGAGACGGCTGCTGCGCCGGCCGGCTTCCAGTTCCAGCCGTGGATTGGAAGGCACCGCGACATCCGCGTGAATAGCCTCGCCGCTGAGCCGCTCGACGCGAAGACGGGCCGCCCGGACGGCCGGATTATATTGCTGTGCCCACGCCAGCGCGGCGTCGAGCGTCAGGGGTTGCGGGATCTGGGTCACCGCGGCCGACACGCAGGTCGGCGCCAACAGGCACAGGCCGATAACGGCCGTGCCTGTCCAAAGACAGGAAAAACGCATGATGAATCCTCATCGCAATAATCAGTAACGCGCCGTTTCCGGCACGCAAGGGCGAAGAAGATTCAGGCTATAGGCGGGTCGATCGGCGGACGCCGGGTGAGGCTCCGGTAGGCGGATTCACGCGTGCGCAGCATGTTGTCCGCAGCCAGGGGCAGCATGGCGGTAGCCGCCGCCCCGAGGCCGACGAGGCGTGCACTCGCATGACAACAATGATCGGAATGGCTTTCGGCGGCCAGTGTCTGCGATAGACCGCTAGCGGCGTCCCTGTCGCTCTCGGCAACCACGAGGTTCGCATGTGAGCCGCCAGCGGTATGCGAAGCCGGCCAGTCCACATGCGCAGACCACGCGAGCGATCCCCACGCGATCAAAAGCGCGAGGATCAGGCCCAACGGTTGCACGAAACCGGCGTCACGAAAGCTCATTGGACGGAAGTCTAGCACAGCGCCGTGCGCCGTCCCTGTTGGTCGCATTTGCCATGAAATTATGAGGTTGCGGATCTCGCAACCGGCGATCCAAAACAGGTTGATCACGGATTACGGCACGCGAACGACACGTGAAAACGATAACTATTTTTTACCTTATCAACAATAAAGATTTATTTTTACTTATCTAGTCGCTGCGTCATATTGAGTTTCAACGGCCACGAGCGATGGCCGACAAGGCGTGCCTCCGGGATACGCCACTGCGGGTGAGGAAGGAGTTACCGATGCAAGCAATTGATACGCCGGCGCGCTCCAGCACGGGCGCCATGAAGGGTCGTCCTGCACGGCGGGAGCTTGCGAACGCAATTCGCATTCTCGCCATGGACGCCGTACAGCAGGCCAACTCCGGCCATCCGGGCATGCCCATGGGCATGGCGGATATCGCCGAGGTGCTGGTCAACGACTATATGCGCTGCAACCCGGCCAACCCGGACTGGATCGATCGTGATCGGCTGGTCGTGTCCAACGGCCACGGCTGCATGCTGCAGTATGCCCTGCTGCATCTGAGCGGCTACGACCTGTCGCTAGACGAGATCCGCAATTTCCGCCAGATGCACTCCAGGACACCGGGCCATCCCGAATACGGCCTCACGCCGGGCGTAGAGACGACCACCGGCCCGCTCGGCCAGGGACTCGCCAACGCCGTGGGCATGGCGCTCGCCGAAGCCGCGCTTGCCGCCGAGTTCAATACCCCGGACGCCGCAATCGTGGATCACTGGACCTATTGCATGGTCGGCGACGGCTGTCTGATGGAAGGTATATCGCACGAGGTCGGATCACTGGCCGGCCATCTGGGCCTGGGCAAACTCATCGTGTTCTACGATGACAACGGCATCTCCATCGACGGTGAAGTCGACGGCTGGTTCTCCGACGACACGCCGCAACGCTTCGAAGCCTACGGCTGGCAGGTTGTGCGCGACGTCGACGGCCACGACGCCGACGCGATCATCGAGGCCACGGATGCCGCGCGCGCCAATCGCAGCCAACCCACCCTGATCTGCTGCAAGACGGTGATCGGCTGGGGCTCGCCCAACAAACAGGGCACCGAGGGCGTGCACGGCGCCGCGCTGGGTGTCGACGAGATCGCCGCGACGCGCACACAGCTGGGCTGGGCGGATGCCACGCCGTTCGCGATTCCGGAGCCGACTTATGCCGCCTGGGATCGGCGCAAACAGGGGGCCGCGCTCGAGAACGCATGGCAGCAGACCTTTGCCCGCTTCGAAGCCAACGACCCGGAACGGGCCGGCGAATTCCTGCGCCGCCAGGCCGGCAGCCTGCCCGACGGTTGGCACAAGCACATGATGCGGCATCTGCATCACACCCAGACTGCAGGCAGTGATACCGCCACCCGCAAATCCTCCAAGGCAATGATCGAGGCCTGTGCGGCGCGCCTGCCCGAGCTATTCGGCGGCTCCGCGGATCTCTCCGGCTCCAACGGCACTGACTGGAACGGCTATCGCGCCCTGTCCGGTCCCAGCTATCTGGGCAATTATCTGCACTACGGTGTCCGCGAATTCGGCATGACCGCCATGGCCAACGGCATGAGTCTGCACGGCGGATACCTACCGTTCGTGGCGACGTTCCTGACCTTTTCCGACTACGCGCGCAACGCCATCCGCATGGCCGCGCTGATGCGGATCCGCAATATCATGGTGTTCACCCATGACTCGATCGGGCTCGGCGAGGACGGCCCGACCCATCAGTCGGTCGAACATGTATCGAGCCTGCGCCTGATCCCGAATCTCGACGTATGGCGACCAGCCGACGACGTCGAGACGATCGGCGCGTGGATGGCTGCCATCGAACGCACCGACGGCCCCAGCGCGCTGGCCCTCACCCGCCAGGACCTGCCGCATCTGGAGCGCGATATTCCCGGCGTCGAAGGCATTCTGCGCGGCGGCTACGTGCTCCACGAGCCGGCATGCGCGCCGGATGCCCTGGTCATCGCCACCGGCTCGGAAGTCGCGCCCACGCTGGCCGCGGCCAAGAGAGTCATGGCCGAGGGCCACGCGGTGCGGGTGGTGTCCATGCCCTGTGTCGATGTCTTCGAGGCCCAGGACGCTAAATATCAGGATCAGGTGCTGCCCCCGAAGATTACGGCGCGTGTCGCCGTGGAGGCCGGTGTGAGCACGCTGTGGCGGTACTACGTCGGTCGCGCCGGCCGCGCGCTAGGCGTCGATACCTATGGTGAATCGGCGCCGGCGCCCGCGCTTTTCGAGCACTTCGGCCTGACCGAAACCCATATCGCCGCCGCCCTGCGCGACGTGCTCGGTGTCACCGAAAACGCCTGACCGACATCCACACAGAATAATCACGACCGCTGCGAGAGAACGTCATGAACCCATCGACTCTGGAAGACATCGCCCACACCCTGCTCAATGACGGCAAGGGTCTGCTGGCGATCGATGAAAGCACGCCGACCTGCGGCACGCGTTTTGCCGATTACGGCATCGACAACAGCGAAGACAATCGCCGCGACTACCGCGCCATGCTGCTGGGTACGCCCGATCTGGGCAGTTGTGTGAGCGGCGCGATTCTCTACGACGAGACGCTGCGCATGAAGACCGCGGACGGCACGCCATTTGCCACAATGATGACGGCCAACGGGATCGTGCCCGGCATCAAGGTCGATACCGGCGCCAAGGATCTCGCCGGCCATCCGGGCGAAAAGATCACCGAAGGTCTCGATGGCCTGCGCGAGCGCCTGGCCGAATACCACGACATGGGCGCGCGCTTTGCCAAATGGCGGGCGGTAATCACCATCGGCAACGACATCCCGACCCGCGGCTGCTACGAGGCCAACGCCCATGCGCTGGCTCGTTACGCCGGCCTGTGCCAGGAAGCCGGCATCGTGCCGATCGTGGAACCGGAAGTGCTGCTCGAGGGCGACCACGATATCGATCGCTGCTACGAGGTCACGCTGGAAACACTCACGCAGCTGTTTGCCGAACTGCGAGCGCAGCGCGTCCATCTGCCCGGTCTGATTCTCAAGGCCAGCATGGTCCTGCCCGGCAAGAACGCGGCCCAGCAGGCCGACGTGCGCGAAGTGGCCGCGGCCACCCTGCGCTGCCTGTACGCCTCGGTACCGGCGGCGGTGCCGGGTGTGGCGTTCCTGTCGGGCGGCCAGGGCAACGAGGATGCGACCGCCCATCTGGATGCCATGAACCGTCTCGACGCCGGCAAGGCCCCCTGGAAACTGACGTTTTCCTATGCCCGCGCACTACAGCAGCCCGCGCTCGACGCCTGGCGCGGCGAAAAAGCCAATGTCGATGCCGCCCAGGCCGCCCTCGCCCATCGTGCCCGCTGCAATCGCGCGGCAGCGCTGGGCGAATATGATGCCGAGCAGGAAAAACAGGTGGCATGACGCGCCACACCTATCCATGTTCTGAACATCATTTCAGGGTCAACGCGTCAGGCGCGTCGGGAGCAGCCCATGTCGATAAAACATCCCGTGTTCGCGGTGACCGGCTCGTCCGGCGCCGGCACCTCCACCGTCCGCGAGGCGATGGAACATATCTTTCGTCGCGACGGATTCAAGCCGGCGATCGTGGAAGGCGATTGCTTCCATCGCTACGAGCGCACGGAAATGAAGCGCCAGGTACAACTGGCCGAGAAGGAAGGCCGCCATTTCAGCCATTTCGGTCCCGAGGCGAATCATTTCGAAAAACTCGAGGCGCTGTTTCGCGACCACGGCGAACACGGCGGCGGCCAGCGTCGCTTCTACCTGCATAACAACGAGGAAGCCGAACCCTGGAAACAGGAGCCCGGCACGTTCACGCCTTGGGAAGACATCCCCAACGACGTCGATCTGCTCTTCTACGAAGGCCTGCACGGCGGCGTGGTCAGCGGGGATATCGACGTCGGGCGTTATGTCGACCTGCTCGTCGGCGTGGTGCCGATCATCAACCTCGAGTGGATCCAGAAGCTGCATCGCGACAAGGCCACCCGCGGCTACAGCACCGAGGCGGTCACCGAAGTCATCCTGCGGCGTATGCACGACTACGTGAACTACATCACGCCGCAATTCTCACGCACGCATATCAATTTCCAGCGCGTACCGACCGTGGATACGTCCAACCCGTTCGTCAGTCGTTATATTCCGACGCTGGACGAAAGCCTGATCGTGATCCGCTTTCGCGACCCGAAGAAGATCAACGTGGATTTTCAGTACTTGCTGTCCATGATCCACGATTCGTTCATGTCGCGCCGCAACAGTATCGTCGTGCCGGGCGGCAAGATGGGTTTCGCCATGGAAATCATCATGCAGCCGCTGATCGAGTCGATGGTGACCACCGGTGTGGTGCGTTACCGCTGACGCGGCATTCAAGCCTGCCGCCGATGGCCACCTGCGTTGCACGGTGGCCATTTTTTTGTCCCCAGGCTAGGCCTGCGCCTCGGCGGCCGCCGGCCAGACCGAATCCGCGTTGTCGACCAGAAAGCTGCGGAACGCATCGGCCGCCGGCGACAGACGCTTGCCTTCCCGGTGCACGATGTACCAGTGACGCACGATCGGAAAATGCGCCACATTCAGAATCTGCAGCCGCTTGGCGTACAGATCCAGTTCCAGCGTATGCGCCGATACCAGGCCGAGACCCAGACCGGCGCTCACTGCCTGCTTGATCGCTTCGTTGCTGGTCATGACGATCGCTGGCGTGATCTGGATCTGATGCCGCCGCGCAAAACGCGTCATCGCGGCGCGCGTACCCGAGCCCTCCTCGCGCACCACGAACGGCTCTCGGGCGATGGTCTTGAGCGGAATACGCTTGCGCTGGGTCAGCGGATGATCCGGTGGCGCGATCACCACCAGCGGGTTCTCCATGAACGCCTCCCCGACAAGACTGCTTTCGGCCGGCGGTTCACCCATCACCACCATATCGATCCGATTTTCCTGCAGCTGTTGCAGCAGGCCCTGGCGATTGGTCACCGACAGATTGATAGCGACCTCTGGGAACTCGCGGTGGAAGGCGGCGAGCAGATGGGTGATGAAATAGTTGGCCGTGGTCGCCACGGCCACATGGAGGCTGCCACGCGACACTCCCTTGAGACGGGCGACCACGTCACCGATCTCGTCGACCTGAGCGGCAATGCTGCGGCTGTAGAGCAGAATCTCCTCACCGGCGGTGGTCAGATAGATCTGCTTGCCGAACTGCTCGAACAGGGCGAGCCCGACGGACTCTTCCAGACTCTTGACCTGAATCGAGACGGCAGGTTGGGTCAGATGCATCTCCTCGGCCGCGCGGGTGTAGCTCGAATGCCGAGCCACGGCTTCGAAAACCTTTAGCTGTCTGAGGGTTATGTTCATTCGATGCACCGTGCGAAGCCATTCAAGCAACGTCTGCGCGCCTGTTTTTATGGCTATATTTTTTTATGCAAACAATAATAACTATTTACTTTTATTTATCAACCCCTCGCCCTAATCTGACTCCTGTCGCGAGACTGCCTACTGCCAATTAAAAGACCGACGAGCCGAAGGAGATTCGACATGGCACAGACCATCCAGAACGACAAGCGTTATGAAGCCGGGGTCATCCCGTACAAGAAAATGGGGTACTGGGAGCCGGACTACGATCCGATCGATACGGACATTATTGCCCTGTTCCGTATCACTCCCCAGGACGGCGTCGACCCGGAGGAAGCTGCCGCGGCCGTGGCCGGCGAATCCTCGACCGCCACCTGGACCGTGGTCTGGACCGATCGCCTGACTGCCTGCGACAAGTACCGCGCCAAGGCCTACCGCGTCGATCAGGTGCCGGGCAGCGAGGATCAGTACTTCGCCTATATCGCCTACGATATCCAGCTGTTCGAGCCGGGTTCGATCGCCAATCTGACCGCCTCGATCATCGGCAACGTGTTCGGATTCAAGGCCATTCGTGCCCTGCGTCTCGAAGACATGCGCATCCCGACCGCCTACATGACCACGTACAAGGGTCCGCCCACCGGCATCGTCGTGGAGCGCGAACGTCTGGACAAGTTCGGACGCCCGCTGCTGGGTGCCACCACCAAGCCCAAGCTCGGTCTGTCGGGCCGCAACTACGGTCGCGTGGTGTATGAAGCCCTCAAGGGCGGTCTCGACTTCGTCAAGGACGACGAGAACATCAATTCGCAGCCGTTCATGCACTGGCGTGATCGCTTCCTCTACGTGATGGAAGCCGTGAACAAGGCATCGGCGGCCACCGGCGAAGTGAAGGGGCATTACCTGAACGTTACGGCTGCGACCATGGAAGAGATGTACGAGCGCGCCGAATTCGCCAGGGACCTCGGCTCGTCCATCGTCATGATCGATCTGGTCATCGGTTACACCGCGATCCAGTCGATGTCGAACTGGGCCCGCAAGAACGACATGATTCTGCATCTGCACCGTGCCGGTCACTCGACCTACACGCGCCAGAAGAATCACGGCGTGTCCTTCCGCGTGATCTCCAAGTGGATGCGCATGGCCGGCGTGGACCATATTCATGCAGGCACCGTCGTCGGCAAGCTCGAGGGCGATCCGAACCAGATCGCCGGCTTCTATGACGTGCTGCGTGAGCCGTTCAACCACCAGAATCTGGAGCACGGCGTGTTCTTCGATCAGGACTGGGCCGGTCTGAACAAGTGCATGCCGGTGGCCTCGGGTGGCATTCATGCCGGCCAGATGCATCAGCTGCTGCACTATCTCGGCGAGGACTGCGTACTCCAGTTCGGTGGCGGCACCATCGGCCATCCGGACGGCATCCAGGCCGGCGCCGTTGCCAATCGGGTCGCGCTCGAAGCCATGATCATGGCCCGCAACGAAGGGCGCGACTATCTGAACGAAGGCCCGGACATCCTCAAGAAGGCGGCCAAGGACTGCAGCCCGCTGCAGCACGCCCTCGACACCTGGAAGGACATCACCTTCGACTACACGTCGACGGATACGCCCGACTTCGTGCCGCAGGAAACGCCGTCCAGCTGATCGCCCCCTCAGTCGCTAGGAATAAATACGGAGACACACCATGAAAATAACGCAAGGCACCTTCTCGTTCCTGCCCGATCTGACCGACGAGCAGATCACCAAGCAGGTCAAATACTGTCTGGACAACGGCTGGGCGGTGAGCCTCGAATACACGGACGACCCGCATCCGCGCAATACCTACTGGGATATGTTCGGTCAGCCCCAGTTCGATCTCAAGGATCCGAAAGGCTTCATGATGGATCTGGCGGAATGCCGCAAGGCGTTTCCGGAGCACTATATCCGGGTCACGGGCTTCGACAGCACACATCAGTGGGAAACCCCGCGTCTGTCGTTCATCGTCAACCGGCCCTCGCATGAACCGGGCTTCGGTCTGATCCGTCAGGAAGTCGAAGGCCGTCACGTGCGCTATACCGTGCACAGCTATGCCAGCGACAAGCCGGAAGGCTCACGTTACGGCCAGTCATAACGTCGGACGTTGAAAGAATCTGACCCGATCCATCCGCCGCAGGAGCTTGCAATGTCTGCCGAAGAGTCCAGGAACGACCACAAGACGCTCGACAAGAACGCAAGCGTCGATCTCGATCAACTTTATGACGACTCCGAAATCGAGGCCGTCTTCGAGGAACTGGATCGCGAATTGATCGGGCTCGTGCCGGTCAAGACGCGTATCCGCGAGATCGCGGCCCTCCTGCTGGTGGATCGGGTCCGGCGTCAGTTCGAACTGACCGCCGGCGCCCCGACCCTGCATATGTGTTTCACCGGCAATCCGGGTACCGGCAAAACCACGGTCGCCGAGCGCATGGCCAAGATCCTGCACAAGCTGGATTACGTGCGCGAGGGCCATCTCGTGTCGGTGACCCGCGACGACCTCGTGGGCCAGTACATCGGCCACACCGCGCCCAAGACCAAGGACGTGATCAAGCGTGCCATGGGCGGCGTGCTGTTCATCGACGAAGCCTACTATCTGTACCGACCGGAGAACGAGCGTGATTACGGCCAGGAATCAATCGAGATCCTGCTCCAGGTCATGGAGAACAATCGCGACGATCTGGTCGTGATTCTGGCCGGCTACAAGGACCGCATGGACCGCTTCTTCGAGTCCAACCCCGGCTTTCGCTCACGTATTGCCCACCATATCGATTTCCCCGATTACTCGACCACGGAACTGGCGTCGATCAGCGAACTCATGCTCGCCGAGCAGAACTATCGTTTCAGCCCGGAGGCCGCGGCCGCGTTCGAAGAATATGTCGAGCGGCGCATGCAGCAGCCGCATTTCGCCAACGCCCGTTCGATTCGCAACGCACTGGATCGCATGCGTCTGCGCCAGGCCAAGCGCCTGTTCGAGGCGCGTGGCAGCATCACCCGCGAAGATCTCATGCGTATCGAGGTCGAAGACGTACGCGCCAGTCGTGTGTTCAGCGAGCCCCTCGGCAGCGGTGAAGTCCCGTCCTGAAAACCGGGCACGGCTCTGCCGACAGACGAGACCGGCGCCTGCAGGCGCGTCCCGTGCCGCGAGCCGCACGCTGTCGCGAACATCGGGCTTGATTTTCTCTCGTGCGCCATTAAATAGTGTCTTCCTGAAACATCCGCCGACGCCAAGCCTGTCTCATCATTGCAGTGATGATCGGATATGCTGAGGCATACGCGCTGAATACCCGTGTTCGCGCCTCTGGATTCATGCCTCGGCATTGGTTAGTGTCAGACACATCAATGGCAGACAAAATCACTCCGTTTCCCGGCCCTCGTCGAGACCCCGCAGCCGCGACTGCGCCTGAGCCAGGCGCGCGCGCCGACTGGCCTGCATGGCCGACCTACGGCCTGATCGACGACCTGCTGCCCGTGCTGGAAGGCTGGCATGCCCGCGGCCGCCGTGTTGCAACGGCGACGCTGGTCGATATCAGCGGTTCCTCGCCGCGTCCGCTGGGCAGCGAAATGGCGATCAACGACCTCGGCGAGGTGGCCGGCTACGTCTCCGGCGGTTGCGTCGAAGCTGCGGTCGCCACCCAGGCGCTGGAGGTCCTCGAGCACGGCAAACCCGTGATGCTCGATTACGGCGCCGGCAGCCCGGTACTCGACGTGCAGCTGACCTGCGGTGGACGCATTCGTATCTTCGTGCGCGCGATTACCGATCTCGAGAATTACGTGAGTCGGCTGCGTTCGGCCCGCGACGCCCGTGTGCCGATCGATGTCTGTATCGATCTCGACGACGGCTCGCATCGATTCGATGCACCCGCACTCGCCACGGGCAGCCAGCTGTTTCGAAAGCGCCACCTGCCCACACCGCGACTGATCGTTGTCGGCGGTGACCCCGTGACGCTGGCGCTGTGCCGGCTTGCACCGATATTCGGCTACGAGGTCGCCCTGTTGCGCCCTTACGGCCCCGCCGCGCCGCCCGTGGATACGCCGCTGTGCCAGTACGACACGCGCCCGCTACGCAGCGCGTTGCGCGATCTGCAACTGGACGCCTCCTGTGCCGTATATACGCTGACCCACGACATGGACGACGATCACAGCGTTCTGATCAAGGCGCTGGCGTCCGAAGCCTTCGCGATCGGCGCCCTCGGCAGTCGCAGCAAATCATTCGAACGACAGGCTCTGCTGCGTGACGCCGGTATCGACGCCGATCGGATGGCCCGACTGAACACACCGGCCGGGCTGAATATCGGCGCCCGCGAACCGCATGAGATCGCCCTGTCGGTGCTGGCCGAGCTGGTCGAACGGCGCCCGCGCGAGACGGCGGCAGCGACTTGATCGGCGCGGTCGTGCTCGCGGCAGGCCGAAGCGAACGCTATGGATACATCAGCAAGATGCTGGCGTCGTTCGACGGCGCCCCACTCGTGGCGCAGACACTCGCCACACTCGACGCCGCCGGACTTCGCCGCATCGTACTGGTAACCGGGCCGCGCCACGCCACGATTGCGCGTATCGCACGGTGTCGGGCCCGCCCATCGAGTCGTCTGCGCATCGTGCGCCACCGGCGATATCGCGACGGCATGGCGACGTCGTTGCAACAGGGGCTTATCGCACTGCCGTCGCGTACCGATGCCGCGCTGATCTGTCTGGCCGACATGCCCGGCATGAGTGTCGACCATATTCAGCGGTTGTGTGCACAGTGGCATGCTGGCCTGGATTATCTGCGGCCCGTTCATGCCGGCGTTCCGGGCCACCCCGTGCTGGTTTCGCGCCGCCTGTTCGCCAGTATCGGCGCGCTGACGGGCGATCGGGGCGCACAAGCCGTTCTTTCCCGAGTGCCGGACGCGCGCCGGCGGCTGGTGCCGGCACGCCAGGACAGCGTGGTCGACATCGATACCCCGCGCGCGTTGCGCCGGGCCCTGCGTCGCCTGCACTGAGCCAGCGGGCTATTTGCCCTCGGAGACTTTCCTCCGCGGTGTCGACGACGACATCCGGCGCTACCATCGACAGACAGACTTCCACCGAGTGATGTCGCTGCGACATCGAAAATGCTACGGAGAGCGAAATGAGAAATCGGAAGAATGACGGGGCCGGTATCGGCGCCGGCGATACGAAACACGGCGATGACGGCGATTATTCGCCGTCGCGCCGGCATTTCATCAAGAGTGTGGGCATGTCGAGCATTGCCGCCGCCACAACCGGCGCGGGCCTGGGCACGGCCTGGGCCGATGACGGTTCCAGTGCGGATCAGGCCGCTACCGCAGCGGCACCCGCCGAAGGCACGATGCGCATCACGCTCAAGGTCAACGGCCAACCCCGGCAGATCGACGCCGCGCCGAATCTCATCCTGCTCGACGCGCTGCGCGACGAACTCGAGCTGACCGGCACCAAGAAAGGCTGCGACCACGGCCAGTGCGGCGCCTGCAACGTGCACGTCAACGGCACGGTCATCAATTCCTGCCTGAGTCTGGCGGTCATGCACGACGGCGATGAGATCACCACCGTCGAAGGCCTGTCCGATGGCGAAGATCTGCACCCGATCCAGCAGGCATTTCTGGACGAAGATGCCTACCAGTGCGGCTATTGCACCTCCGGTCAGATGATGACAGCGACTGCCGTGCTCGCCGACACGCGTATCGACAGCAGCGATGACGCCGTGCGTGAAGCCATGAGCGGCAACATCTGCCGCTGCGGGGCCTACAAGAACATTCTTGCCGCGGTCCAGTCGACGCGCGGCAAGATCTAGGAGACGTTCGATGAGAAATTTCCAGTATCAGAAAGCCGACAGCGTCGAGGCCGCAGTGGCTGCCCATGCCGGCCAGCCATCCGCCTTCGTTGCCGGCGGCACCACCCTGCTCGACCTGGTCAAGATCGACATCATGCAGCCGGAACGCGTTGTCGACGTCAATGGGCTGCCGCTGTTCGACGTCGAGGAACTCGACGACGGCCGTCTCAAGATCGGTGCCATGGTCAGCAACACCGATCTGGCATATCACCCCGCGGTTCAGAAACACTACCGCGTGCTCTCCGAAGCGCTGCTGGCCGGTGCCTCGACCTCGCTGCGCAACAAGGCCACCACCGGCGGCAACGTGATGCAGCGAGTGCGCTGCCCGTACTTCCGCGATGGCGTATCGGCCTGCAACAAGCGCGAACCGGGCGCCGGCTGTGCCGCCATCGGCGGCGACAATCGCAGCGTGCATGCGGTACTCGGCACCAGCGATCAATGCATCGCCAGCCATCCGTCCGATATGTGCGTGGCCATGGCCGCCATCGGCGCCACGGTAGTCGTCTCCGGGCCGAGCGGCGAACGCGAAATCGACTTTCTCGATTTCCACCTGCTGCCCGGCGACAGCCCGCAGAAGGAACACGCCCTGGATACCGATGAGCTGATCACGCACGTGGTGCTCGACGCGCCCATCAAGGGCAACAAGTCGCATTATCTGAAGCTGCGTGATCGGGCCTCCTACCAGTTCGCCCTGGCGTCGGCCGGCGTGATCGTGGCCACCGATGGCGACACCATTCGCGAAGCCCGGATCGCCATGGGCGGCGTGGGCACCAAACCCTGGCGTGCACAGCAGGCCGAAAAAACGCTGATCGGCCAACCCGCCACGCAGGCGAATTTTCAGAAAGCGGCCGAACTGGCGTTTGCCGACGCCCGGACTTACGCCCACAACGCATTCAAGGTTCCGCTCGGCCAACAGGCGGTCGTACGCAGCCTGACCACCGTCACGGCCTGAGCCAGAGGATAGATCAGCATCATGAGTGACAACGTAAAGGAAAAGATCATCGGCGCGCCCAAGTCGCGTATCGACGGTCCGAAGAAACTCAGCGGTCGCGCGATGTATGCGGCCGATCATCACCTGCCGAACATGGCCTATGCATACGGCGTGTTCAGCACCGTCGCCAGCGGCAAGATCAACGGCATCGACCTGTCGGCGGCCAAGAAGATGCCGGGCGTGATCGATATCTTTCATCACGATCATTTCCCGGACCTGTATCGCACCCCGAGCAGCTTCGCGCAGGAGAACAAGGTCGACGAGACACGCCTGCCGTTCGAGGACAACAAGGTCTACTACCCCGGGCAATTCGTCGCCCTGGTGGTCGCCGACACGTTCGCGAACGCACGCGCCGCCGCGTACAAGGTGAACGTCGACTACAGTGCGGATGAAGCCGCCGCCAACCTCGAACAGGCATTGGCGAAGAACGGCTCGCCCAAGAAGGATGACAAGAGCGGCCATACCCGCGGCAACCCCGACGAAGCCTTCGATAGCGCCCCGAACAAGGTCGACGTGACCTATGTCACGCCCATGGAAACCCATAACCCCATGGAAATGCATGCAAGCGTTGCGAACTGGGAAAACGGCGACCTGGTGCTTTACGAAGCCTCCCAGGGCGTGGTGTTCGCGCGCAACGTGATGGCCAAGGTATTCGGCCTGCCGCCGGAACGCGTGGAAGTACGCGCTCCGTTCATCGGCTCGGGCTTTGGCAGCAAACTGTGGCTGTGGCCGCATGCCGTGGCTGCCGCTGCGGCCTCGCGCGAGATCGGACGCCCGGTCCAGTTGGTGGTCCCGCGTGCGCAGATGTTCACGACGACCGGCCATCGGCCGCCGACCCGGCAGCAGATCCGTATCGGCACCGACGACAACGGCAAGCTGCTGGCCCTCAGCCATGACTCGGTCAACACGACGTCGATGGTCGACACTTATGTGGAAACCACCGGCAGTTGCACCAAGAGCCTGTATTCCTGCCCCAACCTGCGCGTGAGCCACGCCACCATCGGCGCCAATCACGGCACGCCGACTTCGATGCGTGCGCCGGGCGCCGCCCCGGGCCTGTTCGCTCTGGAATCAGCCATGGACGAAATGGCCGAGCAACTGAAGATGGATCCGCTCGAGTTTCGCAAGGCCAACTACACCGAGCGCGACGAGAGCATGGACCTGCCCTTCTCCAGCATCCATCTCATGGAAGCCTTCGACAAGGGCGCCGAGAAGTTCGGCTGGTCGAAGCGCGATCATGCGGTCGGCTCGATGCGCGATGGCAACGACGTCATCGGCTGGGGCATGGCCGCGTGCAACTGGGAAGCCCTGAAAATGGACTGCGATGCGCGCGTGTCGCTGCGGGCCGACGGCAGCGCCTTCGCGTCCTGCGCGACCCAGGATATCGGCACCGGCACTTACACGATCGTGGCGCAGGCCGTATCGAGCATCACCGGCATCCCTATCGACAAGATCGAAGTCGAACTCGGCGACTCCAGCTACCCCAGCGGCCCGATCTCGGGCGGTTCCTGGGCGACCGCGACCACGCTTCCCGCGATCGCCCAGGCCACACGCGCCGCGATCGACGAACTCAAGGGCTATGTGGTCGCCGACGGCGGCGACTTCGCCGGCGCGAAAACCGACGACATCGACTTCGACGACGGCAAGCTCATCAACGCCGAGGGCAAGGCGGTCGCCTACACCGACGTGCTCAAACGCAACAAGCTGGCCAATGCCGACGGTGCGGCACACACGCCGGGCGCGCCCAAGGGCGAATATTCGTTTCGCTCCTTCGGTGCGCACTTCGTCGAGGTGCGCTGGGACGCAGGTATCTCGCGACTGCGCGTATCGCGTGTGGTCAGTGCCATCGATGTCGGCCAGATCATCAATGCGAAAACGTCGGCGAATCAGGTCGAGGGCGCCGTCGCCATGGGCATCGGCATGGCGTTGTTCGAAGCCACCGAGTACGACGAACGCTCGGGCCTGCCGATCAACAACAACTACGCGGAGTATCTGGTGCCCGTGCACGCCGACAACCCGCCCGACGTCGACGTCGTCCTGCTCGACCACCCGGACTACAAGTTCAACGAATTCGGGGCCCGCGGGATCGGCGAGATCGGGGTGACCGGCATGGCCGCGGCCGTGGCCAACGCCGTGCACCACGCCACCGGCAAGCGGATTCGCGAACTGCCGATCCGACTCGAGGAACTGATGGCGACCTGAGAGTGGTCATCATGGTTGCCCCGCGGCGGCCGATAGGAGAAATCAAGGGCGGCCTTCACGGCCGCCTTTTTTTCGCGCCCACGAAACCGGCAACTAACGCCAGCCGTTAAACCCGAAGGCGTTTGTGCTGTCCTATCCCTAACATTTGCCTTTCTCTAAGCTAGCCTCGAACGTAATGCATGTTCTGATCATAGAAGACAACGACACGCTCGCCACCAATATCGGCGAATATCTGGAACAACAGGGCGACGAACCCGACTTTGCCTCCGACGGCTCGGTCGGCCTGCGCCTGTGCGAAGCTCATCATTACGATGCCGTCGTTCTCGACCTGCATTTACCCAAGATCGACGGCATCGCGTTGTGCCGGCGTTTACGCGAGGAGATTCACAAGACGACGCCGGTATTGATGCTCACCGCCAGGGACACAGTCGATGACCGTATCCAGGGCTTCGAGGCCGGCGCGGACGATTACCTCACCAAACCTTTTTCACTGCGGGAACTGTATCTGCGCTTGCAGGCGATAGTGCGCCGTCGTGCCGATGCGCTGAATCAGTTGCGGGCCGCCGATCTGTGCATGGACATCGATCAACGCCTCGTGCATTGCAACAGCGCTCGCCTGGAACTGGCACCCATCAGTTTTCAGATACTGGAGTTGCTGATGCGCGCCCATCCCGGCGTGGTCACCCGCGCCGAGATAGAACACGTCATCTGGAACGATGAACCGCCCGAATCCGAAGCCGCCCTGCGCGGCCATATCCATCGGCTGCGTCATTTGCTCGGCGTACCCGGCGGCCGATCGGTCATTCGCACCGTCCACGGCGTGGGCTATCAACTCACCGCAAATCCGGTGTAGCAGATACGGATGCTGAAATTCATCGGCTCGCATCTGAGTCTGCGACTTCGTCTGTTCCTCGGGATGCTGGCCGTCACCTTCACCGCAACGGTCGGGTTTGCGGTCGCCATGCACGAGTTCGTCGGGGTGCTCGAAGACGAATTGCTCAACCAGACCCTGCGGCGCGAACTCGACAGCCTGGCGATGGATTATCGTGAAGATGCCACCATTGCCGGAAAGCGCGGCCATTCCGGACAGGTCTATGTCGTTGCCCCGGGCGAGCCGCGTACGACCCTCCCCAGGGCGCTACAACGCATCGAGGCCGGCGACTACCGCGAAATACACATCGACGGACGCGAATATTTCGCCGCCCGCAGAGACGTCGATGACGGCCAGATTTACTTTACCCTCGATGTGGAATCAATCGAGGATCTCGAGGATCGGCTCGCCGCCATTGGCTGGTTGACGCTCGCCGGTGCCGTGCTGCTCTCGCTGATCATCGCCCTGGTGTTCTCGTTTCTCATTTTACGGCCGGTGCGGGCACTCTCGGCTCGCCTGGCCGGCTTTCACCCGGGCCAGGTGAACGCGCCGATTGCACACCATTATTCCGATCGCGAAATGCGGGTCATCGCCGAGAGCTTCGACGGTCTTATCGAGCGATTTCATGCGTTCATCGAACGTGAGCGCAGTTTCACCGAAGATGCAGGCCATGAACTGCGCACGCCACTGGCGGTGGCGCTCAGCGCCAATGAATTGCTTCTCTCCCAGACCGATCTGTCGCCCAAAACACGTGAGCGCGCCGAGCGAACACAGGCCGCCTGCATCCGTATGCAGCGTCTGGTCAGTGCACTGTTGTTTCTCGCCCGTGACCAGCCCCAGCATGGTGAATACTGCGATGTCGCCAGCACGCTCGACGAAGTACTGCCCTATTACGCGGCGGAGATCACGAAAAAAAATCTCAGCCTTCGCGTCGATACCCATCCGTCGCGCGTAGCTGCCCCCGCGGGCATCGTGGACTGCGTGCTGCACAATCTGATCGAGAACGCGGTCCAACATACCTCCGGCGGCACCGTCGATATATGCGTCAACAACGAAAAATTGGTGGTATCCGACAACGGCGAGGGCATCGCTCCCGACGCGCTTGAACATATCTTCAATCGACGTTATCGCTCCGCCAACAGCCGCGGCTTCGGAATCGGCCTGTATCTGGTCAAGCGCATCTGCACGCGCCTTGGCTGGCTCATCACCGTAACGAGCAGCCTGGATGCCGGCACGCGCTTTGAGATCAGTTTCCCCGAGGAGGCCTCCGACAGCCGCCATGCCAGAATTGAAGGACAATATTAAAGTCAGTTATAGGATTAATATTGTTTCTTAGTTGATTGTTTAATATATTTTTTATCAGGATTATAATATTTTTCGGCTTGCAGGTTCGCAGCAAAGCATTCATGTTTGCCCGAGCTCGCCGGCACAAAGCTTTTGCAAGTACACTTCCTTGCAGTGCACTGTTAGCGCCGATTCCGAATAGTTCAAACAACATCAAATAAATGGAGGAGACCCATGGAAAAACGTTTTGTCTTAATGCTTGGGGCCGCATTGTTCATCCCAAGTCTGGGCCAGGCAGCAAAACTGCCCGCCCATAACTACCCGACGGAGGCTCGGGCCGAATATGTGTTCGAGTGCATGAACCAGTTGGGTGGCGAGAATTACGACACCCTGTACAAATGCTCATGCAGCATCGATTACATCGCCGACCAGCTTCCCTATGATGATTACGTCACGCTCGATACCTACACTCGCGGACAGAACGCGGGCGGCGAGCGCCCCGAGGTTCTGCGCGAAGGCAAATTGGCACGCAACAGTCGCTCTGAACTGGCCAAGCTCAAAAGCCAGGCCGCCGATCGTTGCCTGATCGATACCGGTGCAGCCGCCAAGAAAAAAGCAAAGGAAGGCGAGCAGAACGGCTAGTGGTGACGAGATCGGGGCCGGTGAAATGCTCGCTCAACTGCCCGCCGCGAACCTCGATACGGACGGCCCGAACAGACGTCTTCAGCCACCGCGCTGCATCGCAGCAAACAACCTCGGCTGGAGACGTTTTTTGTTGCAGCGCAATGCGCGGGAGAGCTCTTAACGCCGCGCTTTGCATCATAATTTTTTTTCATGCTTCCCATAAGCGCCAGCAAGAGCTGCGCTATACATCTAACTCGGCGTGACGCTGCAGGTCGTGCAAAAGCCTGCTAGGTAACGAATCGCGGGTTTTCTACATTACCCAAGCGCTTAAACCCAACTCGAGAACTTTATCAACCCCCACTTTTGATACCTGGCAATTCAATTGACTGCCATTCTCATACCGTGATATCGAATCAGTGGAGGGGTTGACCGGACACACCGTTCGACAAGCCCGAAACGGCAGCGCCCGATGATCGATTTTCGATTCCCGGGGGACTTGCTTATAAACACGTGACGGAGGAGAAACGTCGTGATATTGAAACCAAAAAAGGGGGCAGTCCGCCTGGTGACGGCAGCAGTTGCCGCATCCACGCTGATGGCTTCCGGATTCGTATTTGCAGAAGACAGCAGTTCTTCTAGCTCCGACTCAATGAAGAGTTCCGACTCGAGCTCCATGGAAAGCTCGGACTCGAGCAGTCTGATGGACTTGCAGAACGACCCGAACAACTGGGTGATGTGGGGCGGTCAGTACAACGGTCAACGCTTCAGTGATCTGGATCAGATCAACTCCGACAATGCCAGTCAGATCGTGCCCGCCTGGACGTTCTCGACCGGCGTATTGCGCGGACACGAAGGTGGCCCGTTGGTCAAGGGCGACACCATGTATCTGGCCACACCGTTCCCGAACAAGGTTTTCGCGATCGATCTGAAGACCCACGCGATCAAGTGGAAGTACGAGCCGACTCAGAACCCGCAGGTCATTCCGGTAATGTGCTGTGACACGGTCAACCGTGGTCTGGCCTACTCGGACGGCAAGATCTTCCTGCAGCAGGCGGACACCACCCTGGTGGCCCTGGACGCCAAGACCGGCAAGGTCGACTGGAAGTCGGTCAACGGCGACCCGAGCAAGGGCCAGACCGCGACCAACGCACCGCTTGTTGTGAAAGACAAGGTCTTCACCGGTATTTCCGGCGGTGAGTTCGGTGTTCGCGGTTATATCACCGCCTATAACGTCTCCGACGGCAAGATGGCCTGGCGTGCCTACAGCACCGGTCCTGACGATTCGATGCTGATCGACCCGGACAAGACCATCGATGCCGTGACCCAGAAACCGGTCGGCAAGGATTCCAGCCTCAAGAGCTGGGAAGGCGACCAATGGAAGATTGGCGGCGGCACCACCTGGGGCTGGTACAGCTACGATCCCGACTTGAACCTGATCTACTACGGTACCGGCAACCCCAGCACCTGGAACCCGACCCAGCGTCCGGGCGACAACAAGTGGTCAATGACCATCTTCGCGCGCGATGCCGACACGGGTGAGGCCAAGTGGGCCTATCAGATGACACCCCATGACGAATGGGATTACGACGGTGTCAACGAGAAGGTTCTTGTCGACCAGAAGATCGACGGCAAGATGCAGAAGCTGGTCGTGCACTTCGACCGTAACGGCTTTGCTTACACGCAGAACCGCGAAACCGGCAAGCTGCTGGTGGCCGAAAAGTACGATCCGTCCGTCAACTGGGCGACCAAGGTCGACATGAAGACGGGCCGTCCGCAGGTCGTATCCAAGTATTCGACCGACGGCAAGGTGGATACCAACGTCACCGATATCTGTCCGGCCGCACTGGGTTCGAAGGATCAGCAGCCGTCGGCCTACTCGCCCAAGACAGGCCTGTTCTACGTGCCGACGAACCACGTCTGCATGGACTACGAGCCCACCAAGGTGGACTACACCGCGGGTCAGCCGTACGTCGGCGCCACGCTGTCCATGTACCCGGGCCCGAACGACATCACGAACCCCGTGAAGAAGTTCGACGGCAAGCGCATGGGTACCTTCATCGCCTATGACGCGACCACCGGCAAGATCAAGTGGTCGATTCCGGAACGGTTCTCCGTGTGGAGTGGCGCACTGGCCACCGCGGGCAACGTGGTGTTCTACGGCACGCTCGAAGGCTACCTCAAGGCGGTCGACGCCAAGACGGGCAAGGAGCTTTACAGCTTCAAGACCCCGTCCGGCATCATCGGCAACGTCAACACCTGGAAGTTCGAAGGCAAGCAGTATGTCGGCGTACTCTCGGGTATCGGTGGCTGGGCCGGTATCGGCATGGCCGCTGGCCTGACCGATCCCAACGCCGGTCTGGGTGCTGTGGGTGGCTACAAGGATCTGAAGAACTACACTCAGCTGGGTGGTGTTCTGACGGTCTTCGCCCTGCCCGATTCGGTCGCCAAGAAGGCCGACGAGTCGCAGAAAGTCGCAACGAAATAACGCGACTCGGCGTATGACTTAGATAGTCGTACACGGCCCGTACTCGATCCGGTGCCTGCACCAGGTTGAGTACGGGCTTTTTTTGACCGCACTGCCCGCGGTTAGTCTGTAGAACAGAGAAGAGGAGATAAACAATGATAGGAACTCGTCAGACCATCGCCGCCATGTGCTTCGCCATGGCCATGCTGCCCTTCGCAAGTTCATCGTTCGCTGCCGACGACGGTCCGATCGTGAACGATTACAGCAACATGGGTGCTGATTACAGCGGCTCGGACGATAGCGAGGCCAAGAGCGATTCCGGTAAAAGCGATGCTTCGGCCAAAGCCACTGCGAAAAGCAGCTCGGGCAAGAGCGCCAGCTCTTCCGGGCAGGCGAGTTCTGGTGCCGATGGCAAACCGTACAAGGTCAACTGCGACGGCGACGGTGCCTGCAAAGTCAGTGACGATGTCATGCTGGGCTACGAGAAATTCGGCGGCCACTGTTCACGTTGTCACGGTGAGACCGCCGAAGGCAGCACCTTCGCGCCGAGCCTTGTGCAACGTCTCAAGGGCATGGGTCAGGGCCGCTTTACGGCTGCCGTGGCCGGTGGCGTCACGAAGCTCGACAGCACGACCGGCATGTACCAGATTATGCCTGCATGGGCCAATAACGAAGACGTCATGAACCACGTCCAGCAGATATGGGCCTTTTTGAAGGCTCGTTCGGACGGTGCCCTGCCCGCGGGCCGTCCGCAAGCCATGGACGGCGGCGGCAAAGGCTGATCTGAATCAGCCGGCATGCCGACTTCACCGTGCGACTGACGCTGGGTTTCCTTTCTCTGTTGTGCGCATCAGCTTTGATATCGCCGGCACTGGCCGGCGGTATGCCCGAAAGTCCGATTTCCAGACCCGACGGCAATTCGCTCTCGATCAATCGACTCGCGCCGGGTGTGTTCTATCACCAGGCGGCACAGGCCGAGGAGAATCCGACCAACCGTGGGGATATAGGTAACGTAAGTTTCGTGATCGGCGACCGCTGTGTCGCCGTGATCGATACGGGCGGCAGCCCGGTCGTCGGGCAGCGGCTGCTCGCAGCGATACGTGCGAAAAGCACATTGCCTATCTGCTATGTCATCAACACGCATATGCATCCGGACCATGTATTTGGCAACCGAGCGTTTGTGGATACGAAAGCGGTATTCGTGGCCGGCACCAGGTTTCCCCGGGCGTTGACCGCTCGGGCTCGGACATATCTGGACCGGATGAACGAAATTCTCGATCAGAAGGCCGACAAGTCTTGGATTGTCCTGCCGGACAGGACAGTTAACGCCGACACGACGCTGGAACTCGGTGGCCGGACGCTGCGCATAAAGGCATGGCCGCCCGCGCATACCGATAACGACCTCACGGTCTACGATTCCAGATCGCAGACGCTCTGGCTCGGCGATCTGTTGTTTGTTGACCGGGTACCCTCCATCGACGCGAGCATCACCGGCTGGATCGAGGCCCTGGAGCACCTGAAAACACGCGACGACATAGCCCATGCGGTACCTGGGCACGGCCCAGCCAGTGATGATTGGCCGGCAGTTCTGAACAAGGAGTACGATTATCTGGTCGACATCCGCGACGGTGTTCAGCAGATGCTCGACGACGGCCGCAGTCTTCGGTATGCCACGCGCCATGTGGCGATGGATCAGAAATCCGACTGGTTACTGTTCGACAGTTATCACGCCCGCAACGTCACCGCCGCGTTCACCGAGCTGGAGTGGCAATGAAAATGAGCAAACACATACCGAGACCACACAGGGCATGCCACCCCATCGGCCGGCCCGGTTCCGCGTTGGCTTTGCTGATGATGCTCCTGCTCTTGATGAGCATGGTCCAGATCGCGAGCGCGCAGACAAGTTATCAGGATCGCGACGAACAAACCGTTTGGAAGAGTTTGCGCAAAGCCTATTTCAAGGACCGTCCGATAGCCGACGGCAAGGGGGTTGTGGGCCTGGACGCACCTTATCGCGCCGAAGACGCGGCTGTCGTTCCGATCACGATCACAGACGAACTCTCCGGTGACCGCGATCGCCGGATCAGCAAATTGTGGCTGGTAATCGACAATAATCCCGAGCCGATGTCCGCCATATTCACATTCGGCCCCGCGGCAGACCGTGCCACGCTGGCGACCCGGGTACGGGTCAACTCATACACCTATATGCGCGTGATCGCCGAGACGAGCGATAACAAGCTCTACATGGTCAAGCACTACGTCAAGGCCAGCGGCGGCTGTTCCGCTCCCGTTGGTAGCGACCCGGAGAAAGCGCTCAAGCACATGGGCGAATTGCGCCTGCGCGAGGTACGCAACGATAACGACGATGGCTATCGTACTCAGCTTCAGATCCGACATCCCAACATCACCGGACTCCAGATGGATCAGCTCACGCGTCTCGTCTACCCCGCGCATTTCGTCGATGCAATCACCGTGAAGAAAGGCGAGGAAACAGTGTTCGATTCGCACATGACGTTTTCGCTCAGCGAGAACCCGAGCCTGCAATTCAAGGTGCGCGATGACGTCGACGGCAAGCTGTCGGTGCGCGTACACGACAACAAGAACAACGTATTCACGCAAAGCTGGTCCGCCGAGAAAATTCGGCCGCCCGCCGTTGCCGCGAACGAGGAGAAAACCGCATCATGAACTTGCCTAGAAGCGAACACCCCCGCCCCCTGAGCCCCCTGCTCCGAGGTCTGCTCGCCGCACCGCTGGTGGCACTGGCATTGCATGCGACCGCGTTCGCGCAGGAAGACGATGGCGCCCAGCCCAGCCCGGCGGCGGACACACTCAGGGTATGTGCCGACCCAAGCAACATGCCGTTTTCAAACGAGAAAAAGGAAGGCTTCGAGAACAAGATCGCCGCCCTGCTCGGTAAGAAGCTGGGCGTACCGGTGGAATACTACTGGGTCGCCGAGCAGATGGGCTTTGGCCGCAACTCGCTCAAGCGCTGGATCGCTGCCAAGGACCGCTACGCCTGTGATCTTGTTATCAGTGCCGGCAGCGGTTTCGATGTCGGCAAGACCACGCTGCCCTACTACCGCTCGACCTTCGCGATGGCTTTTCTCAAGGGCAAAGGGCTCGACGCGATCAATACGCCTCAAGACCTGGCCGACCTGCCGGAAGCCAAGCGCAAGGATCTGCGTATTGGCGTGTTCGCAGGTTCGCCGATGGCCGATTGGGCGGTCAGTCACGGCATGATCAGCCAGATGGTGGGATATCGTCCCCAGTCGGGCGGCTATGACGTCGACCCCAGTGACATGGTGTCCAAGGATCTGGTCAACGGCGATATCGATATCGCCATGATCTGGGGCCCGATCGCCGGCTATTACGCAAAACAGGCAGACGCCAATATCAAGGTGGTGCCCTTCGGCCACCAGGAAGGCCAGCCGTACGATTTCCCGGTATCCATGGCGGTGCGCTACGGCAATGACGCCTGGTTGAACAAAGTACAAGGCTTGATCAACGATAATCGCGACGCGATTGTTGCCATTCTCGAGGACTACGGTGTTCCCTTGGTCCCATTGCGTCCCGAAGACCGCAAAGTACAGGAAGATGACGATGATTGAGCAGAGACTGAAGATGCACCTCGACAACAGCGCGCGCACCGCACGGAGCGCTCTGACGGGCGCGGTGCTCGCGACCCTGCTGGCCGTGGCATTCACACCGGCGGCGCTCGCGGCGGAAACAGACACGGCAGCCAGCGACAACGGCGCCAGCGCGTCGCAGAATCAGAGCGGTGATGAATACTCTCAGGCCAACCACCTGTTGTTCATGACCAACCATCTTGAAAACGTCGAGACCCCGTCGAAACTGGAGTACAGCTTTTCGCGTCGGGGCGACAGCAACAACAGCTACGACGACAAGGTGGATCTGACGGTCGAGTCGGCGCCCAAACAGGCAAAGAAAGTGCATATCGACTTTCTGTCCGGTGATCGCAACCGCTATGTGCCCGATGTGAACAACGCGCGTGGCAACCCCGTGATCATGATGTTCCTGCAGAACGACGTTCTCGAGGTTGCACAGCGCACCGGCGGCAGCTGGCGCTACTTCCAGCGTCAGATCAAGTTCGCCTTGCAACGCGATGCGAAAGTCGAGGACGGCTCGGCCGAATACAACGGTCAGTCCGTCGATGTGAAGCGCATCTCTTTCAAGCCTTTCAAGGGCGAGAAGGTTCATCGAGAAGACATCGGCACCGAAGCCGAAAAGCAGTATGTGTTCACGCTATCCGACGATGTCCCCGGGGGCGTGCTTGAACTGCGTACCGAAACGCCGGCGACCAGCGGATCGAATGACATGGTCGTCGAACGGGTCGCCTTCAAGAAAATGGACAGCAATATCGTGACGGACGATGACAAGCCGAACGCATAAAGAACAGCGCGGATGGCGCCGTATCGGATGGCTTGTGCCGGCGCTGGTCCTGCTGGCCGCGTCGTCGACCGTCGCGCTTGCGGCCGCGGACGACGACGCGGCGAAACCGGTTGCGAGGCAAATCCTGATTCTGCCCTTCGATATGGTGGATACGAGCCTGCAGGGTGAAATGAACCACGGGCCGTTGGAGAGCGATGTCAAGCGCTTGCAGCGCACCGAGCAGATCGCAAGGCGTGCCATCGATCATCTGCCCGAGTTCAATGTTGTTGAAAATAGCCCGGTGGCCGACCGGATCGACGGCGCGCAGGCCACTTATCGATATCTGTATGCCTGCAACGGCTGCGATGTGGATATCGGCAAGGCGGCGGGCGCCGATCTGGTGATGACCGGCTGGGTACAGAAAGTCAGCAACCTGATCCTGAATATCAATGCGACCATCCGGCGCGTGGACACCGGCCGGGAAGTCGGTGGGGCATCAGTGGATATGCGCAACGATACCGACGACTCGTGGCGCAGCTCTGCGCTCTATCTCGTCGAACACCCCTTGCTGTCCAACTATCGGTCGCGCGTTCAGGCTGTCGAGTCAGGCGAGGCAGAACCGGCCGAGGCGCCGAAACGCGTGCCCATCAATCACTATCCGGGCTGATAGTCGGCGCGATTGCGTAATCGATGATCTCGCGTATCTGACGATTGACGTCGACCGCCAGTGCGTTGAATTCGGGGTATTGGGTGTCGACCGGCAACAGAAGGCTGGCCGCATGTACCGCACCGTCGTTGTCGAACACGGCGATACGGCAGGGCATGTATAGAATCAGAGAAGGGTCGATGTCGATCGCCCGCCTGGCGTACTCGAGATTGCAAAAATGCACGATGGCGGCATCGCGAAATTCGGGATGACCACGTTGTCGAACGGCCTGTCCGATCTCGTTGTGCCCCACAACCGCAAAATTATGGCGGCCGATACTCTGCTGGAGATCGAGCACTACGTCCACGAATTGCTTCTCGGGAGGCGCGGCGCGATCGTAGCGCGCCCTGTCGGCATGTGCGCAGGTAACACCGGCCACGAACAGCACGAAAAACGCCCAAAGCCGCATAACGAATAAAACACGCATGCGTTGAATCTAGCAAAAACCGGCGGGGGCGTCCTCTTTGCCGGAGCCGATGGCACGCCACGCCGGAACTCGGCCGTGATGTCTTTGCTGCTGCCTGGGCGTTGGGGAGATCGCCGTGCGATATCGATGACGTCAGAATGCGGCCTTCCCCTGACATCCCACCTCGGCGGTATGGGCTGGCTGCCACCCAAGACGCGGCGCATCGGAAACAGGCGATATCAGGATCGGCGTCCTTGCCTTGCCCGCCGGGCCAGCCGAGGCCCAGACAAGTAAGGAACCGGTACGGCCGGGCGCTTTTGTCCCGACCGTACCGGCCACCGCCGGCATCAGCTCGTCGAGCCTTCCCAGCTCTTGACCAACTCGTCGTAGGGCACGGTCTTGCCCTGGGGTTTCTCATTGTCGAGCTTGGGCTTGGGCGCACCCGGCTGGTCGAGCCAGTATTGGGCGTCGCGCTCTTCATTGAGCTTTGGCCCGCAGGTGGACTGCACCTTGGCTCGCTCGAGGCGCTGCATGACCCGATCCTGTTCCTCGGCCAGATTATCCATGGCGGCCTGTGCCGTGCGCCGACCCGTGACCGCGTCGGCGACGTTCTGCCACCACAACTGGGCCAGCCGCGGATAGTCGGGCACGTTGGTCCCGGTCGGCGTCCACTGCTCGCGTGCCGGGCTGCGATAGAACTCGACCAGCCCACCCAGCTTGGGAGCGGCGTCGGTCATCGCCTGACTGTCGATATCCGACTCACGGATCGGCGTCAGCCCGGTCAGCGTCTTCTTCAAGGACACCGTCTTGGACGTGGTGAACTGTGCATACAGCCAGGCGGCCTTGCGACGCTTGGCCGGGGTATCCTTCATCAGGGTCCATGAGCCGACGTCCTGGTAGCCGAGCTTCATGCCGTCTTCCCAGTACGGGCCGTGCGGCGACGGCGCCATGCGCCACTTGGGCAAACCGTCTTCGTCGACCACCGGCTTGCCCTTTTCGGTCATGCTGGCGGTGAAGCCCGTATACCAGAATATCTGCTGGGCGACGTGGCCCTGGGCCGGCACCGGACCCGCCTCCGAGAAGGTCATGCCCGACGCCTGCGGCGGCGCATAGGCTTTCAGCCAGTCGATGTATTTCTGCAGCGCATAGACCGCGGCCGGTGAATTGGCCGCACCGCCACGCGACATGGACGAACCCACGGGGTGACAATCCTCGACCCGGATACCCCATTCATCCACGGGCTTGCCGTTGGGCAGCCCCTTGTCGCCCTCGCCCGCCATCGACAGCCAGGCGTCGGTGAAACGCCAGCCCAGCGACGGGTCCTTCTTGCCATAGTCCATATGGCCGTAGACACGCTCGCCGTCGATGGTCTTGACGTCGTTGCTGAAGAAATCGGCGATGTCTTCGTAGGCCGACCAGTTTACCGGCACGCCCAGATCATAGCCGTACTTCGCCTTGAACTGCTTGCGCAGTTCCGGATCCTGGAACCAGTCATAACGGAACCAGTAGAGGTTGGCGAACTGCTGGTCCGGTAGCTGATACATTTCGCCGTCGGGTGCGGTCACGAATGCCTTGCCGATGAAGTCGTCGACGTCCAGCGTCGGCGAGGTCACGTCCTTGCCCTCGCCTTTCATGTACTGGGTCAGGGAGACGACGTCACCGTAGCGATAATGGGTGCCGATCAGGTCGGAATCGTTCACGTATGCGTCGTAGATACTATGCCCGGACTGCATCTCGGTCTGCAGTTTTTCGATCACGTCGCCTTCCTGGATCAGATCGTGGGTGACGTGAATACCGGTGATCTCGGAAAACGCCTTGGCCAGCGTGCTCGACTCGTACTGATGGGTCGCCAGGGTCTCGGACACGACCCGGATGTTCATCCCCTTGAACGGCTTCGCCGCGTCGATGAACCACTCGAGTTCCTTGAGCTGCTCTTCCTTGGACAATGTCGACGGCTGAAATTCCGACAGCCACTTTTCGGCCCGTTCCATTTCCGCGTCGGTCGCGGCGTGAGCACAGCTGATGGCGCCATAGACCCCAACCGCGGCGACGAGCGCACACGCCTGCCAACGCTTTTTATAAGTCGGTGAAAGCATGAGTTGATCTCCTCGTTTCAGGTCGTTTTTGATATAAGCCGGAGCGGTGCCTGATTCCCCTCCCCAACATCGAATTGAAGACGTTTTCTATCCCCAGCGCAGCAGCGCCGCCAGAAACACCACGGAGATGATCGATGCCCACCACAGCGCGAGGTCTTCGGTGAAACCGATCCACGCAAGATGAATATAGGCACAGCCCATCAAACCGATGAACAGACGATCGCCACGGGTGGTACGCATCGGCAGCCAGCCCTTGCGCTCCACCGTGGGATAAACCACTTGCAGCACGCCCATCACGGCGAGCATCACCACGATCGAAACAAAGAACAGCGCCGTCGGCAGTGTCCAGGCCATCCATTCCATGATTGCTCTCCTTAAACCCGACCCAAGGCAAAGCCCTTGGCGATATTCTTGCGCACGAACCAGATCACCAGCGCACCCGGCACCAGCGTCAGCACGCCGGCGGCCGCGAGCAGGCCCCAGTCCACGCCGGCCGCGCTGACGGTCCGGGTCATGGTGGCGGCAATCGGCTTGGCCTCGGTCGCGGTGAGCGTGCGTGCAAGCAGCAGCTCGACCCAGCTGAACATGAAGCAGAAGAAGGCGGTGACGCCCACCCCGGCGCGGATCAGCGGCAGGAAAATAGTGGTGAAAAAACGCGGCCAGCTATAGCCGTCGAGATAGGCTGTTTCATCGATCTCGCGGGGCACGCCCGACATGAAACCCTCGAGGATCCAGACCGCCAGCGGCACGTTGAACAGGGTATGCGCGAGCGCGACCGCCAGGGGCGTGTCGAACAGGCCCACGCTCTGGTAGAGCTGGAAGAATGGCAGGAGGAATACCGCGGGCGGCGCCATGCGGTTGGTCAGCAGCCAGAAGAACAGATGCTTGTCGCCCATGAAGCTGTAGCGCGAGAACGCGTAGGCCGCCGGCAACGCCACGGTAAGCGAGATGAGCATGTTCAACACCACGTAGTAGATGGAGTTGAAATAGCCCGTGTACCACGATGGATCAGTGAAGATCTGGATATAGTTATCGAACGTGAGTGTGTGCGGCCAGAGGCTGAACTCGCCCAGAATCTCGCTGTTGGGCTGCAACGACATGTTCAGCATCCAGTACAGCGGCACCATCAGAAACAGGATGTAGAGCGCGAGAAAGAAATAACGTTTTCTCGAGCCGATCGATACCTTGCGTCTCTTCGCGGGTGAAGCGCTGACGGTGTGTGCACTCTGGCTCGCCGGCGCGGCGTTCTGTGTCTGGTTCATCATCGTCTCCCTTTCAGCTCACGCCTTTGCCAAGATTGTTGATGACGGTGTAGAACACGTAACTGAACAGCAGAATGATCAGGAAATAGACCAGCGAGAACGCCGCGGCCGGGCCGAGATCGAACTGGCCCACCGCCATGGTGGCGAGCTTCTGACTTAGAAACGTGGTCGAGTTGCCGGGGCCGCCACCGGTGAGCACGAACGGTTCGGCGTAGATCTTGAAGCTGTCCATGAATCGCAGCAGCACCGCAATCATGAGCACGCCCTGCAGCTTCGGCAGCTCGATATACCGGAAGATGGCCCACCGTGATGCACCGTCGATACGAGCCGCCTGGTAGAAGGCATCGGGAATCGCCTGCAGACCGGCATAGCACAGCAGCACCGACAGCGATGTCCAGTGCCAGACATCCATCACCAGCACCGTCAGCCACGCATCCAGCGGATCGCCGGTGTAGTTGTAGTCGATCCCCAGGCCGTTGATGAACACCCCGGCCAGACCGATATCGGGGCGCGCGAAGATCTGCCAGATCGTGCCCACCACGTTCCAGGGCACCAGCAGCGGCAACGCCAGCGCCACCAGGCACACGGAAACCCAGGCGCCCTTGCGTGGCATGCACAGCGAGACGGCGATCCCGAGCGGTATCTCGATGGCCAGCACCGCGGACGAAAACAGCAGCTGACGGCCGAGCGCGTTTCGCAGGTCTACGTCGCCCAGCAGCTGATTGAACCACTCGGTGCCCACGAAATAGCGTGAGTCGGGCCCGAAGATATCCTGGAACGCGTAGTTCACCACCGTCATCAGCGGAATGATCGCGCTGAAGGACACCACTGCGACAACGGGCAGCACCATGAGCCAGGCGCGTTGATTGACCGGTTTGTGCATTGTTATTCCCCTTCCTTCGCCGGCTCAGCCGACCAGCAGGTCGTCGGCGTAGAGCTTCGTCCATTCCGGTGGAAACAGCAGACGTACGTCGCCAGGCCCCGCTGCCGAGTCCTCGCCGAGCTTGACCTGCAGACGGCGTTCGGCGCCCATGAGCACGCTGGCGATCCGGTAGCTGCCCAGATCCGCGACGCTTTCGATGACCGCTGGCACGCCCGCTTCGCCGTCCTCGGCCAGGCGCAGGAATTCGGGACGGATACCGATCTGCAATCTCTGGTGCCCGTCGGGCACTGCGTCTGCCACCCCCGGCGTCAACTCGATCGCCTCGCCGTCGACAACCACACGATGGCCATCCAGCCGACAGTCGAGAAAATTCATGCCTGGGCTGCCGATGAAATAGCCGACAAAGGTGTGTTCCGGGCGCTCGAACAGCTCCTGCGGCGTACCCAGTTGCACGACCCGTCCTTCGTAGAGCACGACGACCTTGTCGGCGAAGGTCAGGGCCTCGGTCTGATCGTGGGTGACGTAGACCAGCGTGAGTTTCAGCTGCTCGTGGATCTCCTTGAGCTTGCGCCGCAGCTGCCACTTGAGATGCGGGTCGATCACCGTCAGCGGCTCGTCGAAGAGCACGGCGGCGACATCGTCGCGCACCAGGCCGCGGCCCATGGATATCTTCTGCTTGGCATCCGCGCCCAGGCCGATGGCTTTTTCATCGAGCACGTCGTCGAGATCCAGCATGCGTGCGATCTCGGTCACCCGCGCGTCGATACGATCCCGGGGCACACCGCGATTGCGCAGCGGAAACGCCAGATTCGCGCGCACGGTCATGGTGTCGTAGATCACCGGGAACTGGAAAACCTGGGCGATGTTGCGGTGCTCGGGCGGCAGGTCGGTCACGTCCTCGCCGTCGAAGGACACTCGCCCTTCGCTGGGGTGGACGAGCCCGGAAATGATATTGAGCAGGGTCGTCTTGCCGCAGCCGGAGGGCCCGAGCAGCGCGTAGGCGCCGCCGTCCTCCCAGACATGATTCATCTGGCGCAACGCGTAGTCTTTGGCGTCTCGGGGTCGTGCCATATAGGAATGTGCCAGCGCTTCGAGATTGATCTGTGCCATATGCTTCCCCTACCCGGCGTTCGCGAGGCGTCGCGTGGGCGCCGCCATGAGCTGGTCATCGCTGCCGTAGGCGAACAGATGACGCGATTCGACATGGACATCCAGTGTCTTGCCGATAGGCAAGACATGCACACCGGGCTGTTGCACCACCCAGTGGTTGTCGCCCGCGCTCATGTGGATGAATGTCTCCGAGCCGGCCACTTCGGCCACGTCGACCTCCCCGCGTATAGTCAGACATTCGGCCACGGGCGCCGAGACCGAGACATGAACCGGGCGGATTCCGATGCGGTAGCTGCCGGGCGGCAGTTCCCGCAGGTGTGCCGGTGCCGTAATCGCGTCGCCGCCGGCGATTCGCAACTGGCCATCGTCCAGCACCCCGGGCAGCAGGTTCATCGGCGGGTCACTGAACACCTGGGTGACCGGCACGGTCGCCGGCTGGTGATACACGGTGGGCGTGACCCCGTACTGGATCAGACGTCCACGGTCGAGCACCGCGGTATTGCCGCCAAGGCTGAGCGCCTCCATCGGATCGGTCGTGGCATATACCACGATGGCTTCGCGCTGGCTGAAGATCTCGCGCATTTCCACGCGCAGATCCTCGCGCAGCTTGTAGTCCAGATTGACCAGCGGCTCGTCCATGAGCAGCAGTTCGGCGTCGCGTACCAGCGCTCGAGCCATGGCCAGACGCTGCTGCTGACCACCCGACAGCTCCGAGGGCATGCGCGTGAGCAGATGCTCGATATGCAAACGCTCGGCCTCGCGTTCCACGCGTTCCCGGATTTCGTGTTTTTTCAGCCGTGCCAGCTTGAGTGGCGACGCGATATTGTCGTAGACGTTCATCGATGGATAGTTGATGAACTGCTGATAGACCATCGCCACGTTGCGCTTGCGCACGGGCACGCCGGTGACATCGCGGCCGTTCATGACCACGCGCCCGCCGGTCGGCTGATCGAGCCCGGCCATGAGGCGCATGACCGTCGTCTTGCCGGCCAGCGTCAGGCCCAGCAGAACATTGAAGCTGCCGGGATCGACCGACAGCGACAGATCGTGGATATGCGTTTCGCCGCCCACGACCTTGCGTACGTGCTCCAGTGAGAGGGTCACTGTGCGTCTCCTCCTTCGCTTGTACCGCCCCGAAGCGGCCCGTCTATCGCAGGCTGACTACCGGGTACGCTGTTTTGCTTATACCGACGCCATGGACGGCGCCTGATCGTCGCTTACCTCGTTGTTTTTCCCCAGCCAGACATCAATCCGCTCCACTTGGGCCGGCGTCAAGTGCAGCCCCAGTTTGCTGCGTCGCCAGACCACGTCCTCGGCCGTCATCGCCCACTCACAATCCTGCAGGAATCGCAGTTCGACTTCGAACAGATCGGCGCCGAAATGCTCGCCCAGATCGTCGACACGTGCCACGCCGGCCAGCAATTCGCGAATACGTGTGCCGTAATTGCGGGTCAGGCGCGCGACCAGCGCAGGTGGCAGTTCGGCGTATTCCTGCTGGGTAGCGGCGAGATAACGATCGAAATCGCCGTGCGGGATATCGCCGCCGGGCAGCGGCGCCTCGCCGGTCCATTCGCGATCGCTGACCGGCATGACGTGGGACAGATGCGTCATCGCCTCGCTCGCGAGCGTGCGATAAGTTGTGATCTTGCCGCCGAATACCGACAGCAACGGCGCGCCCTTGCTATCCAGCTCCAGCAGATAGTCCCGGCTCAGGGCCGACGCGTTCTCGGTGTCGTCTTCATCGTAGAGTGCGCGTACACCGGAATAAGTCCACACGACGTCCGCGGACGTCACAGGCTTCTTGAAATAGCGGCTCACCGCGGCGCACAGATAGTCGATTTCCTCTGCCGAGGCCCGCACCGACGCCGGATCACCCTCGTAGGCCACATCGGTGGTACCGATGAGGGTGAAATCGCCTTCGTACGGAATCGCAAAGACGATTCGTCCATCGGTATGCTGAAAGATATAGGCGTAGTCGTGGTCGAACAGCTTGCGCGTGACGATATGGCTGCCCTTGACCAGATGCACCTTGCGACCGTCATCGACCTTGGCCGCGCCGTCGAGAAAACGTGACACCCAGGGACCGGCGGCGTTGACGATGGCCTTGGCATTGATCGTTCGGTGGCTGCCGTCGCGCGTGGATTCCAGCGTCGCCTGCCATGCGTCGTCGCCGCGAACGGCATTCGTACAGCGATATCGCGGCAGGACGGTGGCGCCGCGCGTCTCGGCGTCCTGGCAGTTGAGCACTACCAGCCGCGAGTCCTGTACCCAGCAGTCCGAATAGGCAAACCCCTTGGTGAGCTCATCGTCGAGAACAGCGCCGGCCTCGTGCACGCTCAGATCGATTCCGCGCGAGCCCGGAAGTTTTTCCCGGCCGCCCAGATTGTCATACAAGAATAGGCCGAGCCGGATCATCCAGGCCGGGCGCAGTTCGCGCACATGCGGCATCACAAAACGCAACGGCCAGATCACATGGGGGGCGATATCGAGCAGGACCTCTCGTTCCTTGAGGGCCTTACGCACCAGTCGGAACTCGTAATATTCGAGATAGCGCAAGCCGCCGTGCACGAGCTTGGTGCTGGACGACGAGGTGTAGTTACCCAGATCGCCCTGATCGCAGATAAGCACGCGCAGGCCCCTGCCGGCCGCGTCACGCGCAATACCGGCGCCGTTGATACCGGCGCCGACAATCAGCAAATCATAATCCTGCTCGTCTTTCATTATTGTTCGAGTTCCGATAGCCGACCGGTATCGATCGGACCAGAGCCATCATGCTCGTTTTCGTTCGGATTCGAACATATCATGTTCATTTTCGATTGCAACACGTTTGCAAGCGAACACGACGAAAGTCTATGCAGGTTCCTTGTCCGCAACGATGACGGCATGGCCGGCGTCTTCCAGCATGCTGCGGATTTCGCGCGGCGGCGGTGCATCGGTGAACAACGTATCAACGTCTGCCATATCCCCCAGGCGCACCAGTGCATCGCGGCCGAACTTGCTGCGATCGGCGGCCAGGTACACACAACGCGAATTCTCGATGATCGCTTTCTGGACGCGAACCTCGTGATAGTCGAAGTCGAGCAATGCACCCTGCGCGTCGATGCCGGATATCCCGATGATGCCGAAATCGACCTTGAACTGACGGATGAAGTCGATGGTCGCCTCGCCGGTGATGCCGCGATCACGGTGGCGTACTACGCCACCCGCCAGAATCACTTCGAACGACGGGTTATCGCTCAGGATCATGGCCACGTTGAGATTGTTGGTGATCACCCGCAGCCCGGTGTGTCCGGTCAATGCCTTGGCAACTTCCTCGGGCGTCGTGCCCAGCGTAATGAACAGCGACGCCTGGTTGGGAATATGCTCGGCCAGCGCGCGTGCGATACGCCGCTTTTCCTCCAGATGCATGACCTGGCGCGTCGAGTACTCGACGTTTTCGACGCTGGACGGCAGCCCCGCCCCGCCGTGATAGCGGCGCAGCATCCCCGCGTCGCACAGCTCGTTGATGTCGCGCCGAATGGTTTGTGCGGTGACTTCGAAGTGGCGCGCGAACGCCTCGACCGATACGAACCCGCGTTGGCGCACCAGCGCCAGCATCTTCTCCTGCCGGGTATTCAATTCCACCGGCTTTTCATGCGTTTGCATTCACACCCCGGATGCATCGAACGGTAGCCGCAGTATAGACAACTATTTTCGTAAACGAACATGCTCCCTTGACATCGTTTCGCCGATGGCCAACATTCGCCGGGCTCGAATTGTTTTCGAATTCGCACATAAACGAATAATAAGACGGCTGGAGAGGAGACCATGAACACACGAGACTGCATTCTGGCCATCGACCAGGGCACGACAAGCTCGCGTGCCATCGCGTTCGATACGCAGGGCGGAGTGATTACTGTCGCCCAACGCGAATTCAACCAGATCTATCCGCACAATGGGTGGGTCGAACACGATGCCGAAACACTCTGGACGACCACCCGGGCCACCAGTCGTGAAGCCGTCGATTGCGCGCGTCGTCGGGGCTATCGGCCAGTCAGCGTCGGTATCACCAACCAGCGCGAGACGACCGTCGTCTGGGACCGGCGCACGGGTGAACCCATCTACAACGCCATCGTTTGGCAGGATCGCCGCACCGCCCGTTGGTGTAGCGAACTCAAGCAGGCCGGGCACGAAGCCGCGATCGCCGCGCGCACCGGCCTGCTGCTCGACCCCTATTTCTCTGCCACCGAGTTGGCGTGGGTGTTGGAGAACGTCAGCGGCGCAAGACGAAAAGCACGGGCCGGAGAACTGGCTTTCGGCACCGTCGATACCTGGCTGCTGTGGCGTCTGACCGGCGGCCGCGTGCATGCCACCGACGCCACCAACGCCTGCCGCACGATGCTGTTCAATATTCACGACCAATGCTGGGACGACGACCTGCTTGCGCTGTTCGACATACCCGAGTCGCTGCTGCCGCATGTGCGCGATAGCGCCGACGACTTCGGCTGGTCCACGCCCGATATCTTCGGCGAGCCGCTGCCGATCGAAAGCATGATCGGCGACCAGCACGCTGCTATTGTTGGCCAGACCTGCTTCGCGCCCGGCATGGTCAAGAGCACCTATGGCACTGGCTGCTTTGCGCTCATGAATACCGGCGATACAGCGGTGCGTTCCGACAACCGCCTGATCACCACGCTGGCCTATCGCATCGACGGCAAGCCCACCTATGCGCTCGAAGGCTCGATCTTTGTCGCCGGCGCGGCGATCCAGTGGCTACGCGACGGCCTGGGCCTTATCGAGCACGCCGCCGAAAGCGAAGGACTCGCCCGGAAATTGTCCTCCAACGAAGGGGTCTACCTGATTCCGGCCTTCACCGGGCTGGGCGCGCCCTACTGGGATCCCAATGCCCGCGGTGCCCTGTTCGGGCTCACGCGCGATACCAATGCCGGCCACCTCGCGCGTGCCGCGCTGGAATCGGTGGCCTACCAGACCCACGACCTGATCAGCGCAATGAGCGCGGATGCCGGCCAGCCGGTCGAGTCGCTCCGAGTCGACGGCGGCATGGTGATCAACGACTGGCTCGTGCAGATACTGGCGGACATCATTTCCACACCGGTCGAACGCCCGGCAATCACCGAAACCACGGCAATCGGCGCCGCCTATCTGGCCGGCCTTCAGCACGGCATCTGGCCTTCGCTGGAATCGCTGACCGAGCAGTGGCAGTTGGAGCGGCGATTCGAACCGGCCATGCCGGAGGCGCAGCGCGAAACCGCAATCGCGGGCTGGCGGGATGCGGTGCCCCGCCTGCTGGGCAGCCACTGCGAATAGTATTCTATGAGGCTTTTTCAGCCTGCAAATGCTTGAGCGCGGCTACGCGAAGTGGATGCGCTCCGCAAACTGCGCGGCCGGGGCCGCGTTCTCGGAGCTGGCGAACGACTAACCCTGGGTCATGTGCGGGTCATTCTGGGCGGCGCCGGGATTAATCTTGATGTCCTCGAAAATCGCCAACCCGTTGAAATACATCAAAATACGGAACGCTGATTAATGCTGATGTGGTGCCGTCGGAGGGACTTGAACCCCCACAGCCTTTCGGCTACTAGGACCTAAACCTAGCGTGTCTACCAATTCCACCACGACGGCAGCGGCGCTATCGTAACCGATGCCGGGCCGATACGCAGCACTTACCAGGATTGCTCCCCCGGACGGTGACGGAGCGTTGCCAGCTCGGAGATCACGGCCCGCCGCTTCCGGTTCGAGCACCCCGCTCAATTCCAGGTGTCGAGCGCCGGCGGCGTGTGCTGCAGATCATCGTTCATCATCGGCAGGCCGATATGAAATCCCTGCACGAAATCGATGTCCATCGCGACCAGCCAATCCAGCTGCGCGCGTGTCTCGACTCCTTCCGCCAGAACGGTCAGCCCGAGATCGTGGCCGAGCTCGATCACGGTCTTGATGGCGCGCTCATCGCGCTTGTCGGTGCCAATGCCCCGTACGAAATCGCGATCGATCTTGAGTACATCCACCGGCAGATCCTTGAGGTACGCCAGCGACGAATAGCCGGTTCCGAAATCATCGAGCGCGATGCACACACCCAACGCATGAACGACGCGCAGCCGCTCGGCAGCACGCACGCGGTCCAGCATGATCGCTGTTTCCGTGACTTCCAGACACAAACGCTCCGGCGCCAGCCCGCTGGTCTGAAGCGCGTCCTGCACAAGCGACGACAGATCGCCGTTCATGAGCGTGATCGCCGAAATATTCACCGACAGCATGGTATCGGCGAGCTTGCCCTGCCATGCCGCGGCCGCACGCATTGCGTGCTCCAGCACGGCCCAGTCGAGCGCGATGATCAACCGGCTTTCTTCAGCCAGCGGGATGAAGTCGCTGGGCGGGAGCGCACCGAGCTTGGGATGGTTCCAGCGCAGCAGCGCCTCGACCGCAAACCAGCGGTCCTCTTGCGCGGCAGTTCTTATCGGCTGGTAGCGCAGCATGAGCTCGGGCGTGCCGATCGCCTGTCGCAAGTCCTCCTCGAGCAGATGTTCGTCATGAATACGGCTCGACTGTGTCGGGTCATAGCTGCAGTGTGCCAGTCGACGTCGATGCGCGGTGCGCAGTGCAATCCCCGCCCGTTTGGTCAGATCCTTGAAATTGACCGCGTGCAAGGGCGCTTTTGCGCTGCCACTGCGAACATTCATCTGCAGCGCATCGCCGTCGGCACGGAATAGCTCGGAGAACGCCGCGTGTGCGATATCGACAAGATCGGCCTCGGTTTCCTTGCCGGCGTCGAAGAGGATGCCGATCTCCACGCCGCCAAGGACGCGCGCGAGTGTGACCTCATGGCCGGCAAAGGCTTTCTTGACCCGCGTGCCGGCCTGTCGAATCAGCGACTCGGCGATCTGATAGCCCTGAATATCGAAAATACGCTGCCAGCGATCGATCTGCAGCAGAATGAAACCCACACCGCGCCCGGTGCTCAGGCTGGCCGCCAGCATGGCGTCCGCGCGCTCGCGCAGCAGATTGTTGTTGGCCAGGCCGGTGAGTGGATCGTAGTAGGCCAGGTGTTCGGTCTCTTGCCGGCGTCGTACGAGCTCGCGAATATCACGAATACGGACCGACACGCCCTCGCCTGCCTCGGTGTCTATCCGGATCATCGACATTTCGACATCGACCCAGCCTCCATCGGCGTGGCGCAGACGTCGCTCACCACAAAGCAGATGGCCGTCCTCGAGCGTGCGTAGCACGCGCGCATGGACATCCTCCGGCAGTTCTTCGCTCAAATCGTAGAGCGTGAGTGTGGTCTGTCGGTTCGGCGAATAGCCGAGCAGATGCTCGAACTGGCTATCGGCGGCATTCACCGACAACGTACAGGTGTCGATCTGAAAAAGACTGTCGCCGGACTGCGCCAGGGTGGCCTCATAGCGCGCGTGAACTTCGGCGACCCTGCGCTCGACGTCGATCTGCTGAGACAGGTCACGGATGGTGCAGCCCATGTACTCGATTTCGCCGTCGCCGCCCCGATAGACATTGAATACGACGGTCGCCTCGAACAGCTCGCTCTGCCGGGTGATCAGCCGGACGCGACCGGTCCAGCTGCCGTTTTCACGGGCAGTCGGAAATACACTGCGCAACATCCGCTCACGGTTCGACGGATGCAGAAAATCAGTTAGCGGCTGGCCGAGCAGTGGCTCGTCGCGCGCCAGCCCCAGCAACGCCCGGGCGGCCGGATTGAGATATTCGAGTACGCCCTGAGCAGACGCCATGGCGATCGCGTCGACGCTGCGCTCGACCAGCAGCCGAAAGCGTTGCCCCAGAGCGGTGGAGCTTCGGCGTCGTTCGACGGTGATCGCAGTGGCTGCGATCTCTGCCAGACGACGGGCGTAGTCGCGCTCGGTGTCAGTCCATGCACGGGGCTGGTTGTGTTCGTGGCACAGCACGCCGGCGAGTTCGTCATCGATGACGATCGCCGCGTCGAGCAGCGCGTGGACTTCGAGCTTGCGCAGATAAGCAGAAAAATCATCACCCTGACGCGCCGAGAGATGGGCACTGTCGGCCATTCGAAAGACCGAATCGCTCGCGAGCTTCTGCGAATATTCCGGGCGCAAGGATACGTCAAGAGAGAATGTTTCCCGATCCGGCCCGGCGTCCAGCGTGGGATAAGTCTGCACGCGGTTGAGCCGGCGAAACTCGTGCGAGAAGAACCAGATCGAGACACGATCGACCCGGAGAATCGTCGCCGCGACCTGGGTGATTCTCGCAAGCGCCAGATCAAACCGTTCGAAGCGCTCACGGCTGAGCTTGTCGATGAGTCCATCGCAATCGTCTGTGGACTGCGACGCAGTCATCTCACAAACTCCGGACTGCCGATCCGAGGCTGCACATACTTATTCGCCCGGCCCATCGAGTACCCCCTCGGGGACATAGTGAGGTTTATCGAGCTCACTGTTCGCGCTGTAGTCGATCGGGCAATCGACCAGCACCACACCGCCCTGCTCATAGGCCTTCTCGAGCACCTCACCAAGCCGGTCACCCGAGCCGACGCGCATCCCGGTCGCCCCGTAGGCGTTCGCATACGCCACGAAATCCGGGTTGCCGAATGTCATCCCGAAATCGGCGAAGCCCTCGCCCGCCTGTTTCCAGCGAATGAACCCGTAACCATCGTCGCGCAGCAGCAGGACAACGAGATCCAGCTTGAGGCGTACCGCGGTCTCCATATCCTGACTGTTCATCATGAAGCCGCCGTCGCCACAGATCGCCATCACCCGCCGCTTGGCGTGCACCATCTTGGCTGCCATCGCAGCCGCCAGGCCGGCACCCATGCTTGCCAGGGCGTTGTCCAAAAGCACGGTGTTGTGGCCGTAGGCCGGGTACATGCGCGCGAACCAGATCTTGTAGATCCCGTTGTCCAGACTGATGATGTCCTCGCGACCCATGACGCCCCGTACCTGGCCGACCACGCGCTGCGGAATCGGCGGGTAGCTGTATTCCCAGTCGAAGTGGTGGAGTTTGTCGTTAACGTAGTCGCGCAAGCGGCCCAGTCGTGTGCGATCGACGAGCTTGCCTTCCAGGCGTTCGCGCAGGCTTGCAAGCGTATTCGAGATATCGCCGATGACTTCGTGCGCCGGGCTGTAGTATTCGTCCGGCTCGGCCAGCACGAAATCGATGTGCAGGATCTGCTTGTCCTTGTCGGCATTCCAGACCGCCGGCGGATATTCCACCACGTCGTAACCCAGGGTGATCACCAGATCGGCCTCATCGACCGCGCTATGGACATAATCGTGCTTGTGGATGCCCATGCAGAACAGACTCTGCGGGTGATCGTCGGCAAGCACGCCCTTGCCCATCTGGGTGCCGATGGCGAACAAGCCGGTCGCTTCCACGAACGCCTGTAGCTGCTCGGTCGTGCGCTTGCGATTGGCGCCCGAGGAATAGATGATCACCGGCTGTTTCGCGCTGCGAATCATGTTGGCCGCCTGCTCGGTGGCCTGATCGTCGGCGTTGGGTCGCCGCAACGTCACCCGGGTCTGCGGCACGCTGGGCTCGATTTCCTCGCCGGCGATATCCTCCGGTAGTTCCAGATGCACCGCTCCCGGACGCTCGCCTTCGGCCACCTTGAAGGCGTGGCGGATACTCCGCGGAATCGTGCCGCTGTCGGTCAGCGAACTGTTCCATTTCGTCAGCGGGCGGAACGTGTCCACCACGTCGATGAGCTGGAACTTGCCCTGGGTGTTGTCGCGGATGGCCTTCTGGCCAGTGATGGCCAGCACCGGCATGCCGCCCAGCTGTGCATAGGCGATACCGGTCAGCAGATTCGTTGCGCCCGGGCCGAGTGTCGCCAGACACACACCCGCACGGCCGGTCAGACGACCATAGGTAGCGGCCATGAACGCGGCATGCTGTTCGTGTCGCGTAACCACCAGCTGAATTCGGCTGGTGCGCAGCGACTCGATCACGTCCAGGTTTTCTTCACCCGGCACGCCGAACACATATTCGACACCTTCTTCCTCAAGGCATCGTACGAAAAGATCGGAAGCTTTCAATGCGTCTTTCCTTGCACAATCAGGGCTTGAGCATAGCGGTAATCACGACGGTGTGCCTTGGTTAGCAAAAGACTTCGCCCCTCCCCGTGCGACTAGGCCGCTGGAAGCTCGATCACGGACGATCGATCACCGCGACCGTCAGGCGTGAAACACACAGATGCCGTTCGCGGTCGTCGTAGAGATCGGTCTGCCAGACCTGGGTGCTACGGCCCACGCGAATCGGGGTGCAGCGCGCGTTGATCTGCCCCTCGGATGCACCGCGCAAATGGCTGGCATTCAAATCGATGCCGACACACGCATATCTCGTGCGATCCACGCACAGATTGGCGGCAACACTACCCATCGATTCGGATACCGCGCACGACATCCCGCCATGGAGAAGGCCCATCGGCTGGCGCGTGCGCTCGTCAACCATGAACGTGGCCACCAGAAAATCGTCTCCGATCGCCGTGTACGCAAATCCAAGCCGGCCGATCATATCCTTCGCACTCATTGCATTGACCGTATCCAGTTCCACTTCGTTTCGCCAGATTCGTGGCATCGATCCTCCTCTTTAAGCACAACCGTTGGATGAGGCATAGTACAACGCACTTATTCAGCAAATCCGACGGTCACAATGAGTTTCAATACCGAAGACGGCCCCGGCGTTCACACCGACGTCCCGCAGCAGACCACTGGTTTCACTTTCAACCACACCATGGTCCGTATCGTGGACCCGGAAGCATCGCTGGCTTTCTACACCAAGGTTTTCGGCATGCGCCTGCTCCGCAAGGTCGACATGCCCGAGGGCGAATTCACGCTCTACTTCCTCGCTTGCACCGGCAACGACGACGTGCCGGACGACAAGGACGCACGCGCCAAGTATGTGAACGGCCGCGAAGGCGTACTCGAGCTCACCCACAACTGGGGCACGGAAAAGGACCCCGACGCCAAGTACCACAACGGCAACGACAAGCCACAGGGCTATGGCCATATCTGCTTCACTGTCCCGGACCTGCAGGCCGCCTGCGCCTGGATGGACGAAAATGGCGTGGCCTTCAAGAAACGACCCGAAGATGGCCGCATGAGCCATATCGCCTTCGTGCTCGATCCGGACGGCTACTGGATCGAACTGGTAGGCCGATCCTAAGCCGATCCGAAGACATGTAGTCGTGGCGCGGCGTCGGGCGCCGGCCAAAAAACGCGACGCCCCGGTCGGGCGTCGCGTTTTGCGTTCGAACTCAGGAACATGGAACGAGGTTTTGATCATCCCGGCCATTTGATACCCACGAGTCTGCCAACGTATAGCGGTCGGCCGTCCATTGAATACAAAACGCTTTCCACGTCGGTCATCTACTTCGTGTTGAGTGCCAGTGCCGCGACGTTACGTTCACCGATACCCATAGCCGAATCTTAAAGCTGGCGCCATTCGTTTCTGTCTCCCATTACGCCCGGACTGCCCATCTAAGCCGGTTGATCAGCGAAGAAGGCGATCAGTTGATCGATGACCACGTCGGGCGCCTCTTCCGGCAAGTAATGGCCACAAGCTTCGATCGTTCCACCGACGACGTCATCGGCGACATTCTTGAGCGTGTCCAGCAGGATATTGCCCACGCCGCCGCTGGCACCCCATGCCATCACTGGCATGCTCAGCCGACGCGTCCCACGTTCTCGGTTGCGCTCCAGCCCACCGTTGTTGAACAGGGCCCGGTAATAGTCGAAGCCTGCCTTCGCCGCGCCCGGCGCACTGAATACGCGGGTGTATTCGTCCAGATCGGCGTCCGTGATCGCCGCCGGATTGAGCATCTTGGCCTTGAACAGCCAGTCGAGGTAGACCTTCTCTCGCCCCTCGACCAGCAACTCGGGAAGATCGTTGAGCCGGTTGAATCCAAAGTGCCAAGTCCGGATGTTGGCCTCTTCGGCGGGCGTGCCGGCGGGGCCTGCGGGCGTGATGCCCGGCAGCGCTGCGTCGTAGAGTGCCAGGCGCCCGATGTCGTTCGGCCAGTCGGCGGCCCACGCGTAACCGATCCAGGCGCCGATGTCATGGCCCGCTACGTCCAGCGGCCCCGATGACAAAAGCTCCAAGTGTTCGGCAAGTTCATGCAGGTCTCGGGCCGCCGTAGCCAGGTCGTAGCCGTGATCGGGTTTGTCGGAGTCGCCAAGTCCGCGGGGATCGACGGCGATGACCCGGCGCCCCGTTGCGGCTAGCGCCGGCATGACGTGGCGCCACGCATACCAGCTTTGCGGCCAGCCTGGAACAAGCAACACGGGCTTGCCCGCGCCGCCCTCGACATAATGCAGCTTGAACTCTCCGATCTGGGCATAGCCATGTTGGGCGTGCTGCCAGAACGTAACCGGCTCGATTGCAGGCATTGCGGGGATGACGCGGTCTTCAAAAGCATGAGCATTCATGGCGAGATTCTCCGTTTGAGATTGGGATGTGATATCAAGTCAGCGCGGGTGCGGCGATACGGCGCCACTTGAGCACGGCCACGGCCATGATCGAAAGCAGCATGACCAGAATTGAGAACGTGATACCGGCCGCGCGCAGGCCCATCGCTTCGATGGCGACACCGAGGCTAAGCACGGGCACCGACACCGCGAGGTAAACCACCACGAACAGCAGCGAGGTGACCTCCGCTCTCTGGTCGTGGGGACTGGCGGCAGCCACTGCTACGATGCTGGCGGCAAAGATGCCACCCTGCCCCAGGCCTGCTGCGATGGCGCCGAGGATGAGCAGGGTCATCGAATTGACGACCAATGAGACGGCCAGCAGCGCGGCGCCCAGGATCAGGACGCCACACGCCAGTGGCAGGCGCATACCTTCGGTGAACCGACGCTGCAGGATCTGTCCGCAGAGCGACGCCACAAACACGAGAAAGATCAGACCGCCAACCGTGGCGCGGTTGGAAATACCGATGACTTTTCCGAGAATCGCCGGCTCGAGCGAGGTCAGCAGCCCCAGCAGAGCGAAAGCAGCAAAACAGGCGATCGCGGCGGGGAAGAATGCCGTGCGAACGCCCGGGGGCAACCCCAGACTTTGCCGGCGCAAACAAGGATGCTGCGGTCGCTAGACGGTTTCAGGACAAAACAACAGCACACCGCCGGCGACGACCAGCAGCATCAGATGCACCAGGTACACAAGATGTAACGGCCACGGCAGATACTGCGAGATAACGCCGGTCAGGAGGGGACCGAGACCCAAACCGCCCATATTCGCCGCGGCAGCGACCATTGCCGCGCCCGTCTTTCTGCCAGCAGGTGCCAACTCGATCACGGCGATGGTCGCGGTAGCCGTGAACAAGCCGGCGGACAACCCCGACAGCGCGCGTCCGAGTAGCAACACCCACAACGCGCCACCGAGAAGAAATAGCAGCGAGCTGGCTACCGAACACAGCAGCCCGGCCGTGAGCATCGGGCGGCGCCCGACCTGATCGGACCAGGGGCCGGTGAAGATGAGCGCGCCAAGTACACCGAATGCGTACGTAGCGAAGATGACGGCCACCATCAGATTACTGAGGCCCAGATGCTGCTGATATAGAGGATAGATCGGTGTCGGCAGCGTGGTTCCGGCCATGCCGACGGCGAAGATCAGCGCAATCACCATGAACCAATAGGGGCCGTGGTCGAATTGTGGTGGCGGGCGTTTGGTACTTGGTTCGATGGACATGGCGGCATCCTTATTAAAAGGGAATGTTTGTTTCCTATTTAGATAAAAATTTTTACTGCAATGCGCGCATGGTTTGCTCGACGACAGCGCCAATCTCGCGTGAAGTGGCACCACGTTTACCTAGTACACGCAGGCCTTCCACCATGCACAGCAGGTAACGGGCAGACGCCTGGACATCGAGGTGGTTCGGCAAGGATCCGTCCTGTATTCCCAACTCCACGAAGTCGGCGAACAAGTGCTCGATCTGTGCGAGGGCCTGGCGAAACCGGTGCGCCAACTTGGTGTCGAAAGTATCGATGTCCGTTACCCCGCCCATCACCAGGCAACCGCGTCGCCCCTCCGCGTCATGCGAAACTTCGGCGTAGCAATGCAGCGTCGCCAGGATCTTCTCCCGGCCTGTCCGGGTCGGTGCAAGCCAACGAGACAGCGCCACACCGCGGCTCTCTAGGTAGCGGTCGAGTGCCGCGATAAAAATTGCCCGCTTGTCCTTGAACGCCTTGTACAGGCTCCCGGCCGTCAGCCCCATGGCGGCGCGCAGGTCGGCGATGGAAGTGGCGTTGTAGCCGCGCTCGCGGAACACCAGCATTGCGGCGTCCAGCGCCTTGTCCATGTCGAACTCGCGCGGACGTCCCACGTGGCGCTTTTTGGAGATGGGGACAGATGTGTTCATTGGCATATTATATGGAACGAATGTTTCCTAATTCAACCCGTCCCATGGACGCATTATGTGGCGCCCCACCCTGTTTGCATCGGCTGCCCCGGTCGGAACCCTGCTGCCCTGTCAACGGTTTGAGTCACGTAAAGGGCGTCGCTAACCAATCAATGGCATTCCGCTCATTTTGTATGGTCCGGCTGATAAGACAGCGGATTTCCTCAAGGAACGCCACGGTGGGGTCAAGCGCCTGACGCCTGTGGCGTCCGAAGATCAGCATGTGGCTAGCCTGACAACTTGAGCCCGGCGTTTGTAGACGGCGCCGGTGAGAGGGAGAAATACTCTGCGGTCGAGCCTAGCGGCACGTCGCATCCCCATTTGCCATGGAGCAAAAGAATTTTCAAAGGATACGTGCCGCCGTATGAATCTGCTCCTCTACCAGAAGCGAGCTTGGCTCTTCGATCTCGCCCGGCTCATGCGATACGACTTTCGGCCCCATAACTATGCGAGCAGAGTCACAGCGGTCGGCGTGAAACCGGCGTCCGCAAGTCAGGCACTCGGGGGATGCCGCTTGCGTGCGTAGTGTGCTTTTGCCTTGGCGCGATTGCCACAGGTCGCCATGGAACACCAGCGTCGCGCGTTATTTTTGGACGTATCGTAGAAAAAAAGGATACACCCACTGTGTTCACAGGACTTGAGGCGGCCCGCCTTTCCGTTAGCCAGGTAGCGAGCGGCCGACTCAGCCACCAGTGAAAGCACGGCTTCAACGTCGATACGGCCGGTCAATTCAAAACGCAGGTCAAAATCCTGACCCGTTTCTCGGACCGTTGGACGCCATACACCCGTCGCCAGCTGATCGTTCAGCAACTGGACAAAAGTCTGGCCGGCCGAATGGCCAGCCGCGAACCGTTCGGCCTGCTTCCTGAGCTCGTGGCGAAAAGACCTGGCTTGGTTCAATGCGTGAGTATCACCATTGCGCTCCGCGTCCCTGCCTGCGGACCCGTGTATCTCACACAGATTTGCTTGTTCGGCCCAGGCCGCAAGATCGCCGGTGCTGCCCAGCAAATCGACTGCACTATCGCCTTCCATCAATTCAGTGTTGAGGAAATCCAGCCAAGTCAACCCGGCCAGGAACACGAAGGGTCGATCCGAAACTTGCGTGCTCACGATGTTCAAACTCTCAATTGTATTTTTTACTCATTAATCACGCGCTCAATATAACCATCAAAATACACATTGACAAGTTATTATATTTAAGTAACCTTTAATTCTCCTTTATGCCAGTTAGCTTCAGCAAGGAGACTAACCGTGGTCACTACCACCGCCCGTACCCAGGGCATTCATCACGTCGGGCTCACCGTGCCTGATATCGTTGCCACCCAGACTTTCTTTCGAGAGGCTCTGGGCTTTTCCCAGGTCCGCGAAGTGCCGGATTACCCCGCTGTTTTCGTGAGTGACGGCACCGTGATGCTCACGCTCTGGCAAGCGGAAGATCCCACCAGCGCCATCGCCTTCGATCGACGGCGGGTGATCGGCCTTCATCACCTCGCCTTGCGGGTCGCTGCCGCGCAGAGCCTGGACGCGCTTTATGAGGAGCTCGCCGAACGCGACGATGTCACCATCGAGTTTGCCCCCGAGCCACTGCGTGACGGGCCCACTCGGCACATGATCTGCGCCATCCCCGGCGGCATCCGTATCGAACTGATCGCGCCCGCATAACGGCTGTTGGCGCCACAACACAACATAAGCACTATGACGCCATCGCCCTTCCATACCGGTGAGACGTATGCCCAGCAGCAAGCGGGTGTGGGCGACGATCCCGAGGCTTCGGCGCGTCAATCTATTCGCGGCTATCTGCCCGAACAGCACCGCGCCTTCCATACGTCGTTGCCGTTTATCATCGCGGCCGCGAGAGACGACCAAGGTCAGCCATGGGCGACCATCCTGGCCGGCCCCGAGGGGTTTGTGACCTCGCCTGACCCACGAACGCTTTTGATTGATACGTCAGTATTCTCCGGCGACGCCCTCGACGGCGCGCTGGGAGCGGACGTGGACCTAGGTTTACTCGGGATTGAACTCGCCAGTCGCCGCCGTAATCGGGTCAACGGTCGGGTTAAACGCCATGACTCGGGGGCGATCACCTTGGCCGTCGACCAGACCTTCGGCAACTGTCCTCAATACATTCGACAGCGTGAGTGGCGACACGTCGTGCAATCGTCGCCGGGCACGCCGCGCCGCGGGTGCCGTCTGACGGCCGATCAATGCCGATGGATCACCAGCGCCGATACTTTTTTCATCGCGAGCGGATACCGCGGCGAAGGCGAAAGCCCGATGTTCGGTATGGATGCTTCCCACCGCGGCGGTGAGCCCGGCTTCGTTCAAGTCGAGAACAACCGTCACTTGGTGTTCCCAGACTACGCGGGCAACCATTACTTCAACACGCTCGGCAATCTTGTACTCGACCCTCGTGCCGGCTTGCTTTTCGTCGATTTCGAGCAGGGCAGCCTGCTTCAACTGGCCGTGCGAACTACGATCGACTGGCACTCGTCAGCCGTTGCAGCGTTCCCCGGTGCTCGGCGCCTGATTCACTGCGAGATCGATGCCGTCGTCGAATTACTCATGGTGCTGCCCTTGCGATGGGAGGCGGGTGGCTCGCCAGTGCGTGCGTTACGGCTGGTGAGCAAGACCACTGAAAGCGACGACGTCACCTCCTTTGTCTTCGCTGCCAGAGACGGCGGGCAGCTACCGCCCTTCCAAGCGGGCCAGCACTTGCCGCTTGAACTCAAGGTGCCGGGCCAGACGCAGTCTGTCCGGCGCACCTACTCGCTATCCAATGGGCCAAGCAAGGAGCGCTATCGCATCAGCGTCAAGCGCGGACCGGACGGCTTGGCCTCAAGCCACCTTCACGACAACGTTGACGTCGGCGCCATCATCAATGCCAACGCGCCAGCCGGCGACTTCGTGCTGGCCGGTAACCACGCCCCCATTGTGCTGATCAGCGCCGGTATTGGTGTGACGCCGATGATCAGCATGCTCGAGAGTCTGGCGGAGACCGGAGACGACCGCCCGGTGTTGTTTATCCATGGAGCACGGGACGGCCGACACCATCCTCTGGCACAAGAGGTTCGCGATGCGGCCGCACGCCGCACGGGAATCCAGACACATGTTGCCTATAGCCGCCCGAGGCCGGAGGACCGACTCGGTCTGGATTACGACAGTGCGGGACGAGTCGACGGCCCGCTGATTGCCAGCCTGATCGTCGACAATGAGGCCGAATACTACGTTTGCGGGCCGGTTCGTTTCATGGCGGATATTCAGAATGGCCTGGAAACGTCGGGCGTCGCAGCCGATCGCGTGCATACCGAATCGTTTGGACCCGCGAGCCGAGCCGGCAACCGCTAATAGCTTCCCAGGCGCGAATCAATCTGAGGTGGTGATACAAGCACCGTTCTCTCCATAGAGTTGCGATCACCTAATCTGACCGGCGCTTAAAAAACCCGCTCGACAGTCCCAGCCCGGCACGGCTGATGGAGCCGCTACGCGGAGCCATACGGCGGGATCCGTGCGTATCCCGGCCGCGTTCAATCATTTGTACGAACTGCGTGCTTCCTGCGGCTCCCTGCCGCTCCAGGGCATTCTGCCGTTGTCCCCGACATAGGACATGCCAGGACCGATCACGCGCCATGCGGCCGACCCGGAACCTGCCTTTGCGGCGTTGTCGGGCCAAACCTATATCGCGTCTTCGCCACGCTCAGACCTGACTATCGGTGTGGTCGACGCCTCGTTTCACGACGAGGAAACCTCGACCAGCCACGCTATCGCTGCCGTCGCTTATCGGGCGCTGGGCGAATTCGAAAAAGCCGGGGCGCGTTGCACGCCGATCACGCTCGATGGTCTCCGAGAGGCCGTCGACAGCGCAGATGTCATTGCCTACGAATTTGCCACTGCGCTGGCGCAGGATCTGGCGATACGGCCGAACAGCCCGGTCGATTCATTACAGACCATCGTCGATCGCGGCTGGCACCACGAGCAGATGAAGGACATCCTCGCCGATCGGGCCAACCACGCGGGCCCGAACAGCCCGGGATATCGACACGCCCTGGCCTGTCAGGCCGCGCTCCTCGAGCGCATGGAGGACAGCCTTGTAAAAAACAGCCTGGACGTATTGTGTTACCCAACGCTTGTTCACCCGCCCACAGCGCTCGGCGGCAAACAGCACGGCAGCAATGCGCTCCTGGCACCAGTCACCGGCCTGCCCGCGGTCAATCTGCCGATTGGCTTCGACCGTGATGGCTTGCCCGTGGGTCTCGAGCTTCTGGCGGGACCAGGCAATGAAGCCGTGTTATTGCAGGCGGCTCGTGCGTGGGCTGATCTAGCCGACGGCTGGACCGTGCCAAACGCTGTCCGTTGCAGCAGTCTCCTGGCAAAGCCAGCTGTTGCGCCTTGAAAGGCTGTAGGGATTGATACAGATACCTTGGCCAGCCAACGTCCACAACACAAGGGCACCGCCATACCCGTCGGTCCGGTAAGCCCCCAATGAAATGCGCAACGCGGACTTCAACACAGCGAAGGCAATACCCGAAGGAACTTGCGAAATCGTCTAAACAGGCGGTGTAGAGAACCGCCTGGCGCAGCCAAGCTAGACAGGGCCGGGAACGAGGCGGCAGTTCGAAGCGGTATTAGCCCCGCCGCCATACATTCCCTTGACAACACTTGGTCCCCAGCTTGTACCCACGCCATAAAATAAAGACTCCTGAAGGAGCCTTAATTTTCTGAAACTGGCTGTTTGTATGGTGGGCCGTGCTGGATTCGAACCAGCGGCCAATTGATTAAAAGTGACCAGAGTTCAGATATCGTTTTCAGTTCATAAATAGTCATTTAGAACACAATACCGCACTCAATTTTTAGGCAACTATGTACAAGTAAAATCAAGCGCTTACGCAGTAGTTTTCGGAGGCCGCGATGGTCGACGAATGGGTCAGGCTCCACGGCATAGACAATTTATATCTGCCTTTTAAATCGTGCATTGACGATGACGTGCAAGCAATGAAAACAGTGCTAGCGTGCAGTAGACCTGCGGCCACCAATTCTTTTTAGCCGATCACAACGTGATCTAAAGCATAAGCGTGGTCGAGACAGAGTAACGGCCCTGACGCCCTTCAGCGTGCTAGCGAGAGCGCGTGCATGCGGCCGCTATAAACGACTAGCCTAAGCATGAACAGATCGACCGCGCCAACATCCACTTATCCAAACACTCATCGCCGGTGACACCGGGTCAAGTCGAGAGGCATCTCTGGAATATCCCCGATAATGGCGTATGCCCACTGTCGGCAAATTTGCTTGCAGCACACCTCGATGTGGCCGAGCATGTCGACACTCGCGTATTCCAACATCAGGAGGACCTACTCAAAAATTGACGTTCTCCGCCCCTTTCAGCGCCAGCAGTTCACGCGCTTCTTCCGGCGTCGCAATTTCCAGTGACAGCCCTTCCAGGATACCGCGGATCCTTTCCACCTGTGAGGCGTTCGTCTGAGCCAGTTCACCCGGACGAATCCAGAGGGAGTCCTCCAGACCGACGCGAACGTTCGCACCCATCGTGGCACCCATCGTCGCCAGCGGCATCTGATTGCGACCCGCGCCCAGAATCGACCATTGATAATCCTGTCCGAACAGCCGATCCGCTGTTCGCCGCATATGCATCAGGTCTTCGGGATGCGGGCCGATACCGCCAAGAATGCCGAACACGGTCTGGATGAACAGCGGTGGTTCGATCAGTCCGCGGTCGAGAAAATGCGCGAGGTTGTAGAGATGGCCTACGTCGTAGCATTCGAACTCAAAGCGCGTGCCATTGGCGCTGCAGGCCGTGAGGATGTGCTCGATATCCTTGAAGGTGTTCTTGAACACCAGATCGTGGCTACCCTCCAGATACGCCCGCTCCCATTCATGCTCGAATTCCTTGTAGCGTCCCAGCATCGGGAACAGTCCAAAATTGATCGAGCCCATGTTCAGCGATGCAAGTTCCGGCCCACATTTCAGAGCCGGTTGCAGACGCTCCTCGACGCTCATGGTCGGCGCGCCACCAGTGGTGATATTGATCACCGCATCGGTGGATGACTTGATTCGCGGCAGAAACTCCCGAAACGCGTCCGGCGTCTGATCCGGCCGACCGGTTTGTGCGTCCCGCGCATGCAGGTGCAGGATCGCCGCACCTGCTTCTGCCGCGCCGATCGCGGACTCCGCAATAGCGTCTGCCCCCTTGGGTAGATACGACGACATGGACGGGGTGTGGATTGCGCCGGTCACCGCACAGGTGATGATGACTTTGCGGGTTTTGGGCATGGTCTGCTCCTAACGTGTTGCCATGGTGATTCATGTTTCGCGTCGAAGACGCACAGGCGCGCGGTTACTCTCCGATATCCCGCGCCGCCCTTCGCTTCGCGGCGACGACGGCCGCCAGCCGACGGTCACGCCAATCCTGACGCCGCTGAAGATCGGGCTCATCGAGCCGTGCGCGACGTTCGCGCTCGATCTGCGTGACAAGTGCCGGCGTCCAGGCGCGCGGATCCGCCTGGCTTTGCGCCATCTCGTAATACATCGGGCCAAAACGGGCGCAATAGTCCGCCACTCCGGCGGGCGCGTTCAGGTCGATGGTCTCGAACGGCCCCATGAACGACCATCGCAGACCTAACCCATCCGCGACCGCGCGATCGACATCGGCGGTATCCGCGACCCCGTCCTCGACCAGCCTGAATGCCTCCGCGAGCAGCGCACCCTGCAGACGATTCAGCACGAACCCCTGAATCTCTTTTCTCAGCGTGATCGGAGCTTGTCCGACCGCGTCCATGAGCGCGCGCGTGCGCTCCACTACCGCCCCATCCGTCCAGGGCGCAGGAACCAGTTCCACCAACGGTACGAGATGCGGCGGATTGACCGGATGTGCGACCAGACAACGTGAGCGGCCCGGCAAATCCTTGGTGAACCGGGACGCGGCCAAGAATGATGTCGAACTGGCCAGCACAGCGCCGACCGGCGCCCATGCGTCGAGACGGCGGTAGAGCGCTTGCTTGACCGACAGATCCTCGGATACACATTCCTGTACATGCGTCGCGTCGCCGACCGCGGTCTCCAACTCCTCGCAGATCCTGATTCGCCCAGCTGCAGCATCGGCCGTCGCGGAGTCCAACAGATCCTGACGCGCGATATCCGCCAGAGATGCCTTGATACGCGACATTGCGCACTCACGCGCTTCGGCCTGGGCATCGAACAAGGCAACGTCGAAACCCGCGCGTGCGAACACGATGGCCCAGCTGCGACCGATCAGCCCCACGCCGATGATGGCGATACGCTGTGTCTGCTGCTGACGATCCGAATTAGAGGGTTTCGACATTGCCGCAAACGCTCAGCGATTGACCGGAAATGTTTGCACCCGCGGGGGAGCACAGAAACAGGGCCATGTTGGCTACGTCTTGTGCCGTCACCATTCGGCGCAGCGAGATTCGGTCGAGGTATTGGCGCTCCATGGTTGGATAGTCGACATCCGTAGCCTTCGCTCGGGCCGCGATCACGCCTTCGATGCGCGGGCCCTCGACGATGCCGGGCAGTATCGCGTTGACCCGGACGCCGTCCGGCCCCAGCTCCTTGGCAAGCGACTGGGTCAGCCCGACAATCGCCCATTTGGTGGCGGCATACGGCGTACGAAAGGCATAGCCCAGGCGCCCCGCCACCGATGACATATTGATCATGCGGCCACGACTGGCTCGAAGCTGCGGCGCCGCCAGCTTGGCACAGTAGAACTGTCCGTTGAGATTAACGTTGACTGCCTGCTGCCAATCATCGATCGAGATTTCGTCGACGGCCGCGGTTGGGCCGGCGATACCAGCATTATTGACCAGCACATCCAGTCCACCGAGTTGGGCCTCAGCCTGCTCGAACAAGGCGACTACCTGTGCGGGATCTGCGACGTCGGCACGGGTCGCGGTGAACGCCGGTTGTTCACGACGACAATTGGCCAGTGCCTCGTCGGAAATGTCACAAACGTGGATACGAGCGCCGTGCTCGGCCAACGTATCCGCGATCGCCCGGCCAATTCCAGCTGCACCTGCTGTTACAAGTACCCGCAACCCACACGGGCTATCGCTCGCTTTCGCCTCGCTCATGGGAATCTCCTCCACCACTTGTCTTGGCAATGTTCACGTCACTCTTAAAGGGTAAGCGTTTACCCTTTATATGTCAGCAGGCTAACCGGAGTGTCTCACGCCGACGTGCGGATGACCATCTGATACGGAACAATGCACTGCTCTGGGTGCTCGCGTGCGCTGGCCATCCCGCTGCCGGCAAACAACTTTGCCACACGTGTGCCGATCTCGACGCTGGGTACGGATACGGTACTGAGCCATGGCGCTAGCCATTCATTGAGCGGATTATCGTCGAAACCGAACAACGCCACGTCATCGGGCACCGACAGGCCCCGCTCCCCACACCGGCGGTATATCCCGTATGCCACTGGGTCGTTTGCACAGAATACGGCGCGGGCCGGTGCGGGCCCCGACAGCAGCTGCTCGGCTTGGATGTAGCCCGACTCCATGCTTAGATCGCTGTCATAGACACGGGCCGGATCTATTGGATGGCCCGACGCAGCAAGCGCATCGCGAAACCCTTCGAAGCGCTCCCGGCTTGCCGAGGAATCCCACGGCCCGCGCACGACGCTGATCGGATAGTAGCCACGGTCCATGAAATGTTTCGCAACGTCGCCGCCCGCGGCGTAATTGTCGATGCCGACGAACGGCCTATCGGCTCGGTACGGACTCTTGCGATTGATGAATACAATCGGCATGTCATCGGCCAATGCCCGCTCGAGTCCCGGGCTCGGCACTGCCCCAAGGAGCGCAATGCCGGCGACCAAGTGAGAGCGCATCTCCTCAATGTACGCGTCCTGCAAGATCGCTTGTTCACGGGTATTGCAGAGAATCATCGCTTTACCTATGCGTCTGGTACCGGTCTGGATCGCGTCCGCAATGCTAGCGTAGAAGGCGTTCGTAGTATCCGGCGTCAGCAACGCTACCGTCGGCGACTGCATCATGCTCAGCGCCCTTCCTACCCTGACCGGCCGATATTCCAGCTCCTCGACCGCGCTGCGTATCCGCGTCCGCGTATCCAGCGAGGCCTTGTGGTTCATGCCGTTCAGCACCCGCGAGACTGTCGCCGTCGATACACCGGCCCGGGCGGCAACGTCGTCGATCGTGATCTGTTTCTTTTTTGCCATTGCATCCTTCCGATTCCCGGCCCTTTCGAGGCCCTGTTTTGAACACCATGGTTCAGTGCGCAGTACTTTAGAGCCGCTCGCGCATGCAAGTACGACATTAGGTTAATCACTTACATTTAAATATTGCCCACAACCGGAAAATATATGGCCGAGCGGCGAGACACCCAAGCGGTCGTTTTACAAGGGCTATAGCATTAGCTAGCGTCGACAAGCTGCTTGACCGGGTGCATTGAAAAGAGATTATCAACCTGAAGGCGAGCCTGTCTTCGCTTGTGTTTCCAACGTGCTTTTGTTAATTGAGGATCGAGATGCACGCATAACGCCCGCCTAAGCTTACGGCGATTTGCATTATTCGGCACACTGATATTTCAATAAGGGTAAGCGGTTACCTCGCGACCGAATTGGACGCGTTCAGCGGCAAATTATAAAAACGCAAAACAAGCGAAAGGAGACGAAGGCATGAACAACGATCATGACGACGTGCGGCAGGATCGCCGCAAATTGCTGAAAGCCGGCGCGGCGCTGGGCGCCGCCGCGACGATCGGCCCCTTTTTCATCGGCAATGCCCGCGCGGCCGAGCCACTACGCATAGGCTTACTGCTGCCCAAATCCGGAAGCTACGCGGTCCAGGGTGCTCAGGGACAGCAAGGCGCGATGTTGGCCCTCGAAGACTTTGGCGGCCATGTTAACGACCGTCCGGTCGAAGTCGTCTGGTACGACGAAAACGGGCCGCAGACAACGCAGCAGAACATGCACAAGCTCATTGAGGAAAAGCATGTCGTTGCCGTTCAGGGCGGTATCTCCAGCGGTGACATCCTAGCGATAATGCCGGTCGCCGAGCGTGCCAGCGTGCCGTTGATGGCCACCGGCCCGAATGCCAGCGAAATCACCGGCGCCCAATGCAGCAAACACACCTTCCGCGTCGATCTGCCCAATTACACGACCGTTCGTAGCGTCTATCCCGAGCTGGCGAAGCACGGCAAGAACTGGTACTTCATCTATGCCTCCTACGCTTGGGGCATCGACGGCTTCAACCAGATGAAGGGTGTGCTCACCGAGGACGGCGGGAAGGTTGTTGGCGCAGACAAAACGCCACTGGGCACGACCGACTTCAGCTCGTATATTCTGAAGGTCATGTCGGCGGAGCCGGACGCGCTGTTCCTAGGCATCGGCGGTAGCGATCTCACCAATTTCCTCAAACAGTTCCACCAGATGGGGCTCACGGACAAGCTGCCCATCTCGGCCCTGGTCGCAAACGATACCGACCTGTGGTCGGCTGGGCCCGCTGCGGCCACGGGCATCTATCCGAAGATCTGGAACTACGCCAACGCCGACAATACCCAGAAGAGCAATCAGTTTGCCAAGACCTTCGAAGAGAAGCACGGCAAACCGCCAGAATCGCAAGCCTGGCAGGACTACTTCGGTATGAGCGCCCTGCTGACTGCGCTAAAGCAGGCCAAGTCCACCGACGGGAAGGACATGGTTGCCTTCCTCGAACAACACAAGTTCGAGGGTTACAAAGAACGGCCGATCTACTTCCGCTCCTGGGATCACCAGCTGATCCAGCCCACGCTGGTTGCCTCGGTCAAGAAGGAGATTCCGGACAAGTACGACTATTTCGATATCGCGAGCGTGCAGCCCGGCGCAAGCGAGCCGCTCGAGTCGATTTTCCCGGATCAACAAACGAGCGAGTGTCAGCTCGGTTGAGGGGTCGCTTCGATGAACATGATGCTACTGATGTCCCAGCTCGCCAACGGGCTGGTACTGGGGTTCCTATACGTTCTCATAGCGGTTGGGCTGTCGATCATCTTCGGCATGCTTGGCTTGGTGAACTTTGCCCACGGCGCTTTCTTCGCGCTTGGTGCTTATTTCGCCTGGACGCTGGAGCCGTACATCGGCTTCGTGGGCGCCCTGCTCGTTGCGCCATTTCTTGTGGCGTTCGTGGGCATGATCGCCGAGCGCGTTCTGCTACGACCGCTCTACGATAAGGAGCCATTGCTCAGTCTGTTACTGACATTTGGCCTGGCACTGTTCATCGAAGAGGCAATTCGCACAATCTGGGGCTCGATTGGACATCCGTTCGACGCCCCAGCGTTCCTTTCAGGCTTCGTGCATTACGGTCCGCTTTTCGTCACCCAGTATCGACTCGCCGTGCTCGCGGTCACCATCGTGCTGCTGATCGCAGTGTGGTTGTTTCTCGAAAAGACGCCCTTTGGGCGAATCATCCGCGCCGGTAGCCGCGATGGCGAAATGGCGAGCATGCTCGGCATCAATCTCAAGCGCGTGTTCATGGTGGTGTTCGGCCTCGGCACGGCGCTGGCCGGCATTGCCGGCGTGCTGGCCGCGCCATTGTGGAGCGTGGTGCCGTCGATGAGCGAGCAGGCCATCATGCCCGCGTTCGTGGTCGTGACCATCGGCGGACTGGGCAGTCTGCGCGGAGCCATCATCAGTGGACTACTTGTCGGTGTGTCGGTGGCGATGTCCATTCAATTCTTTCCAGCGGCCGCCAGCGCCGTGATGTATGTGCTCATGGTGCTCGTGCTACTGGTGCGCCCACGCGGGCTCTTCGGCGAACAGTGGGAGCGCTTCGAATGAGTCGTGCGCTGGATTTCCTCAAGCACCCGCTGTTCGTGCTGGCGATCGCGCTACTGGCCCTGCCGCTGCTCATGCCGTGGTTGGGCTCGACGATAAGCCTGGCCACGCAAGTGTCGATTTATGCGTTATACGCGATCGCGTTCAACGTGCTGCTCGGCTACACCGGTCTGGTCTCGTTCGGGGCCTCGCTTTTTTTCGGCTTTGCCAGTTATGTGGCTGGACTGTTTGCAATCCATGTATACGACAGCGCGGCACTTGCGTTGCTCGCGGCAACCGCCGCGACCGCACTGCTCAGCGTGGTGATCGGGCTACTGATTCTTCGTCGGCGCGGCATCTATTTCGCCCTGCTCACCCTGGCCTTCACCCAACTCGGCTACGAAATAGCTTTTCACTGGACAGGCGTAACCGGCGGCGAGAACGGTCTTCAGGGCGTGTCGCGGGGCGGCTTGTACGACCCCTTGCTGTATTACGCTTTCACGGCGCTCCTGGTCTGGCTATCCGCCTGCGTGCTGCTGCGCATCGTTCATTCGCCGTTCGGTCGCGTACTGCAGGCGATCCGGGACGACGAGCTACGTGCACGCTGCATGGGTTACAACCCGCATCGCTACAAGCTCGGCGCGTTCGTGCTTTCGTCGAGTTTCATCGGGCTGGCGGGCGGACTGTTGACCTTCCTCATCCGCGGCGCCTATGCCGAGAACATGAACTGGCAGCACGCCGGTGACCCTGTGTTGATGACCGTGCTGGGCGGTATGCATCACTTCCTCGGACCGCTTTGGGGAGCGATCATCTATATCAATCTGCAGGATCAGCTCAGTGCCGTCACCGAGCACTGGTGGCTCATATTCGGCGCTCTGCTGATGGCTGTGGTGCTGCTCTCGCCCGAAGGCCTGTCCGGAATGTTCACGCGCCTGTTCGGCCACGATCGCTGGGGGCTGACGCGCTCGCGGGTGCCGGCCCGCCCGATCACGCCGATCGAACGCTCCTCCAAGCCGGCCCATGCCAACGACGACGTGGTGTTGAGCGTGAGCGGCCTCAACAAGAGCTTCGGGCGCGTGGTTACGGCCAAGGACATCGACCTCGATATCCGACGCGGCTCCATTCATAGCCTGCTCGGGCCCAACGGCGCGGGCAAGACAACCTTCTTCAACATACTCAGTGGCCTGCTGGCGCCCGACAGCGGCCGCGTACATTTCAACGGGCGCGACATTACGCGGCTGAGCGCCAATCAGCGCACGCTTGCCGGTCTGGCGCGATCCTTTCAGGTGGTCTCAGTGCCCGAGCACGCCACGGTGTTCGAGGCGGTACGCGTAGCCGCGCAGGCGCATCACGAAGGCCGCCACTCGCTTTGGTCGGACGCCTATGCCTTACCCGGCATCGCCGAGCAGACCTGGCAAGCGTTGCAGGCCGTCGGCCTGGATACCCGCGCAGAGCAGATCACCACAAACCTTCCCCACGGCGAGCAGCGGCTCCTGGATATCGCGGTGACGCTGGCCGGTAATCCCGACACTCTTCTGCTTGACGAACCGCTGGCCGGTCTGGCCGATGCCGAGCGCGAACGCATCAGTCAGCTGATCAAGCGCCTTGCGCAAAAGCATACCGTGGTGCTCATCGAACACGACATCGACCGCGTCATTGCACTGTCCGATTACATCAGCGTACTTCACTTGGGCCAGGTCATCGCCAGCGGCACACCCGATCAGGTGATCGACCATCCTGACGTGGTCGCGGCCTACCTCGGCGACCGCGAGTCCAGCGCCGCGGACCCGGCGGCCGGGCCCGGCGCGACTGACGACGCCGGGAAGCGGACGTACCGACCACTGTTGGAGTTGCAGGGTATCGCTTCCGGCTACGGCGGCAGCCGGATTCTCGACGACCTCGACCTGACGGTGGGCGAAGGCGAGAGTGTCGCTCTGCTCGGGCGTAACGGGGTCGGCAAGACGACAACGCTGGCCACCATCATGGGAACCGTACCCCGGATGGATGGCCGCATCGGTTTCGATGATCGCGACATCTCCACCCTGTCCACCCACCAGGTGAACCGGCTGGGCGTGTCATTGGTACCGCAGGGACGAAGAATCTTTCCGAACCTGACCGTCACCGACAATCTGCAGGTTGCTGCGCGCCCCGGCGGCTGGTCCCGGAATGCCGCGTTCGAGTTGTTCCCCAAGCTCAAGCAGCTCGAGCATGCTCGAGGCGGCAACCTCAGCGGCGGCGAGCAGCAGATGCTGGCTATCGCACGGGCGTTGATGGCACCCACGCGCCTGATACTGCTCGACGAACCGTTTGAGGGCTTGGCTCCCGCCATCGTCGGCGAGGTCATGCACGCCATTGCACAACTACGCGGTGAAGTCGGAATACTGCTGGTCGAGCAGCGCGTCGAACTCGCGCTGCAGATGACGGATCGGGCCTACATCATGGTCAACGGCCATATCGCATACGAGGGCAGCGCACGCGACCTCCGCCAAGATGAGGCCACGCTGGTGAAACTGCTCGGAGTCTGACTCATGCCAGACCACCTGTTTGATATCACCGGACGCCTCGCGCTCGTGACCGGCTCGTCGCGAGGCCTCGGTTATGCCATGGCGCTCGGATTAGCCGGGCGCGGTGCGTGCGTCATCTTGCATGGCCGCGACGACGCGCGTGTAACCGCGGCCGCCCAAGAGATGTCCACCGCCACAGGCGCCGACATCGCCCACGTGAGCTTCGACGTCGCCGATGCGCAGGCTACGCGCACGGCGCTTGCACAATTGATCGACCGCCACGGCGTACCCGACATTCTGGTCAACAATGCTGGACTGCAACGGCGCGGCGCGATTCACAAAATCGCTCCAGACGACTGGGACGCGGTCATCGCCACAAATCTTTCCAGCGTGTTCCATGTTTCACGTGAGCTGGTCTCGGGCATGATCGCGCGTGGCTCCGGGAAGATCGTGAACACGGGCTCAGCACACTCCGCGCTCGCTCGCGCGACCTCGGCACCCTATAGCGCAAGCAAGGCCGGCGTGGCCATGCTCACTCGCGGCATGGCGGCCGACCTTGCCCGCCATGGCATCCAAGTCAACTGCCTGTCGCCTGGATTTTTCCAGACCGATATCACAGCGGCCCTATGGCAGGATCCAGACTTCGACTCCTGGCTAAGAGAGCGCACGCCGAGCGCGCGCTGGGGCCAGCCCGACGATCTCGTCGGCACGCTGATTTATCTGTGCTCAGATGCGTCGAACTTCGTTTGTGGTCAGAATCTATTCGTAGATGGCGGATTGACGTCGGTCGTCTGAATGGCCCAAAACCACAAAGCCTGCTCCTTGCCGAACCGGGCCCAGACCCTATTCTTCGCATCGCATGCGTTACGCGAGCCGCACGGTGCAGAGTCGGCCCGTCAATTCGTATCTCTTGCCGTGTTGTAAACCTACCGACTGTGGAATGAGAACGGCCGTTCGCTTGCCTCTCTATCACGGTCTAGGCTGGCACTAGCTGCTTGTAGCAATTGCGTGAGACTGGATCTGATGTTCTCACTCACACGCCAACGACCTGTGTGGCCCGGGCAACTACTATTGAACAGCACGATTAGCGCGCCTACCCCCTGGGCAAGCAGCTTACGCTGGATGTTTAGCCTCAAAACCAAGGCCGATTCGTTATAAGAATTGGCCCGAATGTGAAAGACGGCTTGAGCATTTTCCGTCATTAATTGCGGCGGCAGTCGATTTCGCGACATTTGCGTGTCGCCGCTCGAAAATCACAATGCGGGTCGTTCGCAGGCCGTGCGGACCGGAACGACACGACCGACAATACTAATAACAAGGAAGTACAATCCATGATAAGCAAGGGAGAAAACACGGCGAAAGCTGTAGCTACAGCGTTTGCGGTTGCCCTGGCGCTGGTGCTGGGCGCATGCAGCGACGACAACGATACAAATACGCCGGACGATGGCGGCTCCGGCGCCAGCCGGACCGCGGTCATCGAGACCGCATCTGGCCCCGTCCAAGGCAAAATCAGCCAAGGCGTAAGCCAGTTCCTTGGCATCCCGTTCGCTGCGCCGCCAGTAGGCAACCTACGCTGGCGACCGCCGGAGAGCCCGCAGCCTTGGCAGGACACGCTGGATACGGTCGCTTACGGCGATACCTGCGCACAGACCAATACCCTGGGTGTGTTCGCCGCGCCGAGTGCCAGCGAGGACTGTCTGTACGTAAACGTCTTCGCCCAGAAGGACATTGATGCCCAGGCAGGACTTCCAGTGATGATCTGGATATACGGTGGCGCGCTGTTCGACGGGGAGAGTGACGACTATGACGGTAGCAAGCTGGTCAAACAGGGCAACGTCTTGGTCGTGACCTTCAACTACCGTCTCAACGTCTTCGGTTTCATTTCCCACCCCGCGCTCGACGATGAAGGACACGCGTTCAGCAACTACGGGTTTATGGATCAGCAGTTCGTGTTCCAGTGGGTCCGGGACAACATTACGGCCTTCGGCGGCGATCCGGACAATGTCACCATTTTCGGTGAATCGGCGGGGGGCCGCAGCGTGCTGGCCCATCTCATATCGCCCCCGGCCACTGGGTTGTTCCAGCGCGCGATCATGCAAAGCGGAGCCGGGTTGCCGACGGTCAGTCTGGATACGGCGGAAGCTGCGGGGGTGGATTTTGCCACCCAGGTCAGCTGCCAGAGCGACGACCCAGTCCAGACTACCGAGTGCCTGCGATCGCTTTCGGCCGAGGAAATTCAGTCGATGGCACCCAGCTATCAGAGCCGGCAGATTCTGCCCATCGACGGCACCATCCTCACGCAGCCGCTCGATTCGGCCCTGGCAGCTGGTGACTTCAGCCAGGTGCCCGTCATAGCCGGGACAAACAAGGACGAGAACACGCTGTTCGTCGGCCTCAGCGAGCTGACCAGCGGGAGTGCGCTCACGGCCGATGGCTACACCGACCAGATCAACAGCAGCTACGGCGACAACGCGGCCGAGGTGCTTGCGCAGTATCCATTGAGCGATTACGACGCACCGGCGTTGGCCTATTCCGCGGTTACTACAGACAGCGGCTACGTCTGTCCGGCGCTTCGCGCCGACCGCCTGTTCGCCGCCTACGTGCCGGTCTATGCGTATGAGTTCATCGATCGCACAGCACCTGCGTTTGCGCCGGCCGTGTCGTTTCCCTACGGCGCCTACCATACGAGCGAGATCCAGTACCTGTTCCCGCTCTATCACGGTGCCCAAGGCACACCGAACGAGCTCAACGACGCCCAGCAGGCCCTCTCCGATGACATGGTGAGTTACTGGATCCGGTTCGCTGGCAGCGGCGATCCGAATACGTCGAGCACCCCGCAATGGCCCCCATACACCGCGGACAACCCAAGGTATCAATCGCTGGAACTGCCTGAGCCCGTGACCCGCGATTTTCCGGATCTCGACAGCGCGCACCACTGCGATCTATGGGATGGCCTTGCCGGGTGAACGAATGCGTTGGACACGCCGGCCTGGCGGCAGGATCAGGTCCGCCTCGGCGGCGAGCGATCAAACAGCCATGCCGGCTAACCATCCGTGGCCAAACGCCATGCAAAGGGCGCAGTTCGCCCGGCTGATCCGGGCGGCACCGCAAGCCGGACGCGTACCGAACGCCAAAAAAGACAAGAAAATGCCACAACCGATGGCAGGATAATCAGAGGAAGTTCTAATGACGAATAAAAATAACCGCTACGCCAAGACCTGGCTAGCCTTGGCGGCCATCGCGCTGACGAGCAGCCTGAGCGCCTGCAGCGACAACGATCACGACGACAATACGAACGCTGACAGTAGTGACCCCGGCGCAGATCGTACCGCCGTGGTCGAGACCACGGTCGGCCCTGTCCAGGGGCGGGTGCAGGACAACGTCGACGAGTTTCTCGGCATCCCCTACGCGACACCGCCCTTGGCCGAGTTGCGGTGGCGACCGCCCCAGCCTCACGAGCCTTGGGTGGATACGCTGGATGCCGTAGCCTTCGGCAACACCTGTGCGCAGACACTTACGCTAGGCGTTTTTGCGGCCCGTAGCGATCACGAGGATTGTCTGTTCTTGAACGTCTTTGCGCCCGCCGATCGACCTGCGGATGCCGGCCTGCCCGTGATGATCTGGATGCACGGCGGCGCCATCCTGGCAGGTGGCAGCAACGACTACGACGGCAGCAAGCTGGCGGACGACGGCAACGTGATCGTGGTCACCATAAATAACCGCATGAACGTCTTCGGCTTCCTGGCACTGCCCGGCCTGGATTCCGAGGGGCATACCTTCGGCAACTACGGCTTTATGGATCAGCAGTTCGCCTTTCAGTGGGTGCAGGACAACATCGCAGCATTCGGCGGCGATCCCGACAACGTCACCATCTCTGGCGAGTCGGCCGGCGGCAAGAGCGTATGGGTGCATCTGGCTTCACCAACGGCCGCGGGCCTGTTCCATCGCGCCATCATCGAAAGCGGTGCTGGCCCCGGCACCATCGATTTGGCGACCGCAGAGACCAACGGCGAGGCCCTTGCGCAAGCCACCGATTGCGCCAATGACGACCCGGCACAGACCGTAGCCTGTCTGCGATCTTTGTCGGTCGCCGAGATACAGGCAGCCGGTTCCTTCGGTGGCAATCCGGTGATCGACGGCACGTTAATCACCCAGCCCTCGCTCGACGCGTTCCGCTCGGGTAATTTCAATCGGGTGCCCGTGATGGCCGGCGCTACCAAGGACGAGAACCGGTTCTTCGTTGCGGTGACGGAAATGAGCAGCGGCCAGGCTCTGAGCGCCGATCAGTACACTCAGCAGATCCAGACACAGCACGGTGATAACGCCGACGAGGTTCTGGCGCAATATCCGCTGAGCGACTACGATTCCGCGAGTCTCGCGGCGTCCGCGGTACAGACCGACAGTGGCATCGTCTGTCCGGGACTGCAGCACGACCGCGCCCTCGCGGCATATGTGCCGACCTATATCTTCGAATTCGCTGACCGGACTGCGCCGGTTTATTCACCTGCCGTGTCATTCGACTACGGTGCTTACCATACCGGCGAGATTCAGTACCTGTTCCCGCTATTCCACGGCGCCACCGGAACGCCACAGCCGCTGAACGACGCGCAGCAGGTGCTTTCCGATGACATGGTGAGCTACTGGACTCGATTCGCGGCCGCCGCCGACCCGAATTCCTCCGCAGCCCCGGTCTGGCCCACTTATACAGGCGACGGCGGCAAATATCAGTCGCTGGATCTTCCAGAGCCGGCAACAGACGACGTGACGCAACTGTCTACATCGCATCACTGTGACCTGTGGGACGCACTGAGCGGCTGAACCATACCGTTACAAGCCAAGGCCTGGCCCCGGCATCGCCCGGAACCAGGTCATTCCTGAGACAGGGCATCAAGCGGAAGGGCCGCGCGTTCCTCGCAATCGATACTCGCGCGGCGTTACGCCGGTGGCCTGGTGGAATATTTGAGTGAAATGGCTCTGACTGCCAAAGCCCACAGAAAGAGCGATCTGAGAAATACTGGTCGAGTCTTTTGCAAGCAGCTCGCGAGCCTGGTCGATGCGCAACCGAATAACGTACTGATGCGGTGATTCGCCAAAGGTTGCGCGGAACAAGCGGCTGAAGTGGCGCGGGCTGAGCTGGGCGATCGACGCGAGATCGAGCAAGCTGAGGCTGCACTGGATATTCGCATAGATGAAATCCGTCACGCGAGCACGTTGACTGCGCGAAAGCAAGCTCGCGGACCGATCCGCCTTTGGTCTGACCGCATAACGCCCAATGATGTAGCTGGCGAGCGTCAGGGAAAGATACTCGGAATAAAGGCGCCCAACCGGGCACTTTCTCCGCAGATCGCTTTCCATGGTCCGGATCAGCCGGGCTAGGGACGCGTCGCGAATATTGTGCTGCGGTACCACCTCACGCGTCGTGGGCGACTCGGCATCCCGAGTCAACTGCTCGAGCAGACGTCCGTGTATCTCGACTAGCAACATCCTGAAACGGCCCTTGGGATGGATATTTTGAAACTCGCATCCGCCCGGATTGATAAACAGGGCTCCTGGTCCGACATCCAGATGCCGTGACTGCAACCCGACACGGTAGGACGTCTTGAAAAATCCCTTGATGACCAGCGCAATCTGCATCCGGGGCCATTCCGCATTTGGAATCATGGGCAGATACTCGCGGCTACGCTGCTCTTCCAGCCGAAAGCCGTCGTGCAGCGCAATATCCGTGTCGTCAAGGGCATTGTCGCCCCATGGCCACGCGACGAGTTCTCGCCCGCTCATAATCTGCAACCGTTCATGGCACGCCCTCTCCCCGGTGCTACAGGCTGCCAACCGATCTTATGAAGCGCCGAGGGAAAATGCGAAACCGCTTAGCACACAACTATGTAATGCAAGCTGCAACGTTATGCGTTCGCCCGCGCCCTTTGATCATTGATGCCAGCGACATGACTTTTTTCAGCAATTTGCCGCCACGGACGCCCGAACGCCCCGATCCCGCCGCGCGATATGCGGGGCGGTTTCAAGCATCAAGTGCAACAGTCCCATTGTCGCGGGCCTGGAAGCAGTACTCGAAAAAGACTTCGGCAGGCGTGCGAAACGCCAGGGTCTTGCGAGGCCGGGTGTTCATCTCTCAGGCGATGGCGTCCAGTTCGCGCTGGGAGTAGACACTCAGATCGCTGCCCTTGGGCAGGTACTGACGCAGCAGGCCGTTGGTGTTCTCGCAGATACCACGCTGCCAGGGGCTGTGCGGATCGGCGAAGTAGATCAAGAGTCCCGTGCTCTGGGCCAGCTCGGCATGCAGGGCCATTTCCTTGCCCTGGTCGTAGGTCAGTGTCTGGCGTAGTTCTGCGGGCAAGGGCTCGAACGCTTGGCTGAAGCCCGCCAGGGCGGCCTGGGCGGTGGCGCCTTCCATCCGCACGATCATGAGAAACAGCGTGCGACGATCGACCAGCACGCCGACGGCGCTGCGATTGGCGGCGCCTCTGAGCAGATCGCCTTCCCAGTGGCCGGGGAGCAAACGCTCGGCGGCGGCAGGCGGCCGTAGATGAATACTCGGCAGGTCGCGCATCTGCCCGCGGCGATCGGTGCCCCGACTGCGCGGTCGGCGTCGAGCGCGGCCTTGGCGCAGCAGGCGCGTCAACTCGCGACGCAGCGTGCCACGGGGCATGGCGTAGATGGCGGTATAGATCGTCTCGTGGGACACGTTCCCTAGTCTGCCCGCGATCTGCTCAGGCGACCACTTGAGCAGCAACAGGCGGCGCACCTGGGCCCACAGCGCACCGGAGCGGTCCAGCTTGCGTACGACGCGCCGTTTGCGGCGCAAGCGCCGTGCGCGCGCACCAGCGCGCCGCGCATCGTAACCGGATAGGCGCAGCGGCCGCCCTATGACGGGCGTGCGCCGACCGAGCTGATCGCCGTTACGACGAAGTTCGCGCAGGATCGTGCTCGGAGCACGGGTCAATACCCGTGCGATCTCACGAATACCGACCACTTGACTGCGCGTCGCCGTTAATCGCAATACGGCGGCGTACTGCTTCCTGCGCCTTCGCCAGTTGACCACGAATGCTCTGTTCGACGTTGTGCAGTTTGCAGGCGAGGTAGAAGTGGATGAGAGTTACTTCGGCGGCAAGCGCAAAGTCGAACAAGGTGGGGTCTACGCCGTTTCCGCGGACGGTTGAGAACAGGTTAACGGATACTTCCGGTCTTCGGCGGCCATGCGCTTTCGGATACGCGGATTATGGAATCGCTCAATGTAGTCAAAGAGGTCTGACTTGGCGACGTCGAGCGTGCGGTACCTGACGCGGTGGACACGTTCGCGTTTGAGTACGCCGAAGAAACCTTCGCAAGCGGCGTTGTCGCCGCAATGGCCGACAGCGCTCATCGAGCACGTCAGCGTGCTGTTCTTCAGCAGACGCTGATAATCCCCGCTGGTGAACTGGCTGCCGCGGTCGGAATGCAGAATTACATCGGCCTTGGCCTGACGTTGCCAGACCGCCATCTCCACGGCTCGCATAACCATCTGGCGATCCTGGCGATGGTGCATGGACCGGCGGATCACGAGCTTGCTGAACAGGTCGATGACGACACACAAATACACCTTGCCTTCACCGGTCATGACCTCCGTGATATCGGTCACCCATTTCATCTCGGGTTCCGACGCCGTGAAGTCACGCTTGAGATGGTTGCCGATGCCGATCGGCCGCACGCCGGGCTTTGCCTTGCGACGACTCTTCTTGCGTGGCCAGCCTTGGATGCCGTTCGACGCCATGACGCGTGCGATGCGGTTCAGACTCGCTGTCTCGCCCTCATCGGTCAGATCTTCATGCATGCGGGGTGCGCCGAGCACGCCGCCGCTGTCGTCGTGCAGCGCACGGATACGACCCAGCAGACGATGATTATCCGTTTCCTGCGCGCTCGGCTTGCGAGCCGCCCAGGCGTAATAACCGCTCGGCGACACCTGTAGGCAGCGACACATTAGACGGATGGTAAAGCGTATGCGACAACGCTGGATCGCCTGATATCTCAGGACGATCCTTTTGCGAAGTACGTTGCCGCTTCGCGCAAAAAATCGCGCTCCTTCGTCACTCGTGACAGCTCCCGCTTGAGCCGCATCACCTCCTGATCACGCGCCGTACCGGTGCCTTTGAACGCCGCATCTGCGCCTGTATCGGCCTCGCGGCGCCATCGGGTCAGCAGGTTCGGATTGATACCGATTTCGAGCGCGACCTGGCGGCAACTGACACCAGGCTGGCGCGTCTATACCCCATCTAGGTTCAATGTCCACAATAGCTGATTGATATATCAGCATAAACCTATCTTACGTGTGCGGACAATTCGGACATAACGGATCAATAAAATCAGATAGTTACAGGCCGGTTTCGGTATGTGACGCAGCCTATGGGTAACCCCTCCATTTTCGACGCAGATCAACAGCGGAGTTAAGCGGCCATGCTGAGTTTCTGCATGGGCGTGATGCCACCGAGCGCCATGTTCGGCCGCTCGTAATTGTAAATCCATAGCCATCGCGTCGCGGCATCCCGCACGTCGGCGATGGACTAGAACAGATGTTGATTGAGCCAGTCTTATCCGACGGGCCGGTTGTACCGTTCAACGTAGACGTGCTGCCGCGGCTTACAGGGCTCGATATATTCGAGCCGGATGCCTTGGCGTCTCGCCTACTTGATCAAGCCGCCGCTGACGTATTCAATCACAATGGATCGCCACCGGCTTACCGCGCCATTCGATAATCTGCTCTAGCCTGGGGATCACACCGGCTGACGGCATGACGGATCGACTTCGATGCCCAGGCCTTCACGGTTGGTGTCGTCGATGACATTGAACAATCGGAAGCTGCGACCGTCGTTCAGTTGGTCGTGCATGAAGTCCATCGACCAGACCTATTCCGGCGCCGCCGGCTCGGCCAGCTTGTCGGGCACCTCCCGCTTCAAACGCTTTCTCGGCTTGATCGAAAGATTGAGCTCCAGCTCACGATCGATTCGATGGACGCGTTTGTGATTCCGTCAAAAGTCCTTGACGTTGCGCAGGTACAGAAAACACATCCCGAAGCCCGGTTGCACTGGTTATCCGTCAGACGGATGAGCCAGTCTGTAATCTCGGCTTTCTCATCCGACAATGTCGGCTGATAGCGATAGTAGGTTCGGCTGATCGAAAAGCCACGCAGGCCAGCAGAATGCTGATGCCGTATTTACTCACGCTGCGTCGGGCCATCTCCCGTCGGCAAGATCGCCTCACCAATTTTTTGCCACGGCCTCCTGCACGATCTCGGCCTTGAGCCGTTCTTAGGCATCCATCTTGTTGAGCCGTCGGTTCTCGTCCTCGAGCTCCTTTACGCGCGCCATGAGCGAGGCGTCCATGCCGCCGTACTTGCCACGCCATTTGTAGAACGTCGCCGAGCTCATACCGTGCTCACGGCAAAGCTGCGGTACGGGCGTGCAAGTCTCGACCTACTTCAGGATCGCCAGGATCTGGCTGTAGGTATATCGGGATGTCTTCACGGGGAACCTCTTAGGGTTAGATTACGAGGTAATTCCGCTTTTGACCGGCAATCTTTTTCGCGGGGAATTACCACTCGTCGTCGCCATTTTTATTTCGCCTTAAGTTCACTGTTCTGGACGCAGTCCTGCATGCAGGCTTCATTGCTCACATCGGGCCGGGGATCGGGCGACACGAAACCGTTTCGGTTGGGCATCTCGACTTTCGCTAGCGTACCGGCGTCAAGCGCTTCATCACGGTCAACGAGGCCATTGAGATAAAGCACGTACGCCGTGACCGCATAGGTCTCGTCAGGAGACAGCGACTGCGGCGAAGTGAGCGGCATGGCACGGTGGATATAGTCGTATAGCGTGGTTGCGTATGGCCAATAGCTGCCGACCGTCTTAATCGGCTTGTCGCTGGCGAGCGTGCCCTGCCCGCCGACGAGTCTGGGAAAGGCGCCATTCTCGCCTTTCGGGCCGTGGCAAGCGGCGCACTGCGTCTTGTAGATCGCCTCGCCGTCGCCAGCGGTTCCCGACCCTTCCGGCAGGCCAGCGCCACTCGGCCGGACGTCGATATTCCAGCCAGCGATCTCGGCGTCACTCGCCGGTCGGCCGAGGCCGTAATCGGCTTGCTCAGCCAGCGCGACTGAACTTATTGTGAGACCGAAGACAAGGGTGAGCGCGATTGTTCTAGACATGCACATTGCTGATCTCCCCCTGCGACGATACTTCCCAAGTTTGAATGGCGTTGAGGTGATAAACATAATTCGTGCCGCGCACGTCGACTAGTTGTTCGTGCGTCGGCTGCACGTAGCCGGTTTCATCGATCGCCCGGCTCTGCAGGAGCGCCGAGTCGCCTTTCCATCGCCACGGCAGCCGGAATCGCGTAAGACATTTCGGCTGCACGGGCCCGTCGAGCTCGGCCTGCTGCCAATTGCGGCCCCCGTCGACCGATACGTCAACGCGCTTGATGCGGCCGCGGCCCGACCACGCCAACCCACGAATCTCGTAGAAACCCTTGTCGGGAAGACTCTGGCCGCCGGAAGGCGCGGTGATGACAGACTTGGCGTCCATCAAGAAAGTGAACTGGCGCGCCTGACCATTGGGCATGAGATCGGTGTACTTGGAGGTTTCTTCGCGCGTCATGAACGGCGCGTCGCCGACCTCGAGCCGGCGAAGCCATTTCACCTGCATGTTGCCTTCGAAACCGGGCAGCAGAAGTCGTAGCGGATAGCCTTGTTCCGGACGCAGCGCCTCACCGTTCTGCGCATAGACCACGAGCGCATCGTCCAGCGCCTTGTCCATCGGTATGCTTCGGGTCAGCGCCGAGGCGTCTGCCCCTTCGGCAAGAATCCATTCCGCCTTGTCCTTAACGCGGGCCTCACGCAACAAAGTCGCGAGTGGCACGCCAGTCCATTCACAGCACGACAATAGGCCGTGCGTATCCTGGACCGTCTTGCCGGTGGGCTCTTTCCACTCCGTGAGCGTGTTACCCGAGCACTCAAGAAAGCGCTTGATCGACACTTGCGGGAAACGCTTGAGTTGGGCCATATCGAAGATCAGCGGCTTGTCGACCAAGCCGTGCAGCATGAGTTCGTGCTGCTCTGGATCAATCGCCGGCACACCGCCGTGATGGCGCTCGAAGACCAGACCATTCGGCGTGATACTGCCTTCCAGATCCTGTAGTGGGGTGAAGCTCCAGGAAGAGGTCTTCGTAGTGGTCAGATCCGTGGGTGTGCGTACCACGTCTCTTTCGAACTTCGACGGCACGCCGTAGGCCGGCGAAAGTATCGGCTCGCCTTGGCTGCGCATCCATTCAGGTACTTTCGGTGCCTGATTACCCGCCTTGTTTTCGGCTGCGAGCCCACGCCCCGCTAAGAACGGCACGCTGAATGCGCCCACGGTACCGAGCGCTTGCTTGAGCAATCGCCGCCGCCGTGGATCCGGTGCGGACGCACTACTCGCGGAAATTTCGTCTTTCATCGTTTCAACTCCTGGACAACGTATTCAGGATTGGGGGGCGGAGCGCGTCGCAACATCCGCGGCGCCTCGCTCAAGCGTACTCAGTTTCTGCATCGCAATAGTTCCAACCACCGGTCCAACGGCCAATACGCCGAACGCAGCGGCCCAGCCGAAGTGCGCATGAACGACCGGTATTAGCCACAGCGTCGGCACGGTCAAGATATAACCGATCGCTAGCTGCATCGTGAGCGCAGTGCCCACGTAACGCTGGTCGCCGAGCTCGGTGATCACGGTGGAGAACTGGGCCGAGTCGGCCACGACCCAAAAGCCCCAGATCAAACCTAAAAGAAGAATAAGCGGCCAGAGCGTGTCCGGCAGCCAGCCGATCAGCAGAGCACAGCCGCCCGAAATGACCATGGCCAGCGAGGTCGCACGCCCGCGTCCCCAGTGATCGCCAAGAATGCCGCCGACCCAGCAGCCGATCGCGCCGATACCGATCACGGCAAACGTCGCCAGGGCCGCGCCAGCGAGCGGCGCGTCGAAGGCCTGGGTGGAGAGTACATCGCCATAAAACACGGAGAACCAGGCCCACATGGCATAGAGCTCCCACATGTGTCCGAAGTAGCCAATTGAGGCGAGTAGCACCGGACGATCGGAGAAGGCTTGCCAAGCCTGGGACAGGTTGAATGGCGCGCGTGGGAACGCGAACGGACCATCGCTGCCGAGATATTCTGCGATCAGACCGCCGGCCAGCGAGAACAGGGAGGTAGCGATGATGACGATCCGCCAATCGAGTCCGCCCAGGCCGTTGACCAGATGCGGCGTGGCCGAGCCTAGGGTGAGGGCACCGACCATTATGCCCAGAGCCGTTCCGCGCTTGACCTTGAACCAGGTCGCCATGGCTTTCATGGCGGGCGGATAGACGCTGGCTAGGCCGAAGCCAGTGACCGCGCGCAGCACAGTCGCCAGCAAGACCGGCGGGTTGGCCAACAGAAGGATGTTGGCGAGCGCGGCGAGGCCGGCACCGTAGAGCATAAGCCGGCGCGGCGGCACACGATCAGCGATGTTGAACACTGCCGAAGTGAGCGCGCCGGCGACGAAGCCCAGTTGCACGGCGATGGTCATCCAGGCGGCTTCACCCGGTGAGAGCGACCACAGCTCTCGCAGCTGGGGCACGACCGCCGTAGCCGAGAACCACGTGGTCATGCCCAGCAACATGGCGCTGGCCAGTATCGCCAGCGCCGACCAGCGACCGGCCGGATCATGCAGCGGCGTGTGATGATTCACCGCCGCTCGGCTCACTGTGGCAAGGGCGTCGTGTACGTGACCGCTTCGCCAGAAACGCAGACTTCGCCTTTCTGGTTCTCGACCGTGGTCTGGATCGTGCAGAACGGTTTGTCCTCACGCACGGTGAGAATCTCGACGCGCCCGGTGATGGTGTCACCGACATAGACCGGCTTGGAAAACTTCCAGTCCACGCTCAGAAACACACTGCCCGGGCCGGGCAGGTCTTCGGCCACCACGGCGTTGAGAATGCCGGTTGTCACCCCGCCTTGCACGATCAGTCCGCCAAAACGCGAGTTCTCCGCGGCTTCACGATCGGTGTGCAACGGGTTCTTGTCGCCGCTCATTTCGGTGAACAGCTCGATATGGCGCTCGGTGATATCGAGTGTGCGCTCGGCTTTGTCGCCTTCACTCGGCATGCCGTGGCGCGCCTCGATCCAGCCGTTCTTCTTCTCTGCGTCTGTACTCATGCTCATTCACTCCTTTCGATGATGACTGCATAACCCTGGCCTCCGCCACCGCACAGTCCGGCAAGCGCATAGCGGCCGTTACGCCGCTTGAGCTCGCGTGCTGCCGTGAGCAACAAGCGCAAACCAGTACCGCCCAACGGATGGCCGAGCGCGATCGCGCCGCCATTGACGTTGACCTGTTCGACCGAGAGGCCAAGTTCTCGACACGAGGCCACCACCACGGCGGCGAAAGCCTCGTTGATTTCCAAGACGTCGATATCCGACAACTTCAGCTGTGCGCGCGCCAGCGCGAGTTCGATCGCGCGTGCCGGCTTCAGATGCAGTGTGTTATCCGGGCCGGCGACTTCAGCAAACGCAACGATACGGCCTAGCGACTCGATGCCGGCCGCGTCGGCGACCGCCTGGGAACACACCAAGCCGGCCGAGGCGCCGTCACTCAGCTGCGATGCGCTAGCGGCCGTGATCGAGCCGGATTCACCAAACGCCGGCCGGAGCCTGGCGAGCTTTTCGATACTCGTGTCGGCACGAATACCTTCGTCGGCCTCAACGGTGACGTCACCGACGGTGAGTGGCGCGATTTCGCCTGCCAGAAACCCGGCCTCCGTGGCGGCCGCAGCGCGTTGATGGGAGGCCACCGCGTATTCATCCTGGGCCGCCCGCTCTATGGCTAAGTCGCGGTTGGCACGTTCGGAGAGTTCGCCCATGCCTTCATCGGTCAGCGAACACCACAACCCGTCCTTCATCATGACGTCGGTGAAGTCGATCGGGCCGGGGCGTTGATCCGCTTGGCGCAACAGCCTTGCATGCGGCGCGCGGCTCATGGAGTCCCCGCCGCCCACGATATAACGCTGGCCTTCGCCGAGCTGGATTCGCCGCGCCGCATCCGCAACGCTCGCAAGCCCGGCAAGACAGACATTGTTGAGCGTCATCGCCGGCACCTGCCAGTCCACGCCCGCCGCAGCCGCTGCCAGACGCGCCGGATTCTGACCTTGGCCAGCCTGCAGCACACTGCCCAACAGCACCCCGTCGGCTTGCGTGAAAGTTTCGTGTCGCGCCAACAAGTGCCGAATGGCATGCGCGGTCAGATCGCGTGCCGATACGTCGCGCAGCGCGCCCTGATAGCGGCCAAACGGCGTTCGGATGCCGTCCAATAGAACGGGCGTTTGTTCTGGGCTCATGCGGGTGTCTCGTCAGTCGTTTGAAATTTGGGCAGCGCCGTATCGCCCTGGGCTTCGAAGATCACTTCGACCGATTGTCCGATCAACGCGTCTTCAGGGCCCCGGTTGACGATGTTCGACAGCAGGCGCGGGCCTTCTTCGAGATCGATCAACGCAACCACATACGGCACGTCGCCAGCAAAGGCCGGATGGCCCGGCTTGTAGACCCCGACAAACGATGCCACCACGCCACGACCACTGGCCGCGCGCCAATCCAATGCCGCAGACCAACAATACGGACAACGCTGGCGCGGATAGAACACATAGTGATCGCAGTCTGCGCAGTGCTGTAAGCGTAGCTGCCTCTGCTCGGCCGCATCCCAGAACGGCTGGGAAACCGGCGTCGGATGCGGGCCGGGCTTGTTAAGTGTCTCGTGCGTCATCGTGTGTACTCCCGGCGCAGCACCAGTGCGGCGGCTTCGCTGAGGGTCGCGCCGTTGCCAGTGACCAGCGCGTGTCCGGCGCTGGGAATCTGGCGACCCGGCGCGTCGCCGCGCAGCTGACGCACGGCTTCGGTGATATGCGACATGCCGCCGGCGAGATCCGCCTGGCCACACGATAATTGGCCACCATGGGTATTCATGGGCAGATCACCCTCGGGGCTGAAGTCGTGTGCGGTCAGCCACGGTCCGCCCTCGCCCGGTTTGCAGAATCCGGCGTCCTCGGCGGTCACCGGCAGCATGATGCTGTAGCAGTCGTAGAACGACAGCAGATCGATGTCCTTGGGCCCGACACCGGCTTGCTTGTAGGCATTGGCGATCGACGGTTTGAGCGGCCCGCTGGTCAGACTCGGCGCACAAGAGATCGCGCGATGCGTGACTTTCTCGCCGGCACCGGCAATCTCGATCGGCGGATGCCGCAGCGCCCGGGCACGTTTCGTGGACGTGACGACGAAGGCCGCGCCGCCGGCGCACGGCATCACCACTTCCAGCAGATGCAGTGGTGACATCACCATCGGCGACGCAAGCACGTCCTCGACTGTAATGCGCTGGCCGTGAAAAACCGCGTCCGGATTGCGCTGGGCGTTCTCGCGTTGCGCGACCACGCCTGCCGCCAACTGCTCGCTGGTCGTGCCGTAAGCGTGCATATGAGCCTGGGCGATCATCGCGTAGGACACGTTCGCGCCGGACGCTCCGAAGGGCGTATCGAATTCGCGAATCGGATTGCGATTGGGAGAGCGTGGCATGTCCGCTTCGCGCGCATTGGCCAGCACACACAGCACGGCTTCGCACATCCCGAAGTGGATCGCCGCCGCCGCCCGCCAGGCCATGGCCGCGCCGTTGGCGCCGCCCTGGTCGACGACGTTGCTCATCGCGGGCTGCAGGCCAAGATACTCCGCAATCGTCGCGGGCACGTGCTGGGGCGTCTCACCGACCTGCGGGCCGACGAGCAGACCGTCGATCGCGCCGGGCTCGAGCCCGGCGTCGGCGACTGCCAAGGCAGAGGCCTCCGCAATCATGCCGAGCGTCGTCGCCCCCTGGGTATGGCGCACGGGCGCCAGCTCGCCGATTCCGGCGATCGCGCAGTTCCAGTGACTCATGCGGCCACCTCGGCCACCTGCAGATATTCATCCAGGCAGTCCGGGTTCGACAAGGAGCCGCGATTCTTCACTGGTTTTCCGGTGACCAGCTGCAGCACCGCTTTTTCGACTTTCTTGCCATTGAGCGTATAGGGAATCTCCGACACTTCGAGAATACGCTTGGGCACATGACGCGGCGATGCCTCGGCGCGCAGGCGTTTGCGAATCGTCTCACGCACGCCGTCATCAAGCGTGACGCCCGCCGCCGGCACCACGAATAACCACAGGTCCACATCGCCACCGGCAGCGGGGTAACCGATAACCAGCGAATCATCGATCTCGTCCAGTGCGTCGACTACGCGGTAGATCTCCGATGGCCCCATCCGCACGCCGCCGGGCTTGAGCATGGTGTCGCTGCGGCCCGTGATCACAACGCCGCCGGAAGGCCGCATTTCGGCGACATCGCCGTGGGACCAGATATCGTCGCGGTCCGCGAAATAGGTATCGAGATAGCGCTGCCAGCCGCCTTCCCCCCAGAACGACAGGGGCATGGAGGGAAAGGGTTCGGTGCATACGAGGTCGCCGTCGCGACCGAGCACCGGAATATCTCGTTCGTCGAGTACGGCCATCGCCATGCCGAGCCCCGGCACCTGAATCTCGCCAGCGTGTATTGGGCCGGCAGGATTGCCCATGACGAAACAGCCGAGCATTTCGGTACCGCCGGAGATCGACGCCAGACATAAGTCAGATTTCACCGCATCGTAGACCCACTCGAAAATATCAGCGGTCAACGGCGAACCCGAGGTCGTGATCATGCGCAGTGCACTCAGGTCGAGCGCGTCGCCCGGCCGGTAGCCGGCCTGCATCATCAGCGTCAAATACTTGGGGCTGGTCCCGAAATGGGTCGTCCGTGTTTCCGCGACCAAGCGCCAGAGCAGATCAGTGTCGATCTGGCCATCGGCATTGATTTTGGGCACCGCAGCGCCGTCATAGAGCACCAGAGTAGCGCCACTTGCACGCGTGGTTATCATCCAGTGGTACATCATCCATGCGGTGGAGGTGTAATAAAGCACGCGATCGCCCGGGCTGATATCACAATGGAGCATATGCTCCTTGCGGTGCTCGATCAGTGTCCCGCCGGTGCTGTGCACGATGCATTTCGGCAGCCCAGTCGTACCTGAGGTATAGATGATGTAAAGCGGATGATTGAAATCGAAGCGCGGGTACGCCGGCTCAGCCGCATCTGTCGTCGCCAGTTTGCGCAGCCGCGCGACTTCGACCGGCAGCACGCCGATTTCGTCATCGTTGGTCAGCAGAACGCGCTCGACGTTCAACGCCTCGGCGATCTCGCCGATACGTTCGCCGATGTCGTGAATCTTGCCGTTATAGCGATAGCGGGTCACCGTGACGAGAATCTTTGGCTCGATCTGACCAAAGCGATCCAGCACGCCGGACACACCGAACTCGGGCGCGCACGCCGACCAGATCGCGCCAACCGAGGCAGTTGCGAGCACCATTACCAGCGTATTGACTGTGTTCGGCATGAGCCCCGCGACACGATCGTTTTCACCAACGCCGAGCTCGTGCAGTGCCTGTTGTGCGCCGGCGACTCGCTGGCGCAGTTCAGCGAGCGTGATCTCGCGTACTACGCCCTCTTCGCTCGTCTCGATCACGGCTACGCTGTCTGCGTCACCGGCGAGCATATTCTGCGCGAAGTTGATCGTCGCACCCTCAAAGAAACGCGACCCGATCATCCGTTTGCCGTCTTTTGGGGTAAGCACGCGCTCGTAGTCACTCGCGTTGAATTGCGCGAAATCCCAGAACTCCGCCCAGAAGTCTTCCAGACAGGCCACTGAATAGCGATGCAGGTCCGCATAGCTGGCATCTTCCATGCCGACCTGGTGGGCAAAGCGCGTGATCTGCGCATCGCGCCTCTGGCTTTTCGACGGCGCCCAGCAGCAGGGCGGAATCGCTTGGCTATAGCTCATGCTCTCCTCCGATATCTCTTTGAATTTACGAGCCGAACAGCGGCGGCAGTACAGTCACGCCGACACCGAAAATCACGAACGCCACCAGCATCATCACTGCGGTGTATCCAACAATGTCCCGCGCCTTGAGCGCGGTGACGCCAAGCAATGGCAGCATCCACATCGGCTGGATCGCGTTGGTCAACTGATCGCCGTACGAAAACGCCATGATGGTCGCGGGAACGTCGGCGCCGATCTGGCGAGCTGCTTCAATAAGCAGTGGGCCTTGGACGGCCCATTGGCCTCCTGCCGAAGGCACCATGATGTTCACCACACCGGCGCTTAACATGGCCATCAAAGGGAAGGTATAAGCGGTCGATACGCTGACCAGCCAGTTAGCAAAGATCGTGATGAGGCCCGAGCCGCTCATCATCCCCATGATCCCGGCATAAAACGGAAACTGGAGCACTATTTGGCCACAGGCGCGAATGCCTTCATCGATTGCATTCACATAGGCGATCGGCGTGCGGTAGGCCATCAAACCAAAGATCAGCAACGTGAAGTTGACCACGTTGAGATCCAGGTCGAAGCCACGGGTCACGAAGTAGTACACAACATAACTCAGCCCTGGCACGACGATCAGCCAGGTCAATACCATGGAATGCTCCATGCGCTCGGCGAACGTCGGCGCTTGGACCACTGCAGCCGCGCCTACGGAGCGACGCTGCGCAGACGACACCTCGGTTGCACTCGCCGGGTCGATGGCGCCATCAGCCTCGTCGTCCGGCACTTCGATCGTGTCTTCCGGCTCGGGATGCATCGCCCGGTACACGAACGGAATCACGATCAAAAAGGTCGTAATGACGAGTAGGTTCGGTAGCGCGAAGATCGTATCCATAACCGGCACCAGGCCGATCGAGTCCTCCATGAAGTGACCAGGGGTGTTCACGAGCAGTGGCGCCGAAGCGGAAAGCCCGCAGTTGAAAATGATCAACCCGGAGAAACCGGCGGCCGCCGCGAGCGGATAATGCACCTTGATGCCCCGCCGCTTCGCCTGCGCACAGACTTCACGCGCGGCAATCGCACCAACAATCAGGCCCAGCCCCCAGCTGATAAATCCGAAGATAACAGCGAGCGCGGTCACCAGCATGATGCATTGCCCTGCAGAACGTGGTAGTCCCGCGGCCCACCTCACCACGCGGCGTGCGGGCGGCGAGCTCGCCAGCACGTAACCGAACAGCAGGATCGCCACCATCTGCATCGAGAACGACAGCAGATTCCAGAATCCCTCGTACCAATACTCGACCATCGCGAACGGCCCTGCATCGGTCATCAATACACCCAGCGCATAGACCACCGTAGACAGCAGGATTGCGAAGATGAACGGGTTCGGTATGACCTGTCGTGAAATGCGGGCGCACACGGCCCCAGCTTGCTGCAACATGATTCTCCTCCTGCGCACGCCGGCTGTGCATTATTTTATGTACCGACCGGTCCATACACTACTGAAGCCAAAATGCTTTGCAACCTTTTTTTGATTGCACGCAATTTGCTCGTACGCAAGGAGATGGGGCAGGATCCGGCGCGATCGCCTGACTAGCGCCGCTTAGCTTAACGGGGCGTCAATCCGTCCAGGATGAGGTCGCAGAAGGAATCGGCTATAGATTCAGGCGAGCGCTTGCCCTCCGGCCGCAGCCAGAGATAGCTGTAGTGATGCATGCCGATCACCGACTTCACGGTAATAGCATCGGTCTGAGTGAACACGCCAGCGGCAGACCCAGCCTGAAGTACACGCGCCCACACACTCTCGTACGAGCGATGCAGGTCCATCAGCGCTTGCTGATTGTCGCCCGTCACCGAATGCATCTCGCGGAAACATACAGTCAGTTCCGCCAAGTCTTCGGCCACACTTCGCATCACTGCGCGCGAGAAAAGTCGTAGGCGCTTGGCGGGCTCGATATCCTCATCCAGCAGAGTATGGCCAATACCGACCAACTCACGTAGATAGCGCGTAGTGATCTCGAACAACAACTCTTCCTTGTTCGAAAAATAGTGATACAGAGAACTGCGCCCCATCCCAGTCGCTTGCTCAAGATCCTTCATGCCCGTGGCGTGATAGCCTTGGCTGGCAAAAAGATCAGCCGCCGCGTGCAGCAACCGAGCGCGATTATCCTTGCGGAGGTTACGGGCCATGGAGATCGATTAAGCGAATGATCAGTGCAGTCTAGCTCAAATGAGCCTTGGGTTTTGCGTCCCGTGACGACTTTACCGAACCTCCGGCGGGCTCTTGACCCACCGGGGCATTTAGGCTGCTCTCGATCCGGTTACCCCATGATCGGGGGCAGAACCGTTATACCAACGCCGAAGATGACGAACGATATGAGCATGACAACGGCAGTATAACCAAGAATTTCACGCGCTTTGAGAAAGGTTACGCCGAGCAGTGGCAGCATCCAGAAGGGCTGGATGCCATTGGTGATTTGATCACCATAGGTAAAGGCCATGACCACGACGCTGTTATCGACACCGAGCTTCGCGGCGCTTTCAAGAAGTAACGGGCCCTGAATGACCCACTGCCCGCCGGCAGACGGCACGAACAGATTTACAAGGGCCGCGCTGAGCATGGCAAGGAGCGGAAACGTATACGCGCTCGAGACCGTGACCAGCCATCCGGCAAACATGGATATCATGCCCGAGCCAGTCATCATTCCCATGATCCCGGCATAGAACGGAAACTGAAGCACGATCTGACCACAGGCGCCAATGCCCTCGTCGACAGCCTCTACATAGCGAATCGGGGTGCGATAAGCCGCCATACCCGCAATTAACAGAATGAAATTTACAATATTGAGATTGAGATCGAAACCACGCGCTACGAAGTGATATGCGATATAGCACAGCCCCGACGCCACGATCATCCATGTCAAGGTGGTGGATCTCTCGAGATGTTCGGCCACGGTGTATCGCTCGACGGCGCCGACCGTCGATTGCGACAGAGCCATGGTGCCGTCCGGCGCGAACTCGACAGCACTGTCAGCATGGGGGTTGGCTGAACGATAGAACCCGGTTTCGTCGTGACGTGGCTCACCAGACGGCTGAGTTGCGGCCGGCGCACCGGTCACCTCCGGCTCGTCGTCAATTTCGATGATATCGTCCGCGCTCGGCTGCATGGCTCGGTAAACGAATGGAATCACAATCATCCAGACAGCCACGATAACCAGGTTGTAGGAGGACAGGATCGTATCGGAGACCGGAATCAAACCATAGTCGTCGTACATGAAATTGCCGGGACTATTCATCAGCAGCGGCGCCGAGGCCGAAAAGCCACCGGCGAATATCATGAGCCCGCAGAAGCCCGCTGCAGCCGCTAACGGATAGTGAACGCGGATGCCGCGACGCTTTGCCTGCTTGCTGACCTCACGTGCGGCGATCGCGCCGACGATGAGCCCGAGGCCCCAGTTCACGTAAGCGAACAGCATGGCAAGCGAGGCAATCAGCATAATGGCTTGACCGCTCGACCGGGGAAAGCGTGCCGCCCATGCGACGACGGCACGCACCGGTGGTGACGATGCGAGCACGTAGCCAAACAGTAGCAGCGCAACCATCTGCATGCCAAAGCTCAGCAGGTTCCAGAAACCGGAATACCAGTACTGGATCATCTCGAACGGGCCGGCTCCGGTCACTCCGATGCCCAACACGAAAATGATTGCAGACAGGATGATCGCGAAGATCAGAGGATTGGGAATATATTTATGAGAAAGCTTGACGCAAAAAGCACCTAGTACCTGTAACATGATTCTCCTCCACTCGGTTCGGCCGTAGTTGTTTTAGAACTCGCCGTTAATTGTTTTTATTAGCGCGTAAGCGCTTATATTTATTAGATTATTTTAGGCCACGCACTAGCCGTTTCTCTTTTCGAAACACGCGGGTCAGTTGGCACGGTATGCCGTGTTGGTACCGACCCATTCGTTCAGCACTTCGCTCGTATGCTCCCCGAGGTGCGGCGGGTGGCGTCGCACCGAAAAAGCATAGTCCGACATGAGAACCGGGAAGCCCGTCGTGCGTGTTTGCACGCCGTTAGGTAATGAAAGCGGCTGGACGATGCCCATTTGCTCGACATGCGGGTCGGCGATCACATCGGCGTAATCGTTGATCCGGCTGGCGGGAATACCTCTCGCCTGCATCGCGTCGAGCCAATACTCGGCGCTGTTGTGGGCAAAAAACCCTTCAAGAATCTCGGTGAGTTCATACTGATTCTGCGCACGCAATAACTGACTGGCGAACTCCGGCCGCTCGGCCAGTTCAGGCGCACCAACAACGTCGCAGACCGACCGCCAGAGCTTGTCGTTTCCTGCCGCAATCACGAAATGATCGTCGAGAGCACGAAACGCCTGGTACGGGGCATTGCGCGGGTGAGCCGATCCGAGCCGTCGGCCGCCGTTACCGGTGCCGAAGTACTCACTGGTCTGCAAGGCAGCGACACCAATCAGACTGCCCAGCATGGAGCAGTCTATCGCCCGCCCGCGGCCGGTCTTGGCCCGCTTGTATAGCGCCGACACCACGGCGTACCCGGCATATAGACCGGCACAGAAATCGCCGACCGGCACACCGCATTTAACCGGATTACCGCCATCCTCGCCAGTGACACTCATCAGGCCACTCATCGCCTGGATGGTCACGTCGAACGCCCCCCGATCGGCATAGGGTCCGGTCTGGCCATATCCGCTGATCGAACAGAAGATCAGGCCCGGGTTATCCTCGGACAGTTGCTCGTGATCAAGTCCGAGCCGGCGCATGACGCCCGGCCGGAAGTTCTCGATGATCACGTCGGCCGATCGACACAGGTCCAACAGCGCCGGACGATCCACGTCGGACTTTAAATCCAGTGTCACGCTGCGTTTGTTGCGATTCAGGGATGCGAAATTCTCGCTATAAGTCTCTTGGTTGTCGTTCGCGGTCAGCGGCGGCCAACTGCGCATACCATCGCCCGCGCCCGGGCGCTCAATCTTGACAACATCAGCGCCTAAATCCGCGAGCAGCGAACCCGCGAATGGGCCGGCTGCGATCTGACCGAATTCAAGCACGCGCACGCCGTCCAAAAGCATAGAATCCATTATTTAAGAGCTCCAGAGGCAATGCGGGGCAAGCCTGATGACCTGCCCCGCGAAGCGATCAGGCAGACGCCGCGTTACGTGCAGCCGACCGACGTGTTGTGCGCTGTTCTTCGGCGGCGGCACGCTCTTTTCTTTGCATGGCCATCATGATCTGGCGGGCACGGCGCAGCGCCTTGTCGGTCTTGAGGAAAAGCTCGGAGTAATCTTCATCCGCGAACTCGAACATGCGCTGCTGCTTCTCGAGCGCCCATTGATCCTGTGCAACGACCTCGGGGAACATCTCAGCGACCTTCTCCGCAGTCGAAATACTTGTGTCGTTTAGCGGATGGTGATCCTTGTGACAAGACACGCACCAACGCCAGATCAGATTGCTTTCGTCGACCGGCAAATGCAGGTGCAACAACGTGTAACCGCGTTCGGCTTCGGTACCGAGTTCACCGTGCGGAGCCACACGCATCTCCACACGAGTCAGGCCCGGGCTGACCATGCAATGCGTATGAATGCGCTCGACCTCGTCGTAGATAAACCACTCTTTGAGATAAGGCGGCTGCTTGTAGTTCTCCACGTGCCGAATCGTCTTGACGTACTGGTAGCCGGCATCCTCGCCCTCCTCCAGTTGGACCGGGATCTTGCTGTTCTCCTCGTCGCCGATGTTGCCATCGTGAAGCGGAAAGAAATGAGTGATATCGAGTAGATTCTCGATCAACAGAATGTAGTTGGCCGGCACATGTAACGGATCGGGCGAACCAACCGAGACCACATCGTCGCCGGCGATCTCGGGCGTCCTCGGCGGGTCGATCGTCTCGGAGACCTCGACATCCCCCGGCCACAACCACACCACTCCATCCTGTTCGCGAACGGGCGCAACACGCAGCCGGGCGTTCGGCGGAATTGGCTTGTCCGGCGCAGCCGGAATCGCCACGCACTGGCCGGACGTGTCGTAGCACAGGCCGTGGTAGGCGCAGCGCACGGTTCCATCATCCAGCAGGTCGCTCTCGGAGAGAGGGAAGCGCTTGTGGCAGCAACGATCGTCAAACCCGACAATCTGGCCGTCGCTTTTCGAGCGCCACATCACGAACGGCTTATTCGCGACCTTGTGACCTTGCAGCTCGCCTTCACTGAACTCGCGGGAAAACCCGACCGGGTACCAACAGTTCTCGACATATTCGAATTGACTCATTTTTGTCCTCGCTCGGTGGTTTCTTATTAGGGCGCGATTCATGCGCCACCATGATCAGATATCAAGCACAAGTGGTTCGCTTTCGGACTTGGACCTCGCACAACAGACCATCACGAATTCCTGCCGGTCCTCGGCGTCAAGGACGGTGTCGCGATGCTCGGGATGGCCCGCGAGATAACGGGTCATGCAGGTGCCGCAGTAGCCCTCCTCGCAGGACACGTCGATATCGACGCCATTGTCGAACAACACATCGACGATGGTCCGGCCGGGTTCGACGTGGTAGGTCTCGCCCGTACTCGCCAGCTTGATATCGAATCCGGTCTGCGCTTCAGGCTCAGCCGCGTTCAAATCGGTAGGCGCTACAGCGAATCGCTCGCAGTGCTTGGCCTCGTCGGGCCAGTGCGCGGCCGCGGCTTCGACGGCGTCGAGAAAGCCGGCCGGGCCGCAGTAATAGAGCTGGTTGCCCGGCGTATAATGAGTAAGCACTTCGTCGAGTACCAGACCGTTCTCGGGGTTGCCGTTGTCATGCGCGACCGTCGCCATGCCTTTTTCAACCAACGTCATGACTTGCGGCAGAAACGCCGTGCGGATCGGCGACCGAGTGCAGTAGTACAAATGAAAAGGCTCGCCGCGCCGAGTCAGCTCGGCGACCATAGACATCATCGGCGTGACGCCAATGCCTCCGGCGAGCAAGACGTGCCGACTCGCGGATTTGCTCAGCGCGAAGTGATTACGTGGCTGCGAGATGGTGAGTTCCGTGCCTGGGCGGACTTCGTCGTGAAGCGCCGCCGAACCACCCCGGCTTTTTACCTCACGCAGCACCGCCACGACATAGCGATGCGTCTCTGTAGGGTCATTACACAGCGAATATTGACGGATGGCGCCACTCGGTAGGTGCACGTCGATATGAGCGCCGGCCGTGAATGGCAGCAGGTTCGCGCCGTCCGGATCGACAAACTCGAACGCGAGAATATCCTCGGCGAGATACGAAATTGACTGGATCCGGACATTGAATTTCTTCTTCGCCAGAATCTCGAGGTCTTCCCGTCTTTGATCGGTGGACATGACTGCCGCCATGAATCTCCTCCAGCTTGTTATGAACTCCACCTTGCTTCGAGGGGCGTTCTGTTTTTGTGCTGGTAAGGACCATGCGCCGCAGCGATCATCAGATCAAACGATAAATTTTTACCTTTTCAGTTCAATATTTTTGATATAACTGGGATTTGCATGTGCCAATAGGCTTGGGCTTCAGTCACGCTCAAAATCGCTAACGGTAGCCGCCAGGTCTGCAACACGTGTGGCAATGGGGTGAAACTCATCAACAGCCAGTGCGGCAACAAACGTGACCGGCGGGAACTGCCGCTCCGTTGCCAGGACCTCTAGGCGCCCCTGCGCTATCTCTTGTTGAAAACAGCGCACCGGCACATACGCGATCCCCGTACCCGCCGTCGCCATCGCTGCCGCTACAGCCAGGCTTTTGCACCGGGCCAGATAGCGGCAACGCACGTTGGCCCGACGGAACCAGTTTTCGATTCCGGCGTGATGAAACGACGCGTTCTTGAGTCCGATGATCGGCATTTCAGCGAGTGACTCAGGCGTATGCTCGCGGCCGCCCAACCCAAGCGCCGGATTGGCAACCCATGCGAATTGAACATGCCCGAGCGACTGGGTCCGTGCCCTCATATCCGGTGTATGGCCGGGCGAAAGCACAAGCTCAAGTTGACCGTCCTGAAGTTCGCGCATCAAGTCCGCGGTGAGCGCTTCGTCGATTTCCAGACGTACGCCGGGATAGCATTGAGCGATCGCTTGGATGAGTTGCGGCAACCAGGTAGTCGAGACGACTTCGGCCACGCCGAGACGCAGACTGCCGGTCAGCGCATGCGGTGTCGCGATCCGATATTCGATATCGGCTTCGAGATCCAGCATGCGACTGGCGTAGTCGACCAGTTCACGACCCTTGTCGGTCAGCTTCACACTCCGTTTGGACCGATCGAATAACAACACGCCCAACCCTCGCTCGAGTTCACGGATGCGCATGGAGACGGCCGACTGGGTCGCATGCAGCCGGTCGGCTGCGGCGCCAAAACTACCGAGTTTGGCGGCCCAGAAAAAGGTTTCGAGCTGCTGTAATTTCACGTTGTAATCCTGTCCGGCTAATGCTGTAAACGCATCAAACCCTAGAGTTTCGGCAAATCGTCACCGACTCTCGTGGAAGCGCGACACGCACTGATTCACTGTACCAATCGGATCACACCCACCCTGCACGGCCAACATCCTCTGCTTGCGCTCGCCTATGCAGGTCAAGGTAGTCTCTCGCGCTCCGGCAATAATTCGCCACTATTTCAAAACCGCCGGAACAATGGAGAATTAACATGAGCGAAGATTTGAGCGTCCAGTCCGACGGCGCCTTTGTTACGATCACGCTCGATCGTTCAGACAAACGCAATGCGTTGTCGGGCGATCTTGTTGAGGCTTTGATCATGGCTGTCGACGAAGCACATACCCATCAAGCCGAAGGCATTGTGTTCCGAGGCAACGGCAAAAATTTCAGCGCTGGATTCGATTTTTCCGGCTGGAGAGAGCAGAGCGAAGGCGACCTCGTGTTGCGATTTATCCGCATAGAAACCTTGCTGCAGAAAATCGCGACGTCACCCGCGCTGACCATCGGGCTCGCACATGGTAGAAACTTCGGAGCAGGGGTCGATCTATTCGGCGTCTGCCGTTGGCGCGTTGCGACCGAAGACGCGACGTTTCGTATGCCGGGGCTTAAATTTGGCCTGGTGCTCGGAACAAGACGGTTCGCCGAGTGCGTCGGTGACCAAAGCGCACGCGAAATACTCTCGTCGACCCGGACTTTTGACGCCCATGAAGCGCGTGACATCGGATTCGTCACAGATCATGTAGCACAGGGGAAATGGAATGCTCTACTGGATACCGCGAACGCGGATAAGCCAGATCCTGCGCGCGCCCTGCTCAGCGCGGCCCTTTGCCGGGAACAGCCCGATACGGACTTGGCCCAACTGGTTCGCTCCGCGTCGCGCCCCGGCCTCAAGGGTCGCATCGCCGCCTATCTTGATCCGGCAACCTAGCGTGTCAGCCGTTTCAAATACTCGCGTTGTACTTGGGTCGAGCAAATCCTATTGATTTGTACCGATCGTTCGATACTTATTGACAGATGCCCGGGTGTACGCGCACCGTCTGAAACCCCATCGTGTAAAAATATGAGGAGAATCCATGCACGACATGAAGAACTTGGACAAGCTGAACACGCTAAATGCGGCCGCGAAAGCGGGCATGGATGCGTTCTGGGCGTTCGACAAAGCAGCATTTTCCGAAGGCGCAATCAACGGCAAGAACAAGCAATTGATCGCGTTGGCAGTAGCCATGACGACTCAGTGTCCTTATTGCATTGAACTGCACACCGACGCTGCGCGCAAAGCTGGCGCTACTGATGAAGAACTCGGTGAAACCGCAGTGATAGCGGCCGCAATTCGTGCCGGAGGCGCCATCACTCACGCTACGCATATGTTCAAAAAATAGATGCTCACAACCGGGCCCACGTTAAAACTTCAGGTCATATGAAAGTTTAAGCGTCTGGGTCCGGCTAATTTTCAAGAGATAACGAACTAAGCCTCAGGCTGCTGCCGCACAGCCATGCCACTCGGTTCCATAGTAAATCCTTAGACCTTCCTCCTATGCTTCAATTATAGGTTAGAGATGTCTAACGGTCATGGGCAAGTCCTTAATCTTTTCTATACCGTCCGCGGAAACGGCGTAGAACCCGTGGCATGCGGTCTATGCTAGGTTTAGTCGTGCAGCCAATACGACAGATGAGCCGCGCGTTGCGGGGCGTTGTCATAGGCATGCGCATTGGCCTATTCGTGCAGCGCCGCCTGGATCCGCCGTTTGGCCTGACCATTGGTGCACGGCCGATACGCTCATGAACTCCGGCGTCTGAGCCCCTAAGAAGCCGGCAGGCTTTGGCGAACAGGCGCGATTGATAGCACGCCCCGTTATCGGTCAATAGGTGCGAAACGACACGGCCCGACGCCGGTAGTATCGCAACGTGGCGATCGGGCCTCCCACAACGCTGCGACCGATCTCCTCCGGCCAGATCGCAACATGCGCGCGGCTCGCCGGCGGAGCCGGCTCACGCACTGGTAGTCGATTCAGGCCACTGGCGCGCGCAGTACGCGACTGATCGTGCTGACCGACACGCGCGTGGACGCATGGATCTGGCGATAGATCAGGTGTTAGCAGCACAACGCGATGATCTCGCGCCGTTTGGCAGAGCAGAGTTGATGCGGACAACGCGTCGGTCGACAACTACGATCGAACAGGCCAGACTCGCCTTCGGCCCGATAGCGGGCCAGCCACTTGCCCGCCGTAAGCGCGCTGATGCTCATCGCTTAGGCGGCTTCGACAGAGCGTAGATCCTGTTCGCGGATATAGCGAATCAGCAGTGCTCGACCTCGAAATTGCAGTCGCGCATTCTGGTGCGTGTTCATCCGGGTCACCATTAGGGCTTCTGGATTTCGACACCCATCAGCTTTACGGAATGTGGCTCGGATGAACAATTGACTGAAAGATCACAGCTAGGGGGGGGGGGGGGGCGCCACATCGCGCGAGGGATGGCGGGCGCCGTAGTCACACCAGATCCCGCACCTTGTAATACGCCAACATAGCCGACACATAGAACCGGCGCAGCGAGTGCATCGGAATCTGGTGGACGGCAGTCACAGGCACCGGCATATCACTGGCCTGTCCGGATTCGAGATAGGCCGCCAGCCATCGGCCCATCGCGGTCTGCAGACCGATGCCACGGCCTTGGCAGCCAATCAACACCGACAGCCCATCAGCCGGCTGATGCACGTGTGGTAGGAAATCCTGGGTAATAGCCACGCGCCCGCCCCAGCGATACTCGATTGGCTGATCGGCGGCCTGCGGATAGATGCGCGCGAGTATGCGATTCAGATGATTGAAATCGGCCGCCGAACTCGGTTCGTTAAAAGTGCCGCGGCCGCCCACGATAAGCCGGCCGCCCTGATCGCGACGCCAGTAGGCGAGCAGCTTGCGCGTATCCGAGGCGACCACACCGCCCTTAAGGATCGTGGCGTCCAGTGTTGCAGGTAGCGGTACGGTCGCGATCTGGAAACTGTTCGCCGCAACGATGGACTTGCGCAGGCCCGGCCAGAGGTCGCCGGTATAGCCGTTGGTACACAGCACCACGCGCCGCGCACGGATGCCGGGTCCGTGTGCGGTCGGCAATTGCCAGCGCGCGCCATCGGCCCGCAGCGCGGTCACGGCCGTTCCGCCGTAAAGCGACACGCCCGCTGCCAGACAGGCCCGCGCAAGGCCCCGCGTGTAGGACAAGGGTTGTATCGAGCCTCCCCGTCGATCGATCCAGCCAGCATGATAGGCGGGCGAGCCGAGCAGGTCGGCCATCTGGTCGGCGTCGAGCGGCGCCACATCAGCGCCCAAGGCCTGCCATTGACGACACCGCTCCAGAGCTTTTCTCTCGGCCAACTTTGAGTGAGCCGGCTGCACCCAGCCGGCGCGCGTGGCCTCGCAGGTAATATAGTGACGTTCGACCAGATCGAACACATGATCTGGCGTGGCCCCGAAGGCGTGGGCGGCCTTGTCCCCCGCATCCGTACCGAACAGTTCGCGCATGCCCTCCGGGTCGTATTTTATGCCGGGAATTACCTGCCCCCCGCTGCGCCCGGACGCGCCCCAGCCAATCTGGTGGGCTTCAACCAGCGTGGTCTGGATACCGGCCTCGGCCAGATGCAGCGCGGTCGACAGTCCGGCATAACCGCCGCCGATTACGACCACATCGGTGGTGTGGTCGCTGGCGAGACGGTCTATCTCGGGCGCCGGTTCGGCGGTAGCCGCCCACAGAGACGGCGGCATCGGGGTGGGTCCTGTCATATGCAGACTCTCAAAGCGGCTTCAGCACCCGCTGTAGGAAATCGCGGGTGCGGTCGTTTTCAGGGACAGAGAGCATTTTCTCTGCCGTTCCCTCTTCTACGATCCGGCCGCTGTCCATGAACAGCACGCGGTCGGCGACCTCGCGGGCGAAACTGATCTCGTGGGTAACCACGAACATGGTCATACCGTCGTCGGCCAGGCTGCGCATCGCGGCCAGCACATCGCCGACCAGTTCCGGGTCGAGCGCGGACGTGGGCTCGTCGAACAGAATCATTTTTGGGCGCATGGCCAGTGATCGAGCAATAGCAACTCGCTGCTGCTGACCGCCGGACAGCGAGCTGGGGTAGGCATCAGCCTTGTCGACAATGCCGATGCGTTCGAGCAGCGTCATACCGTAGTCAGTCGCCTCACTTCGCGCCTCGCCCTTCACATACACCGGCCCTTCGATGACGTTCTCGATCACAGTCCGGTTGGGGAACAGATTGAAGCGCTGGAACACCATCGACACGGCCAACCGTACGTCGCGGATTGAGCGATCGTCCCGATTCACGCGGATACCGTCAACGCGGATCTCCCCAGCTTCATAATTCTCTAGGCCGTTCACGCAACGCAGCAACGTGGACTTGCCGGACCCCGACGCCCCGATTAGGCACACCACTTCGCCTTGGGAGATCGATGCGTCGATGCCCTTGAGCACTTCGGTGTCGCCAAAGCGCTTGTGCAGATCACGTATCTCGATCATCGCTTGCCGAACCTCCGCTCGAGGGTGGATGCCAGAATGATCAGCGGCACGCTCAGACACAGGTAGAGCAACGCCACGAGCGAGTAGACGGTTGTGTTCTCGAACGTCGATGTCGCGATCAGCTTGCCCTGGAAGGTGATGTCGGCCACTGTGATGACCGAGGCCTGCGAGGTGTCCTTGAGCAGCATGATCATGGTGTTGCCATAGGGCGGCAGCACCGTGCGTATCGCCTGGGGCAAGACCACGCGCCGCATCATCAGCGACCACGGCATGGCGATCGACTGCGCGGCCTCGATCTGGCCGGAGTCGATCGCCTCCAGCCCGGCACGGAAGTTCTCGGCCATATAGCAGGAGTAGGCGATGCCCAGCCCGATCGCACCGGCCTGAAACGCGGTGATATCGATGCCGAACTGGGGGAGTACGAAATAGATATAGAATAGCTGCACGAGAATCGGAATGCCGCGGATCACATTGATGAACGTGATCGAAATCCACACCAGCGTCGTGATGCGCGAATAGCGCATGATCGCCAAGAGCAGGCCCAACAGCGTGGAGAGGATCAGCGCGCAGACCGTCAGCCCGATCGTGATCTTCGCCCCCTGCAGCAGAATCGGAAGAAAAGCTTGTGCGTTGGCAATGATGTCTTGCATACGCTATTACCGGCCAGCTAGAGACGGGGTTATTCCAGTCCCCATTTTTTGGCCAGGCGATCGATCTCGCCGTTGTCCTTGAGCGTCGCCAGAGCCTTGTCGATACGCGCAAGAAGCGCCTTATCGCCCTTGCGTACGCCGAGGCTGATTGAGCCGCCGAACTGCGATTCATAGCCGTTGGCGAACTTCAGGCCATCGTACTTACCCTGCGACATCTGATAGGCCATGATCGGCTTGTCGCCCATGCCGACATCGATACGGCCCAGCTGAGCCTCACGCATCAGATCGGCGAGCGAGTCGTAAACACGGATCTCTCCGATACCGTCCATCTTGCGTAACTGCTCAAGATAGATCGTACCCTGCTGTGCGCCGATTACCTTGCCTTCGGTCCGGGTTAGATCTTCGGCGTAGTCGGTGTCATCGTCCTTCTTGACGATCAAACCCTCGCCGTAGGGAAACACCGGATCAGAGAAATCGATCACCTTGGCTCGCGTCGGCGTGCTCAGCATCGCCGCAGAGATGATGTCGATCCGGTTGGAACGCAGCGAGGGAATCAGCGACGCAAAATCGACCGCCGATACGTCGGGGGTAAAGCCAGCCTTTTCCCCGACAGCGTGGATCACGTCGACCATCATTCCCTGGATCTTCCGGGTCTTGATGTCGAGGAACGTGAATGGAACACCCGTCGAGGTCGAGCCGACCTTGAGCGTTTCAGCATGAACGCTGGACAAGCCGGCAGTAGCCGCGAACGCCAGCGTGACGCCGGCGAGAAATGTGCGAAATGTCATGAGAATGCCCTCTCGTTTTAAATTGATCACTATTGCTATCGACTGATCTGTTCTCTCTGACGCGCACTTGGTCCGCCCGAGATCCGCCGAACGGTCTGGATGAGTAGTGGCGCGATCTCCGCCACCATGCGTTCGAGCGTCCAGCGACTGGTTGGACAGGACACATTGACCGCACCCAGTGAACTGCCATCGGCCGCCAGGATCGGCGCGGCGATGTTGAGATCGCCCAGATAGAATTCCTCGGACGCTGTGGCAAAGCCTCTTGGTCCGGATTCGGCGACATGGGTCAGGATCTCGTCCGCGTTGGTCAACGTATGCGCGGTAAACGCGTGCAGGGTCGATGCCTGAATAAAGTTCGCCGCCTGCGACGGCGGCTGACTCGAGAGATAGGCCCTGCCCGAAGCGGTACAGAACATCGGAATGCGCGTGCCGACCGGCATGTGTACGAAAGCCCTGGCATGACTGGTAAACCGAGCCACGAAGACCATGTCGAGACCGTCCGGCCGGGATAGGTTCACCGACTCCCCGCAACGATGGTTGAGCTCGACCAGATAAGGCGTGGCCTGCTCGATCAGTGAATCGGCCGCCAGATAACTCGTACCGATATCCAGCGTACGCGGTGTGAGCTGCCAGCGACGACTGGCAGGGTCCTGATACAGCAGGCCCAGCGCGCCGAGCGTGTACGTAAAGCGCTGCGCCGCGCTCTTGGTCATGTCAACCGCAGCCGCAATCTCGGACAGACTCATCGAGCGATGACCGCCGTCGAAGGCCTTGAGCACCGCGAACGCTTTCGCGACCGAGCGAACATACAACGGTGAAGTAGTTGCGTCAGACGAATCGAGTGCAGCGCTCATGTCGCGGTATTGCCATCCAATACATAGTGTTGAATCTCAATACAACTGGACACAGGACACACCGATCTGTCAAACCTCAGCGACAGTGAGACCGGCTCGGATGGCGTTAAGATTCGAACTCGGGACTTCGAATATCGCTGTTAAATAAAGGATTGGCGGTGCCACCAGATACGGATGAATACCGGCGACAAACCAAGACCGTTACAGCAGTTCAGCGCGACCCTATGCGCAACCGGTAACCATTACAGTGCTCTAGATTGCCGTAGCACGCGCGTGCAAGAATTCGACGCCGCGCTTGACAGCCGCAGGCAATGCCTGAGCCGGCACGAGGACATCCCCGGCCCGAACCTGCGCATCGGTCGCATCACCCGCCTGATCGAACAACGCATGCTGGTCGCCACTGTGCAGGCAGGACGGCGGTATAGAACGCGTGATAGCCCGGCGCGCCGGGCGCGTTAACGACCGATAGGACAGCGACATGCAGGCGTCGGTCCATCACGCCGTTTTCCATGTCGGCCGGCGGCGTCATATGCATGCTCAGATGTGCGCCCAGCCCGCTGCTCTTGAGCTCGGGCAGCGCGTTCGTCGCTTGCATGTGTAGCAAATCACCAGATTGTTGGTGATGCCAATATTCCGCTCGCCGCAGAGATGCCTTTCGAGGCCGTCGACCTCGCGCCTCGAAAGGCTTCAATCGCCGCCCGCAGACGGGAGGCCGCCTAATAGATCTCGCGCCCTTCTCGGTCAACGAGCAACCGGAACGGCCGCGCTGACACAGCGTCATGGATTCGCGCGCTTCCAATTCATCATGATGACGCGTGCCGAAGACAGCCACTTATCCACTTTAATGCCGAGGCGCTCACGGTTGTAAGCGTCGATGACGTTGAACAACCGGAGGCTGCGGCCGTCACTCAGCTGGTCGTGCGTGAAGCCCATCGACCAGACCTAGTCGAGCGACGCCGACTCCGCGAGCTTGTCAGGTACGTCTCGCTGCAAACGCTTTCTCGGTTTAAGCCGCAAATTGAGCTCCCGCTCACGATAGATTCGATAAACGCATATGTGGTTTCGCCGAAAGCCCCGACGGTGCGCAAGTGCAGAAAACACATCCCCGAAGCCTCAGTTCCGCTGGTTACCCAGCAGACGGATCCGCCTAAAGGCCGGGAGTTTACATAACCCCTATCGGCGCCTCTAAAGCCAAGGTCCGTGCAAAACCAAGGCCCTTACGCCATGAGAAGCCCGGTCACGAGCACCGCCTACAGTCCCGTCATGCTCTCGAGCGAGCGCCACGCATTGAGGGGCGCTCGATCGGTACTGTTAAACGGGTTTATCGTGTTACCGGTGGATGCTCGGATGGTGTGACACCGAACCGGACATACTCGACGGTACAGCCTGACTTTGCAGAAACAACGTCATCCGCGCGCTGCCGGGGTCGTGTTCTATTAAGCATCTGGGTGCGCGCAAGTGCTGCGAACACCGCGGCAACCCACGGTGGGCTCAAGTTATGGCAAATCGGCCTTCAGGCCGCCACAGAGCGCACGCAAGCGCTATTGGAAAACCGTGCATGCGATACGGAGACGGTGCGCCTGCCGCCTGTTATCCCCTGCCGCTGGTCTAAAACGGTCCTGACGTTGCCTCGGTAGATGCTATGGAGCGGTACCCGCAGTACGGAGGCGGCAACGCAGTTGTTGCTGTTCATCGCGCGGTCCCCGGCAGCTATGCGGGTGCGTCTTTGTGTGCCACGGGTTTCTCACGGAATCAACGAATTGCGGGCCAGTAGCGATAGGAGGTATTCAGATAAGCGCACGATTTCTGCTGCGTCCGAATTTAGCCAAACGGCATCGAATTTTTCGCATCGACAGCGTGATGCATAACGAGTTCTTCCAGAATCGCCCGCATTATTGCGGCGATTCCTGCACCATTGGTCCTTATATCTGTAGGGCGTTTAGCTTTTCTCGGTCCAAATAACATTTATTGCCTCATTCGCATGCCTGTGGCAGCGAACTCAAACCATCGGTCTATGTACTTTGGACCGATGGGGGGGGGGCAGTCGAATAAAGAATATAATAGCCATCTTACCTCTGTATTTACCCCCATTGGTCCAAATTAATTGGGACCGATGGGGGGGATTAGTCGAATGATGGCAACCAACGGGGAATAGACCAGGTTCCACTGGAGGCCCTTACTCTGTGGGCGGCGATCAGTTCTTTCGTAGCCAGATTCGACGGTAATGAATCCAGATTCTACGACTCCCTCACATAGTTGTGACCTCTCAGTAGATTGTTCATCCGAGCCACTATCCCTGCAGCTGATGGGTGCAGAAATCCAGAAGCGAAAGGAGTGACCCGGATGAACACGCAAAAGAATGCACGCCTGACATTTGAGGGTCGAGCGTTGCTGATTCGCCGCATCCACGACTACGGCTAGCGTCCCGTTGAAGCCGGCCAGTCGATGGGCATCAGCCAACGCACCGCTTATTAATGGTTGTCTCGCTATCGAGCCGAGGGCGAGGCCGGCCTGTTCGATCGCAGCTGTCGGCTCCATCGCCGTCCGCATCAGTTGGCGAGCGCCAAGCAGCGTGAAATCATCGCGCTGCGTCGTCAGCGGCTGATCTATCGCCAGATCAGGGCCTCGACCGGCGTACCGGTGAGCACGATCGGCTGCGTGCTTCCCAGCGGCAGGCTTGAATCGCTTGTCAGCGCTGGAGCCGACGCTACCAGCCCATCGCTACGAGCACGACGCGCCCGGCGACATGCTCCATCTGGACATCAAGAAACTGAACCGATTCGCTCGGCCAGGCCATCGTGTGACGGGTGATCGCTGGGGCAAGTCGCGGGGTGCCGGCTGGGACTACATTCACGTCGCCATCGATGACCACAGCCGCGTGGCGCATGTCACGATCTGGCCGGATGAAACAGGTATGAGTGCTGTGCGTCCCTTATTCGCCAGGCTGCGTTACTACCGCCGCCTGGGCATCCGTTTCACCGCGGTGCTGACGGACAATGGTGCCTGTTATCAATCGTTGCCACCACGTGTCGACGGCTCGGACTCAAGCGCCGCCGAAAACGTCCGTACCGGCCGCGTACAAACGGCAAAGCCGAGCGACTGACCAGACGGCGCTGCACGAATGCACGTACGCCTACACGTATCGCAACGCAGACGAGCGCGCAGCCTATCTGCCGAATTGGCTGCATGACTACAATTGGCACAGGCCACACAGCAGCCTAAATCATCAACCAACGATCAGCCGATTGGGGCTGGCCGTGAACAATGTGGTGGGTTTACACACCTAGTCCGCCCAGGCGACGTGCCTCCCTTGTGGATCCTTGCGTTTCTGCGAACGCCTTTACCTCCACGATGATCGCTACTGGGTCACGCATGCTAGATCCAAACAGCGGGAGATATAGCGCTATGGAATCAGAACTGACGATCAAAAAAGCGAACTGGGTCGATTTCGACACCATCAACGCACTCCGGTTCCCATATAAACCGTTGCCCGATAACCAGTGGCGCCGGTGGTGCCGCGCTGGCAAGGTTCCATGCTGCCGATTTCCAGACGGCTAGCGGATCGATCTCACGCATTTCGACGAACAATTTCGTGTATCCAAGAAGGCCGATATCGACGAGGCACTGGTGGATACCATCGCGCGGACACTTCGGCTACCGTGACTCGTACGGGACGTCCAAGAAAGACCGGCAACAAGCCAATGCCGATCGGCCTTTATCGCGATAAGGCCGGCACGTATTACGTCAAACATCCCGTGACCCAGCACCAAGCGAGCCTACGCACAAAAGACGAGCGGAGCGCGCGCGCCATGTACGATCGGATGCGACAGATATGGGAAAGCGATGTCGAAAAACATCGCGATGATCTGATTGCGAGAAAGATGAGCCGGCCTGCCACCGGCAGCGATCAAAAAATCGCCGCCTATGCAGCGGACTGGCGAGTCCGACGTTTGCCTAAATTGCTCAAGAAGAACGGCAAGCCGCTGGCCGACAATACCCGTAAGGCCTACGAGGGCTTCATGCGGCGTGAGGTGGAGAAATGGACACCATTTGTTGACACAGCCATAGGCGAGGCAACGCCGACGCTGCTCCGCCAGTTCCTGCGCGGGTGGATCGACTCGCCAAGCGCCTATAACTACGTGCTTGCCGGTCTGACCCGATTGTTCCGGGATGCCGTCGACGAATGCCTGATCGACGCCAACGTCTGCAAAGATATCGACCGTCGCAGTGTCCCCCAGAGCGAGGTTTACGTCACCAACGCCCAGTACATCGATATCATCCGCAAAGTCGAAGCTGGTGCGGGCTACGAGAGCGATACCGAGCGCGAGTGGATCGCCCGCGCAGTTGACTTGATCTACCTGGTCAGCCATAACCCACAGGATGTGCTGTCGATCCGCGATGCCAAGATCGATATCTGTAATAAGCCTATCCAAGATCAAGAAACCGGCGAAATGCTCTACGCCGAGATACCGATTGCGCGCGGCAAGACAGGCCAAGAAGTCGTCATATATGCCAACGAGGACCTGCTCGAGATCATCGAGTTTTTCAGAGCATGGAAACGCCAGCAGCGCCTGATGAGCGAATACCTGGTGTGCTATCCGCTGAGCATGCCCACACGTTGGCGGCGCCTCGTCGGCCACAAAGTAGCGGTTGCGCATATCAGCCGCCGATTCACCGCTGGCGCGCGCGCTGCCGGCCTCGATGGCCTAACCCTGCGCGACGTGCGCTCCAAAGCGCTGTCCGACGAATACGTGGTCGCTGGTAACAGCGACAAGGGTGGGCACAAGACCCAAGCCATGAAAGAACACTATCGGCGGGTCAAGCTACCGATGCGTGCCCGGTCGGATCTGCGGCGCTTAAAGGGCTGAGTTTTCGGAGAATTTTCGGGCTTTTTTCGGAGTCCGAAAATGACGCACGTAAGTGCTTGATTATGGTGGGCCGTGCTGGATTCGAACCAGCGACCAATTGATTAAAAGTCAACTGCTCTACCAACTGAGCTAACGGCCCTTTCGTTCGGCGCGCATCATACCCGATTTCCTCGCGAAAATCAGTGCGCGTTTTCTATCGGTGTGTATCGAGTCGGATCGGTGACGCCGGCCTGCTCGAATCCCGCCCGTCGTAGACGGCAGGCATCGCATGCCCCGCATGCGCGGCCGTTAGCATCCGCCTGGTAGCAACTAACCGTGTGAGCGTAATCGACACCCAGCGCGAGACCCTGTCGAATGATTTCCGCCTTGCTGGCGTCGATCAGCGGCGTTTGTATCGCGATTCGTCTCCCTTGCTCTACTGCGGCTTGGGTAGCCAGGTTGGCGAGACTCTCGAACGCAGAGATGAATTCCGGTCTGCAGTCAGGGTAGCCGGAATAATCGACCGCATTCACGCCGATATAGATCGCTTCGGCGTCGATAATTTCGGCCCAGCCGAGCGCAATCGACAGGAACACGGTGTTGCGCGCGGGCACGTAGGTCACCGGAATGCCGTCACCGGGTGACTCGGGGACGTGGATCGAGGGGTCGGTCAACGCCGACCCGCCCATACTGTCGAAGTCGATGCGCACGCGCTTGTGTTCGATCACATTCGGGTTATCGCGCGCGATGCGTGCGGCGGCGTCCAGTTCCGCGGTATGACGCTGACCGTAGTCGAAACTCAATGCGTAGCAGGCATAGCCATCGACATGCGCCTGCGCGAGGCAGGTGGTCGAGTCGAGTCCGCCCGAGAAGAGTACGACCGCGCGCTTGCTATGTGTTTTTGTCGTCATTGAAGAAAAACCTATCCGCGTTCGACTAGCGGCCCGGCTCGTCGGCCCATAGCTGCTTGTGCAACTGCAGTTGCAGGCGCACCGGCAGTCGATCGGCGACGATCCAGTCGGCCAGTTCCCGTACGTCGATCTGGCCGTGGCTGGGAGAGAACCACACGGGGCAGCCTGGTGGCAGTACGATGCCAGCAAGCTGTTCACGCGCCCATTCGTAATCGGCTCTGGAGCAGATCACGAATTTGATCTGGTCGTGCGACGTCAGCGCGTCGAGGTTGTCCCAGCGATTACGCGCCGCTTCGCCGGACGCCGGCGTCTTGATATCCATGATCCGCGAGGCCCGTATGTCCACCGGACGAATATCAAGCGCGCCCGCCGTCTCCACGCAGACCTCGTAGCCGGCATCACAGAGTCTGGCGACAAGTGGGACAACGTTGGGCTGCGCCAGCGGCTCGCCACCGGTCACACAGACGTGGCGCGCGCCGTAGCCGCGTACACGATCGAGGATATCGTCTAGCGTGGTCCAGCGGCCGCCAGTGAAGGCGTAGGCGGTATCGCAGTAGTGACACCTCAGCGGGCAACCCGTGAGGCGTATGAACGTGCACACCGCACCGGCGTCGCGTGCCTCGCCCTGGAGAGAACAGAAAATCTCGGTAATGCGCAGCGAATCGATTCGCTCGGACCAACGACTCTGGGTGACGCCGGTGGTTTCCGCGGAGCGGTCGGCGTCGATCACGACCGCCAAGCTAAGTCCCTGTCGCGCGGCAGAACATCATGGCGATCTCTGCAACCGAGCCGACACGGCCACGCGAGACAGGGTCGGTCTTCAAAATCCGGCCAGACGTTCGATCGGCGGCAACCACCATCATCCGCCCATCGACTGCAGACGTTTGCGCGCCATGTCCGCGGCACTGTCGTCCGGGTATTGCGACACCACGCGCTGCAACGTGGCGCGGGCATTGTCGGTCTGGCCCTGCTCGGACTGGATCACACCGATCTTGTAGAGCGCTCCGGCCACCTTGTTGCTGGCCTTGAAACGATTCACGACGGTCTGGAAGGCTTCCAGCGACGCGTCGTAATTGCGCTTCACATAGTTGGCTTCGCCCAGCCAGTACCAGGCGTTGTCGCTGTAGGCGGATTCGGGATGCTGATCCAGAAAGCCCTTGAAGCCACTGATGGCACCGTCGTACTGCCCGTTCTTGAGCTGGTCGAACGCCGCCATGTACTGCGACTGCACTTCGGGATCGCCGCCACCGTCCGCGCCCGCACCATAGTCGCCGCCGGACGTGTCCGCCCCGCCGCTGCCCATGCCGGCGCCGCCGTTCTCGAGTGCGCTCAGGCGCTTGTCGAGGTTCTCGTAGAGATCTCGCTGACCCTGCTCGTTCTGACGCTGCTGATACTTGAGCGTATCGATCTGGCCGCGCAGATCACGCACCTGTTCCTGCAGTCGCTGAATACTCTGCAGCAGGGCGAACGTGTTGGGGCCGCCGTTGTTGTTGCTCTGGGCGAGCAGCATCGGCTGGGTGTCGGCAACGCGGTTCGCTGAGTCAGCCAACGCCGGCCGGGACGCTGTCCCGGCCGCCGCGGCCACAGCGAACGTCACAACCGCTATCGGGAGAATGTGACGCATGGCAATTACTTACTTGGTGTAAATGAACTCGACGCGACGGTTCTTGGAATAAGCCGCCTCGTTCGAACCCAGTTCGGCCGGACGCTCTTCGCCGAACGACAGCGTCGACAGCTGGCTGGCGCTGGCCCCGGACAGCACGAATGCCTGCTGCACGGACTCGGCGCGACGCTCGCCCAGGGCGACGTTGTATTCACGCGTGCCACGCTCGTCGGTATGACCTTCGAGACGCAGCTTGGTGTTCGGGTGCTGGCTCAGGTAGTTGGCCGACGCCTGGATCGCCGACGAGAAACGCGACGGAATCGCGCTGCTGTCGAGGTCGAAATAGATGATGCGGGTGGACAGCGGGTTGTTCGGATCCATGAACATGCTGCGGTCATCCGGATCGATGCCTTCGAGGCCGCGCACGTCGATATCACGGCCGGACTGCATGCCCATGCCCTGATCGCCGTTATCACCCATGCCGGCCACCGGCATGTTGTCGCCGTCACGCAGGTTTTTCTTGCCGCAGGCCGACAGCACCAACATGGCACAAATCAGCAGTGTCATCAGCGCAACGCGCTGCCCCAAAATCTTGTTGAAAACGCTCATCCCTAGAACTCCTTGGTGTTTGAATCGGCTGTAAGGCCGTGTAATTTTAAAATCAATCGAACTAGATCAATAACCCAGCGGTCCCCATGCGGGTTCTCTGACCTCCCCACTTTGCGACAATCTGGAACGTGTCTGCCCATCCGTGGAAACGGTTGCCAGCTCATTGCTGCGCCCTTGCTTGGCATAAATGACGGCCTGGCCATTGGGTGCAAAATTCGGGCTGTCGTCGAGCGGGCCCTGGCTCACGATGCGTATATTATTGTTCTGCAGGTCCATAACCGCAATACGAAAGCCGCTACCGCCTTTCTGCACGAAAGTGAGCTGGCTGCCATCCGGCGAATAACTGGCGCGCTGATTGCTCTCGCCCTCGAACGTCAGCCGCTCGACCTGGCCACCGTCGCTGCGCATGCGATAGACCTGCGGCTTGCCGCCGCGGTCCGAGGTGAACACGATATGGCTGCCATCGGGGGACCAGCTGGCCTCGGTATCGATCGCGCCGTTGTTGGTGAGCTGGGTCAGTTGATTGGTATTGAGGTTATAGCTGTAGATATCCGGATTGCCGCGAAACGACAGGGTCATGACCAGACGACTGCCATCCGGCGACCACGACGGCGCGCCGTTGATGCCGGAACGCGATGAGATCTCACGAATATTGCCGCTCGCCAGATCCTGAACGCGCAGGCTGCTGCGGCCACGCTTCACATCGAACGCCACATAGGCCAGATCGCGGCCGTCGGGCGACCACGACGGGGACATGATCGGATCGCGCGAGGAATAGACGGTAGCCGGATTATTGCCATCGTAATCCGATACGATCAGGCGATAACGCAGGCCACCACCTTCCTTGGCCATGGTGATATAGGAAATACGCGACAGGAAATAGCCTTTCTTGCCGACGAACTTCTCATAGATGAGATTGGCGACGGTATGCGCGGCGTCACGCAACTCGTTGCCGGCGGCGTTGATCTGGAAACTGGCCACCGACCGGCCCTGGTAGACATCGAGCAGATCGAAGGTCATGCGATAGCCGCCCTGACCGTTGGGCGCTGCCGAGCCGACCACAAGATTGTCTACCGACGAGGTGCGCCAGTTGTCGTAGTTGACCTGTTCCGGCGACGTCGGCTTGCCGACCATGTTATTGCGATCGAAGACCTTGAACAGGCCCGTGGATTCGAGATCGTTGCTGGCAACCTGCGCCACGTCCAGCGGCAGGGAGCCGCCAAACGGCGCGATGGCGATCGGAATGGCGCTCTGCGAACTGTCGGTGATATCCACCTGCAGCGCTGCCTGGGCCTGGGACGAGGCCAGCAGCGCAAACGCAAGCGTCGTGATCAGGGCGAAAATCTTTCGGGAATACAGTTTTGTCATTGATCCGGCTCGAAATTGAACACGATTTCTGATGAGAACACGCTATCCGATGGCGCCTTCGGCAGCGGGTCGGACTTGCGAATGGCCTGCTCCACCGAGCGATCCACGGCAGCGCTGCCGCAGGAACCCAGAAGTCTGAAACTCGATATCTGGCCGCCCGGCAACTGTTTGACGCTCACTTTACAGGAAATGTTGCGCGCACCCGGCGGACGGTTCCAGTTCGATTCCACGCGATCCTTGATCGCCTGGATATAAGCACCGCGCGCTCTTGAGTCTGCTGCATTCTGACGCCCCGCGGCCTCCGCGGCCATGGCATCACGCAGTTCCGCTTCGCGCGCACGCTGGGCCGCGGCCGCCCGGTCTGCGGCGGCCTTGCGCGCGGCTTCTTCCTTCGCTTTCTGCGCGGCGGCAGCCTTTGCCTTGGCCTCACGCGCTTTGCGCGCCGCCTCTTCCTTGGCCTGCTGTTGCGCGGCCGCTTCTTCCTTCGCGGCTTTTGCCGCGGCCGCTTTCTCGGCCTCGGCGGCCGCCTGGGCTTTCTCGCGCGCGGCTTGTTCAGCGGCCTCCTGGCGTTTCTTCTCCGCGGCGGCCTTGGCCTGCGCTTGAGCCCTGGCTTTGGCCTGTGCCTCGGCCTCGGCCTTCGCTTGTTCCTGCGCCTTGGCCTCAGCCTTGGCTTTCGCCTCGCGCTCGGCCTGCTGCTGCGCCTCGCGTTTCTGCTCGGCCTGTGCTTTAGCCTCGGCAGCCTTGGCCTGCTCGGCCGCCTCGGCTTTCTCGCGTTCGGCATCCGCGGCTTTCTGCTTCGCCGCAGCCTGCTCCGCCGCCTTGTCTTCTTCCGGCTTCGGCGGTGGCGTATCCGGCGTATCCGGCGTTTCCTGCGCTTCGGCCGCCGGCGAGACGGGTTCCGGCATCTTGGTATCCACCGAACCCGGATTGACTACCGAGGCGCTGACGATACGTTCGCCGTGGTTACCCCGCGACGACGAATCGCTCGCGAAATTAATGCCCACAATGAGAAGCGCCGCGATCAGCGCATGCAGAATGACCGCCAGCAGCACCGACCGCCAGTTTTCGACTAGCTTGGCAAACACGTCAGCGAGTGCCCTCGTCGTTGATATCGTCGGTGAGCAGGCCCACCTGCTTGGCGCCGGCCTGCTGCAACAGCACCATGCCACGGACCACGTTCGCATAGGTGCCCGCGCCGTCCCCGCGCACCGCAACCGGCGCGTCCGGCCGTGCCCTGATCACTTTGGCGGCGATCGCGGTCACCTGTTCCGGAGCCAGCGCCTGATCGCTGTCATCACCGACGTTGAGAAACAGACTGCCGTCGCTGGTCACCGTCAGCACGATCGGCTGGTTTTCGGCACCGAAGTCGATCGTCTCCGCCGGCGCTTCCGGCAGATTCACTTCGACGCCGGTGGTCAGCAGCGGTGCAGTGACCATGAAGATGATCAACAGCACCAGCATCACGTCGATATAAGGCACGACGTTGATCTCGCTGGCCAGACGTCGTTTTGCACGAGTACTCATGAACTTGAACCTGTCCGAATGGGCCTAGAGTTCCGGCGGTGTGCGCGGGGGCTCGGGATTGGCAGGTCGCGGCCGGGCCGCGCGGGGCTGTGGCGCGGGTGTCGCCGCACTCATGCCGCGCTCGACGATACCGGCCATCTCTTCCATGAAGGTCTGGAAGCGATTCTCGATGAAATCGACGCGATTGCTGAAGAAGTTGTAGGCCACCACCGCCGGAATAGCGGCGAACAGACCCATGGCCGTGGCGATCAACGCTTCCGCGATGCCGGGTGCGACCATCGCCAGACTGGCCTGCTTGACGTTGCCCAGCGCGATAAAGGCACTCATGATGCCCCAGACCGTGCCGAACAGACCGACGTACGGGCTGATCGAACCCACCGTGGCGAGCATCGCCAGACCGCGTTCCAGGCGCTCGAGTTCGCGCGACAACACCACCCGCATGGCGCGTTGCACCGACGGCACGATTTCCTGCGGCTGGGCCAGGCCCTGATTACGCTGACGCTTGAGCTCTTCGTAGCCGGCCTTGAACAGGGCCGGCATACCCTGCGGCGTATCGCTGTACTGCTGGGTTTCGGCGTAGATATCCTTGAGATTGCCGCCCGACCAGAAGCGGTCCTCGAACCACTCCATCTCCTTTTGCGTCTCCTTGAGCAGACGTCGCTTCGAAAAGATGACGACCCAGGAGGCAACGGAAGCGAGCAGCAACGCCAGCATCACGAGCTGGACCAGCAGGCTTGCCTGCATGACCAGCCCCCATAAAGACATGTCCGTTGCGACGTTCATTCAATCTCCTTAAGCAAAACAGCAGGCAGCGCGCGGGGTTTAAAGTCGGAAAGTCTGACACAGGCGACCGTGAATCGTGCCTTAATGAGCAAGCGCCCTTCGCAATGTATTTCCTGCGCAAAGACAATTCGTACACGCCGTCGTTCCACGACGGTGGCACTGACATCGAGCGTATCGTCCAGCCGCGCCGGCGAGCGGAACATGATATTCGCATCGGCAAGGGTAAAGGCGATCCCTTGCTCGCTGGCGAGTACGCGGTGCGACCCACCGCGTGCCTCGAGCCAGAGCGTGCGGGCGCGTTCCATATATTTCAGGTAGTTAGCGTGATAGACCACGCCACTGGCGTCGGTATCCTCATAGAACACCCGTACCTGTGTGCACAGGCTGTCGTCGGAATCCGGGCTGGTTTGCGCATCAGTCATCGGCGGCGAACATATCCTCGCGTGTCGTGACCGGGGTGGCCGGCTGCGGCAGCCCGTAGTGACGATAGGTGGCGTTGGTGGCCACGCGGCCGCGCGGTGTGCGCATCATGAAGCCCTGCTGGATGAGATAGGGCTCGATGACGTCCTCGATCGTCTCGCGCGCCTCACCGATAGCCGCGGCCAGACTTTCGACGCCGACCGGGCCGCCGTCGAATTTTTCCACCAGGGCTCCGAGCAGCTTGCGGTCCATGATGTCGAAGCCGTTGTCGTCGACCTTGAGCATGTCCATGGCGCGGGCGGCGACGTCTTCGTGGATGCGCCCGTCGGCCTTGACCTCGGCGAAATCCCGCACCCGTCGCAGCAGCCGGTTGGCCACTCGCGGCGTGCCGCGGGCGCGGCGCGCGATTTCACCGGCGCCGCTGGCATCGATGAATACCCCGAGAATACGCGCCGAACGTTCGACGATGTCGGTCAATTCCGCGCGGCTGTAGAACTCGAGCCGCTGGACGATGCCGAAACGATCCCGCAGCGGCGAAGTCAACGCGCCGGCGCGCGTGGTGGCACCGACCAGCGTGAACGGCGGCAGATCGAGCTTGATCGAGCGCGCCGCCGGGCCCTCGCCGATGACGATATCGATCTGATAATCCTCGAGCGCCGGATACAGCACTTCCTCGACAACCGGCGACAGCCGGTGAATCTCGTCGATGAACAGCACGTCGTTGGCTTCGAGATTGGTCAGCAGCGCGGCCAGATCGCCCGGGCGCTCGAGCACAGGGCCCGATGTCTGGCGAAAACCCACCTGCATTTCATTGGCGATGACATGGGCTAGCGTGGTCTTTCCCAGCCCCGGCGGCCCGAAGATGAGCACGTGATCCAGCGCCTCGCCGCGCGCCCGTGCCGCGGAGACGAAAATCTCCATCTGCTCGCAGACGCTGGCCTGGCCGATGTATTCCGCCAAGCCGGTCGGGCGCAGGGCGCGATCGATGCGGACATCGTCGCCCTGCTCGGCGCCGCCGACGAGGGCACGGGTATCGTCCGAATCCATAGTCAACGCACGGCCCGCTTGAGCGCTTCACGGATCAACGCTTCGCTGTCGAGCGTGTCGGTGTCGAGCCCGTTCATGAGTTTTTCCGCCTCGACGGGTTTGTATCCGAGTGCGACCAGCGCCTGACGGGCATCCTGGCGTGCACCGCCGCTGGCGCTGCTATCGGCGTCGGTACCGGCCGGCGTGAGCGCGGGCGCCAGCGTGGAGCCCGACAGCTTGTCGCGCATTTCCACGATCAGGCGGGCCGCCGTCTTCTTGCCGACGCCGGGCAGCCCGGTCAGGCGGGCGGCGTCGTCGGCTTCGATGGTGGCCACGAAATCGGCGACGCTCATGCCGGATAGCACGGTCAGCGCCAGCTTGGCGCCCACCCCGGAAACCTTGATCAGCTCCCGGAACAGGCGACGTTCATCGCTGGTGGCGAATCCGTACAGCAGAATCGCATCGTCGCGCACGACCATCTGCGTGAGCAGCGTCGTCTCGACCTGATTGCCGCCCGGGCCCGCAGTCTGGCCCGCGCTTTGGCCGAGCGCAAAGAACGTGGAGATCGGCGCTTCCAGTTCATACCCCACGCCACCGACGTCGATGACCAGCCGCGGTGGCTGCTTCTCGACGATCCTGCCGCGCAGCTGACCGATCATCTTCGCCCCGTCGTCGATACGGCGACGCGCATACGCGCGGCCGTGCGTGAATGATGGTGATGACAGACCGCGACGCCGGCGGCATCCGCGGCATCGGCCTGCAATGTCCCGGTCACGCCGAGCAATATGCGCACCATGTGCTGAATCTGGACCTTGTCGGCGTGGCCGCGCCCCACGATCGCCTGCTTGATCTGGGTCGGCGTGTATTCGCTGACCGGAATATGCCGGGCGGCCGCGGCGCATATGGCCGCACCGCGCGCCTGACCGAGCTTGAGCGCACTGGCGGCGTTGCGTGACACGAATACGTTCTCGATCGCCATCTCATCGGGCTGGTAGGTGCGGATGACCTCGGACAGACCTTCGAAGATCAGGCCGAGTCGCGCGGGAAAATCGATACGCGGCAGACGAATGCAGTCGATCACGCACGCCGCCGGCGTGGCGCCGCCTTCGATCACGGCGAAGCCGGTAATGGTGGAGCCGGGATCGATACCCAGAATACGCGGCATTCAGGCCTCTCAGGCCGGCGCGCCAGACAGCGTCGCCTCGTCCAGTTCGGCGTTGCTGTATACATTCTGTACGTCGTCGAGATCTTCCAGCGCCTCGATCAGCTTGAGGCAGCTTTCGGCCTCCTCGCCCTGCAGATCGACGGTCGTGGCCGGGCGCATGGTGACGTCCGAGGCGGCGGGCTCGAAGCCGGCCTGTTCCACCGCGGCCTTGACGATCGAATAGTCGTCCGGCGCGCTGAGCACGTCGAACGAACCATCTTCGTATTCCACCAGATCCTCGGCGCCGGCTTCCAGGGCTGGCGCGAGCACGTCCTCGTCGTCGGTATCGGGGCCGAAAGTGAGCACGCCCTTGCGTTCGAACAGATAAGCCACCGAGCCGTCGGCGCCGAGATTGCCGCCGTTGCGATTGAAGGTATAGCGCACCTCCGACACGGTCCGGTTCTTATTGTCGGTCATGCAGTCGACCATGATCGCCACGCCGTTGGGGCCATAGCCCTCGTAGCGGATCTCTTCATAGTTCTCGCCCTGACCATCACCGGTGCCGCGCTTGACCGCGCGCTCGATGTTGTCCTTGGGCATGTTGGCGGCCAGCGCCTTGTCCCAGGCCAGACGCAGGCGCGGATTGTCGCTCGGATCGCCGCCGCCCATGCGGGCAGCGACGGTGATCTCGCGGATGATCTTGGTGAAGACCTTACCGCGCTTCTTGTCCTGGGCATTCTTGCGGTGCTGGATATTCGCCCATTTACTGTGACCTGCCATGACGCCTCGTGATTGCGCTGCAAACCTATACGCGATTCTAACAGCCGGGAGAAGATCCCGGCGCGACCGACCCGAATCGACCGCGCCGAGCCGCCGGAACTCAGATCTCGATCTGGATCCCCAGCTCGACCACGCGCTCCGGCGGGATTCGGTAATACGACGTCGCCTTGGTCGCGTTGAGGGCCATGAACGCAAACATGTGCTCACGCCAGACCATCATGCCCGGTACTTCGCTGGTCGGAATGAGTGACTCACGCCCGACATAGAACGTGGTCTGCTCGATATCCACATCGAGCCCGAATTCACTCGCAAATCGCAGGGCCACCGGAACGCTGTTGGCCTGCATGAAACCGTAATAGAGCTGTACCCGGTGGAAACCGCTACCCATGTCCTCGATCTTGAGCCGATCCGCGGCCGGCACGCGCGGCATGTCCATCGTATGCACGGTCAGCAGGATGACCTGTTGATGCAATACCCGGTTGTGGCGCAGGTGATGCAACAGCATGGGCGGGGTCTTGGTGCCCGCGTCGGTCATGAATACCGCCGTGCCCTCGATACGCTGGGCCTTTGCATCCTGCGAGGCGATGAATTCGTCGAGCGGCTCGGTATCGCCCTTGAGCTGGCGCCCGACCAGCTCGCGCCCGCGCCGCCATGTGGCCATGATGAAGAACATCCCGGCCGCCACGACCAGCGGATACCAGCCGCCATCCGGAATCTTGAACAGATTGGCGCCGAGAAACGCCAGATCCACAACCAGCAGCAGTACCGCGATCAGGCCGGCGATACGCGGGAACCAGTCCCAGCGATAGGCCACGAAGAACGCCAGGATCGTCGTGATCACCATATCCATCGACACGGCCACACCGTAGGCGGCGGCCAGATTGCTCGAGCTCTTGAACCCGAGCACCAGGCCGATGGTGGCGGCCATCAATATCCAGTTGATGAAGGGGATATAGATCTGGCCGTAGGACTCATGCGATGTCTGCACGATATTCAGACGCGGCAGCTGCCCCAGTTGCACGGCCTGTCGGGTAAGCGAGAACACGCCGGAAATAACGGCCTGCGACGCGATCACAGTCGCCAGCGTGGCCAGACCGACCACCGGATACAGCGCCCAGTCCGGGGCCATCTGATAGAACGGCTGCCGAACATCGGGATTGGCGAGCATGATCGCGCCCTGCCCGAAATAGTTGAGCACCAGCGCCGGCAGCACGAGAATGAACCAGGCCATGCGGATCGGCGCGATGCCGAAATGCCCCATATCGGCATACAGCGCTTCGCCGCCGGTCACCACCAGAAACACCGTGCCCAGCACCAGAAAACCCATCAGCCCGTTGGCCTGAAAGAAATAGACGGCGTGGATAGGGTTCAGCGCGCCGAAAATCGCCGGGTGCTGGATGATGCCGCCGATGCCCAGCAGCGCGAGCACCGAAAACCACACCAGCATCACCGGTCCGAACAGCGACCCGACCGCGGCCGTGCCGCGCCTCTGGATCGAGAACAACCCGATCAGGATCGCGATCGTGATCGGAATGACATACGGCTTGAATGCCGGTGTCGCCACTTCCAGGCCCTCGATCGCACTGAGCACCGAGATGGCCGGCGTGATCGTGCCGTCCCCGTAGAGCAGCGCGGCGCCAAACAGGCCCAGCAGCATCAGGATATAGCGCCGGCTGGTCTTTTCTGTCTTCCACGGATTGAGCAGCGCCACCAGCGCGATGATGCCGCCCTCGCCGTTGTTGCTGGCGCGCATCACCACCGACAGATACTTGATCGAGATCACGATGATCAACGACCAGAACAGCAGCGACAGCACGCCGAAGATGTTCGCCGGTATGACGGCTATACCGTCATGGGCAAAAAACGCCTCGCGCAGTGCATAGATCGGGCTCGTGCCGATATCGCCGTAGACGATGCCCAGCGCGGCCAGACACAAGAACGGCAAGGATTGACCCTTGCCGTTCTCTTCCGATTCGGACTCGTTTTCGGTCTGGCTTTTACGGTCGGCGTCCTTTCCGGACTTGCCGTCGCCGTTCCTTGCTTCGACGCCGTTCTTGCTGCCTTTGGCCAGTGAGCGATCTTCCTCCTCGGCTGCCACCGCCGACTACTTCTTGCGCTTGGGCGGGAAGTGAATCGGCCGGCCGTCCACCGCCAGTGCGGCTTCGTGGACGGTTTCACCCAGCGTCGGATGGCCGTGGATGATGCGCGCAATATCCTCGCTGGACGCCTTGTACTCCATCGCCACGACCATTTCCTGGACCAGCTCGGATACATACGGTCCGATCATGTGCACGCCGAGAATCTCGTCGGTCTTGGCATCGGCGATCATCTTGATGAAGCCGGTCTGCTGACCCAGCGCCTTGGCGCGCCCGTTGGCGGCGAACGGAATCTGGCCGACCCGATATTCGGTGCCCGCCGACTTGACCTGCGCTTCGCTCTTGCCGACCCATGCGATTTCCGGCGCGGTATAGACCACCGAGGGAATCACGTCATAGTTGAGATGCGGCTTCTGGCCGGCGAGGATTTCGGCGACCGCCACACCCTCTTCCATGCCCTTGTGCGCCAGCATCGGGTTGCCGACCACGTCGCCTACGGCGTAGACGCCCGGCAGACTGGTACGGAAGTTGTCGTTGACGTCGATGAAGCCCTTGTCGTCCAGTTCCACGCGCGCGCCCTTGGCGCACAGATCCTTGGTGTGCGGACGGCGGCCGACCGCAACGATCAGGCGGTCGAAGGTGACGCTCTTGCTGTCATCGCCCTGGGTGTATTCGACCTTGACCGATTTCTTGTTCACGGTCGTGCCGGTCACGCGCGCGCCAAGCTGGATATCCAGGCCCTGTTTCTTGAACGATTTCAGGCCTTCGGCCGCGACCTGGCGGTCGGCGATCGGCATGAACTCGTCCACGGCCTCCAGCAGCGTAACTTCGCTGCCCAGGCGCGACCAGACGCTGCCGAGTTCCACGCCGATATAACCCGCGCCGATCACGCCCAGCTTCTTGGGCACCGCGTCGAACTCGAGTGCGCCCCAGGAATCGACGATCAACTCGCCGTCGAACTTGGCAATATCCAACTCGACCGGCTCGGAGCCCGCCGCGATCACGATATTCTCGGCCTTGAATGTCTCTTCCTTGCCGTCGTGCCCGGTGAACAGGACTTCACCAGAGTCCACGACCTGCCCGCTGCCGGCGAACGAGGTCACGCCGTTGGCCTTGAACAGGCTGCCGATGCCGCCGGTAAGCTGCGACACGACACCGGTCTTGCGCTTCTGCATGGTGGCCAGATCGAGTTCGACCTGGCCCACATTCAAACCGTGATCGGCGAATTCATGCTGGGCCCGATGATAGAGCTCGCTCGATTCGAGCAGCGCCTTGGACGGGATACAACCGGCATTCAGGCAGGTGCCGCCGAGCGACGGCTTGTCGTTCAGATCCAGCCATTTGTCTATGCATGCGACCTTCATGCCCAGCTGTGCGGCACGGATGGCGGCCACATATCCGGCAGGGCCGGCACCGATGACGACGACGTCGAATTCCTTGCTCATGCTTTTCCTTGCAATAACGTTGGGCAGTCAGGCTGCGTCGGCCCGGACACCGCGCGGTGTCCGGGCCTGAAAACCGGTTAGACCTGCAGCAGCAGGCGCGCCGGGTCTTCGAGCAGTTCCTTGATCGTGCGCAGGAACAACACCGCGTCGCGGCCGTCGACCAGGCGGTGGTCATACGACAGCGCCAATTGCATCATCGGCCGGATCACGATCTCGCCGTCGACGACCACCGGTTTGTCGTTGGTCGCGTGCATGCCGAGAATCGCCGCCTGCGGCGGGTTGATGATCGGCGTCGACAGCAGCGAACCGAACACGCCACCGTTGGTGATCGTGAAGGTACCGCCGCTCATCTCGTCCATAGTGACCTTGCCGTCCTGGGCGCGCTTGCCGAGATCGCGAATCGTGGATTCGATCTGGGCATAGGACTGCTGGTCGGCGTCGCGCAGTATCGGCACGAGCAGCCCGCGCGGCGAGGACACGGCCACGCCGATGTCATAGAAACCGTGATAGACGATATCGCCTTCGTCGATCGAGGCATTGACGATGGGGAAGCGCTTGAGCGCTTCGACCGCGGCCTTGACGAAGAAAGACATGAAGCCGAGACGGACCTCGTGGTCCTTCTCGAACTTGTCCTTGTACTGCTTGCGAATATTCATGACCTGCAGCATGTCGACCTCGTTGAAGGTCGTCAGCATGGCCGTGTTCTGGCTTGCGTCCAGCAGACGCTCGGCGATCCGCTGGCGGATGCGCGTCATGGGTACGCGCTGCTCGGTACGCTCGTCGGGCACATCGCCCAGGGCCTGGCGATCCGCCTTTTCCGATACCGCCTGTTCCTCGCGGTCGCTGCGTGCGTCCGGCTTGCTCTCGGCCGGCTTGTCCGCCGGTTTGGCGTCTGCCTTGGCTTCGATGGCTTTCTGTACATCGGCCTTGGTGATCCGGCCGTCCTTGCCCGAACCCTTGACGTCGCGCGCGGCCACGTCGTTCTCGTCCATCAGCTTCTTGGCGGCCGGGCTTGGGATCGCCTCGTCGTCGCCGGCCTCGCCATCGTCGGATGCGTCATCCTGAGCCTTGGCATCGGATTCGGATTTGTCGGACTTGTCGTCCTTCTCGGTCTTGCCGTCGTCGGAATCGCCCGAGTCGGCGCCTTCGCCTTCCTCGAGGATCGCCAGCACATCGCCGGCCTTGACCGTCGCCCCGGCCTCGACCTTGATCTCGGCGAGCACGCCGTTGGCCACGGCCGGCACCTCGAGCACCACCTTGTCGGTTTCCAGATCGATCAGATTATCGTCGCGTGTCACGCGATCGCCCTTGCTCTTCTGCCATTCGCCGACGGTGGCCTCTGAGACCGATTCCGGGAGTTCCGGGACTTTGACTTCTGTCGCCATTGCTTGTCGTTCCTAACTTGTTCGAATCGTGGAGTATGCGATCGCGCTATTTCTTGGTCTTGCGCGTAGCGTTCTTCTTGCCGCGGGACAGATCGCGCACACTGCCCTTGTCCAACAGATGCTCACCGCCGACCAGGCCGGCCTCGACCACGGCTTCCTGCTGACGCACATGCAGTTTGTGATAGCCCACCGCGGTGGTGGCTGCGCCCGGCCGCGTCGCATACAGCAACTCGTGCCGATCCTGCAGCGGCACCTGCACGCGATGCTTGATCTGATACCAGGCACCCTGGTTCTCGGGCTCTTCCTGGCACCAGACCACTTCGTTCGCGTTCGGATACCGCTCCAGCACGGCCGCATAATCGTCGGCCGGGAACGGATACAGCTGCTCGATGCGAACGAGGGCCACGTTGTTGAGTTCGCGATCCTCGCGGCCCTGATAAAGGTCATAGTAGACCTTGCCGCTACACAGCACGATACGCTCTATCGCCTTGTCGTCGATATCGGCGGGCTCATCGATGATGAACTGGAAATGCCCGGAGGTCATGTCCTCGAGCGTGGACGTCGACTGGCGATGCCGTAGCAGGCTCTTGGGCGTGAGCACCACCAGCGGCATGCGCAGGTTGCGCACCATCTGCTGACGCAACAGGTGGAACCACTGCGCCGGCGTGGATGGCACACATATGAGCATGTGGCGCTCGGCGCACAATTGCAGGAAACGCTCCAGACGTGCCGATGAATGCTCCGGACCCTGGCCTTCGTAGCCGTGCGGCAGGAACATCACCAGCCCGCAGAGGCGGCCCCATTTGGCCTGACCACTGGATATGAACTGATCGATGATCACCTGAGCGCCGTTGACGAAGTCGCCGAACTGCGCCTCCCAGATCGTCAGTGTCTCGGGATCTGCGGTGGCGTAGCCGTATTCGAAGCCGAGCACGCCGGCTTCGGAGAGCAGCGTGTCGTTGACCTCGAAGTGCACAGCATCGCTGCCCACCTGGGTCAGCGGCGTGAATTCCAGGCCATCCTTCTGGTTGTAGAGCACCGCATGGCGATGGAAGAAGGTGCCGCGACCCGAATCCTGGCCGGAAAGACGTACGTTGAAACCGTCGTCCAGCAGGCTTGCGTAGGCCATGTGCTCGGCGAAACCCCAGTCCACGCGCAACCCGCCGGCCGCCATCTTGCGCCGGTCGTCGATGATGCGCTGGGTGCGCTTGTGCAGTTCGAAACCGTCCGGTAGGTCGTGCAATTTCGCCGACAGGCGCTGCAGCGTTTCCACCGGCACCGACGTATCGACGACATGCGACCAGTGGTCGCGGCTGTAGCGCGCCCAGTCCACCGTATGCTCGTTGCCGACCAGGCCCAGCGTGGTGCGCGAGATATTCTTGCCGGCATCCAGACCGTCGCGGTACGCCGCCGACAGTTTCTCGGCCTCGTCCCCGTCGATCAGACCTTCGGATTGGAGCCGGCCCGCATACAGCTTGCGGGTGGTCTCCATCTTCTTGACCTTCTGATACATCATCGGCTGGGTCACCGCCGGCTCATCGGCCTCGTTATGGCCGTGACGGCGATAACAGACCATATCCACGATCACGTCCTTGCCGAACGTCTCGCGATAATCCATGGCCAGACGGGTCACGAACACCACGGCCTCCGGATCATCGCCGTTGACGTGGAAGACAGGTGCTTCCAGCATCTTGGCGATATCGGTGCAGTACTGGGAGGTGCGCGAATACTCGCCCTGTTTGGCGGTGATCGGGTTCTGCATCGTGAAGCCGAGCTGGTTGTTCACGATCAGATGCACGGTGCCGCCGGTGGAATAGCCGTGGGCCTGCGACAGCTGCAGCGTTTCCATGACGATGCCCTGACCCGCGAACGACGAATCGCCGTGGATGAGCACCGGCAGAATGGTATCGCCGTCGATATCATGCCGGCGATCCTGGCGCGCTTTCACCGAGCCCTGCACCACCGGATTGACCGCCTCCAGATGCGACGGATTGAAGGCGAGCACCAGATGCACGCGTTCGTCCTCGATCTCGATGTCGGTAGAAAAACCCAAGTGGTATTTGACGTCGCCGGACATGTCCAGCTCGTCGAGGTCGTAGTCGCCCTCGAACTCGGCGAACAACTCCTGCGGCGACTTGCCGAGAATATTGATCAGCACGTTCAGACGCCCGCGATGGGCCATGCCGATGACGATCTCGTCGACATGACTGCGCGCCGCGCAGCGCACCATCTCGTCGAGTGCCGGGATCATGCTGTCCGCGCCTTCGAGCGAGAAGCGCTTCTGACCCACATACTTGGTATGCAGATAACGCTCGATGCCTTCGGCCGCGGTGAGCTGGCGCAGGATCTCGAGCTTGTGCTCGCTGGCGATGCGCGGCTGATCGACACTCGCCTCGAGACGACGCTGAATCCAGCGTTTCTCGCGCGTGTCGGTGATATACATGTACTCGGTGGCGACCGTGCCGGTGTACACGCGCTTGCAGACATCGATGATGTCGCGAAGCCGCATCTCGTCTTCCTTGGCAAACAGCGAACCGGTGTTGAACACCGTGTCCATATCGGCTTCACCGAGGCCGTGGAAGGCGGGGTCGAGATCGGGCACGGGCGGCGGCTGATACAGGCCGAGCGGGTCGAGATCGGCCGCCTGATGACCGCGCACGCGATAATAATTGATCAGACGGAGCACGCCGGCCTGTTTCTGGGCCGCACGCTGCGACACGCTCGAGCGCGGCCGCGCGCCCTGGCCCGCCGACGCCTGCGTATCCACGAAGGAATCGCGAATCGGGCCGTGTGCGACATCTTCCGCACCATCGCCGTTGAGGCTCTTGAAATAGTCGTGCCAGCTGGCCTCGACTGAATCCGGGTCTTTCAGATACTGCTCGTAGTAAGCCTCCACATAGGCCGAGTTACCACCGAACAGTGGGGAATTTGCGATGAACTTGTCGTTAAGTTCGCTTTTCATAGATAGGCTCGTAGCCGGGTCGAGACGCCGGAGTCGTCTCGTTCAAACCGTGCCGCTCCAACGCGTTCCGGTGGGCGCCGGGGGGCTAAATGATAACAAACGATAGCGCTTGCCGGGGCGCGACAAAGCGACAACTTAACTTGTCGCTTTGTCGTCGCTCTCCTCGTCGTCCCAACCGCTGGTCAATGTCTTGAGGTAGGAACGAAATTCGTCGCCTATCTCGTGGTGCTGCAGCCCCATTTCCACGTTCGCTTTCAGGTAGCCGAACTTGCTGCCGCAGTCGTAGCGCGTGCCCTCGAATTCATAGGCCAGGACTGTCTGCTCACCCATCAATGCTTCGATGGCGTCGGTCAGCTGAATTTCGCCGCCGGCCCCCGGCTTGGTCTTGTCGAGCAGCCGGAAGATACGCGGCGTCAGGATATAGCGACCGACCACCGCGAGATTGGATGGCGCCTTGTCCGGCTCGGGTTTTTCGACGATACCGCGAATCTCGGACAGCCCCGGGCCGATGGGCTCGACTTCGACAATGCCGTATTTGTGCGTCTCTTCCCAGGGCACGCGCTGGACCGCGAGCACGCTGGTGCCGTACTCCTGATACACGCGCTGCATCTGGGCCATGCAGGGCTGAAAGGATCCGGAGATCAGGTCGTCGGCCAGAATGACCGCGAAATCCTGGTCACCCACCGCCGGCAACGAGCAGCTGATCGCGTGCCCGAGGCCCATCTGCTCCGGCTGGCGGATATACACACAGGTAATACCCGGCGGCAGGACGTCCCGCACCGCCTTCAACAACTCGTCCTTGCCCTTGGCTTCGAGCGTGGCCTCCAGCTCATAGTCGCGATCGAAATGATCCATGATCGAGTTCTTGGTATGACTCGTGATGAAGATCATCTCCTCGGCGCCCGCGGCGATGGCCTCCTTCACCGCGTACTGGATGAGCGGCTTGTCGACGACCGGAAGAATTTCCTTGGCGCTGGCCTTGGTGGCCGGCAGGAAACGCGTTCCCAGACCGGCGACCGGGAACACAGCCTTGCGAATACGCATAAACAATCCTTTGGCTTGAAAGCCCTACAAGTACAAAACGATAAGACTAGAGATAGCGGACATCGCCCTTGAGATGGAGGATATCGCCCTGGGTGTTGGTCAAAGCAAAATCCGCGCCGGCTTCGGTAAGCGTATAGCCGAATCGGGCGCGGCTGGGCAGGAACACCGGCTTCTTAAATGCAAGGGCCAGTGTGTAGGCGTCGCGGGTGAGTTCGGGCTCGAGCGCCGCGGCGGCGCGTGCCTTGGTCCACATCCCGGTCGCGATCGCGCGCGGAAAGCCGAACAGCTTGGCGCTCCATGGGCTCAGGTGGATCGGGTTGTAGTCCCCTGCGGCCGCGGCGTAGCGCCGCCCGATGTCCGCGGGCACCTGCCATTCGTTGGTGTGCTCGGCATCCGCTAGCGCGTCGGTTTTCGACTGTTTCTTTGCGCTCTTTTTATCGGCTTCCGAGACGCTGGATTTCTGCCGCGACAGCATGGTGCCGGTTTCTTCCCAGATCAGGTCGCCCGCGTGGTCACGCACCCGCGTGATCAGATCGAACTCGACGCCCTTGGCCACCTCGCGATGGCCGCCGACCGCGACCTCCAGATCCAGCGTCTCGTCGGCGCCGATGCTGCGATGCTGGGTGATCTCGTTGCGCACGTGGATGAGACCCAGCAGCTTGAGCGGAAACCGCTTGTCGGTCATCACCGCCATGTGCATGGGAAACGCAAGCACGTGCGGATAGGTCACCGGCAGGTGATGCGCGTGGGAAAAGCCACAGACCTTGCGGTATTTGGCCAGCGGCTCGGCGCGAACCTCCCGCCCCCGGAGTTCGGCGACCATGTCCGGGATCGTCTGTCCTGTCGACAAACCGCCCGACAACGTGGTCGCGGCGCGCAGATAGGACGGCATGACCGCCGGAAGCGAATCATATTCGAGCCGTATTTGCTGCTGCGCCATCAAAGAACCTGACTTGAAGCTGTGCGCAAGACGGTAACCCCTTTGCAGGGAGGGAACAACAGGACTGCGGCCGGTCGCATCAACGTCGCGCCGATCAGCCGTTGTTCAGTTCGGGCTTGTCGCCGGCCAGCTCGTTGCGGCGGTTGCGGACCATGGCGGCGAAATCGTCGGGCAGCTTCTGCTTGAGCAGACGATCCCAGTAATCCACGGCCTGTGTATTGTCGCCACGCTCGGCCGCGCCCAGCCCCAGATACCACAGTGCCTCGCGACTGGTCGCATCGAGCGCGAGCAACTGCCGGAACAGATCCCCCGCCCGACCCTGAAGATCGTCGGTCGCCTGCAGCGTGGCCTCGGCCTCGGCCGCGACGATCGGCGCCCGTGGCTCGGGCATGGCCGCATTGATGGCACGATAATTATTCGCAGCCCCCGCATAGTCGCCGGTGACTTCCTGCGCGCGTGCCAGCATCGCCCTTGCTTCGAGGTCATCCGGGGTCGCACTTACCTGCTGCTTCAGCTCATCGAGCATGGTGGCGATATCGGGCATGTCGCGTGCCTGCATCGCCCGGTAATCGCCGAGATCCCAGTAGGCCACGCCAGCGCCGCCTACAAGCAGTGCGATCATCAACAACGAGATCAGCCAGGGGCGCCCTGCGGTGCGGGCGTTTTCGGTCAGCGCCGGCGTGTCGTCTATATCGGCGAGCAGGCGCGCGCCCAGTTCGTCTTTTTCCAGCTCGGCGTCGCGGCGCGTGATGCGCCCCGAGGCCACTTCGCGCTCGATCTCGGCATAGCGCTGATGATAAACGGCGATGTTGGCCTCGCGCCGCTTGTCCGGCGTCGGCGTGCCGGCGCGCCACAGCGGCACAAGCACGAACACAAGGCTCGCAGCCACCAGAATGGCTGCGAAAACGAAGAATTCGGTCATGAACGGTCCTTGCTCGCCGTACGGTTATCGGGTGCGTCGTCGTCGAGTACCTGTGCCAGGCGCGTGCGATCCAGTGGTGGCTGTGTGGTCGTACGCACATCCTCGCGCCGTCGTATAACCACTACGGCAATACCCAGACCCACGAACAGCAGCACGAACGGGCCCAACCAGAGAATGAGCGTGGTGAACTGGAACGGCGGATCGTAGAGCACCCATTCGCCATAGCGATCGACCAGATACTGCTTGATCTCGGCATCACTCTTGCCGGCGACGATATCGCGGGCGACGATCGCACGCAGGTCCTTGGCCAGCGGTGCGTCCGACTCGGCGATGGTGCGGTTCTGACAGATCAGGCAGCGCAATTCTGCATTGAGCTGGTGATAGCGCGCCTGCTGGCTGGCCGTCAGCTCCGGCCCTGCCGCGCTCGCCACGAGACAGGCCGTCATCAGCAACAGGCCGATCAATCCGCGCATCAGGACGCCTGCTGCAGCTGCTTGAGCTTGGGAATGAGGGTTTCGTTCATCTCTTCACGCGTGATCGCACCCACCACCTTGTACCGGATGACCCCGTCGCGATCCACGACGAATGTCTCGGGCACCGCGGCCACGCCCCAGTCGATGCCGACCTGACCCGATTGATCGACGGCAATTACCGCGAACGGATTGCCGTAGCGGCCCAGCCAGCGCCGTGCGGCCTCTTCGGTGTCCTTGTAGTTGAGCCCGACCACGGGCACGCCGGTACGCTGGGATATTTCGGTGATCAGCCCGTGCTCGGCGCGGCAAGCCACGCACCAGCTCGCCCATACATTGACCAGGGTGACGTTGCCCTTGAGGTCGGCGGCGCTGATGCGCTCACGATCCGAGGCCAGCGTCGGCAGATCGAACGCCGGCGCCGACTTGCCGATCAACGCCGACGGCAGAATATCGGGGCGCCGCGTCAGGCCGTAGCCGAGCAGCGCGATCAACCCGAGCACGACGACTACGGGTATTACCAGACGCCAACGCATCAGGCTCGTGCCGGGCGCAGCGCGCCGGTTGTCGCGGCGCGCTGGGCGGACCGTTCGCGCCGCCAGTAGCGTTTGTCCGACAACGCCAACAGGCCACCGAGCGCGGCCAGAAAACCGCCCGCCCATATCCAGCGCACGAACGGCCGATGATAGAGCCGCACGCTCCAGGCATCGCCATTGAGCGGTTCGCCCAGCGAGACATACAGATCACGAAAAATCCCGGCATCGATACCGGACTCGGTCATCACCTGGCCGCCGGCGTTGTAGCGACGCTTGGCCGGCAACAACTCGGCGATCTGCCTGCCGTCTCTGGACACGACGAAATCGCCCACCTCGGCGGTGTAATTCGGGCCTTCCTCGTGGCGCGTGCCCTGGAAGGTGAAGTCGTAGCCGGCGATCGAGACGGTATCGCCTGGGGCGACCCGGACATCGTTCTCGCCGCCGAAACCGCTGACCAGACTGATGCCGATCACGAACACGCCGACGCCGACATGTGCGATCGTCTGGCCCAGCACGCTACGCGGCAGCATCACGCGACGCCCGCGCACACGGCGCACCACGTCCTCCAGCGCCGCCAGAATCGCCCAGCTGCCGAGCACGCAGCCCGCCACCGCGGCCAGCGCGTGGGTACCCAGGGTGAGCAACGGCAACAGCACGCCGACCACGATAGCCAGCAGCGCCGGTAACCACAGACGCGAACGCAGCGTCTCCGCCCGCGTGCGTTTCCAGGCCATCACCGCGGCCACACCGACCAGCAGCACCAGCGGCGCGGTCAGCGGAATGAATATCTTGTTGAAGTAAGGCGGCCCCACCGAGATCCGGCCCATGCCCAGCGAATCGGCGAGGATCGGATACAAGGTACCCAGCAGCACGCCCGCGGCGGCCACGACCAGAAAGATGTTGTTGAGCAGCAGCAGGCCCTCGCGCGAGAGCACCGCCACCGGCTCGGTACCGGCTTCGAAGCGCGGCGCCCGGATCGCATACAGCAGCAGCGAGCCGCCGATCACGATCGCGAAGAACGCAAGAATATAGACGCCGCGCGCCGGGTCGGTCGCGAAGGCATGCACCGAGATCAGCACCCCCGAACGCACCAGGAAGGTGCCGAGCAACGACAGCGCAAACGCCGTAATCGCCAGTAACACCGTCCAACTCTTGAAGATGCCGCGCTTTTCGGTCACCGCCAGCGAATGAATCAGCGCGGTACCGACCAGCCAGGGCATGAAGGACGCGTTCTCGACCGGATCCCAGAACCACCAGCCGCCCCAGCCCAGTTCGTTGTAGGCCCACCAGCTGCCTAGCGTGATGCCGACGGTGAGAAAGGTCCACGCTGCGGTGGTCCACGGACGGGTCCAGCGGGTCCAGGCGCTATCGACCCGGCCGGTGATCAGCGCCGTAATGGCGAAGGCGAAGGCCACACAGAAGCCGACATAGCCCATGTAGAGCATGGGCGGATGAAATACCAGTCCGGGGTCCTGGAGCAGCGGGTTCAGATCGCGCCCTTCGGCGGGCATCGGAAACTGGCGCGCGAACGGATTCGAAGTAAACAGCGTGAACATCAGAAAGCCCACGCTCACCGCGCCCATGACCGCGAGCACGCAGCTGGCGACTTCGCGCGGCAGGCTGCGGCTTGCCGCGGCCACCGCCAGACTCCAGCAGGACAGCTCCATCATCCACAGCAGCAGCGAGCCTTCGTGCGCTCCCCAGACCGCGGCCACGCGGTAATACCAGGGCAGATGTGTATTCGAGTTGGCGGCCACATAGGCCACGGAAAAATCATTGGCATAGAACGCGAACGCCAGTGCGGCGAAGGCTATCCCGAGCATCACGAACTGCCCGATCGCCGCCGGTGCCGCGACGGCGAGACAATCCGCACGCGAACGGGCCACGCCGTAGATCGGCACCACGGCCTGAATCAGCGCCAGACCGAGGGCCAGAATTAGAGCGAAATGGCCAAGTTCGGGAATCATCGCGCCGCCTGCAGATTGGCTTTCATGTTCGTGGGCATACAGCTCACGCCCTTGCTGTCCTTCATGGCGTCAGCGACATCGGGCGACATGTAGGTCTCGTCGTGCTTGGCCAGCACTTCATCGGCAACGAAATCGCCGGCGTTATCCAACTTGCCGTAGGCGACGATGCCCTGGCCTTCACGGAACAGATCGGGCAGCGTGCCGCGGAACTGCACCGGCACGCTCGCTTCACAGTCGGCCAGCGTGAATCGAACCACCAGATCGTTATTGCTGCGATCCACCGAACCTTCCTTGACCAGTCCGCCGATACGAAAACGGGTATTGGGCGGCACCTTGCCAGCCACGATCTCGCTGGGCTGATAGAAATACAGCAGGTTCTGGCTGAAGGCGGTGAGCGCGAGCGCGACCGCCGCTGCCAGACCCACGAACAGTCCACCCACCAGCAGCAAACGACGACGTCGGGTTCTAGTCATCGAATTCCTCGTTGCGAATACGGCGCAGCAGTACGCGATGCGCGATCAGGGGCGTGATGATGTTGCCGAGCAGCACCACCGCGGCGATGCCGTAGCTGCTCCACACGAACGGCGCGTAGCCGCCCATCGCCCAGAATTGTTGCCAGGTCTCATGCATCGGAGTTTCCTGCCACCATACGGCCGACCCAGCGACTACGCCGCTCCCGCCAGAGCAGTTGCACGCGCATGCCCCAGAGTGTCAGCCAACCGAAAATAAGGGTAAAGCCAAGCGCGGCGGACAGTAACGGTATCAGCATATCCATTTCCATCGCCGGCTTGCCGAAACGCGTCACGGTCGGCCCCTGGTGCAGGGTATTCCACCATTCCACCGAGTAATGAATGATCGGGACGTTGATCACCCCGACCACCGCCAGCAGCGCACAGGCGCGCGCCGCCGTGCGCGGCGACTCGATGGCGTTATGCAACGCGATGATGCCGAGGTATAGAAACAACAGAATCAGTTCCGAGGTCAGGCGTGCATCCCACACCCACCACGTGCCCCACATCGGCTTGCCCCAGATCGAGCCGGTCACCAGGGCCAGAAACGTGAAGCTCGCGCCCACCGGGGCTGCCGCGATGAGAAAGATCTCGGCCAGTTTGAGGCGCCACACCAGCGCCACGAAGCCGGCGACCGCCATGCTGGTATACCCGAACAGCGACAGCCAGGCGCTGGGCACGTGAATATAAAGAATCCGGAACGCGTCGCCCTGCTGGTAGTCGGTCGGCGCCAGCACCAGGCCGCCGTAGATGCCGTAGGCCGCGAGCATCAGGCCGGGAATCGCCAGCGACCACGCCAGCGGCCGGCTGATGCGGTAGAAGTACGGCAACGAGCCGAACTGGTGCAGCCAACGCATGAAACGGGACTTGGCCAAAATACTTACCCGACCGCGCCATGACCGGACACGCACCGCGCGCGGCAGGCGAACACATCAGGATTCCGGGTCGTTTGGCTCATATTATTCATACGCACGCAGGCGCGTGCGCTCCTCGTTCGCGGCGGCCGGCGCATCCCGATACACCCCATCGACGCCGCCTTGGACAACAAAACCCGTGAGTCGATCCCTACTCCAGGCTGATTCTGAGTGCGGCCGCAATCGCCCAGGGCGCTGCGGTGATGCTCAGCGCCAACAGCGCGCCCAGCAGATACAACGCCCCCGCATAGGGCAAACCCGCAATCGCGGCCCGCATCGCCCCGGCGCCGAAAATCAACACCGGCACATAGAGCGGAAAGATCAGCAGACTCAGCAGCAGCCCGGCACGCGGCAGGCTCAGTATAAGCGCCGTTCCGATGGCACCGACCAGCCCGAGCGTCGGCGTGCCCAGCAGCAGACTGGCCATGATAACGGGTACGGCGCCCGCGGGCACGCCCAGCAGCAAGACAAGCAGCGGCGACGCAATCACGAAGATCAGCCCGCTCGCCAGCCAGTAGGCTGCCACCTTGGCCAGCGCGATCAGCGCCAGCGGCTCGGGCGAGAGCAGATACTGTTCGAGCGTACCGTCTTCATAATCGGGCCGGAACAACCGCTGCAGCGACAACAATGCCGCCAGCAGCACGGCCATCCAGATCAGAGCCGGCGACACCGACACCAGCACCGTGCTGTCGGCCTGCGTGCCCAATGGAAACAGCGCGACTACAAGAATGAAGAACAACAGATGATGGACAAGCACGCCGCGCTGCCGGAACGCCAGCAGCAGATCGCGCCGCAACACCGCCCAGAAGACGCCTAGCACGCGGTCAGCTCGATCGCGCGCACCGGCAGGTCGGGCAGCGTCAGTGGCTCGTGGGTGGTGAACAGCACCAGCCCTCCGGCGCCCACATGTTCGGCGATCCGTGCGCCGAGCACGGCGCGGGCATCCACATCCAGCGCCGAGGCGGGTTCGTCGAGCAACCACAGCGGTGCGTCGGTCAACCACAGCCGCGCCAGCGACACGCGCCGCCGCTGACCCGCGGACAGCCGCTCGCAGGCACGATTCGCAACCGGCTTGAGACCCAGCGATGTCAACGTTTCGCGAATATGCTTCTGACTGCGGCGACGGCCGCTCAGACGCATCAGCACATCGAGATTCTCGATCGGCGTCAACGCGCCGTTGAGCGCATTGTCATGACCGACGAAACACAGATCGTCCTGCAGGATCGGCTCGTCTTCGTCAGCGGCCGCCGGCGCGCTGCCCTGCCATTGCACATCGCCGTCGAAAGGTGCGTGGAGGCCGCACAGCGTGCGCAACAGCGTCGTCTTGCCGGAGCCGTTGTCGCCCAGAACCCGTGCCGCCTCGCCCGCTTCCAGAATCAGGCTCAGACCACGAAACAGGGCGCGTTCGCCGCGTCCACAGGAAAGATTGTCGATAATGAGTCGCGGCGACGCCATGAGCGCGGGTCAGATCCCTGGGAAATACAAGCGGATGGTGCCCGGGGCCGGACTTGAACCGGCACGGCCCGAAGGCCAAGGGATTTTAAGTCCCATGCGTCTACCAATTTCGCCACCCGGGCCAAGGCGCGCAATTCTAGCAGCTTGGCCACGTCCTGCCGACGCAACGGCTCAAGAAAGCAGTCGCGACAATGGGTCGCGATCGCGCGCCAATTGGTCATGCAAGGTAAAGGATGGAGGCCAGGCCCGGAATCGAATATAAAATTATCATCTTGATTTTTCAGGCTTTAACAACTCCTCGAGATTTTGCACCCCCAGCGATACCCCCAACCAGCATCGAGTTCAGAATCCAGCTCAGGGCGAATGCTATCACGCATCCCAAGAACGGATAGACGATTCCTGGCACTACTGATAACAGCGCCCAAACAAGCCGTGCCCAATGGTCAACGGACTGAGGTTTGCGCGTTCGGTGAGTGACGGCGAGCAACCCTGGCTATTCTTAACGCGCAGAAGTTCGACTTCGATCCGACGGCTCACGAATCGGACCAATTTGCCAGCTCAGGTCTATTCGCGACCTTTGGCGCATCATCCGACTCTGCCTCTGTTATAACGGCAATATGCCAAGGTTAGGTGAATAGGGAGGGCAGCCATGACGATCGCTTTGTACCTCACGTCAACTGTTATGGCGCTGTTTGTCGCCGTTGCCTTGTTCGTATACGGGTTATTCGTACAAGTGGGCTTGGACGCATCCAGCTTACCGGCCATCAGTTTATTCGGGCTGGCCGTGGTTTTTTTCGCTGTATCGACCGCATACGCCATGCGCTTGCAAGATCTCATCATCATCGCCGCGGCGCGATCGGAATCAAAACCTCGGTAAGTTGTTGGAATAAGCTAGCCGTCATATCACCACGGCGCCGCAGGTTACCGTTCGACAAGCCAAATCGAACTCGCGACATTGTTCTAATGTCTCTGAAGTCCCTGTTCGGATGACGGACTCCCGAACGACCTCCGTCGTTCTCATTCTTTTTTTCTGCTGCGAGACCCTAAAGCCCATCAAAGACGGCAAAATACGCTCGTACCTGTATAATGCAAACGTTCTCGCCAGTACCGTTCACAATACGCTCAGCACCATAGTCGTGCGCGTCCACGTTGGACACGTAACGGGACGGTTCTGGCCTTAAGTCAATAAAATTTGTATCAGGACTGCGAAACTCTTTTCCAGTCATTGCCGAACGGTCTATGCGGTCTGCGCTTTCATAACAGCCGGATAACCAAGATCCTCGTGCGACACAGGGCATACCTCATCCTTTGCCCCAACTCCGTTGTTGCCACCTTCAAGTCTGGACTCAGATCCCGGCACCCAATGTACCGGCGCAACATCGTGAGGGCCCGTGGGCGGGGGAGTATGGTTTATGCGCACGACACATGAAGATCCAAGCACCGGCCAAAAGGTATTCTATCGTCCGATCGAAGCCGCGATCCGATGGAGCGGACTGTTGCAACACGAGCAACAGATTATCGAGCGCATCGGTATGCAACAGCGACCGGGGCCCGGCGACTTTTCCGAGTGGCCGTACCTACATTTGAACGCCGAACGCATCGTCGACGCCCTCGCCAACGGTGATCTAGCCTACGGGAAGAACGGCATCACCTGCGACGATCCTACGCTGCTTGACTCACCCGACCTGACCGTTCGCCATGTGGACCTGAAAGCTTGGATGAGCGAATTCTATCCAGGGGAAAAACCCGGCTTTCTATTCAACGCCGTCGAACGCCGGTTATGCCACACGGTAACTATCGAGACCGTTCAGACGCTACTTGCCGACCGCGAGGCTTTGAAGATACGCCTGACCGATGAAGCGAAAGCCTCGGAACGACTCCAGATCCAGCTCGATACGCTTCGCCATGAGCATGAAGCCGGCATAAGACACGCGAAACAGGCTCAGGAGCCTAGTCCACGTAGTGAGTCCACCTACCTGAATATCGTCGCCGGACTGTTGACGTTGCTACTCGGTCATTCACCATCCGGCCGCCCCTACTCCAGCTTCAACACCCAAGACGCTGTGATCAGCACCCTGATCGCGCACCACGGCGAGCAGCTCGGCATATCCCAGAGCACGCTGGAGAACAAATTCGCCCAAGCAAAGCGGCATTTGCGGGCTGGTTGAAGCGCACTTACCCCCATTAGGGTCAGCAATACCCCATTTACGGTTTTCTTTGCCGCCGAGATCTATTGAATGGAGATCACGTCCTGACAAAGCCAAGGCGCATCAAGGAGTGATCTCCATGTCCGAATCAACTGTTGCAACCGCTTCCGCCGAGCGTCGTATCCTGCGGCGCCCCGAGGTCGAGGCCAAAACCGGCTTCAAGCGCGCCCATATCTACAACCTCATCAAACAGGGCCGATTTCCCAAGCCCATGCGGCTTGGCGTGCGCGCCGTCGGCTGGGACTCGCTCGAAATCGAGGCGTGGATCGCCGAGCGCCTCAACGAGCGCGCTTAACGTTGTCCCTGCCGAGCGTTTCGAGGGTACCGCCATGCCGGTGATCGCCATCGTGTCGAGCAAAGGCGGGGTCGGCAAGACGACCGTGACCGCCAACCTGGGCGGATTCCTAGCACTTGCAGGTTATCGCGTCCTCATGGTCGATGCGGATATCCAGCCCACGTTGAGTTCGTACTATCCGTTCGAGCATCGTGCCGCCAGCGGACTCTACGATGTCGTCACCACGGGGGCCATAGTGCAGGCGATCAGCCACACGACTCTGCCCAATCTGGACATCATCATCTCGGACGATCCAGAGGGGCGGCTTGAAAACTGGATCCTGCACACCCCCGATGGCCGGATTCGGCTACGCCGTGCGCTCGCCGATATCGACTACGACTTCGTCCTGATCGATACCCAAGGCGCGATCGGTCCACTGCAGGATCTCGGCGTGCTCGCCGGCGACCTCCTGCTCTCGCCGATTCCGCCGGAAATCCTGAGTGCGCGGGAGTTCGCCCGCGGCACACTGTCCATGCTGGAGCGCTTGCGGCCCATGCGCCTGCTGGGTGCGCCCGTCGGGCATCTGTACGGGCTGTGCTATCGCATGGACCGCACGGTCGATGCGCGCCTGGTGGCGAACACGCTGCGGCAATCGACGTTTGCCGAAACCCATGGCGGCATCTCGATCCTCGATACCGTAGTGCCGGCCACGGTGGCCTACCGCGAGGCCGCCAGTGCCCAAGTCCCCATCCATGTCTGGGAGCCTCGCCGTCGCGGTGGCACGGCGCCGGCCGCGCTGGAGACCATGGCTGCGCTCGTTCGCGAGCTGCTGCCGCAAGTCGATACGGCATGGGCGAGAAATCCGCCATGAGTCGCAAGCGCCCTACTCCGGACCAGATGGATCAACTAATGTCACAGCCACATTTCCGACGCGACGAGGCTGTGGCCAGCACCGATCCCTCCCATGCGCCGGCCACCACGACGCCGATGTTGGTCGACGTCGACCAGATCGTGCCATATGACCGTAACCCGCGCCGCAGTCCGAACGATAAGCGCGACGAGCTCAAGGCCTATATCTGGGAAACCGGATTCAATCAGGTTTTGACGATTACCCAACGCCCCGACACCGACCACCCCGAGTTGTACATGATTGGCGTCGGCGGTAACACGCGGCTGCGCCTTGTCCAGGAGCTATGGCACGAGACCGGTGATGCGCGCTTCCAGCAAGTGTGGTGTCAATTTCAGCCCTGGACCGGTGAGACCCAGACGCTGGTGGCGCATATCCAGGACAACGATCTGCGCGGCGAACTGATCTTCATCGACCGCGCCATCGCTGTGCAGGAACTGCGTGACATGCTCGAGGCCGAGGCCGGCCAATCGTTATCGCAACGCGCGTTGCGCGATCGCCTGGCAGAGCGCGGTTACCCGATCAGCCGCACGATGATCGGTTGGTATCAATACACCGTCGACACCCTCTTTCCGTTGATCCCGGCCCTGCTGCAAACCGGCATGGGTCGCCCGACGATCACCAAGATCTACGACCTGCAGAAAGCCTTCGGCAAAGCTTGGCAGTCGCTGGATCTCGGCGAGGCCGAGGCAGCCAACAATCTGTTCGAACAGACGCTGCAGCGCCATGACGGCGAGGCCTTCGATCCCGACAGGCTGCGACGCGACCTCGAGGAAGAACTGTCGGTCAGCGCCGACTGCGACATGCAGCGCGCGAGTCTCGAATTTGGCGGCGCGCTACACGGTCGATCAGACATCGAGATCGAGACTCCGTCGGATACGAATCGCGACGATACGGCGCGTACTGCCCCGGAAACCGGCCAGTCGGCCGGTGCGCCCGACACGCATGCCAAACAATGCGAAGGCTCGGACAGTGGCCCGCCCCACCGGAATGACTCGGCCGAGGATAGTCGCACTGCTCGCCCTGGCACGACGGACTCGTGTCCCATCGATGAAGAAGATCATGCCGCGGACGTCCCCTCGCCGGCAGCAACCGACGCGTCACTGCCGCGCGACCTCAAATCCCTACGCAGCCGGGCGTGGACGTTGGCAAGCCGTATCGCACAGGGATCGCGACTCGGCGACATCGTCTTGCCGATTCGCGATGGACTGGGTTTTCTGGTGGGACCGGTCGCGCTCGAAACGCAGCAATCCTGGACGCCCGATGTTGGCCGCCGGGCGCTGTGTGTCTGGTGGCATCTCGCCACCTTGGCCGAACAGTTCGCCCGACACGGTCGGGCCGGCCCTTATATGCCAGACACGTGGCGGCAGCGCCGGATCGGCGACGCGATGCGCCAGGCCCGCGACGGCCAACAGGCGTTTTCTCAATGGCAATGGCAACAGGCGGATCGCGACCTGTTCGCCGATGTGCCACCGCTCGAACCCAACGACCTGGGGCCCATGCTCTATCAGAACTGGGCCGAGTCGCGTTGGCACGACTGGATTCGCCTGGTCGAGACCTATCGGGCGATTTATCGCACGACGGGCGACGCGCCGTGGGGGGATGACGATGCCCGCCGGTAACGCAGATCTGACGCTCGCCATTCTGATTTACGCCACGGCCTGTCTGGAGAACGGAGATTGGGCGGTGCTGCGCGACCTGAACTTCGGCCAACAGGAAATCGAGGCTTTGGAGTCGCTGCAATTCTCCGAATTTCTATCGATTGCCGACCGTATGGACGGGCACGTACTCGATATCAGCCTGGATCGCGAACGTTTCTGGCTTGTGCTGAAGGAAATGAAGGCCGAACGCGCGATCGAGAAGTTGAAGACCGAAATGGTTTGCCGCGAAGCGCCTGCCGACATGATGCGCCACCTGTTCGGCATGACCGATCGTCAATACACGGCGATTCGGCGTCGCTTTCGCTGCAGTCGACGCGGCCCCGGCCGACCCGCCGAACCGGATACCGAAACGATGGACACGATCTGGGCGGCTTGGCAGCGCCATCTCGATGGCCGAGAACCCCAATCGGCGATCGAATGGTTGCAGCTGTCGGATGCGTCTGGCGCGGACTGTCGCACCGTGTGGCGGTTCATTCGTGGCGCGAACGCCCTCGAGCGGACATCGTGACCGGAACCGCTCGCCACCCCAACGACAAGCTCGGCCGCTATCTTGAACACGCGGCCGACGCGTTGGCCCAGTCGGGAAAGTCTCTAGGCCAAGATGCCGAGGGCCTGCTCTTTCTGGGCGCCTGGCATCAAAGCTATCCCGCGATACTGGTTCGCGATCCGTTTCTGAGCGACAGCGCCAAAGTGCATTTGCTGTACCTCACGCAAGAATCCAGCCGACAGCCGCACCGCGCCATCGCGATGCCCTCGCTGGACCAGACGGTCGAAGTCCTGGGGCATGCCAAGAAGACCATCAACCGCGACCGTACCCTACTCCGGGTCTGCCGCTGGATCAGTCAGTACACCCGTTTACGTGATGACAAGGGCCGGTATCGCGGCACCGTCAACGCCATCCACGGCGAGCCTTGTTCGCTCAGCGAGGCGAATCGGCTCGATGCCAGCTATCTGTCGTTGCTCGATTCGGCGAGAGAGCATACCGATCGATACCTTCGCCAAGCGGCCCAAGCCGCTCTGGCCAGTATCGACCAAGCCTTACAAGAGGGCCGCGATCCATTGGAATCTGAAGACCCCATGACCCGTCGTTTGGACGCGGCCAAAGCCGTTCACAACGGCGGGGGTTCGTTTTTCGATTTGCTCATGACCGGGAGCCGCCACGACGCCCCACAAGATAAGTCGTCTGCGGCTGGCCACAGTGTGGCCACCGCGTTGGTCGAGGAAAAAGTTACCACCGGCGAGCCAGGGGTAAAAACGACCACTGGCGAAACCGATCCAATGGCAGATTTTACGACCGGATCGCAAGCTTCTGATAAAAAAGGAATTTCAATAACTCGTCCTCGGGTGGAAAAATCTACCATCGGGCCTACCTGTAGTAGTAGTAATAATAAAACTACTACTACACACAGCGAGACGGATTCCGCGCGCGCGGAAAAAACCACCACCGAACCAGCTGGCCACACTGTGGCCAACGCCGACGTGGCACCACTACTGCGTTGGCCGGATTCGCTGCCGGCAAACGAGCGTACGCTGATCGAGCGGGCTTTTGTCTCGCGCAATCTGCGCCCCGAGCAGCGACAGGATGTTCTCGATGCCCTGGCCCGCAAGCTGCAGGATCCGGACAACCCGCTGCGCAGCCCGGTCGGATACGCCGTATCGCTATGCAAACGCATCCAGTCGGGCACGTTCCAGCCGGTCGGTGCGCCGACACAACCCGAAAAAACGGATCAGTCGAACCCGCCGGCGAATGCCAAAGCGAGCGACATTCGCCAGCAGATGCGCAACCTGCGGAGCGAGATCCACGCCATGGAGTCGACCCTAATTCCAGGCGCGCCTCCGGGCAGTCGCGCTGCCCTCGAGTCCCAACGGGATCGGCTACGCCATCAGTTGGAGCAGCTGAGACGACGTTTGCGAGACCCGGGCCGAGCCGCCGCCAGCGTCGGTCTCTCCCCTATGTAAATCGGAGATTGGCAACACTGTGGCCACCGCCACGACACCGTGCCCCTGGCCACAGTGTTGCCACGCTATCTGAAAAATTCGGCTGGCCATCATCGGTGTTTCCCAGTGCCCGTCTGACGCGGAATCGCTACGGTTCATAGGCACCTGATCACTGCGGCAGCGGATGTCGCGACCGATGTATCGGAGATCGCATGACCGACACGCCCTCTTCCAGAACGGGTAAGCCCGCGATCGTGCCGGGCCGGCTACGCAATTTCGTCGAGATGACGCTCCAGACGCGCCAGGCGCAGCGCCTGCTCCAAGGCCGCCGCGGTGCGGATGGCAAGCCGCCGATCATTGGACTGTATCGCTACGGCGCCATAGTGCGCACGATCTGGACCGGTGCCGCGCGCAATGATCCCTATGCCGATTGGTACCTGCTGGAAGTCGAACAGGCGCTGACCGAATCGAAGGACGAACTGGCAACCGTAAAGCAAACCATCGAATCCGACATGGAACGCATGTCAGCAGTGCAGGTCGGTCTGGCACATTCTATCGAGCCGGCGAAGGTCGAGCTCACCTTCTCGAATCCTTACGGCTACATGGGCGGCTGGTTGCTCGTCGACATGGACGAATTGGTGCTGTCGGCTCTGACCGCGCGCCATGTGGGCCTGATGACGCGCGACGCCTCCGAACGCCTGTTGCAGGCCGCCGGGCGAGCCGTTCGCCGGGCCTTTGCCTCGGCCCAGGGGTATCGAACCACGGCGGTAACCCGGAAAGACATCATTGACGGCACCCGTCGTGCCGAGATTGCGAAACAAGCCATGGGCGAGCTGCCTCAGGCCGTGATCGACGGAGAGCTGCGCCCAGAGCATGCGCCGGCGATCGAGGGACTGCAGCAGTCATCCAACGAGAGTGGCCACACTGTGGCCACCCCGGACGAGACGGACGACGACGCGGCTGATTCAGATCCAGACGCCCGGGAACGGGCGAATGACGACCCGTCGTAGGCCTGCCGCTATGACCCCCCAATCTGACGAAGCCGCTGCCGCAGTTTTTGACGAAGCCCCTTTAAAGGGCCCTTTAAGGGTAAGGGAGGCGCGCGAGCGAATCGCGGCGCTCGAACAGGTCATCCGAGACGGCGAAGCCGAGGGCACCCAACTCTGCGAGGCATTCCAGGCCCAGTTTCCAAAGGCACCGGCGAAGATCGTGCGCTACAACGACCGAAGCCTGACGTTTTATCGGTGGCGTCAATCGAGCGCTCGCCGTTGGGGGTCGAACAAGACGACGGCCGTCAATCTGACGGGCGACGCCGGCCAGAGATTGCTGGCCCGCATGCCGGCAACGGCACGTCAGCACTGGCTCAATTACGAGCGAAGACGTGTCTATCTCAACATGCGCTTGTCGATCGCGGCCTACAAGCTCTATCGGCTCCAGGATTGGCTCGACGCCCTGGATGCGATCAAAGCCATCGAACGCGACGGCCTTGTGGCCGGCGCGCCTGACAACAATACCGATTGCCGATAACTGCCAACGCAATCGGCGATCGAACGCCGGTTTTCGGCGTGACCCTCTGAGCCGATCGTCGACCGATGTTCCGAAGGTGGCCACAGTGTGGCCGCCTGTTATCACGGTGGCGGGGACGCTTCGCGTCCCTGGTACGAGCTCGCGGATTGCCTCAAAGAGAAATCAGGGCCCATGAATGATGGCGCCCGCCGCCAAACATGCGTGGTGCATGCGGACAAACCCGGTAATCTCAATCTGAATCGAACCCTCACGACCCATCCGCGGAAGCGCTCACCGATCTAAATTTCGAGGTAACGCCGCGCGATTCATTGTTGTACGGCGCGGTACTCCGGTCGAGGCTGACCCTGTTCAATCGCGACACTCAAACCTGACCAACGGAGCGAACCGATGTCGAACTCCTTTACCGCGCGCGGCAATCTCGCTGCCGCACCCGAACTGAAAACCGTCACCGTCAACGGCGAGCACCGCCAAGTAGCCGAAATCCGTATGTACTGTGATCGTCCCGTTCCGGATGGCGACGACGGTTTCAAGGACAAAGGCGGTTTCTGGCTGAACGTGTCTCGCTGGGGCACCGCAGCCGAGCATGCGGCCCGTGTGCTCGACAAGGGTTTCCGGGTGAAGGTCGAGGGCACCTTGGTGCAGAACAGTTGGGAGAAGGACGGCGAGAAGTTTTCCCGCCTGGAACTATCGGCCGACGACATCACGCTGGATTTGTCCCGAATCGAATCGGTCAACCAGCGCGCGCGACGCCAAGAGAGCAATGGTCAGCTACAGGCTGACTCAAATGATACCGGTGCAGCCGAGTAAGCGGCTTACTGAACCGCCCCGAGAATACTGGAGGCTCCAACTCTTGAGAGAATGGAGCCATGAAACAGAGCAAACGATATTCATCGGAAATACGCGATCGCGCGGAACGAATGCTCTTTGAGCATCAGGCGGATTACGCCTCGCAGTTGGCGGCAATCGGCTCGATCACCGGCAAAATCGGCATTACGCCGGAAACGACGCGCGGTTACGTTCATCAGGCCGAACGCGATCGAATCCACCCGATTCGAGTCGGGCTATTGTTATGTTAATTTTTTTCGTCTACATTGTAGCCTCGAATAATTAACACGGGACACGCTATGCCTGATGGCGTCATATTCAGAGAATCCGAACCCGAACGCGGAGATGAACTGCTTGAGCAAATCGGGTTATCGCGCGAGGCCGCTAAACATATCGGGATCTACGCGCGCCGAGCTTTCAACAACACTAGTCCCATGGAGCCGATCTCGGCGCCCGGCGTGAACGCGTGGAATAAAGGCACCGAAGCGCTTCGAAATACTCTGGTTCCACGTGAGGGCTGGAAGGTCGGTCGCAACTTAGGGATCGAATCTGCTGTTAATCACGAGAAGAAACTGCAACTTATATATCAGAACGTTAGGAGAGCATGTACATTTTCCGATCCGCAGCCACTTTCTCCACGCGGCTCCGTTTCACGGCGTATGATCAACGATGGCACCTCGGATATGTTTGGCTCGGCGCCGCTCGATGACCTACGGCCGAAGGAGCTCAGCTATACCGTTTGGTTAGTATGCGTTTGCCACGTCAACGATAATCTTTCTGTAGAGGTTTCAAGGCCTAAACGCTTTGATGGCGCATGGTATGACGGGTTCCACGAAAGGATTTTCATCATCGATTCGCCACTTGAGGAACTATTGGCACAAACGAGCCCAACGACGCCTGAGCCGGTAGAGTCGAACGACCCCGATATATACGATGTGGACGTAACCCCCAAATCTTTCCCAGCTTAGTGATATACCACTATGTTCAACCCCGCGAGACTAACGCTCGCTCGCGAGCGGCGTCTGATAACAAAAAAAGACTTGGCTGCGAAAGCCGGTATCAGCCCAGTGACCTTGACGCGGATTGAGTCAGGGGGAACCGATGCTCCGGAAGAGCCAACTATCGAGGCGCTTGCCTCTGCTCTGAATTATCCGAGCTCTTTCTTTTTTCTCGGCGACCCTGAGGTGCTCCAAGAGAACTCTGTCAGCTTTCGCCGGATGTCTTCGACAACTGCCGGGCAGCAAAAAGCAGCCCGCTGGGCGGGGTCGCTCGCATACGAAATTGATGATTGGGTGCACCAGCGGTTCAACTTGCCTAAGCCGGAAGTGCCCGACCTGCGGGAAGAGAGTCCGGAAAACGCGGCACTATCTCTTCGCTCAATGTGGGGTGTCGGGTTTAAGCCGATCAAACATATTATTTCTTTACTAGAAACCAACGGTGTGCGTGTATTCTCGCTCGACGAGAGCAATTGCAACGTTGATGCGTTTTCCGTTTGGCGCGGCACGAAGCCTTACGTTTTTCTTAATACGCAAAAATCGGCAGAGCGCAGTCGTTTTGACGCCGCTCACGAACTTGGGCACCTAGTGCTTCATCAACATGGTTTGCTACAGGAGCCGGGCGGAATAGAGAAGAAGGAACGGGAAAAAGAAGCTGATAGGTTTGCTTCTGCTTTCCTTATGCCGAGAGAGGACCTATTAGCGCGGGTGCCGTCGTTTCCCTCCCTCGGGGATTTAATCAAGTTGAAGTCGCGGTGGGGCGTATCCGTCGCCGCACTTGCGAAATCGGCGTTCGACGCTGGCCTAGTTTCCGACTGGCATTACCGCGCTCTTTGCCGCGAACTAAGTGCGGCAGGCTATCGTAAAAAGGAGCCAGGCCCCATGGCGCGCGAGCGATCCGTGGCCTGGGAAAAAATTTTGCGTTCACTATGGAGCAAAGGCCATACGAAGCAACGTATTTCTTCAGCTCTGAGCCTGCCAATTGATGAACTCGAAGCGCTTATCAAAACCGTAGTGGACGACAAAGCTCAAAAGGAAGCCGAAAAGGCCCGCTCAGGCAACAAGTCGGGAGCGACCTTGCGACTCGTTCATTCCGATAGATGAACGAATGATCCATCGTTACCCTCGGCGGCCTAAATGTTTGGGAACTCGCTGTGGTCAAGTCTTGCATTAGTTACCGTAACACCACGGCCTAACTTTACTAGGACGGTAATTTTTACGAAAATTAGGGTGCTAAAAATATGGATTGCCGATTAATCATCAGCCACTAGCTCCGAGTCGCCTTCGGAAGAGGCAGGGCTAGATAAGTCTGCTATTGGCCGCATGCGACCCGTTGCTGCCGGTCGCGAACGGCCGCTTTCGTGACGGCTAGTTTGAGTTTACATCGCGCCTTTTTTTGGCCGAACAGCGACCTGCTTGATGCCCCTGTCGACAGGGAATGCGCAAGCACGTGCTCATCGCGAAATAGCAGGTAGCGAACGATAGCGGCACGCAAGCCGCTGTTGCGCTGATCACTGTTGGATATGGCTTCTCATGCCGGTCGAGAAAAAGAGTGCCACCTCGTTCGGAACAAGGCCGTCCACCGCATCAGAAGTGGCGCTTTCGATGAAGTCGTCTCGAATCGCCTTTCGTATCTCGGGACCAGCTTCCTTGATACCACGCCACGCCGGATGGTCGATTCGTTGGTCATACATTGCAATAACACGGTCCAACTTTATCGGAGTAGTGCTGGCGAACTCCTTTCGGATGCTAACGACCTCAAGATCCGCCTGGGCCAGAAGCGCCAGACATTTTTCTGAGGTGTCCCCCAGATCGCCATAGGGGAGTTTTACCCCACGTCGGAGCGCCGCCTCCGATGCCCGTTGTGAAAATCCAAAGGGTTTGGCGGGCGTGTCAAAAGCGATCGTGCCGCCCGGCTTCAGAAGATGCCGCCAACGACGCAGCGCCGCTTTGACGTCCGACATCAGAACGAGGGCCGAAGCGCAAAAAATCCGATCAAAGCTGGCGCTCTCGTAGTTGGCTAATTCCGCGTCCCCCTGCTCGAAACGCACGTTGGATAGTTGCGCTTGCGCGGCAGAGCAACGCGCCGCCGCGAGCATGCCCGCCGACGTGTCCAAGCCAACGACCTCACCACAGGGTCCAACGAGTTTGGCCACCCTAAGCGCGACCAAGCCAGTGCCGGTTGCCAAGTCCAAGATGCGCTCACCTGGGGCGATTGTGAAAGGATTGAGGAGAAGCGTCACGATCTGCTGGTGCGTCTCATCCTGATCGTAGCGTGCCCCTCGCCTGTCAAAGTGCGTTGTATCCTCCATGCAAACCTTCCGCGCGTGATTTAACGAATACAAAGGTTTCTGACAAGTTGAGCAGCCCGCCAAAGCCTGCGTGCGAGCGTCCGCTTTGATGTCATCGAGTTTAGTGCCACGATGGTCTCAAGGTGGCCGACAGCAGAAGTTGCAGCGTGGGCTTGAACGCAATACTTACCGCCTAAGCGCGGATCACGTCTTCGACTGGCAGAGTTACTTCAACTCACGTCGTTGTTCGAGTGACGGCGTGCACGGTGTAGCCGACATCGGGATATCGCAGCAGCACCTCTAGCGTGCAGGTGGCCACAGTGTACCCACCTCGACGATACGAAGGATACGGTCATCTGCACCCCTTTTCTTAAAGGTCGCGATCTTGCGCGTACCGCGCTGTCTCTTATCGCAAATGTGACGCTACATTATCACTTCCTCTGTTCTTCGTATTGTTGCTCGTGAAATTGGACTGTCGAAAGCTTTGATTTTTCCGCTATAGGGGTGCCCCGCCTGCAATTCTATCGGCCTAACCCATCCCGGCAGATCCATGGCTGGCATCGTCTATCTCTGCGAAAAGCCATCTCAGGCGCGCGATATCGCCCGAATCCTCGGCGCGACGAACAAGACTAAGCATTACCTATCCAGCAGCGACGTGACGGTGACATGGTGCTTCGGCCACCTGCTCGAGATGGCGTCACCCGATCGCTATGGCGAGGAATACAAGAAGTGGACCTTGGAGACCCTACCCATCATTCCGGACCAATGGCGGCTCGATGTCCGCCCGAAGGTCAAGGCGCAGTACAAGGCGATCACGCAACTGGTGGATAAGGCCGGGCATGTCGTCGTCTCCACTGATGCCGATCGCGAAGGCGAAACCATCGCCCGCGAAATTCTGGACTGTTGCCGGTATCAGGGACAGATCTCGCGGCTGTGGTTGTCGGCGCTCGACGACGCCAGCATCCGCTACGCGCTCGATAATTTGAAACCCGGTACCGAAACCGAACCGCTCTATCACGCCGGCCTGGGTCGCGCACGCGCGGACTGGCTGGTCGGCATGAACCTAACCCGCGCGTACACCGTCGTCGCACGGACCCAGGGCTACGACCGGTTGTTACCCGTCGGCCGGGTGCAGACGCCAACCTTGCGGCTTGTCGTCGATCGCGATCGCGAGATCAAGTCATTCAAGCCGGTCCCCTACTGGGATCTGGTGGCGACGCTGGCGACCGATGGTGGCGAAACGTTCGCCGCACAGTGGCAACCACCGGCGGACGTCGCCGACGACAAGGGCCGCAGTCTCGATGAACGCACGGCCCGGCGCATGGCACAGCAGATTGAGGACGCTGCCACACGGATTACTGCCGCCGTGACAAAGCGTGAGCGCGTTGCGCCGCCCCTACCCTACGATCTCGGCACGCTGCAACAGGACGCCAGTAAGGCTGCGGATATGGGCGCGCAGACCGTTCTGGACACGGTTCAGTCGCTTTACGAGACGCACAAGGCCGTGACCTATCCACGTACCGACTGCCGCTATCTGCCGGTTAGCATGTTTGGCGAAGCTGCCACAGTGCTCGATGCGATGCATCGAACGTATCCGGATGCTGATGCTGCGATCGCGCAGGCGGATTCGCAGCGCCGGTCGAGGGCCTGGGACGACACGAAGATCACGGCCCACCACGCCATCATTCCGACGACGAAACACGCAGACCTGAGCCGCATGTCCGCGGCAGAACGACGCCTTTACGAAATGATCCGCACCCGTTATCTCGTCCAATTCTATGATGATCACAAGTACGATCACATCATCTTGTCGATCGACATCGCCGGCGCTACATTTCGCGCCACTGGTAAGGCCGTCGTGGTCGACGGTTGGAAAGCGGTCGCCGCATCCAATGAGGCCAACGGGGAGAAAATCAACAATGCTCGTCTTCCGGCTGTGTCCGAAGGCGATGTATGCCGTGTGGCCGGCACCGAAATCCAAGCCAAGCAGACCCGGCCGCCGGCGCACTATACCGAAGGCTCGCTGATTGCAGCGATGAAGAATGTCGCCTCGATGGTGAGCGATGATCGGCTACGGAAGATCCTGAAAGATACGGCGGGCCTTGGAACCGAGGCGACACGCGCCGGCATTATCGCCACGCTGATTGACCGCGGCTTCTTGGCGAAAAAGAAGAAGAAACTGGTCTCGAGCGATGCCGGTCGTGCCCTGATTTCCATACTGCCCGGCGCGATCACGAATCCGGCCACGACGGCCGCCTGGGAACAGGCCCTGGACGAGATCAGCGCCGGCCGCATTACGCTCGACGACTTCGTGGCACGACAGGCGAATTGGGTATGCCAAGCTGTCGATCAGGTGCAGCAGCGCGGCCTGAATGTACCCAAAGGCGTCGAACCCACGGCGCAGAAGAAATGTCCGAAGTGCGGGAAGCCAATGCGCAAGCGCACCGGCCAGCATGGGTCGTTCTGGGGTTGTACCGGATACCCCGACTGCACGACCACCGCACAGATCGGCAGCAAGCAGCGTCGCAAGAACGCCGCCAAAGGATGACCTGCTCTATTCCAAGGTAAAAGACGTCACCCAAGAACTATCGTGCGCTGATACCGTACTACCGGCGCCCGATACCAACGAATCAATCGGGGGCAACCCTCACGGTGGCCACTGTTAGGTTAACTGCGTGATATGAGAACAGGCGTATAATATCTGCTATCGGCCCAGGTTGCGTAAAAACTCGGAACATCGGCACTCAGGGGGTTCAGCTACCCCTGCCCAGCAGCCGATCATGGCGTCAGCGGGCGTACAGAGCGTCGGTTTTCAGCCGAACCGCAACCGACGTGAGTTTTCACACAGCGCGGACTAAGCCCACGAGCATTTGATTTGGTATGGACTAGCTCGGACTTCAGAGTTGGGGCACTACATATGGCTCGAACAGTGCATAATCAGACGCAAAATCGGGGCCAGAAACGATCGAATTGCTAGTTCGGCTTAGGCCTATTGTAGATATCGCAGAATCATCGAATGTAGCTAACTATCGCTAATTCCTGCAATTTCTTCCTGTTCAGCTATCAATGCGTCCAATATCCAGTGGTTATCGTCACTTGAATTAATTTCCTCCCTTACATCGCAGACATTTGAAAGGTGCAATTGGTAGGCAGTTGATTCCAGCAAGGCGGATTCAGTCACGTCGACCGGCCATTGGCGCAGGAGGTATCCAATTTCCGCGACTCGGACAGTGACATTCAAAAGTTCACTATCGTCAAAAGCAAATGAACTTATTACTGCGGCGCGATATTTGAACCGCGGATGCGGACGAAATTTCAAGGTTATTTTTTTGCACCACTGCGGGTCATCGCTTAGCGAGATATCTGCACCACCCCCCCATTGGAGCGATTCGACGCTGTCGAATCGAACGAGCATGTAGTCACGAAAACCTTTGGCGCGATCGAAACAGCGAACCCGCCACTGAAAACCGTCACTGACTAACGCAAGTGGTACCAGCTTGCGGGGCCTGCTTCCCGAGGTCAGAGACGTGTAATTGGCTATAACTTCGCTGTGCGTTGAGATTGCTCGAGAAATAGTTGCAACCACATTCGCGGCCATCTCGCGCTGAATGCTTGGACAGCCCGCAACCGGTATCGGGCTCGCGGTTTCTGGTACGCCGTCGTTGCTGGCACGTGCCAGCGACTGCAATGCTCGGTTTGGATCATGCTCGAATGCCGGAATGAAAGCTTTGGTGCAGGTGTACCGTTTTTTTTTGAGGTCGTACGCCAGATTTTCGGAGTATGACTCAGTGTAAGTAGAGAAATCAGAGCTCGCCGCCGTTGGACCGATATCGAACCGATCCATTAAATCTTTCCGAGACACCCAACCGCGGAACCAGGCCAGATACTCCAGAAACCGCATGCGTTTGATCGCAGCACTGCGAAACTCTTTGAACTGCCCATTTCTATCTAAGAGCGAGATGGCTCGAACACTTTCTGTGACCATACGTTTTCCGGTTGCATGCTGTTTTTCGGCCGGTTATACTATGCCAGAACTTTGATCGGGTCGATAGGCGGCTCTCTCGAGATCTGGGTACATCATGCGAACACTGAATAATCTTTCAAACGCTTTCCACCGGCTAGGCTCGTCTAAAACGTTCTTGGTAAATCTCAGACCTGACGACGCGATGATGGATGAGATCAGGTCGGCGGAAATTGTTATCCGTCGAGGCTTGGCCGCCTTCCTTGATGAGCATTTGAAAGAGGCAGTACCGCCAGGCGTAGAGCCGCCTAAACCAAAATTTCTCCGCCAAGGGAGCAATGCCTACGGCACGCTTATCGATCCATTGCGATGGTCTGCAAATTACGGTGAGGCAGATAGCGACGTTGGCATGTATCTGCCGCTGGAATTTCTGCAAGCCGGCACTCCTACGCCAAAGCTCGGTGCAGAAGCTTTGCGCCAATTAACATGCGCCGCGCTGAAAGATATCGCCGCTCGGAATGATTGGAGCTTCGAGTCCAAGCAATGTTGTGACAGGGTGATTATTCGCTCCGACGCCTACATTGATGTGACGTCATACGCGATTCCCGTTGCGCAACACAGAGCCATGGCCGCGTTGAATTTCCGGGAGGGGCTAGTTAAGGCGGAAAGCATCACTGCTGCAGAAAACGAGATCAGCTGGGAAGAAATCCCCCATACCTCGCTTCTCGCCACTAAAGACGGATGGGTACGGTCAGACGCGAAGGCGGTTCACCAGAAGGTTGAGAATACCAGTTTGCTTAGAGGGCCATTATTCAAACGTGTCGTGCGTTTTGGGAAAGCGCTGAGAGATTTAAACGACGACGAGGACGGCCCTAACTCGATCACTTACACATTACTTGTCGCGGATAAACTGGATGCTGGTCTTTGCCGACTAGGTCGTGATGATCTGGCGATGCTTTCAGTTCTGGGGCCAGTGGCTGACGGTTTGTTCGATTCCTTGCCCACGCCTGGAAACGAGGATATCGATATTCTCGAAGGGGTAGATCTTCAAGTACGGCACCGTCTAGCGAAAACGCTTCGAGACCGGCAAGCCTCCATTCGCCAGGCATTGGATCACTCCTCCATCGATCAGGCTCATCAGATTCTTAAAGGAGTGTTTGGCTCGCGGTTTCCGGACGCACCAGAGTTACCCGCAGAAAGCAACTCGAAAATATCGCTCGCTACAAGCTCGGCTGCGCCTGCCGTTGTGACTGCGCCACGAACAAAATCGGTGCCACTTCGTGGGAACGCCCACTCGTCCTAAAATCTTTTCAGAGATAGACGCCGCGCTTTCTTCGCGCGGCTGGCGGTCATCAGCCGAAGCACACGGGATTTGCTTCATGCTGAATGAACCGGTGGTCAACGGGATTGTAAGGATTCGACTAACTTTTGACCCCGAGCGCCTATGGTTGCTGCCCACGGCAACGCTCGAAACTGTATCCGGATCGCCATCTAAAATTCCGCTACACCGCTTCGGCGAGTGGTTCTGCTATTTGGATCCGGAGACCGTTGAGTGGAATCCAGAGTCCTCCGATTTTATCGGACACGTGGTGTGCGCTTCAGACCGTGTGGTGAGTGAGCTTCACCGACTGCAAAAGGGAAAGGAAATCCGTGAGCAGGACTCGGAATTCACGGTGCATTGGGCTGGAAAATTCGCCTATCTAGACATTCCGGAACAAGCTTGGCCGCCGCGCTCTGGCACTAGTTTAACCGTCTTTAAGTTGAGCCGGCCTGAGTTAAAGGACGCGGACCCGATTAATGTAATTGCGCTTTCGGGTAAAAATGAAGGTGAGAGGTACTCCGGGTTCGATCTTCACGCTAACAAGCAATTGCTTCCGTGCGTCTCAGTAAAATTAACGAAGTATCCGTTCGCTAGTTGGGACGACTGGCCGCCAACAACATTAGCTCAGCTCAATCGCTGGATACGCTCACACCGTCCGGCAAAGGAGAAGGCGACATGGCGTGAGCTGGCCAGAGTAATCCTCCCCCAGCAGGGCCGACCATCAAGCGCTCTGATACTGATCGAGACGCAGGCAGGACGGTTTGGTGCAGTGCTGGAAGCAGGTCCCCGGCAGTTGGCCGGATTCCGGCCCGGCGCGAAGCTCGCGGAAAGGTTGCGCGGATCGAACAATTTAACGCGCAGCCTTAGCATTAGTAGATGGGCGTTTGAGCGCTTAGATGATGATTTCGTGTTGACGCGAAATTCGCCCTCCGAGTCAGCGCCATTAGCTGGAAAGCATATCCATCTGCTCGGAGCAGGATCAATCGGAGGCAGTCTAGCGGACCTACTCGTTCAGGCCGGTGCGGGTCGGAATTGTGGTTCCTTGCATATTTTTGATCCGCAGGTTCTTCGGGCCGAAAACTGTGGTCGGCATCTATTGGGGGTGACAGCACTAGGAAGGAACAAGGCTACCGCAGTGGTCGAACGGCTTAGGCGTGAACGGCTTGTCGAGAATGTGTGGGCTCATCCGTGTGCAGCAGGAGATCCAAAATTGCACAAGAATGCGGATTTGGTTATTGACGCTACAGCCGCTCCGAATGTAGGTGCCCATTTAAGTAACCACGCTAGGTGGCATAGGTCATGGGCGTTGATATCCGTATCGGTGGAGGGCGAGGGCTGGGTGGCCTCTACTCATCTCTATCGTGGTGTGGCCGGTGAATCTTGCCGCGAATGTCTTGAGCCATGGATCGGCGGCAGGGGCTCTCACATTCCTAAGGGATGCGAACCAGAACAACGGGATGGTGGGTGCGGCAGTAGGTATACGCCTTACAGGGCAGCCGCTGCCTGCATGGCCGCAAGCTTGGCTAGTGAACTGGCTTGCGATTGGGCGCTCGGGAACGCGAGCAAGCTCTTCCGAGCGGTAAAAATGCCTTCTGCTCCCAGGCACGTTAAAGCGGCTAAATACTGGTCGCCCAAGTCATTACCCGGTTGCATCTGTGCTACTAAATGCCCGTCAGGCACAACTAATAGCAAACCATGATTACAGCTTTTTCAATTAGAACAAGAGTAATCGTCGTTTTATTCTTCCTATGCCTCGGATGGCTGATTAGCTATGCATTTGTAGGTGTCGTCAACGGTTCATGGCACGTTGGGCTATTCGAAGCAATCCGCATCGGAATCAAAGGAGTAGCCCCCGCAGTTGGTCTGGCGATTATACTTGGTCATCCACGCGTTATTGATTTTATCTGGCGATGCTTTCCTTGGTTGAACAGCTTGATTGCACCGAACCTGAACGGAGTCTACAAGCTCTGGATTGGCACGAACTTTAAATTATTGTTGGACCGTAAAAATTTTTACGAGGGGCTATCCGATGTAAAGGCGGACGCATCCACGGAAATAAACTCAGACGATCTGGCTCATATCGGTATTGTTTGCGTAAAAGCCGGACTGTTCGCAATCCGGATACATATGACCCCTCTCGAAGATGCCCCATCGGCATCCTCTTCCAATGTAATCTCGGCAGTGCTAGAGAAAGCGCCAAGTGAGGGCGGCTTTCGCTTGCATTACATTTTCGAGAGTCATGTCTCAAACCCTTCCGAAACCGACACGCAGAAATACTACGGCGCCGCGACGCTGCAATTATCGGCAGGTCTAGTAAGCGACTGTAGTGGCGATTATTGGACCAACAGGGCTTGGTTCAAAGGCCTCAATACGGCCGGCCGCGTACGGATTACGAGAATTGCGCCTTAGGGTACGTAAGACAAGCGGCATGGATTGACCGTTAAGGGTCGCTAATAACCCAAAGCGAGCCGATAAGCGTCATTGCTGCGACAGCGCTAGGGCAGAAACGCCGCCGCTCCCTCGGCCTGATTTTTACCCTGCAGCCCCCTAGCAAAAATTCCTCAAGGCCGCGGCGGGATTTTCTGTTGCTCGTCTTACGCCCCTCGGTCAGCTTGGCTGTGAACTCACGGCGGAATGTCACGACATGACCCACCCCTTGTTTTCGAGCGCGCGTGCGACGGTCGCCGTTGCCGCTATCGCTATCCTGCTGCCGGCCTTGGGCGGCTGCGCCAGCACCCAACATCGTCTCGGGTCGCCCACAGTGGCAAACGCCACGCCGGCCTTGCCGGACATCTATGCTTCCCCCTCGGACGTTCCCACGGCGAATGTCGTGCGCACGGGCCGCTATCAGCTGGTCCCGCTGGCCCCGACCTCCGGTCAGCGGGATCTGCTGGCCCAAGCCGTATCCATCGATCTCCCCCAATCGATGCACCTGACGGTACGCGACGGCCTGGAACATGTGCTGAGGGATTCCGGGCTGCGTCTCTGCCCCCGCCAGGCGCAGGCCGGTTTTTTCTCCGAATCGCTGCCGGCGGTGCATCGCGAGCTCGGACCGACCACGCTGTCCGACGCCCTGCAGGTGCTCGCCGGCCCGGCCTGGCAGCTGCACGTCAATTTAGCCGATCGCACCGTGTGCTTTAGCCGGCGCAGCCAGGCGGCGATTGCAACGACACGCACGCCGGCCGCACCCAACGACGGTTCGGTCGTATCGGCGCGCGAGTGATCACGCGGCCCACGACCACGGTGACCGTTTCGTTCCAGTCCACGAGGCCCTGACCATGCGACACCGCACGCTTTCGATCGCTCTGTTGATTGCCGCATCGCTGACGCCGATCGCCGGCTGCAGCGATCACGACGAGTCGGCGAACACACCGGATCAAAACAGCGATCTCGCAGCCGACCAGACTACCGATCACGCCGGCAACCGCTCACACAACGATTCACCGATCCCGGTCAACGATCCCAACGCCAGCGATAAGTCGGAGGTGACTGCGGCGGCATCAAAACCCAAGCCACCAGCGCCTGACCGTGTCCGACAGCTGGCTCAGCAGATCGCCACGATCAAACAGACCCATCAGAAGCGCCTGAATGACCAGGCCCGGCGCATCGACGCACTGGAACAACAGGTCGCTGCACTCACCAAACGCCTGCAACGGCTGCCGCAGCCCGCGGCCCAGACGGATTCCGACGGACAATCGCCCCAAGCCGACAGCACGCCGGCCCCGGGTGCGGTCTCGCCGCAAGCGGGCGGCAACGACGCCACGGATGGTGGTAACAAAGACACATCGGCCGACGACGCCGATGTCGGCGACGCGAACGCCCCATCCGACGACGCGTCGCCGGCCGCGGGCCCGGTCTCCGGCGAGAATATCGTCAAAAACTGCCCCAACTCAGGCGGCTCGGATCAGCAATTCGACGTGTTCTTTCAGGCCGTGAACGCCGATGCGTTGGATGCCGCGGCCGACCAGGTCAAGTCGGCCGGGATCTCGGACTGGTTCGCGCGCGCCCGCATGCGCCGCCTCTTTGTCGGTCGTTACGGCAATTGCCCCTTGGCCGCACACCGCCGGGCCGACGTCCATCAGCGGACCGGCCTGGCGCTAAATATTCGGGCGGTCACCCCGCGCCGCACGAGCGCGACCCACAGCCGGGCGCGCGATTACGGCGCGCAGGGTCATGGGGCTTCGGCGGTGCGCCGTGCCGCGACACAAGCGATCCGGCCGCCGGTAGCCACTGATGCGCCGTTCGCGATTGTGGGCGTCGAAGTCCGCGGCACGCATCACTTTCTTGGCGTCGGGCCCCAGGGCGCGGCGCGCCTGTCCGGCGTGTCGTGGCTGACGCCCGGCGACGCCTACGGCACCTGGACGCTGCGCGCGATTCGTACCAATGCCGGCACGGCCACCTTCACGCACGACGGTCGCACGGTCGCCGTCGCCCTGCCGCGGCGAGGTTAAGCCATGGCTCGACGCTCGTTCATTGGCTTTTCGTTCGGCCTGACACTGGCGCTGTCCCTGCCGGCCGCGGCGCAGTCGGATCCGGCGCCGGCGATGCTCAAGCGGCCGACCACCACCGACCAGGCCACGCAATCACGCGAGACCCGCGAGAAAGCGATCACCAAGCAACGCGCACAGCAATGGGATCTGTCGGTGTCCGAATGGCAACGCTACAAGACGTTGCTTAAAGGCATCGACGGCTATCGCTCCGACAAGCTGGACCCGCTCACCGAACTCGGTATCCGGGCGCGCTCGACGGCCGAACGGCGCCGCTACGCGCGCAAGCTCGCCCGCCTCGAACACGAGCGCACCCAGCGCGTGCTCGCCTTCCAGAAAACCTATGACCAGGTCTTTTCCCAGATGTACGCCGGCCAAACACCGGTCAATGCCCAGGGCATGACCCAGGCCCTCATGGCCGGCCCGCAGTCCGCAGCCAAGCTGGGCCTGGATCAGTCGTCACGCCCGGCCATTGTAGTCCGCATCCATGACTGTTCGGCTTGCAAGCGCATCGTGCAAAAGCAGGCGAACTCTCAAATGCCTATGGACATCTACGTCGTGGATGCCGACAGCGACGACGCGATTCGCCGCTGGGCGATGCAGGTCGGCTTGAATCCAAAACGCGTGCGCAGTGGCGACATCACGCTCAATCACGCGCCGCAAAAGCTGGTACGCACCATCGATGCGGATTCGCTGCCGCACGTGTTCTCGCGCTGAATCATGCGCCGGTGCACCCTGCTTTGGCTTGTTTGGTGCGTGGCCCCGCTGGCGTTCGCCGGGCCGCACACCGTGCCGGCGGCGTATACGAACGCCGCCCACGCCCACCAGGTGCCGCCGGTGATGCTCTATGCCCTGTCGCTGACCGAATCCGCTACGACGCTGTCGTTCGGTCGCCGGCCCTGGCCCTGGACACTCAACATCGCCGGATCCGGCGAGCGCTATGCCACCCGCGCCGCAGCATGCCAGGCGCTGACCACCGCGCTCACACACACGAAGATCGTCGATGTCGGCATCAGCCAACTCAACGTGCATTGGCAGAAGACGCTGTTCAGTGCCGGCGGGCGTTTCGCCGATCCCTGTGCCGCGCTCAATCCCTACGCCAACTTGGATGCCGCGGCGGCGATTCTTTATCACTGTCATCAACGCCAGGGCGGCAGCTGGATTGACGCGGCGGGCTGTTATCACCGTCCCGCCGGCGGCGCCCCGGCCGCGCGCTATCGCGCGGCCTTCAAGCGCGAGCTCGCGCGATTGCGCAACGCGTCCGTGCACGTGGCGACCGGCCACACGTCACGCACGGCACGCGCACAGTCGGTCGCAGCGGCCGGCCCCGCGGCCGATGAGGCGCATGCGAGCAGCCCAAGCCGCGTGACTTGGATCAGTCCCACCCATGATAGCGGGAGTTCTCATGCGCTCGATTGATCGGACGCTGTTATGCGCTTTGATCGCCGGCCTGGCGCCGCTGGCCGTCGCCCAGGCCAAACTCACCGTGGTCGCCGACCACGGCGGACAATCGGCGCGGTCCTACTACGCCCCGATTGCCGGGGCCGGGGTCGACGAGCAACACGCCTACAGCGCCCGGGCCGAGGCGATGAGCCGCGGCCCCGTGCGCGAAGCCGACATGCTGCCGGTCCACTCGGACCGGCTCTCGCCCGGCTCGGTGCGCGCGCGACACCTGACGCTGCCGGCGGGCATGACCCCGTTTTTCATCATTGGCGCCGATCCACTGTCGTTGCGTTGGCTGAAACAACGGGGCGACCGCTTGCGGGATCTGCACGCCGTGGGCCTGGTCGTCAACGTCGATTCCGCGACCCAACTGAAACAGCTGCGCCGCATAGGCAAAGGCCTCGTGCTGCGGCCGGTGGCCGGTAACGACATCGCGGCCCGCCTGGACCTAGCGCACTACCCCCTCCTCATCACGCCCCAGGGCGTTCAGCAATGAGCCAACACGCGCCTCACCCCATCGATCAGTCGAGTGTCTATCACGAGAACGTCGAAGCCACCCGGCAAGGGGCCACCGATGCCATCCACGACGTGTTTCGGCGCGCCCGAGTCAATCTCTATGACGAGATTCGCCGCGAACAGGCGAACGGCGGTCGCACGGCGAAGGCGCTGCGCACGCCGTAATGGCCAGCGCGCATCCCATCGAAGCCAATCTGCGACCGGCCGTCGAGATCTATACGGCCGGCGCCTGCGGGCTGTGTGCGTTTGCCTGCGTGGTCTCGCCTTGGATGCTCGCGCTTGCTCCGAGCGTCGGCTACGGCATGGCCGGGGGTTTCGTGGTTTTCGGCGGGCATCGTTTCATCCAGGCCTGGCGGGTCATACGCTATCGCCGGGGCATGCGGCGTCTCCCGCGTTTCGCCGTGTCCGCTCGACGGATCCCGGTCAGCAAGCGCTATCTCTGGCTGGGGCGCGGTTTCCGCTGGCAGGTTCAGCACACGCGCCGGCTGTATGAAGCCCAGCAGCCCGAAGCGCAGTCTTTTCTGCGCCCGAGCCTGGCGTATCGCACCGCACGCGCCCTCGAAGCACCCCTGGAACGGCGGCATCTGACCTGGCTGGTGGATGCGCTGCGCGCCGATACAATCCTGAATCCGGTTCGCCCGCTGCCGCCAGTCGGTGGCGATCCGGCGCTGCATGCGGTCGAGCCCAACGAGACCGATATCTATATGCCGCTGGGCGAACGCGTTGGCCATACTCTGGTTCAGGGCACGACCCGTGTCGGCAAGACACGGTTTGCCGAAGTGCTGGTCACGCAGGACATCCGCCGACAGATTGGCGGCGGCGAGGTTGTGATCGTCATCGATCCCAAGGGCGACGCCGATCTCATGAAACGCCTATACGTCGAAGCCAAACGTGCCGGCCGACTCGATGCGTTCCGCGTGTTCCATCTCGGCTATCCGGAAGTCTCGGCGCGGTACAACGCGGTCGGCCGCTTTGGCCGGATCTCGGAAGTCGCCACGCGCTTGTCCGGCCAGTTATCCGGCGAAGGCAACTCGGCGGCCTTTCGGGAGTTCGCTTGGCGCTTCGTGAATATCGTGGCGCGAGCCCGGCACGCGCTGGGTTATCGGCCGACCTACGAACAGATCCTGGCCGACGTGGTGGCGATCGACGAGCTCATGATCGAGTACGGCAAGCACGCCCTGCCTGCGGTTGACGAGACCGCCTGGCAACAGATCATCGAGATCGAAGGCGGGCTCAACGAGAAGAAAATCCCCCGCAACATGCAGGGGCGGGATTATCGCGTGGTCGCGATCGAGATCTACCTACAGCGCAACAAGGTTGCCGATCCCGTGCTGGCGGGCCTCAGATCCGCCGTGCGCTACGACAAGACCTATTTCGACAAGATCGTGGCCTCGCTGTTGCCGCTGTTGGAAAAATTGACCACCGGCAAGACCGCCGAGCTCCTATCGCCGGATTACAACGATATCGACGACGAACGGCCGATCTTCGATTGGCGTCAGGTGATCCGTCAGCGCGGTATCGTCTATGTCGGCCTGGACGCCCTGTCAGACTTCGAGGTCGCCCAGGCCGTGGGTAATTCCATGTTCGCGGATCTGGTCTCGGTCGCTGGCGACATTTACAAGCGCGGCGTCGACGACGGTCTGCCCGGCGCGGATCCCGACACCAAACCGACGATCAACCTGCATTGCGACGAGTTCAACGAGCTCATCGGCGACGAATTCATTCCGCTCATGAACAAGGGTGGCGGCGCCGGGATCCAGGTCACGGCCTATACCCAGACCCTGTCCGATATCGAAGCGCGGCTCGGCAACGCGCCCAAGGCGCGCCAGGTCATCGGCAACTTCAACAACATTGTCATGCTGCGCGTGCGCGAGGAAACCACCGCCCAGCTGCTCACGCGCCAGCTGCGCGAAGTTATGGTCAGCGCCCGGATGCTGGTCTCCATGGCCTCGGACAATTCCGATGTCGATACCGACACCGATTTTTCCTCGAGCGGCGGCGATCGCGTGTCGACGATACCCAAGCCCATGCTCGAGCCCGCCGATGTGGTGTCACTGCCCAAGGGTCAGGCGTTCGCCCTGATCGAGGGCGGTCAGTTGTTCAAGATCCGCATGCCGCTGCCCAAGGCCGAGGACTCGGCGGAACTCCCGAACAACCTGTCCGAGATCGCCGAACACATGCGCGAGCGCTACCAGACCGCCGATCACTGGTGGGACGATGTCGCCCCGCCGCCGATCACGATCGATAACGCGGCACCCACCGGATTCGCGTCGCCCGGCGCGTCGGGCGCCGATACCGATGCTGATGCAAGACAGCCCTCGGCTGCCCCGGCCAGTGCCTGGGCCGGCGACGACATTCACGACCTCGCGCTCGACACCGACGACGAGGATTAAGCATGGCGCGCGGTCGTGATAGCCATCCGGCGAAGAAAAGCCCGACCTGGTTCGGCTGGGCCGTCGGCCTGCCGTTTCGGATCATCGCCGTGGTCGCCGTGTCGATGTTGACCTCGATTGCGGTCGAATGGATCGGTATCTATTGCGGCTGGTGGAGCCAGCCGGGAGCGCGCCACGCGCAGGGCGTGCTCACCCACGAGCTCGGCTGGATCGATACGCAGTTCACCCGCTCGCTGATCTTCGCCCGCCCGGTGGATAGGGCCCGCCTGGTCATCACCGAGGTCTATGACGCGGTCTTTGTCTGGACCGGCATCGCGCCCTCGTTTGCCGCACACACCAGCAGCGAGGGTTGGGCGGCCACGATCGCCACCTACGGCCAGGCCGGGATCGACGTCTCGCTCGTGGTCCTGGTACGCGTATTCATTCTCACGCTCACCGTGCCCCTGTTCGTCATGGCCGCGTTCGTGGGCATCGTCGACGGCCTGGTCCGGCGCGATCTGCGCAAGTTCGGCGCCGGGCGTGAGTCGGCGTTCATCTATCACCACGCCAAACGTCTGACCGGCCCCGTGTTCATCCTCGGTTGGCTCATTTATCTGTCGGTGCCGTTCTCGGTCAACCCGAACACGTTTCTTGTGCCCTGCGCACTCTTGTTCGGCTTATTGATCTCCGTGACGACCGGCTCGTTCAAGAAATATCTCTAGGTGTGATCCAGGCCCGGCTTAACGGCACTGGGCGAGCCTCGAAAAAATTCCGACGCCCGCTGCAGGGGTTTTTTGTCACACCGTGCGCCCGCTTTGGAAGGATGCGGCCCACGTCCTAGTCAGCCATCACGAGGGCCATCGACGTGACTGATGCCACTTCTTCTCGAGCCGGGCTGAAACTCGCCATCGCGCTGACGATCGGCGGGGTGGCCGCGGGCAGCGCATGCCAGGCCGCGAACGCGGCCGAACCGCGCGATCCGATCCAGCGCGAGGACATCGCCCTGATCGAAAAACAGCTGGCCCGCATCAATACGGTCATCGACCGGCTGGCCGTCCGACAACGTGAACAATCCGGCCGACGCGTACTTCTCGATGTCGGCCGGTTGCGGGCCGATGTGAACAACATCCGAAACGGCCTGCGGGCTTATCTCGCGCCGCCGCGACTGCCGCCCCGCCAGCCGGCGCCGCTGTCCGGCCAATATCTGGCCCAGGATCCCGGCCCCCGTCCATGAGCCCGAGCGCGGCCTTCGACAGCGCCGCCGGCGGCTCGACATCGACCATCGCCTTAATCGCGGTCGGCGTCATTGCCACCGCGATCCTGCTCTGGGCCGGCTGGGCTTTGCTTTCGGTGTATCTGGGCTGGGCGAAGACCCGCTTGGATACGCCCATCGCGCAGCGTGCCGTTGTGCGCATCGTCGCGCTGACCCTCGTGATCCTCTGGATCGCGCTTTCCAACCTCTGACCCACGGGGGAGCTGCACTATGCAACGCCTTATCAAACTGACCACTTTTGTTCAGCGGCTCGCCTTGGCGCGAACCCTCGGACACACCTTAGGCCGCACCCGAACGCGCCTGTCCGCTGCGCTTCTGGCACTGGCCATCCTGCCGCAGATCGCGCTTGCCGATCTGCCCAGCATCGAACAGCCGAGCAACGGCGGTGGCGGTGGCAGTCTTTACGACAACATCCAGGGCTATCTCGCCGATGCCGCGGTCCTGCTCGGCCTGATTCTGACCACGGCCGGGTTCCTGGTGGTTGCCGGGAGTGCGCTCGGCAAGTTCCGGGAGGCCACCAAGCGCGGTGAATGGGGCGAGTTCGCCACCGTCGTCGTGGTCGGTGTCGTGCTCGTCGTGATCCTGATCTGGCTCGCCAACAAGGCGTCCGACATCCTGGCGTAAGGCGCGTATTTCATGGCGGACCAACACACCATCGCGTTCGTGCCGACCCGGCTCAACAAGGCCCCGATTGTCTTTCGCGGCATGACGGGCCGCGAGGTCGGCCTGGTGGCGGTCAGCGGCCTACTGGCCGGCATTCCGCTCGGCATTATCGGCTGGTGGGCCATCGGCATGATCGCGATGTTGCCGACCGTGATGTTCGTGTTCGCCGGCATCGCGATCTGGTTCGGCGGCACGCTCATGCGTCGGCTGCGGCGCGGCCGGCCCGAGACCTGGCTGTACCGCCGCCTGCAGTGGATCGCGGCCCAGCGCGGCTTCAACAGCGCCGGGCTGATCACCCGGACCGCGACCTATCGCCCTCGCCGCGATCGCAGCTTTCATACCGGGGAGCCCCTGTGAGCAAGTTCCGCCACGGCAACGCGGCCCGCGACGCACATATCAATTCGCTGCGCGTGATCATCGCGGTGCTGGCGATCCTGCTATGCGGCGCGGGTTACGGCTGGTATCAGGCCCCGCAGGATCTGACGATTCATAATCCGCCGGATCTGCGCAGCGGCTCGACCCGCAAGTGGTGGCAAGTCCCGCCCTCCACGGTCTACTCCTTCGGCCTGTATATCTGGCAACAGATCAATCACTGGCCCAAGGACGGCAAGGTCGATTACAAGGCTAATCTGCAGCGCTACAGCGCGTATCTGACGCCCAGCTGTCAGAGCCAGCTCGCCCGCAACTACAAGCGGCGTGTGCATCGCGACGAGCTTGATGATCGCATGCGCACCCTCCAGGAGATTCCCGGCCACGGTTATCAACCCGACGACGTCACGATCCTCGATCGCGATCGCTGGATCATCTCGCTCAATGCCGAGATCAACGAATATCTGCAGGGAACCCCGGTTCGCGATCTGTATATCCGTTATTTCCTGCGGGCGGTGCGAGCCGACGTCGATCCCGAAACCAATCCCTTCGGCCTGCAACTGGACTGCTTTGCCAAGCCGGCGGTGCGCCTAAGCTGGCCGCATAAGACACCGGCCTCCGAGACCACCAATATCAGCCCGGCCGAGGCCGGTACCGGGGAGGATGATTCCTGATGAAACCCGCCCATCCAACCGATCGCAGCTACTGGCGGGCGTTGTTCGGCGTGCTCGTGCTCGCCTTGACCGCGTTTACGAGCGCCCACGCGACCGATATTCGGCACTCGAAGCGCGAGCCCATCGACATCAAGCTGCCGGTCGGTACCGAACGCATCGTGGTCTTCGGCCACGAAGTCCGGGTCGGCCTGCCGCCGAAAATCGCCAATCCCGACGTTTTGCGCGTGCAGTCGACGGGCGGCGCGGTGTATCTGAAAGCCAAAAAGCCATTCGATACCCAGCGCGTCCAGATCCAGGACATGACAACCGGCCAGATCCTGTTGTTCGATCTGTCGGGCGTGAAACACGCGTCTGACGAGACCGTGAAAGTCGAGATCGATCCCGATCAGACGTCGAAGGGCCAGGCTTCCGGCGGCGCCGATCAGGGGTCGACGTCGCAAGCCCAATACAAACCGGTACCGCCCGACGCGTTCCCCGGCGGATCGCGTTATCAGGGCGCGCCGATTCCGGTGGCGCTGGTCCGCCACGCCGCACAGGCGCTGTATTCACCGCAGCGGATTGTGGCCGGAAGCCGCCGGATTCATCGCATCGCGGTGGCCCATGGCGGCATTTCAGGCTTGCTGCCAGCTTATCCAGTGGCCGCTAAGCCGCTCGCCGCATGGCGCGAAGCGCCCTACACGGTGACCGCGATCGAAATCACCAATCGCGATCCCAACCGACGCTTTCAGCTCGATCCGCGGAATCTCGCCGGCGCCTTCTATGCGGCCAGTTTCATGCACGACACGGTCGGGCCGGCCGGCGCGCTGATCGATACCACAACGCTGTTCGCGGTAACGAAAAACGGCGGGCTGTCCGATGCGCTGACCCCGCCGGCGGGCGATAGGGCAACGGAGGCCGATGATGCAGATTAAGTCCAATGCCCTGCTCAAGTTCGGCGTGCCGGTATTGATCGCCATCGGTTTGGTGCTCGGCCTGCGCTCCTGCCTGCACCGCGGTGACGATCAAACGGCCACGGCCGACAAGAAACAGGGTCCGGCCACCCGCCAGTTGACCGAAAGCGAGCGCAATGCGCTTGGCGTCGAGGCCGACAGCCCCAAGGACACGGTCTCGACGCTGGTCGCACAGGTACAGCAGATGCGACAGCAGTTAGCCGACTCACAGAAGCAGTCGGAAAAGCTGCGCGAACAGAACGAGCAGCTGGCCAAGCAAAAACACAATATGCAGGGCGCGATCAACAACGCTCTGGCCAAGCAACAATCGGAAAGCCGGCATCAGCGTAGCTCACTGGTGGAGTCGTTGAATCGCAAGATCGAAGGTCTGCGCGCGACGATCAACATCGACTCCGATGACAACAAAAACAACAACGACATGCCGGTCGGCCTCGGCCTGAACGACGAGACGCCGGCCGACGCTCAGGGCGGGCTGTCGTGGGTCAATCCGCTGGGAGTCAGCGCCGCAAGCGCCGGTTCCGAGGATGGCAACGGTCAATCCGACAACGGCGGCTCGGCGTTTTCGACGGCGTTCGCCTCCGGCAAACAGGCGGTGGCCTCGGCCGGCCAACGCGCCGACCGGGCCCTGTCCGGTAACGACAACCAGGCCGCGGCCGGCACGCCGGTTTATACCGTACCGAAGAACGCGACGCTGGTCGGGTCCGTGGCCATGACCGCCCTGCTCGGCCGTGTGCCGATCAACGGGTCGGTCACCGACCCCTATCCCTTCAAAGTGGTCATCGGCCCGAAGAACCTGACCGCCAACGGTATCCAGTTGCCCGAGCTCAAGGGCGCGATCGTCTCCGGCACGGCCACCGGCGACTGGACGCTGTCGTGCGTGCGCGGGAAGGTCAAGTCGATCGCGTTCGTCTTCCAAGACGGCACGATCCGGACCGTGCCGAAATCCGACACGCCGGGCGAAGGCGGCTCCAATGACAGCAATGATGACGAGATCGGCTATCTGTCCAATCCCCAGGGCGTGCCCTGTGTCGCCGGCACGCGCAAGACCAATGCGCGCTCATTCATCCTGACGAGTCTGCTGCTGTCGGCCGGTGCGGCCGGCGCCAACGCTTATGCCGGCGGTGAGACCACCACCAGCGTATCGGGCCTCGGTACCACCACGGGCGTCACCGGCAATGTCGGCAAGTATATCGCCGGTTCGGCGGCGTCCTCCGGCCTTAACGAAGTGCGCCAGTGGATCCAGAAACGCTTTGGCCAGACTTTCGATGCCGTCTATGTCCCGCCGGGCCAGGCCGTCGCGGTGAACATCGACAAGCAGCTGCCCATCGACTACGAACACCAAGGACGGAAGGTGCATTATGCGCATCCCACACGCGCAAGCAGCCTCGATTAGCGGCCTCGCGCTGACGGCGGCCATGGCCCTGTTGGGCTGTGCGACCTCGCAGGAGGAGTTGCTGCCGACCCACGGCACGACCATGGCCGGGATCTGGCAGAACACGACCACCGGTCGAGCTTCGCCAGCGTCAGACGGCGACAGTGACGGTGATCACACGACGAATCTACAACGTGCCCGCTCGGCGCTGCGCCGGCCGCTCGGCGCGCAGAAGCTGACTGCCGAGCGCAGCGCCTACACGCGCACCGCGACCAACGAGATTCACAGCCAGTTCTCGCGACTGCCCAATCCGGATTTGACGCTCTATATCTTCCCGCATCTTTCGGGCGGATCGGGCGAACAGGTGCCGGTGCCCGGCTACACCACGATCTTTCCGCTGTATGGCCGGCCGCACTATGGCCAACCGGGCGAGCGCACCGCTTATCAGCCGATTGCCGATCATGGGAGCAGCCCACAATGAGCACGCCGGTCGACGCGCTATTCGGTCCAATCTTCCGATTGCTGCCGAGTAAGCGATTCCATCAGGCCAGCGCCGACGCCGGCGACGGCCACACGCCGCAGCCGGATCCCGTCGACGACACGAACAGCCAGCACGGTCAGCCGCGCGGCACGCCGCTCACGCGCAGCGAAATCAGGCAATCCTATGACCGCGGGCCCTCATTCAGCCGTTACTTGCCCTTCGTGGAGTATCTGGCCGAATCGGGCTGTTTCCTGCTCGAGGACGGGATGTCGGTCGGCATCGCGGCCGAGATTCGGCCGGTCCCGACCGAGGGCCGCTCGCAGGACGCCCTGTCGGCCGTGCGCGATCAGATCGAATCGGGATTCCAGGACGGCCTGCCCGAGTACGACAACAATCCCTGGGTGATCCAAATCTTCGCGCGCGACGAGATCGATCCGACCCACGATGTGAATGCGTTGCGGGCCCATGCCGCGCCGCATCTGGCCGATGATGCGTTCACCCAGGCTTGGCTGAATGGTATGGCCGATCATCTGCACACGATTTCCCGGCCGGGCGGCATCTTTCACGATGGCCGAATCACGAATACACGCTGGCGCGGCCAGACGCGCCGCGTGCGGCTGCTACTGTATCGCTGGCTCGGATCGAGCGTTGAGGCGCCGGTCGCCGAGGACGAGGCCAACCGGGTCTATGACCGGGTGACCGCGGCCCTGTCCGGCTCGGGTGTGCATATCGAGCGTATGGATGGCGCGGCCGTCCATCACTGGCTGCTGCCCTGGTTCAATCCGGCGCCGGCCAGTGACCCGGACGATCCGGATCCGTTCTATCAACGCATGACCTATCCCGGTGACGACGAGATCGCGGCGCTCGCGCACTACGATCTCGGCGAAGACGTGATCCACAACAACCCGGTCGGCGACGTCGAGACCGGCGTCTGGTATTTCGACGGTCTGCCGCATCGGGCGATTCCGGTCGAGGAAATGCGCCGGGCACCCGACGTCGGTCATATCACCGGCGAGATGTCGCGTTCCAAGGGCCAGGCCTACAACGCGATCATGGATCAGCTGCCCGAGGACACGATCATGGCACTCACGATCGTGGCCACGCCCCAGGAGCCGCTGGAAGACCATATCAACCGGCTGCGCGCCAAAGCCGTGGGCGACAGCGTCAAAGCCACACAGGTCCGCCATGACTGCGACAAGGCGCGGGCAATGCTGGCCGAACAACATAAGCTGTATCAGTACGCCCTGACCTTTTTCATCCGGGGCGACAACGATGCGGACCTGCGGCGACGCATGCTCACCCTGACCACCCAGCTGCAACAGGCCAAGCTCAAGCCGGTCGCGGCCGAAGACGAAGTCGCACCACTGAATACCTACCTGCGCTGGCTACCCATGGCCTACGACCCGGCCGAGGACAAGCACGCCTGGTATACCCAGCTGGCTTATGTGCAGCATCTGGCCAACCTGACGCCGTTTTTTGGGCGTTCGCGCGGTACCGGCCATCCGGGGCTGTCGTTCTTCAACCGCGGTGGCGGCACGTTCTCGTTCGACCCGCTGTCGCTCGACGATCGCGCCAAGAACGGGCATATGCTGATATTCGGACCCACCGGCGCCGGCAAGTCGGCGACGTTGAACGCGATCTTTTCCCAGGTCATGGCACTGCGCAAGCCGCGGCTGTTCATCATCGAGGTCGGCAACTCCTTCGGCCTGCTGGCCGACGATCTGGCCCGGCATGGCCTGTCGGTCAACAAAGTGAAACTGGCGCCGGGCGCGGCCCCGCCCCTGCCGCTGTTCGCCGACGCCCATCGGCTGCTCGCGGCGGATGCGGCTCAGGCGCGCAGCGTGTTTGACCGGGCCGACGATCGCCATTCGGATGAACCCGCACCGGTCGCCGAAGACGAGGATGACGACAGCGAGCGCGATCTGCTGGGCGAGATGGAGATCACTGCGCGGCTGATGATCACCGGCGGCGACGCGAAGGAGGACGCGGAGTTCCGGCGCTCCGATCGGCGCCTGGTCCGCGATGCGATCTACAACGCGGCCGTCACCACGAAGGCCGAGAACCGCCAGTGCCTGGCCGAGGACGTGCGCAATGCGCTGTATGCACTGTCGCGCAGCGAGGATCTGCCCGATGTCCGCCGGGCCAAGGCCCACGACATGGCCGAATCCATGGGCCTGTTGTGCGACGGCTTCGACGGCCAGGTGTTCAACCGCGAAGGCGACGCCTGGCCGGAGTGCGACGTGACCGTAGTCGATCTGGCCCATTATTCGCGGGACGGCTACGAAGCCCAGCTGGCGCTATCGGTGATCAGCCTCACCAACATCATCATCGGCATCGCCGAGCGCGACCAGTATTCCGGGCGACCGATCATCCAGGCGATCGACGAGTGTCACGTCGTCACCGTCAACCCGCTGCTGTCGCCCTATCTGGTCAAGGCCGGAAAGATGGGCCGCAAGCTGTCCTACTGGATCTGGCTGGCAACCCAGAACCTCGAGGATTTCCCGGACGCCGCCACACGGCTGCTCAACATGATCGAGTGGTATGTCTGTCTGGTGACGCCCCCCGATGAAATCGAGCAACTGGCGCGTTTCAAAACGCTGTCGGCTGACCAGAAACAGCTGATCCGGTCGGCGACCAAAGCCAACGGCAAATATACCGAGGGCGTGGTACTCGCGGATCGCCTCGAGGCGCTGTTCCGGATCGTGCCGCAAAGCCGTTATCTGGCGCTGGCCGGCACCGAGGGCGAGGAAAAAGCCGAGCGCCGCCAAGTGATGAACGAGCTTGGCTGCAGCGAGCTTGATGCGGCGTTGCATATCGCCGCGAAGATGGACAAAGCGCGCGGCATGAAATCGACCGCCGGCGCCAACCATCAGGGCGCATCATGAAACCGAATCGTCTCGACGCGTCCCAGGTACGCGCGCCGTTCAAGACGGTCAGAGGCAAGCGGGGTGTCAAATTCCGCCAGGCGTCGGTTATTGCCGCGCTCGCGGTCACGACACTCTGCGCGGGTTTACTGCTCGCGAGTCTGCCGGCGATGGCCAAGACCGAGGTCTTCATGATCGCGGGCGTGCCGGTCACCCATGTCCCGGATGGCGTGACCGTGGTCGAGCTCGACCAGCCCTCGCGGCTCGACAAGCAGCTGTCGGACGGCCTGCCCGGCACGCAAGACGCCGCCGCTCGGGCGGTTCAGAAGCGTCTGTCCCGCTTCAGAAAATCCTATGGCCAGGCCTACGAGGGCCTTTTGCGGGCCTGGCGTCTGGGCGTGACGAAAGTACCGGCCGTCGTGGTTGATGGCCGGTACGTCGTCTATGGCCAACCAAACGTCAAAGCCGCGGTCGCCGAGATCCACCGGGCCGCAGCCAGGGAGAAATGATCATGAGTCATCGACGCACCCCGATTCTACTGTTCGCCGCGCTGACGCTGCTCGTGAGTGCGTCCATCGTGCCACGCTCGGCCCGGGCCATCGATACCGGTACGATCGTTGCCTCGGCGGCCTCATGGAACTGCCTGGACTATAAAGTCACTGGCGTCTGCGTATGGCTGACCTGTACACCGTTCGGCTGCTATACGCAGACCAGCGTCAAGGTCCGGCACTACATGCCGGATCTGGTGGTGTCGGTGTATCAGCAGACCGGCGACAATCCCTGGTCGGTGATTTCGCCCCTGGCACCCAGCAACGCCACGGCCCAAGCGGGTGGCAACCAGACCGAGGGTCGGGCCGGCCGCGATCACCGTAACGTCCGGTTCAAGAACGCCGACGCGGTGGGCCATCCCGCCGCGGCCGGCTTCGATCTGCTGTCGAGTGTGGGCTATACCTGCGACTCCGCGGCCACGCCGATGCAGCCCTATTTCCTGTCGGTCTTCGATTCCCTGGCTTGGCGTGGCGGCGTGCCGGAGTCGGGTTACCCCGAAGCTCTGACGCCCGGTATGCGGGAAGTCGGGTCGACCGGTGACATCTGGGGCAACGTCTATCCCCGCTCGGGCTTCATCAATCAGGCCAACGACTACAAGGCTGCGGCCGTGATCGCCCAGCGTGTGGCCGACTTCGTCACGCGCGAGGGGCAGCCGCATGTATACACGCCGCTGAACGCGAGCCCACGTGCGGGCTACTGGCCGCCGGATCCGATCACCGAGGGTGATGCGTCGACGGGCAAATGGCAACGCCTGCAACCCGACCGGACCCAATCGTGCTCGGCGTTTCCCGATCGCGGCATCACGGCCAGCTTTAGCGACGTGCTCGCCGACGACGGCGACTACGTCTGGGCGTTGTGGCGGCCTTATGAATGCTGCCAGCGCCGCGGCCAGGAACTGATTTTTGCCAGCTAGGGAGACCCCGATGAGCCATTTCCGGTCTTCAACTCTGCGCACCGCACTGCCGATGGCGCTGATGCTGTGTATCACGATGGTGGCCGGCTGCGGGTCCGATGTCGGGCCGTCCGCCGACACGGTGCGCCTGGACGTTCTCGATCGTCTGAATCAACGCTTTCACGGCCTGCTCGATATTGACCAGTTCACGGTCGACCACCGCAATCAGTTGAGCGAGAACCGTATTCAGTTCCATGCCACGGCGAGCTACAAGCTCAATGTCGAACAGATACAGCACGCCCAACAGGCTAACCGGGTACTCCCCGGCTACAACGCGGCGTTGGACCGGGCCCGGCGTAGTGCCGGCACAACCGAACCCATGATCCTGCTCTATCGCCGCGCCGGCGATGAGCTCTGGCAGTTGTCCCGGATCCAGCCGGGCCACCAATAAGGGGGAGACGCCATGTTGCGCGATCGACTTGCACGACGCCGCACGCTGACTGCTGGTATGGCGATTGCCGGCGCAGTATGCCTGATGCTGCCACCAATCGCCTCATCGGCCTCCGGCGACGATCTTTACTACCAGATTGGCGGCGGTGGCCCGGTGAGCGCGTCGGCCGGCCGCGGCTATCAGCCCGGCAGCCTCGGGCTGGGCATCAACTGGAATCAAGGCTCGGCCTGCAGCGGACTCGATCCGCAGGCGACCGTCGCCAATCAGCTCAACGGCGCAACCCGCGGCTTTCAGGACATGATGGGCTCGGTCGTGCAGAACGCCACCGGCGCGGTGGCCGCCCTGCCCGCCATGATCATCCAACGCGCCGCGCCCGGTCTCTATGACCTGCTGTCCAACGGCGTGCTACAAGGTCGGCTGGATTTCAACAAAGCCAAGACGTCGTGCAAGGCCATGGCCAAGCGCGCCGCCGATGCGATCACGTCGGGCGGCTGGCAGCAACAGGCCCAGGCCGAGAATTGGCAGTATACGGTCGCGACCAATGGCGATGCCGTGGCTGCCGAGCAGACCGTCGAATCCCAGGGTGGCGACAAGGGCGTGACCTGGGTCGGCGGTGAAAAGCGCGGCGGCACCGCGCAGCAGCCGGTTAAGGTAACCCACGATACCGCCGTGGCCGGCTACAACATCCTGCACGGGCGTTCGGATCCGACCAGCACGCAACCGGTATCCGGCGGTGGCCAGGGCTGGGGCAGCGTGCCGACGTCCAGCGGCGCGTGGCCTGGCAGCGGCGGTTCCGGGCCGGGGGGGATCAACGCCGGCACGGGTACCGGGTGTCACGGTGGCATGTGCACCGTCTGGGGCTCGCCCACCGAGGCCTCAGACTGGATTACCGATGTCGTCGGCGAGAAACAGATCCGGACCTGCAGCGGCTGCGAGAAGGTTGAGTCGAAGTCCGGTACCGGCCTGATGCGCGCGCTCGAGGACCAGCAGGACGCGATCGAGCAGAAACTGACGGCCATGGTGAACGGCAGTCAGCCGATCACGGCCGCCAAACTGCGCGAAGTCTCAGCGGGCGCCACCTTGTCGGTCTCCCGCGGCGTCATCAAATCGCTACAACATGACCCGCAGGGGCCACTGTTGACACATCGTCTGGCCGCCGAGATGGCGTTGGCGCGCACGCTCACGCAAGCCCTCTGGGCCCGGCGAATCATACTAGCCGGCTCGGACGAGCCCGGTATCGCCAACAACAGGGAAGGCCAGGACGCCATCGACGGCGAGTTGACCCATCTCGATCGCGGGATCCAGGCACTGCGCACCGAGATGGAGGTCCGCCGGGCGCTGGCCCACAACGCCGCCGCGATGGCCTTGACCCGCAACCGCGGTGCCGCCGATCGCGGCGCGCCGGCCAACACGCGGACAGGCGATCGCGAGACCGACAGCCGGGGCGCTATCGATGGCAGCCAGTAGAGCCAGCCGGATCGGCGCCTGGACGGTCTTTGTGTTCGCCTGGGCCGCGGTCCTCGTCGTGGCGCTCGCGCTCGTTGCGGTTGGGGTATCAATGGCCGACGGCGCGGTTGCCTTCAGCCACTGCCTGACCCGCATCGCCCCTTACGCCCTGCTCTGGCGTATCGGCATCTATGTCGTCATCGGCACGCTCTATATCACGCGCTGGCGCCCGCGGCTGCGCGCTCTGCAGAACCGTCAGACGGACGGCGGTGAGGCCGCACACCAACGACTCGTTCGTGTCGAGCGGATGTTCCTGGTGGTGATCGTCGCGGTCGAGGTGGCGAATGCACCCGATCTCATCGACTGGATGATGGCGGGCTGACGGAGGTTGTGATGAGCGTGGATCTGTCCGTATTCGATTTTTTCGAGAACGTCGTGCTGATGCTCGGCTGGATCGTGAACAACGCGATCTGGGGCGTCTTGAATAAAACGATGCTCGCCGCCTTGCCCTTTGCCGCGCTCATTCTGCGAGAGTGGTATACCGCACGCCGCGAAGGCGAGGACGAAGGCAACAAGGGGCTGCTCGCGCTCAACCGGATCGAAACCACGCTGTACGCGATGCTTTTGGTGTATGCGTTTGCTGCGGTGCCCCTGATGAGCGTGCAGTTCGCACCGGCGAATTACGATCAACAGCATTATGAGAAGTGCGGCATCAAGGTGGGCACCGGCGGCACGTCCACCGGCGCCGGCGCGTCCCTGGGCGGCAAAACCGCCGATATTCCATTGTGGTGGGCCTTCGTTCACGCAGTGTCGAACGGCGTGACCAATGCCGCGCTTGCAGCCCTGCCCTGTGATACCGACTACCAGTATCTGCGCACCGAGCTCGATCGCACGGCGATCCAGGATCCGACCTTGCGCAGCGAGGTCGTCCGGTTCCAGCGTTGGTGTTACGGCCGATCGCGCACCCAACTGTTCCGCAAATCCACGAGTCTGGACGCGGCCACGGCGAAGGATACGGATTGGATCGGGTCGCATTATTTTCTAAATACCGCGGGCTATTACGACAGCTTTCAGTCCCATCGGCCGGTCAAGGGATTTGCTTACAACGCCTCGCGCGATTCCGGCTTCGGGACCGGCCCATCGCAAGGCGGGTATCCCACCTGCAAACAATGGTGGTCGGCGTCCGGGAACGGGCTCAAGGCCCGATTACACGATCAGATCGACCCCAACCTCTGGCAGAATATCCATGCAGCGTTCACGTCGGCCACGGCTGACGACTATGCCATTCGGGCCCTGCTGAACACACAGGGCGGGATGGCGAACGGCAATTCGGGCAGCGATGTCGTGTCCGGTTCCGGCGGCGGTAATGAACTCAACAGTACCGTCGGAACCGTGGCCGGCGCGATCGGCGCCGGCCTGGGCTGGCTCCCCGCGGAGGGCATGAAAGATGTCGCCGCGCGTGCCATGCCCATGGTTCAGTATCTGCTGATGATGGCGATGGTCATCGCCATGCCCGTCTTGATCGTGATCTCCGGGTATAGCTTCAAGGTGGCTGGGATTCTGACGTTTTCCTACTTTGGTCTGGCGTCCTTGACGTTCTGGTTCGGCCTGTCCCGCTGGCTGAGCAATAACCTGGTGGCCATGCTCTACCAGAGCAACGCAGCCAAGCTCGGCTTCATGGCCGGGCTCACCAATGCTTATGACATTTCTATTCTGACCCTGGTGCAGGCGTCAATGGTGGTGGTGCTTCCCACGGCCTGGCTCGCGATGCTGGGGTGGGCTGGTGCTGGGGCCGGTAGTGCGTTGGGAGGTGCCATGAAACAAGGTGGGAACGAAACAGGAAATGCTGGCAAGCAAGGTGGCCAGAAAACTCAAAGCACGGTCTCGGGAGGGAAGCTGTAAATACAGCTTCCCTCTTGGAATGACGCTAATGATCATCCCGTTCATCAGAGCATATGAATGTGTCTCCGCGATACCAACCTGGGCCGGCAAGCCCATATCGCCATTCCAGGTCGCCATCATGATTGCTTTTAGGAATTCCATTCTTGAGCATCAGGCCCAGAATCGCTGCGACCGCCAGCACGATTAGAACGCTCTGCCAGTTCATGATGGCCAAGACGATGACCGTCGCCGCGAGTGCCACAGCGGCGCCAACACCGAGCCAGCGCGCCATCGTTCGAAACCGCCCTTGGGGCGCCGCGGTCGACTGCGTCTGTGCGTTGTTGTCCGTGGTCATATCGCCTCCCTTTGAGACTTCTCCACTACAAAGCATAGCTCTGCCGGCGTATACCGGTAAACGGGCAACCGCTTCACTCCGACTTCACGTTGTTTTGCAGCGCCGCGTCTTTCGTATCTACAGCCGCATATTCGGATCCATAGCCGCATGGAGTATGCGCACAATGTCTAGATTGGTGGCCCGCGTGCGATACCAAACGACGTGCGAACCCATCGGAACGCTGCGTAGCCCCTGACGTATCTCGTCACGTAGCCGCCCGAGCTCCGGATTTTCGCTCAGTTGCTCGAATAGACGATCCACTTCATCCGAATAGCGCAGCCACTGCTCGTGGCCCCATCGCTCGCTCGTGTATTGCTGAATCTTTCGCAGATCCGTCGCCGCCGCTGGCGATAGACGGACGGCCTTAACCGGCATCCAATTCGGCTTTCAGGCTTTTCCAATCGGTATGCTCACCCCGGTCCAGCTGCCCGATTCCGGTATCGAGCTCGGCGCGCAACGCGGACAAGCGCGTTTCCTGGTCCTCCATTTGACGTAGTGACTCGCGGATGACTTCGCTGACGTTGCTATAGCGACCGCTGGCCAATTGTCTCTGAACGAATTGCTCGAAATGCGAGCTCAGAATGACGCTGGTGGTGCGTGGCATTGCATGGCCTCCTGCCAACTGTATTATCAAATAGTACACCTGGTGCGGGTCGGGTGCGAAGTATCTTTAGCGTCTCTGATCGCTATATATGTCAGGGCGGGCGAACGTTCGCCGCCGAACTAGCACCCCACGGACCTGAAAGACACCCTTGGGCATCCGCCGCATGCGGCCGCTGAGGGTGGGGCACCGCTTCCCGTTTTCTTGCCGAACCACGAGCCCTCAGGCGCGCATTCTCGGCGTGATACGCCGACGGGATCGAGCCGACGGTCCCAACCGAGGAATTCCCAAACGGTCGATTCGGCTTATAACCCGGCTTTGTTCATGGAGGCTCGACGTTCGGCCGGATAGTTCTGAACCGACTGTTGACACGGCGGCACGATTTTGGCCAACCTATATATGTCAACCCTACCGCTGGGTATAAAGCGGCCCTTAAAGCCTCGCCGGATCGTGCGACGAGGCGGCTTTCGAGCTTCGATCCAAACTTCGTCATCGACTGCCGCTCTGCTGGCGGTTCTTTGCCCACCCAGGGAAATATCATCCCTGGGGATCGGTGTTTCCCGCTCTCCGGAGAAACACCATGGCTTATCTCACCGAGGACGATCGTCAGACAATCCTCAACCGGGTGCATACCCATTTTATCGTCAATCGGCAGCCCGCCGGGCGGCTGAGCGGTGCCAGCTGTATCTATCGCAGCTACGACGACGAGGAACGTCTTGTGTCGTGTGCGATCGGTATTTGCGACACCGAAGGGCGACCCGATCGCGAACCGCTAGTCAACCTGTCGGTTTGCCAATTATACGATCAGGATGCCGACGCGCTTTTCGATGTCTTCGGCCAGGCCGATCTCACGATCTCTGATATTGGCTTTCTGGCCGGTGTTCAGGGCGAGCACGACATCGCCGTGAAGAACGCGGCGGGGTCGGATCGCGTCTTCGACACGTTCTTCATCGACGAACTGGCACATCGGCTCGATCGTTTTGCCGGCGAACAAGGCCTCAATTCGCCGTGTTCGCCGAGTAGCCTCGGCACCGGCTGAATTGCTGACGCGAGACTTTTCACCCACCCCGGGGCAATTCCACCCCGTGCGGCGTGGTGTCTGCCCCTATTCACCAAGGAGCAACACCATGCCCTATGCAATTGACGAATCCGTCGACGGCCAGTCCATTCTCCTCACGGCAACGTGGGTTCCCGACCATCAACGGATGCGGTTCCTGCCTCGGTTTTTCGGCCGTGGCGCGAACATGCTGATCGGCGAATCCCTGGTTTACAACGCGCTGTCCGACTTGGCGCCGGACTACGATGGCGGCTATTGGACGTTTTACGAATTGAGCAACGGCGGCTATTACATGGCCCCGGATCTCGATTGCGACAGCATCCGGATCTGCTGTGCCGGCAACGGATACGAAGGCGACATGTCGCCCGATGCCGCCGGCGTCGTCGCGACACTTTTTGCACTCAATGCGTTGGTCTGGAAGACGCGCAGCCCAAGGCACGAGGAGATGTTCGATCGGCTGAGAGATTATGCCGGCGACCATACCGAAGGCCCGGCCATCTTCGCGGCCATCGACTGATCTGACTGCCTACCCGCTCGTTTCCAGCGAGCATTTTCGACCCACCGCGGGGCGCCCGACGCCCCGCTGGGCGTGGTGTGCCCTTTTTTCCAAGGAGCAAAACCATGCTGCTATCCATCACGCCGGACGAGTCCGCCATCGTCCAACAAGCCATCGAGATCATCGAGCGCGGACTCATTAAAAGGAACGTGCTCTCCGATCCCGCAGCCACGCGCGACTACTTGCGCTTGCAACTCGCCCGCCTCGAACACGAGGTCTTCGGGGCGATTTTTCTCGACACCCGGAACCGTGTCATCGATAACCAAACGCTGTTCCGGGGCACGCTTGACGGCGCTGCGGTCTATCCGCGAGAAGTCGCCAAGGAGTGTCTGATGCACAACGCCGCCGGCGTCATCTTCTACCACAACCATCCGTCGGGCGTGGCCGAGCCTAGCGCGGCTGATCGCGACATTACGCGTCGGCTCACCGAGGCGCTGGCTCTGTTCGATATTCGCGTGCTTGATCACCTCATCGTAGGCGAAACCACCACGTCGATGGCTGAGCGCGGACTGATCTAGTTCGCGTCCGCCGGGCGTTTCATACGCCATATCGGACAGTTTCAGCTGTCTTCATCCACCTGCGGGGAACACAGTGTCCTTGGCGGGCTCCGGTGTTCCCCTTTTTTACAGGAGCAGCACCATGGGATGGTTAATCACACAAGGCCAGACGAAGGCCGAACTCATCCAGCATCTCACCGAAGGTGATCCCAACCTGCGCACGCATCGCAAATGCGTGCGGGGCAACGTGCTCTGGACCGTTCAGGAAAACCTGAAATACCCCGAGTTTGGTCGATTGATCGTCGCTTATCTGATGGTGCGCAATCCGGGCTATGGCTGGGGCTACAAACCCGTCACCGAATCGATGGGACCGGCCGAGCTCTCGTGCCCGGTGTCCTATCTCGACGAGGTGCCGGTACCCGGCAGTGAGTTCGCCGCACCGTGGCGAGCGCGTGTTCGCCGGCGTCATGCCGACAAACAACGCCTCAAGCGCACGGTGACCGCGGCATCCATCGGCGACCAAGTCACGCTCACCGAGGGCTGTGTGCCGCAAACGGTGACGCTGGCCTCCAAGAAGCCGCTGATTGGTCGCGCCGACGACGGTTCACACTGGCGGATTCCACGCCAGTGCATCGCGTCGATCAAACCAGCAGTCTGATCCACATCCAGGCCCCTTTCGAGGGGCCTTCCTTTTTCCTCACATTCGCTGTGGAAAACCTCGAATTTCGACCGCGCAATCGCTGACAGGTCGCGGCTCGACTGGGTGCTGGTCAGTTTCTGACCATCGCCGCGCCACGGTCCGGCCCAAACTCCGACACCGTGCCGTTAGATGTTGTATTGCCTGTCATGTCGAGACCGCACAGATTGCGTGTGACACTTGAGGCGATGAGACGCCCCATGCGGCTACCCCTAATTCCGCACGGTCGTGTCGGGATTTTTTGTTTTCGCAACGCGACTATCCCAGCAGATTAGTGCCGTCACTTCCCCTGGCACAGTCGATGAACGATTCAAGCGACGATGGCACCCATATCCCGGCCGGCCGTAAAGCGGCCCCTGGCACAGTCGAGGATGAACAGATCATCTGGTCGGCGGGTCCGGGTCAGGTCGTCAACCTACATGTCTATCTGATCGCCGCAATCGTCGCCGGCATTCCCGGCGTCTACGCCCCCTGGCCTTGGGCTGGTGTCGCCCTGGTACCCGTAGCGATCGCCGGCTTTTACGCCTGGTCGGTGCAGAGCATCCGTTATGCGCTCACGAATGAGCGTCTACGCAAAACCTGGGGGATCCTGACGCGCCGCGGCGAGGAGGTCGAACTCTATCGTGTCGAAGATACGAATCCCACGGCGCCGCTTCTTTATCGTCTCTGCGGTCGCGGGAATGTTGAAGTGCTCTCGACCGACCGCAGCGCTGACAGCCTGACGCTCCGGGCAATCAAGGATTACGAGACGGTTCGAAATACGATCCGCGATCGCGTTGAGGCTATGCGTCGCGCCAAGGGCGTGCGTCTAGTCGAATAGATCGAGATCCGATCACAGCGGCACGCTGCCAGTGCGGCTGCACCCTTTCCAGAGACAAGAGCCCGCAATGAAACGACGCGACGTCACCGATCTCGCCCCGATCGCTCAAGGCCTCGTCCTCGCCTTTGGCCTGACGATCACCACCGTGTGGCCGGCTTGGTCAGCCCCGGCATCCAATACGCATTATCCGAAAGTGCTTCAGGACATGGTCGATGCCGGCAAGACGCAGGTCATGAAGCAATTTCCCACCGATAAGAACGGCCTCACGGGCTATCTCGTGGAGCACCGCGGCTACCAGACCGTCGTCTATGGCGAAGACGGCTATCTGATGCTGGGGCCGCTCTACGACCCACAAGGGCACAATCTGTCCAAGCAGTACGCGCGGAAGTACAAGCCGAAACCCGACGTCGGCAAGGTCATCCATTCGCTCGACGCCGATCGCATGGTGACCGAAGGATCAAAGGATGCGCCGACACTGTATGTGTTCGCGGATCCAAACTGCATTTACTGTCACCACTTGTATCAGCAGGTCGAGCCTTTGGTGAAAGCCGGACGACTACGCATTCACTGGATCATGGTCGGTGTGCTCGGGCCGAGTAGTGTCGGCCGCGCCGCCACGATCCTGAAAGCCAAGGATCCAGCGGCGGATCTGGCTCGGAATGAATCGAATTTCGACGTCCAGCATGAGCAAGGTGGTATCGCGGTCGGACAACCCAAAGGTGCGCTTGGCCGCGTTCTAAAGACGAACCGCCAGGCGATGTTCGACGTGGGTGGCAGCGGCACGCCCACCGTACTGTTCCGGGGCCGCGGCGGGCATTGGCATGAACGCGAAGGCATGCCGCCAAAAGGTTGGCTGGATCATTACGCCGACCGGCCGAGGCACAATGAATAAAGGCCCACTAACGAAAGTTGCGCTCGCCTGCCAAGTCGTCCTAAATCTTGAATGGCGTGAGACAGAAACGGCTTGGGCTGAAGCCAGAACGGTCTAAAAATCGCGCATGGACGAGGAAACGACGTGATTTTTGCGCCTGGTTTGGGCGGTACTCGCACTCGTGATTAGTTTTCTTTCGGAGCCGTACCGGAACAGATATAAGCGGCGCCAAAATAAAGTTCGCGGGTCTCAACCTGCTCGAAGTACCGTTCGATCGCAGTCGCCGGTCGGCGCCTGACGATATCGGGTGTCACCCCGGCCGGCCGATTCAAAAAGACAGCCAACCGAGCCAGCCAGGTTGGCCAGCGCTCCGGCCATTGCAACTCAAAATTGGCAATCCGCGCGCCCGCATTCACAGAGGATGCGACTTTCGCGACCACGTCGCCGTAATCGGGCACAGTGGCCAGCGCCAGGGTGGATAAAATGCCGTTCGCCTGCGGCGGCAAATAGAACGTTGACATGTCCGCCTCGATCAACGTCACATTGTTCCATCCGGCCTTCTGTACGCGATGCTTCGCCTTTGCCAACATCGCCGGTGTTAGATCCACACCGATAATATGACCGGAGGCACCGACCGCGGCATGTAAATACGAGAAATTCAAACCGGTACCACATCCCAGATCGACCACGGTATCGCCCGGCCGAAGTTGCAACGCAGCAACGGTCTCTTGTCGATATGTCTCGATACGCAAACCAACAGCTCGATACAACCCCAATCCGGGGTCGTAGATACGGGCCAGTGTGTTGTAGCGCTTGCGAAACTCGTTTTTGTCCCACGCCATATGAACTCCCGGCTACTCAACCCATGGAAGCCTAAAAAGGCTTGATCTCGACGAGCGAGAGAATCAGGAACAGCAACACGATGGGCATCGCGCTCATGGCCTGAAAGTAACCCCGCGTGCCGTGATTGCGGTTTTCGCGAAATTTCTTGTTTTGCAACTGGCACCAGCCATGGAAGCCGAGCAGAAGTAGGACGAGAACGAGCTTGGCATGAAACCAGCCGTTGTGAGCGATCCAGCTTCCCCCGAGGAGAACCAGCATCCACACCCCGGCAATGATCGTGACGCCTGCTCCGACCGACATCAGCCGCGATAGATTCCGCTCGATCGTACCCACCAAGAGCACGGAGCTCTGATCACTTCTTGGTCGGTCTTTCGCGCCGGCGTGATACACGAACAAGCGCGGCAGGCTGACCAGGCCGGCCAGCCAAATGACCATGAAAGTGATATGAAAGACCTTCAGCCAGACGAACATCGAACCCTCAAGGGAACGCGTTTAGATCAGTGGCGCCATCAAAGCGCCCGGGACAGGGGCAAGGCAGTTGCGGGCCTAGTAGAGCGCGCGGCCGACACCGTTTATGCGTGCCCGCCAGCGAACACACAGGAATCGCCTGGACCTTCCCGTGTCCCGATACGCGCCGAGTCATCGGCCACATGTTCGGCCTGGAGCGTACTGTGCTCAATCTTGAAGTCGTCGTGCAGCATCGTTTGGACGGCGCGCCGGATCGCATGGCAGTCGGCGTTTGTGCCGACCAGAATATCGCCCGACAGGCAGGCCATGCCCGACGTGACTTCCCAGACGTGCAGATCCTCGACGCCCAAGACGCCGGGCACGTCGCGGATGGCGGCATCCAGGGTTTCCGGATGCAGGCCGGCGGGCGCGGCCTCAAGGAAAACGCGCCCGGATTCGCGTACAAGGCCAATGCCGGCCTTGAGCATCAGCGCGGCTACGATCAGGGCGGCCACCGCGTCCAGGCGATACCAGCCGGTCCACCAGATGGCAAAGCCCGCAATCGCGGTCGCAATAAAAGCATAGAGGTCGGTCAGGATATGCTGAAAACTGCCCTCGACGTTGAGGCTTTCGCGATTGGCCTTGCTCAGAGCCCAGGTCGCGCCGAGATTGAACACGATGCCGACAAGCGCCACCACCCCGACGAACAGCCCGTCGACCTGCGGCGGTGCGACCAGCCGCATGACGCCCTCGATGACGAACCACACCGATAACAGCAGCAGCGTGATGCCGTTGGCTTGCGCGCTCAGGATCTCGGACCGCTTTAGCCCGAATGTGAATCGCCCGCTGGCGGGCCGGCTTGCCAGGCGCATGGCAACGAGTGCCAGCCCAATCGCGCCCGCGTCGGTGAGCATATGGCCGGCGTCTGCGATCAATGCCAGAGAATTGACGATAATACCGACCACGACCTCGAACGCCATGAAGGCGACTAACAGCCCGAGGGCGGTATACAGATAGCGTCGATCCGCATCGGCAGAAATGGCATGGCTGTGATCGTGATGGCCATGTCCGTGGTCGTGATGAGTGTGATCATGACTCATAAGAAGCTCCGTTTTCGCTGCGCCCAAGCGACCGACACGCTGTGTGGTGTGTTGCTGAGCGGATCTTTATTGTCACAGTTGAATATATGTTTGTATGACGGTGTTACACAATTGCGGTCCTAATCCGTCTCAAGAAAGTCGATGCAATTTTCGTTAATTCCGAGTGGGATCCGGTCAAAACGATGAGCCCTTCAACCAAGGCCACAGCCGCCCGTCGACAACTACGCTTGGGCTAATTCACGGGATTCCGATACCGGTTTCGTCCGGCGCGATCGCGCGGGTGTGCGCAAGAGACGCAACGCGTTGGCGGTCACCAGCACGGTCGCACCGGTATCGGCCAGGATCGCCGGCCATAGACCAGTCAGCCCCGCGATCGTGGTCACCAAGAAAACAGCTTTCAGACCGAAAGCGATACCGATGTTCTGGCGGATGTTGGCCATCGTGCGCTTAGAGAGCGCAATCATGTCGCCCACATCGCGCAAATCACCGTGCAGGCTTGCCGCATCACCGGTCTCGAGCGCGACATCGGTGCCACCGCCCATCGCGATACCGACATCGGCGGCCGCCAGCGCCGGCGCGTCATTGATGCCATCGCCCACTTTGGCGACACGCACACCTTGGGCCTGAAGTTCCCGCACGATCCGCTGCTTGTCTTCGGGCATGAGATCGGCGTGCACCTCAATATCAAGACGACGACCGATCGCTTTGGCGGTACGCGCGTTGTCACCAGTCAGCATGACTGACTGCAACCCCCGCCGCGCCAGCTCGTTCAGGGCCGCGGCGGCTTTGGGCCGAGGTTCGTCACGCAGGGCGAGCACGCCCATCAACTGACCGTCGGCGACCAGCACTGCCACGCTCTTACCCTCGTCGTTGAGTGCCTGAATCCGCGCGGTGGTGGCCGCATCGATCGCGGCGCGCTCACCGGCGGCAGTCAGCGAGCCCAGAAACAGTCTGCGCTCGCTCAGATCGGCGGTAACGCCCTGGCCCTGGACGGCCGCAGCGCGTTCGACGCCCGGAATCGTGATCGCGCGCTGGCGAGCGGCGTCCACAATGGCCGCGGCCAGCGGATGGCTCGCGCTCTGTTCCAGGGCGGCCGCCAGACGCAAGATCTCGTTCTCGTCATGCTCGCCGACCGCGACGATGTCGGTCACGCGCGGCTTGCCCTCGGTTAGCGTGCCGGTCTTGTCGAAGGCCACGGCACCGATGGTGCCAAGCGTTTCCAGTACCGCGCCGCCTTTGATCAGCAGGCCGCGCCGGGCGCCCGCCGACAAGGCAGCCGCGACCGCAGCCGGCGTGGAAATAACCAGCGCGCACGGGCAGCCGATCAAGAGAATCGCCAGCGCTTTGTATATCCAAACGCTCCACGCAGCACCAAACGCCAGAGGCGGCACGATGGCTACCAAAGCCGCCACAGCGACGACCGCCGGCGTGTAGTAACGAGCGAAACGATCGATAAAGCGCTCGGTGGGGGCCTTGGATTCCTGAGCCTCTTCCACGAGCCGCACGACGCGAGCGATCGTGTTGTCCTGGGCGGCGGCGGTCACGCGGATATGAAGCGCGGCCGCACCGTTGATCGTCCCGGCAAAGACCGAATCGTCGACTCGTTTGGTGACCGGCGTGCTCTCGCCCGTAACCGGCGCCTGATCGACCGCACTCTCACCGTCGATGACCGTGCCGTCCGCGGGGATGCGATCGCCCGGTCGGACCAGAACCGTCACGCCTTTGTCGAGCGTGTCGGCAGCAACTTCGCGGATTGTGCCTTGCGGATCGACGATCCGTGCGGTCTTAGGTACCAGGTCGGCGAGCGCCGAAATGCTCGACCGCGCCCGCCCGGCCGCGACGCCTTCGAGCCATTCGCCGATCAGGAAAAGCAACACCACGACCGCTGCTTCGCGGGTGGCGCCTAGTGCGACCGCGCCGACCGCGGCAATGGTCATCAGCATCTCGATCGAGAACGGCGTACCGGCCAGCAGCGCGCCCGTAATGGCCCGGCGCGCCACCGGTATCAGCCCGATCAACATGGCAGCGCCAAAGAAGAAGACGGCATAGGCCGGCATCACCTGCGACAATCCAAACGCGACCGCGAGCGCCGCGCCACAGGCCGCGGTCGTCATGATCTTCGCATGGCGATACCAAGGCGGTGGGCTGGATGCTTTGTCGCCATCGGCCGCCGGCTCATCGTGAGACGATGCGTGATCATGGCCACAACCGCACGGCGCTTGCGCGTCGGACGGCGGTGCGTTCGCGGTCAGTCGCTGGACACCATACCCCAGCGCGCCGATGCGTTTTTCAAGGCGGGCGAGGTTCGCGTCGGGCGCGTGACGAACGCTCATGCTCGTTGTCGCAACCGACACCTGTACCTCGTCCACACCGTTAACACGCCGAGCGGCGCCATCGATCTTGGCTGCGCAGCTGGCGCAGTCCATGCCGTGGACCTGATAGCGCGTAACACGCCTCTGGTCATCGCTTTCCAGCGGGGCATCGAACGCATCCGGCTCTCCATGCCCGCATTGGCCATGGCGGTGCTCGTGCTCGCAGCATGCCGACTCGGCGCTCGGCGACAAGCCTTCGTTGGCCGCCAATCGGCGGGCGCCATAGCCCAACGTACGGATTCGTTTTTCCAGTTTGTCCAGTCGGACCTCGTCGTCATGTTCGACGGTCATGCTGCGGGCCGCCACGGAGACGTCGACGTGATTCACGCCTTTGACGCGGCGTGCCGCGCCTTCGATCTTGGCCGCACAGCTCGCGCAGTCCATGCCGTCGATGCGATAGCGGCTCTGGTTTACCGATGTATTCATGACTCGATCCGTCGTCGGTGCTTTAATGACCTCAGACCTTAAATGCTCTAGCCGCTATAGGATCAAGCGTTATTTATCGAAGCCTTGATTTTCTACAAGACTTGATGGTTGACGCGGCGACATCCAATCCCTATATCTACAGTGGCTATAGAACATGGAGGAAACCGTGACTACCTTGTCCATCGGTCAGGTGGCCGAAACCAGTGGGGTGAAGATCCCGACGATCCGGTATTACGAGCAGATCGGTCTGTTGCCCGAGCCGCCGCGCACCGCCAGTAATCGGCGGTGCTACGACGCCGAGGCGGCCCAACAACTGCGCTTCATCCGGCATGCGCGCGAACTCGGTTTCGAGGTCGACGCCATCCGGACATTGATCGAGATGCAGCACCATCCGATGCGCTCCTGTGAACAGGCCGATGCCATCGCGACCGCCCAACTCGCCGCGATTGACAGCCGCATTGCACGCTTGACGGCGTTGAAAGAGGAACTGGAGCGCATGGCCGATTGCGATCGGCATGGTCGGGTTCGCGATTGCCGGGTGATCGAGATCCTGGCCGATCACGACCAATGCCTGCATGACGCGCATTGAGCGCGTGAGTTTATAAAGCCCCTCGACTTCGCGCCGTTCGAGTTCGGCGGACCGGACCCACGCCGCCCGGAATCGACGCAGGCGTATCTGGCGGGCATGGCAACCATCGTGCCTACGACTTCACGTGAGCGCTTACAGCGCAAACACCGCGCGCATACGGCTTACGAAGCCGGCTGCTCGAATACACAGACATGATGGGGATATCGGTCTCGATCTCGCCGATCGACGATACGTGTTCGGTTTGCAGCGTGCTGTGGGCGATGTCGAAACGCTCGTGCAGCATCGCGTCCACCGAGCGACGAATCCCATGACAATCGATCCCTTCATCGACGTGGATCTCGGCCGACAAGCACGGCATGCCAGAAGTCACCTCCCAGACATGCAGATCGCGCACGTTGCGCACGCCCGGCACTTCGCGGATGGCCGATTCCAGTGTTGACGGGTCGAGCCCCACGGGCGCGGCCTCGAGAAAGACACGTCCCGATTCGCGGACCAGACCGTAGCCGGCCTTGAGCATGAACGCGGCCACGGTCAGGGCGGCCAGCGCGTCCAGCCGGTCCAGAAAATCAGAAAACCGGCGATCGCGGTCGCAATAAACGCATATAGATCGGTCAGGATATGCTGGAAACTGCCCTCGTCGTTGAGACTCTCGCGACTGGCACGGCTCAGCGCCCAGGTCGCGGCCAGGTTCACCACGATGCCGACCAGCGCGACGATGCCGACCAACAATCCGTTGACCTGCGGCGGCTCAATCAGTCGAATGACACCCTCCACCAGGAACCAGATCGACAGCAGTAAAAGAACCAGCCCGTTGGTCTGCGCGCTCAGGATTGCGGCGCGTTTCAGACCGAAGGTGAATCGACCTTTGGGTGGCCGACTGGCCAGCCGCATGACCACCAGAGACAGACCGATGGCGCCCGCGTCGGTGAGCATGTGCCCGGCGTCCGTGATCAGCGCCAGCGACTGCGCGATGAGCCCGACGATCACTTCCACGACCATGAACGCCATCAACAAGCCGAGCGCGGTATACAGATAGCGCCGGTCGGCATCGGCCGAAACGCCGTGGCTATGATCGTGATGATGGCCGGAGCTGTGATGGTGGCGTTGTTCGTGACTCTTGGCATGCTCCGTGTAAACACATGCCGCGCTTTATCGCGCGACGAGGCCGTATACGACCGACTTCACGATGAATCGGTCGGCCCTGGTTACATAATTTCAGGCGGCCGGTCCTGATCGTTGCCGCGAACGCCATTCGAAGTATGGCGACCTCACAGCCGTGCGCACGAACACCCGTGGCCGATAAAGGCATGGAAAGCGCCTGACGCTCAAAACGACGAGTCAAGCGCCGCATGCTCTACGTCGCGAGCGCCTGCTCGATCAGGAGATAGCAGAGGAAGCCGACGAAGAAAGTGGCCGATCCAAATGCGGTGTCGCCTTGCTCATGCGCTTTGACAAGAAGCTCCTCAGTGACCAAATACATGAAGACCACGGCACCAAAAGCCAACACGGCCGCCGTAACCGGCTTTGAGGCGCCGGTGAGCATTGCCACCCCCAACGCGGTGCCACCTATCGTGAACAGCGCGAGGCCAGTAGGGAGTGCAATTAATGCCCACGGCGCTCGGGTGGGCAGAGTCGCGGCCACGGAAAGGCCGACGAACAGATATTCCAGCGTGATCGCGATGGTGAGCAAGATTCCGGTTTGGCTGTCGTTAGTGAAGCCGGCGCCGAGCACCACGCCGTCAATGAAAAAGTCGATGCCGATGGTCACGATCAGCCCGATCGACAGTGGCAATCCCCGACGCTCGGCTCGCCGCTCCGCGGCATCACTGAGGTGGCGCAGGGCAAACATGACCACAATCCCGAGCGCGAAGCCTATAATGGCGGGTAGCGGTGCCGAGTGCAGTACCCCTGGAACAAGTTCAATAGCTGCCGCCGCGAATACGACGCCGGCGGCCAGGTGTTGTACAGCACTAGTCGCCTGTTCGCCCGGAACGCGAACGGCGGCCACTGCCCCGGACAGTGCGGCTGCGGCCACCGGGATCAGCGTGTAGAGCAGCGGTTGTACGTACACGTCGGATATTTCTCAAGCGATACAGGCAGGTTGCTTGCGGCGCACTATATATAAAAACTTATAACAATCAATGTATTACTATGCTTTATTATTGAGTTCAGGCTACGTTCTCGCCCATATGCTGAACCGCAGCACTTTGTATTGAAAACTATTACCGCGTTGCGATCGTTGTCCGATCGTACGGATCGACGCTTTTCGGCTATCGCCATTCACTCGATCAGCAAGTATCTTGCGAGTCCGGTGCGACGAATCGCACTGATACCCTGATCGGCTGGCATCGATCGCTACTTTGTAGGCAGGCGGCAACACAACAGACGAGGAATTCGACGATGGCCGAGAGCTGCTGTGGCTGTTCTGCCGGCGATCTCAGTGAGGCGTCCGGGGGACAACGACGCGCCCTGATCGCGGCGCTGGTAATCAATGCCGTGATGTTCGTGGCCGAAATGAGTGTTGGCCTCTGGGCGCACTCAAGCGCACTGCAGGCCGATTCGGTCGATATGTTGATCGATGCGGTGGGTCTAGGGATCGGGCTATTCGCTCTCAACCGTACGCTTCGTGCTCGCACCCGCGCCGGTTTCACAAATGCTTTGATTGAGCTTGTACTTGCGGCGGGCATTGGTGCGCAATTGATTCATCAGATTGTGACCGGCGCATTGCCCGTAGCCACTATTATGATCGGCATGGGCTTCATAGCGCTGCTGGCCAATCTGGCCTCCGCTGGCCTTCTAATGCGCTATCGTCACCAAGACATCAACATGCGGGCGATGTGGCTATGTACGCGTAACGATGCCATTGGCAATGCCGCAACCGTAGTCGCGGGTGGCCTAGTGCTCGTCTTCAACGTGCCATGGCCCGATTGGATCGTGGGGGCCCTGGTCGCGCTCTTATTTGGTTACACGGCCGTGGGCATCCTGCGCGAGACCTCGGGGCAAGCTGCAACAGCCGGAAAGCGTATGACAGAAAAGATTTAGACCGCCGCACTCCTGCGTCGCGGTTTGTGGCTCGAGTATTAGCCCACGACCAATCGATGGAGCGCATAGTTACTACGATTGGAACCTTGGTCGTCAGCGGCGCCAGGCCAACTTCGCCTCACGCCGGCAGCGTTCGGCCAGGATTCGACGGCGCCTAGAGTCGCTGAGCTTGCGCCACTGACGAATTTCCTCTGCCGTGCGCAAACACCCGACACACAGGTCGGTCTTGCGGTCGAGCTTGCAGATGTCGATGCACGGTGAAGCGACGGCCACGCTTCATGCCGCCGCGGATTTGGATTCGGGCGCGGCTGCCGTCTTGGTTTTCTCCGGTGCTGGCAGGAGTCGAGCCGAGTTGAGGATGAAGACCAGTTCGGAGACGACATGGATCGCCGCCGCGATTAAGCTGCTGCTGCCCGAAAAACCCCATGTCGCATCGGCGACCTTCTGGTTCATGATGCAGATTGCCATGATCATCGGCTTCGCGACCGCCTATCCCGCGAACTGGTGGCTGATCAAACGCGGCATCAAACACGGGATGTAGCGCCATCCGCCGAGCGTCGAGCCGCGTCTGCTGGCGGCTAACCTTGCAACGCGTGCTTCGGCGCCATCGGTGCTTATCCAGCCTATACGGCTCCTATAGCTGAGGACACATGAGTTTCTACAACAATGTCATTTTGCCGAGACTGTGCCATCTATCGATGCGTAATCGGCATTTGGTGCCGTATCGTAAGCGTGTCGTCGCCATGGCGCAGGGCCATGTGTTGGAAATCGGTATCGGCTCCGGTCTCAATCTGCCTTTTTACTCACTTGATGTGCGCGAAATCCAGGGCCTTGAGCCCTCGCCGCGACTGGTCGCGATGGCGCGAAGCTCGGCCGCCGGGTCGGCTTTGCCGGTGAGCTTTATCGAAGGATCGGCCGAGGCGATTCCGCTCGATGATCACAGCATCGACACGGTGGTGACGACGTGGTCACTCTGCACCATACCGCAGGCGCCACAGGCGCTGGCTGAGATGCGACGCGTGCTCAAACCGGGCGGGCAGCTGCTGTTCGTCGAACATGGCTTGGGGCCGGAAAACAAGGTTAGGCAATGGCAGGATCGCTTGACGCCCGTGTGGTCGAAAATCAGCGGCGGTTGCCACCTGAACCGCCCCATTGAGATGCTTATCGAGCACGGCGGATTCGACATCAAGTAACTCGAAACCGGCTATATGAAAGGGCCGAAACCGATGGCATTTATTTACCAGGGGCGAGCCGTCGGTAAATGACGCCCCACCTGAAAACATTTGACCAGCGCGCGTCCAATGACCGTATTGTAACCGTTCGATCGAGCCCCTATACTCAACATGTGAAGCGCGTAATCATCCATCTCCTGATCGCAACGCTGATGCTCAGCGGCGTGCTGGCTAGCCCGGCGGTGATGGCGTGGTCGATGCCTTCGCAAAGTCCGTCCAAAGATTGCACGCTCTGCCAGGCCGATCCCACGAGCCAGCCGCCTTCGAGCACGATGGCAACCGCTTGTGTTGTGTCCGTTTGTGCAACGACGGCGGCTATCGCTGTGTCGACCGTAGCGCTAGTGTCGCCTGAGCATGTGGCGCCGGTATTTGTTCTGCGCGTGCATTCGGGCCGCCTGCTCCAGGGGCCTGACCCCTTCCCCCCGCGATACACCCACGCTTGACCTGACGGGCGCTTTTTGCGCCTCGCGTCCGGGTTTTACACGTCCTGCCTAAGATCGCGTTACGACGCATCGGCTGGACGTGCGGTGATGTGGTACAGACCTGCGTTTTCGTAGGAACTCCCACGTGCCGCCCCCTCGGACGTCGCCTTAAATCACGTCACGTGGAGTTATTCCCCAATGAAGTTATATCTGAAAAAAGCCACGGCGCTGCTGTCGCTGCTGGTTTTGACGTCGATTTTTTCCGGTAACGCGTTGGCCGCACCGGTGAAAGTCAGCTTGTATCACAACCCGGGCTGCATGTGCTGCGAGCAGTATGCGGCGTACCTCGACAACAAAGGCTATGACGTCAAGGTGATCGATACCGACGACCTGGCCGGTTTCAACGACAAGCATGGCGTCCCGCCGAAGCTCGCGTCCTGCCATACGATGCTGATTGGCCATTATGTCGTCGTCGGCCATGTGCCAGAACCGGCCATCGCCAAGCTGTTGCGCGAGCAACCCGACATCAAGGGCATATCCCTGCCGGGTATGCCGGCGGGCACACCCGGCATGCCAGGCAAGAAACAAGGCCCGTTCGTGGTTCGCACGCTCAGCGGCGACGTCTATGCCACGTATTGAATCGCCCTGCACCCATCTTGAGAGGGACACCTAATGTCGTGCTCTAGTAATCAAACCAATGGATCCGGCTCAGCCACCGACACAAGCCATCCGGCGGTGCGCTGGATCAAGCGTCAACGCCTATTGCTCGGCGGTATCGCCATGGTCGGGCTCGGGCTGGCTTTCGGCTGGAACTGGCTGGCCGCGGTCGGGGCTCTGCCCATTCTGCTCAGCACGCTGCCGTGCCTGATCATGATGGGCATCTGTATGAAAAGCATGCAGTCCTGTTCCAAGAAAGAGCAGACCGCCGAATCGGCCGATGCGCAATCCACGACGTCTCCGGCTTTGCTGTCGGGACCGTCAACACCCCATACCAAGGATATCGACCATGCGTAAGACACTGAAACACCTCACGGCTGCCACGCTCGTCGCGGCTTCGTTCGCGGCATCGCCCGCCCTGTTCGCTGCCACCCAGGGCGACAAGACGACGAACTCCGGCTCGATGGGACAGATGATGCAAGGCCACGACAAGGGTCAGATGATGCAGGGCCACAACAGCATGGGTCAGGGCAAAGGCATGATGAACAACGGCCAAATGCCCATGATGCAAATGATGACCCAGATGAACGACATGATGGCCAACTGCAACGACATGATGCAAACCAAAATGGAGAAATCCGGCAGCGATAAGGGCAGCGCCGAGAAAAGCTGACCCTGTTCACGAAAGCGGCCACTCGAAGTGAGTGGCCGCTTGCAGTCGGATTTTTCAACCAAGGAGATCAATGATGAGTTTACGACTGGGCGATACCGCCCCCAATTTCACCGCCGATACCACCGAAGGCGAGATCGATTTTCACGACTGGCTGGGCGACGGCTGGGGCATGCTGATGTCGCACCCGGCCGACTTCACACCGGTCTGCACCACCGAGCTGGGCGCCGTCAGCGGGCTCAAGGAACGGTTCGCCCAGCGTGGCGTGAAAGCCATCGTGGTATCCGTGGACTCGGTGGCCGATCACAAGGCCTGGGCCAGGGACATCGAGGAAACCCAGGGTAATGCGGTCAACTTCCCGATCATCGGCGATACCGATCGCGAGGTCGCCGAACGCTACGACATGATCCACCCGAACGCGGGTGATACGTCGACCGTACGCAGCGTGTTCATCATCGATGCGAACAAGAAAATCCGCATGACGCTGACCTACCCGAAGAGCGCCGGGCGCAATTTCGACGAGATCCTGCGCGTCATCGATTCGTTGCAGTTGACCGACAACTACAAGGTGACCACGCCGGCGAACTGGCGGACGGCGATGACGTGATTGTGTCACCCGCACTGTCCAACGAAGAGGCGAAGAAGCTGTTCCCGGCCGGCTGGAACGAACTCAAGCCCTATCTGCGCATGACCAAGCAGCCGAACAAGTAAAGCAGTTCCAACCTTGCCACCCCGGACACCCTGTGTATCCGGGGACTTTATCCGGCCACATTAAAAACGGTGTCAAGGGCCACAGCCAATTGAGCATTTTTGCCGGCGAATCCACCCCTTTCTCACACACGAGAAAACTGCATGAAGAGAATAAAAGAGGCGCCGAGCCGCCTGTTCGGGGTTCTGTTTATCCCGGTCGTGATTTTCGGCGTATTGATTATCGCCGCGATCATGGCGATTAGTTTCCAGGGCGGCTCGGAAGCTTCGGCCGATTCCGATAATCCTCGCAAGCTCGATCAGAACACAATGGCCGCATTTAGAACAAAGTACGACGCGCTCGGCATGGCGGAAGGCAGCGACAACGCGCCCATAACCATCCGCGAATTCGGCGATTACCAGTGTCCCGCCTGCGGTGCCTTCGCGCCCACCGCTCGGCGCATCCGTCAGGACTTGGTCCAGTCCGGCAAGGCGCGGTTTATATTCTTTGATTTTCCTTTACCCATGCACGCGCACGCGCATAAGGCGGCCGAGGCCGCACGTTGCGCCGCGCGCCAGCACAAATTCTGGCCGTATCACGATCGTCTTTACGAAACGCAAAACCAATGGGCATCCACGGATGATGCGACGTCCAGTTTTGTCGATATCGCCGTCGAAACCGGTCTTGACGCCGATAAGTTCGAGCAGTGCCTAAAACAAAATAAAACCGCCGCCATCATCGCCGAGAATCAAAACGCCGGCAAGGCGATTCGTCTGCGGGCCACGCCGACCGTAATCGTGGGCGACACGTTGTTTTCGGGGGTCGTAAGTTTTGATCAGATTCGACAAACGATTGCAGAGCAAAGCCGTCCTGGCACGACCCAATGAATGCGATGTGCCTGTAATCGATCCGCAAACCCATGAAACAACGGCCAGCCATACAAGCGCGCCGCCCGAAAAACATTCGGATCTTGGTTGATGTAGCGCCATAGAACAAGGAAACAGCGGCATGAAACAACTCAACGCAACCTTCTTGACCCTGCTTGTGATGGCAAGCGTCGTGGCCCCGGCCGCCGCTCAGGCGGGCCCCGGCCGAATGGGCGATTCCGGCGTGACGGGCGGCTCGATGATGCAATGCGGGATGATGGGCGGCCCCATGATGATCGTCGGAATACTCTTTGGGCTGCTCGTTATCGCTATATTGGTGCTCGCCATTCTGGCACTGATCAAGTACCTGCGCAGCAACCCTCGATAGATCGGCCCAACGAACGTCGACGGCCGACAGCCGCTGTGCAATGCAGTGCCAACCTGAACCGCGAACAGCCGAACACCACTTCGGCATGCATCATCCGGATCGGATTCACCGACCAATCCTTTAGCTTGCCCCCATAACGCGATCAAAACACTCATGTTTATACACCCGTCGATCAATCCAGTCGCTTTTTCAGTGGGCCCGTTGGCGGTGCACTGGTACGGCCTGATGTATCTGCTCAGCTTTCTGCTCGGCTGGGCCCTGGCGGTTCGTCGCACGCAACTGGCGCATATACGCTGGACGCGCGAAGAGGTCGGCGACTTCCTGTTTTATGTCGTGCTCGGCGTGGTGCTGGGTGGCCGGCTCGGTTATGTAATGTTCTATCAACCGGGCTATTTCTTCGCCCATCCGTTACATGTGTTTTATGTCTGGGACGGCGGGATGTCGTTCCACGGCGGAATGCTGGGCGTATTCGTCGCGTCGGCCTGGTTCGCCCGGCGCACCCACAAACATGTCTTCGACGTGACCGACTTCGTCGCCCCGATCGTCCCTATCGGGCTGTTTTTCGGGCGTATCGGTAACTTCATCAACGGCGAGCTTTACGGGCGCGTCACCGACGTGCCGTGGGCGATGATCTATCCGCACGTCGATAGGCTGCCGCGCCACCCGTCGGAGCTCTACGAAGCCGCTCTCGAGGGGGTGGCGCTATTCGCCATTCTGTGGATATACGCACGCAAGCCCCGTCCGCGCATGGCGGTTTCCGGCGCGTTCCTGCTGGGTTATGGCTGTTTTCGGTTCTTCCTGGAATTCTTCCGGCAGCCGGACCCGTTTGCGGGCTTCGTCACGTTCGGCTGGATGACGCTGGGCCAGGTCTATTCGGCGCCGATGATCGTCGCGGGCCTGATCATCATTCTCGTCGCTTATCGGCTACGCGCGGGCTTTGTGAATAAGCATGCCGGCTTCGGGCCGCAGCGTTATCAACGCCATCGGACGATTCAACGTGACGAATAGCCAAACCGACGTCCAGGAGCGCATCGCATGAAGCGTATCGATAAAAAACGCCGACAATTGCTGGGCCAAATCGGCGGCCTTGCCGGCGTATCAATTCTATCCCCCGCGTCTTTGCTTGTCGCCTACAATACGGAGGCGATCGCCGCGGACGACAAACGTGCGGCGCCACCTCAGCGCATCACAAACGGGCCGTTCGACGTAGACTTCCGGCTGCGCGCTGAACCCGACACTGTACCGATACTGCCGGGCGCGCCCAGCGAGGTCTGGCGTTATACCGCGGCCTTGATGCGGGGCCCGCAAGACACGCTGACCTCAGTCAGCGGAAGCTATCCTGGACCGCTGATTCGGCTGCGCCGGGGCCAGCGGGTACGCGCGCGGCTGGAAAACCCGCTGCCCGAGGACACGACGGTCCACTGGCATGGCCTGCACGTGCCGCCGGACGTCGACGGCCAGCCCCGTCTTCCGATCAAGCCAGGCGAGGATATGACGGTGGCCTTCGACGTGGTCGACCGCGCCGGGTTGTACTGGTACCACCCGCATCCGCACGGCCCCAACGGCGGCCGCGTCGGCTTTCAAAGCTATGCCGGACTGGCCGGGCCGTTGATTATCGAGGACGACACCGAGCGCGCGCTCAATCTGCCCGCCGGCGATCAAGAGCTCATTCTGGTCCTGCAGGATCGAACGTTTGCTGGCGAGAACGAGCTGACTTTTGTCGACGGCATGCGATCGATGATGCGCGGCTTTTTCGGTGATCGCGTTCTGGTCAACGGTTATTCCCCGACGGCCCGCGAGGTCGGCACCCGCCCCTATCGTCTGCGGATTCTCAACGGTTCCAATGCGCGCATCTACAAGCTGGCCTGGAGCGACGGCCGCCCGGTGACCGTCATCGGCACCGGCGGGGGCCTGCTCGGGGCACCGGAACAACGACCCTATGTCACGTTGCCCCCCGCCCAGCGTATTGATTTGTGGGTCGATCTGTCCGACGCCAAAGTCGGCGATCAACTCGCTCTGGTCAGCGACGCTTACAATTCCGGCATGATGGGCGGCTACTCCGGCTTGCCCGCGGGCGCCCGATTCGAATTGGTGCCCTTGCACGTCACGCGTCGCGCGGACAAGGGACCGCCGCTGCCCAAGGTTCTAGATCTGGACCTGAAAACGTCTTCCACAACCCCGGCTACGCCCATACGCACCTTCGATTTGCGAATGGAAATGATGAGCGGCTTTTCCATCAATGGTCGCCAATTCCAAGGCGCCGTCGTGGCGGATGACGAAATCGTGACCCTGGGCGATACCGAAATCTGGGAATTCGTCAACGACAGCATGATGCCGCATCCCATGCATGTGCACGGCCTACAGTTTGCGGTGATCGAGCGCAGCAAACGCAGCGGCCTGCGCGGCTGGACTGGTCTCGATGCGGGGCTGGTGGATGCCGGCCTGCACGACACCGTCCTGGTCCTGCCCGGCGAGCGTGTCCGCATCGTACTGACCTTCACCGATTTCGACGGCCTCTATCTCTATCACTGCCACAACATGGAGCATGAGGACAACGGCATGATGCGCTATTACCGAGTCCGGTCATGATCTCCCAAGACGTCACGCCGCTGCGCCGCCGCGCTGCGCCGGGCCGCAAAGCCGCGCGAAAAAAAAGCGGCCCGAAGCAATAGAGAAGACAGCCATGAGCAGCAAATTGAAATGGACCCTATCCTGACGGGATTGGCGCATTATGTCTGACGCCCATTTAGGGTGTACTTCAACCAGACACTGATGAGCGTAAGCCCAGCATATGTCACCCTAAGCGCAACACTCGCGCTGGTGCTGGATTGGCGGGCACGTTACCGAACGAAAGGGACAGAACACGCAGCACTCGTCCAGATTGGGGCCCGGAAGAGTACCTTATAGTCGTAGTAAAGTTGGTAGGCACTGTCGGCATATATAGGAACATTTTAAATAAATCAGCTGCCGTGGAGCAAAATTAACAAGGCGGCACCAAATACGATACGATAGATAGCGAACGCGGTGAAAGTATGGAACTGGATGAAATCCAGCAGCCATTTGACTGCGAAAAACGCGACGGCCATCGAAACGAGGAACCCGACCGCCAGCCCGGTCCAGTCGGGTGCGATACCGGCGCCACCCTGGAATTGCTTGAATAGCTCGAAACCGCTGGCTGCGAACATGGTGGGAATGCCCACGAGAAACGCGAACTGGGTGGCGGCACTGCGGTTATTGGTGCCGGCCAGAAGCGCGACGAAGATCGTCGCCGCCGATCGTGAAGTGCCCGGAAGCAGGCCCGCGACCATCTGCGCAATACCCACCAACACGGCCACCGTCCAAGTTACGCGCTCGGATGCCGGCTGTCTGGCGGCGATCTGTTCTGCCGCGATCATCCAAACACCGCCGATGACCAGCGCCCAGGCCACGCCACTGAGCTGGGTCGGCAACTGGAAGCCTAACTTGACCGTGATCAGCCCGAGTAGCGCGGTAATCAAAAACGCGACAATAAGCTTGAACAAATAATCACGTTGGTCCGGTTCACGCCAACGAGTGAAAAGACGCCGAATTTCGCGCCAGTAGATAAATACGACTGCGAGAATCGCCCCCGCCTGGATGACGACATTGAACATATCCGAACGCTGCCCAAGCCAGCGTTCGGCGATCAACAGATGGCCGGTGCTGGATATCGGCAAGAACTCGGTAATACCCTCGATGATGCCCAGCAATACGATGTTGGCCAGATCGCCCACGGCAGTCCCCCTGAAAACGCGCTAGCTTGCTTTGAGAGAAGCCTTCTGTTCGTCGCGTGCCTCGCGCAGGATGCCGGTCGCTTCCTTGATCACGTAGAGGCCAAGCGCGGTGCCGATGATCAGATCAGGTGCCGCATTGTTCAGAACAAGCACCAGCACGCCGGACAGGATCACAGCTACATTGGCAATTACATCGACCCGAGTGAATAGCCAAGTCGCTCGCAGGTGCACCTCGCCATGACGAAAACGTCCCAGCAACCGGAGAACGATGGTATTGACAGCGAGCGATACAAAGGCGATTCCGATCATCCAAGAGCCCTCGGGCTCGCTGCCCGTGGCCGCTCGCCATAAGACGCCGACCAGCACGGCTAAACCCAGCAGCAATAGTATCGACCCGCTCAATTGCCCCGCAGAGGCCTTGAAGCGCGCACTGCGTGTCATTGCGACCAGGCCGATTGCATAGGCGCTGGCGTCGGCCAGCATATCCAACGAATCAGCGACCAGTCCCATGGACTGGGCGATAAGGCCGGCCGTGATGCCGACCACGAACATCGTGGCATTGAGGGCCAGGGCGATCCGTAGAATTCGCCGCTCGGCCTCATTGCTCGCTTCAACGTGACAGCCGCAATCGCCCATTTCATGTCCTCTTTTTTGCAAACATCGGCCCAGTCGAGTACCGACTGAGATTTATGTGTTGTGATCCTAGACCCTCTAGCTACTAGAGGGTCAAGCGTAAGATGCTGCTACATGACTGATTGAATGCGTAGTGAGTGCCAAGTGTATAAACCAGCGGCTTGCCGGGGGCTTTATTAACTCGCGTACCGCGCGGCCGGCAGGCCACAGTGATTTTATGATCTTGCCGGCCAGCATCCCTATAACTACTATAGACTCAAGTATCTAATTTGGAGGATTTCCGTGGCCTTGAAAATCGGTGAGTTGGCAAGTCGCACTGACTGCCAAGTCGGAACAATTCGCTACTATGAGCAGGAGAAGCTGCTACCAGAGCCTATGCGAAGCAATGCTAATTTCCGGCTCTACAGCGAGGCCCATGTCGAACGCTTGCGGTTCATCCGACACTGCCGATCGCTGGGTATGAGTCTCCAAGAGGTGCGCGCCTTGTTGCAGTTTCGCGATCGCCCGCAGACAGACTGCAGTGATGTCAACGCGCTGCTAGATAAACATATCCAGCAAGTCGAAATCCGTATGGAAGAACTCACGCAGCTAAAACAGCACTTGGCCGTGTTACGCAAGCAGTGCGTCGGCAAGCGGCCAAGCGGGACATGCGGTATTCTGCAGGTATTAACCGATCGCTCTTATAACCAAGACACCACAGTGGCCTTGTCTGATCCGGAGAGATTGCGTTGAATCTAACGGAGAATTACTTTTCCAAGCCTATTGGCTGACCCAGATTGGATTTTGCCTTCACGAGCTGCTGGCGCCCGAGTCATCGCCGGACGGGTGATGGACAGCACCAAGCCCTGGACAAGGCGTGTGGTCCTTGTCCAAGGCTTGAGGCCGGAACCGTTACTTGTTCGGCTGTCTGATCATGCGCAGATAGGGCTTGAGCTCGTTCCAGCCGGCCGGGAACAGCTTCTTCGCCTCTTCGTTGGACAGTGCGGGTGACACAATCACGTCATCGCCGTCCTGCCAGTTCGCCGGCGTGGTCACCTTGTAGTTGTCGGTCAACTGCAACGAATCGATGACGCGCAGGATCTCGTCGAAATTGCGCCCGGCGCTCTTCGGGTAGGTCAGCGTCATGCGGATTTTCTTGTTCGCATCGATGATGAACACGCTGCGCACGGTCGACGTGTCACCCGCGTTTGGGTGAATCATGTCGTAGAGTTCGGCAACCTTGCGGTCAGAATCGCCGATGATCGGAAAATTCACGGCCTGACCCTGGGTTTCTTCGATATCCGATGACCAGCGCTTGTGATCGGCCACCGAATCCACCGAAACCACGATCGCTTTTACGTTGCGCTTGGCAAACCGTTCCTTGAGGCCGCCGACCGCACCCAGCTCGGTGGTGCAGACCGGTGTGAAGTCGGCCGGGTGCGACATCAGCATGCCCCAGCCGTCACCCAGCCAGTCGTGAAAATCGATCTCGCCTTCGGTGGTATCGGCGGTGAAATTGGGGGCGGTATCGCCTAGTCTTAAACTCATGGTTAATCTCCTGTTAGAACATATGGTTGAAAGCGGCCACTCGTTTTGAGTGGCCGCTTTCGGGAACAGAGGTCAGCTTTTCTCGGCGCTGCCCTCACTTTTGCTGGATTTTTCCATCTTGGTCTGCATTATCTCGTTCCACTACGCATCGCTGACTTCTCGTCAGATTAGGTACGCAGGCTTCGAATGTACTGCCTACGGATAGTTATCTGTTTCCGAGTTGGGTGCACGACGTGTCGTTTCGTGACCGGCATTCTTCGGCGACGTACGCTGCCCTTCGCTACGCAAATACTTGATCAGCGCAAAGACGGCGAGGACCAACACGCCGATAACGAGCAGCACGAACAGTAGCCACGCGATCATCATGGGTTCGCCCATCACGCCGCATTGCGTCATTAAGCCGCCCATCATGTCGCCGTTATCCATCCGACCGGGGCCGCCACGTTCAACCGCATAGGTAACGCCCGCAAAAACAGCGAGCGCGATAAAGATGCATTTCACTATAAAATTCATTTTTCAGACCGTTTTGAAAGCCAGGCTGACACCATCATCCCGCGCGCCTGCCCTGCGCCCAGATAAGCGCTGCCGCCCCCACGATGATCCACACATCGGCGAGGTTGAATGCAGGCCAGTGCCACTGCCCGTAGTGGAAATCGAGAAAATCGACGACGTAGCCGCGCAGCAGCCGATCGGTCACATTGCCCAGTGCGCCGCCGATGATGGCGCATAGCGCGATCTGATACGTTCTTGATGCGTTTTCGCGCCACAGCCAGCAACCCAGGGCCGTCGAAACAACAAGCGCTAAAACGATCAGGAAGGCGTTTTGCCAACCGCCGGCGTTGGCCAAAAAACTGAATGCCGCCCCGGTGTTATGTTGATGCGTCCAGTTGAAAAAGCGCGTGACCGGCAGGTATTCGCCGTAAGCCAGATGGACGCTGGCCGCATATTTGGCTGCTTGATCGAGACCCAGAAGCAACAACGACAGCAAGAGCCAGCGAAGCCGTTTGGCCGGCGCCAACGCATTGGCGGCGATAGGGGCCGTACGCGTCCCCATTTAACTAGCCTTAACCTGTAAGGCGCGCACTGAAGCCGCGTTGACTACGATGGTCCTCACGGCGCCGCCGATGACGGCATCTCGGCCGTGGTTCTACGGGCATCCCTAAGGATTTGTACGCCGCCAAGCAGTACGATCAGCCCAACGATCAAGCCGATAATCAGGTCGGGGATCCGGGTGTCGAGATAGTAGACGAGCGTGCCGCCGATGATAACGCCGACGTTGGCGATGACGTCATTGGCCGAAAATATCCAGCTCGCGCGCATGTGCACGCCGCCGTCCCGATGTCGGGCGATGATCAGCAAGCACACGGTATTGGCTGCAAGCGCGGCCAGCCCCATCAGAATCATGTAAGCGGACTCCGGATTGCTCCCCATAACGGTACGGCGCACGACTTCGCTCAGCGCGAACAGGGCGAGCAGGATCTGAACCACCCCGCCGATCGATGCCGCGCGTGCCTTATGGTGCGCGGCACGACCGACCGCATACAGACCCGCGGAGTAAACCGCAGCATCGGCGAAGTTGTCGAGCGAGTCGGCGATCAGCGCGGTTGACCCGCCTAGCATGCCTACCCCGAACTCGGTCAGAAACATCACGCCGTTGATTCCCAGCAGCCAGTACAACGCCTGTCTTTGCGTTTGGTCCTTGGCTTCGAATTCACAACCACAATCCGACATATCACTACCTCCGAACGTAAGCGTAAAACCTCCAGTGGCTTGAGGGTAAAGCCTTGCGATCAACGGGTTCGCGTCACGCGCAAAAGGCCGAGCGCGAGCGCCGTCAGCGCGATCATTGCCAGGACCGGGTAATCTCGCCAGCGCCCGTACGGGGTCATTCCCCGCCGCGGCGTCACTTCGGCGGAAATCGAGTTAACCTCGAACTGAGCTGCGCGCGCCAGAAGCCGTCCGTTGTGATCTACCACCGCGGTGATGCCGGTGTTGGCCGCCCGCAGGAGGGGGCGGCCGGTTTCGATAGCTCGCATTTGAGCGATCTGCAGGTGTTGTTGCGGGCCCAGCGAATCGCCGAACCAGGCATCGTTGGTGATATTGACCAACAGCCGAGCGTCGGGAAGCAGATCGGCGACCTCGCCCCCAAATGCCACGTCGAAACAGATCAATGCGCCAACAGGCACGTCACCCACATCCAGCAAGCGGGGGCGTTTGCCCTCGGTAAAATCAGTGACCGGCGCGCCCAGCAGATTGAGTACAGGACCGAGCGCGTTGCGTAAAGGGATGTATTCACCAAAAGGCACCAAGTGGCGCTTGTAGTAGAACGCGGCGGGGTCGCCCAGGCGAACGGCGCTGTTGTAGGCGTCGCCTTGCTCGGTACGTACCGGAATGCCGAGTATCAGGGTCGAGCCGTGCTTGCCGAGCTGTGATTTGATCCGCCCGAGATATACATCCGCCTGGTCGTACCAGATGGGCAGTGCTGTCTCGGGCCAGACGATGAGATCCGTTCCGAGATACGGCTGCGTCAGATTACGATAGCGCTTCAGAGTCGAGGGTAGTGTTTCTGGCTTCCACTTGTTGTCTTGCGCCATATTGCCCTGGATCAGTGCGACGGAAAGCGGCTTGGACGTCGGATAAGTCCATTCGCGGTCAAGGAGGGCGACGCCAGCCCATACCGCCGCGATTGCTCCCACAGTAAGTGCGGCGCGGCAGATATTGGGCCGCAGGCAGAACCAGGCCAAACCTCCAGCGATGATTGTCAAAACCAGGCTCACGCCGAGCACACCGAATACGGGGGCGAGGGCAGCGAGCGGTGTGCTCACTTGACTATATCCCAGGAAAAGCCAGGGAAAGCCGGTGAGAAACCAAAGCCGAACCCATTCGGTCAATACCCAGGCTGCGGGCAGCCCAAGCCAAAGCGCCACCCCGTCCATCTGCGGTCGTAGTTTGCGAACGAGGTAGATCGCCGACCAGGGAAATACGGCGAGTAGCGCGATAAAGACCAAGGTCACGGCAGCGGCCGCCACGGGGCCGCTGCCGTACCGGTCGATGCTGATGTAAACCCATGAGACACCGGTTCCGAAGTAGCCGACACCGAAGAGATAAGCAACCCAGAGCGCGTCGCGTTCTCGCAAGCGAGACACGAGCGCAAACAATACTGCCGGCGACAGCACGGCCAGCCAATACCAATCGACCGGCGCGAATGCCAACGGTAGCGCTGCGCCGGCAAGCAATGCACTGCAATGCGCCAACGACAGTCGCCGTAGCAAAAGGAGACGAAGCGCCTTAATAGCGTTCCTTGTGGCTTGCTGTCGTACGAGAATCTCGGATTTAGTCGTGCTGAAAATTGCTCATTGCTGCACTATGGAGCCTCTAGCCGCTAGAGACTCAAGCGCCGCAGCCATTATTTATGCTGCGCTAACCGGTTGCCGCAGATCGCTACACCGGAGTCACGTTCGAGATCAAGGGCTCAAGGAGGACAGGCATCAAACATCATTTGCAATAAGCCGCGAGAGGCTTAGCGTACGATTTATTCCGTTTCGTGAGTTGACCCCAATAATCGGCCCATCACGCACTATTGACACTGCGCATCCAATCTGTTTAGGCTTTATTCGAACACCTACCGCTAGGTTCATAGCGGCCCTTCAAGCCTCGACGGATCGTGTAACGAGGCGGCTTTCGAGTCCGATCCAGTTTCCATTCATCGTTGCGCCAGCAGCACCTTCCAACCCACGCTTGGGGAGCATCAGCCCCAAGTGGGGCGTGGTGTGTCCCCTATTTCAAGGAGAAACACCATGTCTGAATACTTCGATCTTCATACGCAAGGCATTGGCTATCTGAACCGCGTTCGCGAGGTTCGCCCCAAGAACGGCACGCCGTTCTGGGCCTGTGATATCGCGGCACTTCACGGTTCGACTGACAACGTCAATCACACGCGTTTTGATTGCCGTATCAGCGGCTCCAAAGCGATCGACCTGGTCCAGCAGTATCAGGACGCCGTAAAACAGGACCGCAAGGTCTTGATCGGTTTCCGGCTCGGCGATCTGTACGTAGACACGTTCACCTATGCCAAGGGCGAACGTGCAGGCGAGACGGGCGTCAGCCTGAAATCCCGCCTGCTCTACATCGGCTTCATCAAGATCGACGGCGAGACTGTTTACAGCGCGGAGACGGCATCGGACGACGGCGAGGAAACGGAATCGCAGCACAGCGACTCCGGATCCGAGACCGCATCCGAATCGGGAGCGGCCACGCCTGTGTCGGATACTGACCGCATGCCGGCCGAGGTCAAACTGTCGAAGGACGATCCCGACTTTCAGGAGCGCAAGGAAGCACTCAAGGCAGCGGGCTATCGTTTCGGCAATCAAGCCAAGGTCTGGCGTCTGGCCGCCACAACCGCGGCCGTATAGGCTATAAACGACATCGGGACGTTCGCGTCCCGATTTTCAACCTCTCGTTTTCACTCCCGGCTGGGGAACATCGTTCCCCATTGGGCGCGGTGTTTCTGGCCGAATGATCAGGAGAAACACCATGTCCAAAACGGATATTCGCAAGCAGATTACCGATCAGATCATCGACGCACTGGAACAGGGCACCCTGCCCTGGCGCTGTCCCTGGGACCGCACACAGACCCTCAACATCCCGGTCAATTTGAGCACCGGCCATGATTACCACGGCTTCAACGTCGTGTTTCTGTGGTGCTGCCAGTTACGACAGCGCTATAGCACCGGTCACTGGCTGACGTACCGTCAGGCTCAGGAACTGGGCGGTCAGGTTCGCAAAAATGAGCACAGCTCACCGGCGATCTTCTACAAGGCGTTCGAGAAAGAAACCGGCGAGGTCGACGACAACGGCGATGCTGTCACTGAGCAAATTCGCGTGTTGCGTCACTTCAAGGTCTTCAACCTGGATCAGATCGACGGCCTCGAGGCCCCTGATCCGCGCCCGCGGTTTGGGTTCGAGCCGGTCGAGGCAGCCGAGCGCATTCTGAATGCGTCCGGTATCACGATCCTGCATGGCGGCGCTCGCGCCTGCTATCGACCCAACACGGACATCATCACGATGCCCGACCGGGATCGATTCGGCTCTGCGACCGACTACTACGCCACGGCGATGCACGAACTGGCCCATGCGACCCAACATGCGTCACGTTGTGCTCGACCAAGATACGAAACCACCGTCCGCGAGGGTGCTTATGCGTTCGAGGAACTGGTGGCCGAGCTCGGCTCGCTCTATTGCATGTCGGCGCTAGGCCTTTATGGCGACATCGCAAACCATGCAGACTATATCGCGGACTGGCTCAGTGTTCTTAAAGAGGATAAATCGGCCATCTTTCGAGCCGCAGCCTATGCTGAAACAGCCTACCAATGGCTAATTGGTCCCCTTAAAACCGGATCGGTTGATACCGCCGCCTGATGACGGCCTTCACTCAAGCCCTGCACACCGTGCGGGGCTTTTTCCGACATCACAAAAAAGCTGGCCCTGATAGCGGCGCTTTATCCGTATCGTGAGTAGCCCTTCTGCCGCGGCAGCAGACCCTCTTCCGATCGTGGAAAAGGCATGAGCCTTTTGGGGTACCGATCTTGCGCACTCAGCCGGGCCGGACGCTCGATCAAGTTCATCCACACCCGAGAACGCACCACATAGCGCCAACTGTGTACTGGCGCACTTCTTTCAAGCTGATTCAGGCGTGGTCGCGTCGTGGCCTTCCCAGGGCCGGCTCTCGGAGCCGATCGCGGGAAGGCCACGGCCTTCTTGACCACGCCGGCTGCCCGTCTCCGGAAGTCGACGGTGCCCCTTTGTGCGGTGATCCGCGCCCACAGATGAATCAGGTTCGCAACGCCCCGATAGCGAACCCGCGTGACCGGGCCTTACCGACGACGAGGCCAATGTCATAGCCCTGGGGCAATCCTCCAATCCGGCGATGCGCGTTTTCACTATGCTGCGCGTCGCGATCAACACGCTCAATACGGTAGTCACCCGGGCCGCGCCGATGCGCGGCCTTTTACGTTGCGACAGCGGTGACAGCGAAGGGCTGGCGTAAAGGGCCGAATGGAATAGGTTTTTGAATGGTAATGGACTTACCCGTGGAAAGGCTCCGATAGAGCCTGCTCGAAAGGGCGAAAGGGCCGCGCATACGCGCAAGGGCAGAAATTCACTCGGTCGCCGAGTGAATTTGTCGCACCAAAAACCCGCTTTATCCGGCACGATCGATCACCGTGATCGTTTCGCGTTTCAAGAAATGGCTCCGTTCCAGCGAAGACGCTGGAACAGCCGGCCGTGTCGAGCGTAATCGTTTCAAGGTTCGCTCGGCTTCGGAATTGCTCGCCCCATTTGAAGGCGAGCTCGCGGCCATCCGTGCACGCGCGGGCGTACCGGCCGAACATTGGCGTTCGCTGTACCAAGTGGTCTTCGATAATTATGCGGCGCTGGTACAGCATCTGCCGGCCTCCGAATCCCATCATCACGCCGGCGCCAGTGGTCTGCTACAGCACGGCATCGAAGTAGCGCGCCACACGCTGGATCTGAAACAGGGCATCATCCTGCCGCGCGGCGAAGCACCCGAGGTGCAATCCCGAGTCCAGGATCTGTGGACGTATGCGTGCTTCACCGCCGCCCTGCTCCACGATCTCGGCAAACCCGTAACAGATCAGCACATCACACTCTATGACGGGCCGCATGCCCGTCGCAGCGCCTGGTCGCCCGTGCACGGTCCGATGCCGGTCGGGGCGACCTATGGCATCGAGTTTAATTCCAAGCGCGTCTATCGCCACCACGAGCGGATCCCCCCGTTGTTGGTGCACCATCTGCTATCGACCGAGGGGCTGCAGTGGATCGCAAGCGACCAGAGCGCGCTGCACAACTGGCTCGCGGCAATCCAGGGCGATCCATCGAATGCCGACGCCATCGGTGAAATCGTGGGCCAGGCGGACGGTCTGTCGGTGGCGCGCAATCTCAGTGGCAGCAAAAACGTACAGCTACCGACCGCCAAGGCCAAGCCGCTTGTCGAGCGCTTGCTCACCGGACTGCGTTATCTGTTGGATGACGGCGATCTGCCAATGAACCGCCGCGGCGCGGCCGCCTACCTCGACGATGACACGCTCTGGCTGGTGTCAAAGACTACGCTCGACAAGCTCCGCACCCACCTGATCGAGGAAGGACAGCCAGGGATCCCGACCCGGAATGACCGGCTCATGGATGAGCTGCAACAACATGGTCTGTTGGTTCCCAACGACGACCGCGCGGTTTGGCTCTGCTCGATCACGATCGCGGACTGGCAGCAACATCTGACGTGTCTGCGCATGCATGCCAGCCAGATCTGGCCGGATCCAACCCGACGCCCGGCGTCGATGCATGGCCACGTTGAACCGCTGGGATCTGAGACAGCCAAAGGCGCAGCCGACCAAGTCACCAACAGACCAAGTGAATCCGCCCAGTCCGCAGAACCGCGCTCAACCGGGGCTGCAACAGCTCCGGAGGGAAACAATCAACAAGCGGCCTCATCGATTGACGATCTGACTTTGCCGTTCGACCTACCGGCCGACGCGGCGGGCGAAGATGAGACTGCACCAGTTAACACGCCCCCGGCCAAGGCTCAAGAGAGCACTGCAACAGGCTCCGAATCGACCGTTCAGCGCGAGTTTGCCGCAGCCCATAAAGCGGACGGCCAAGTCGCCGGCATGGAGGCCAGCGAAGACGCTGGCGAGCGTTTCGTGGCCTGGCTCAAACACTCCATAGAAAACCAGACGGTGCCGATCAACACAGCTCAGGCACGAATCCACGTACTGCCCGAGGGCTTGGCCCTGGTGTCACCCCGGATATTTCGGGACTTCGACTCGGCGAACTGGAGCCATGCGCAGAAGCGGTTTCAGAAGCTCAAGCTGCACCGGAAGACGCCCAGCGACGAGAACATCTGGACATGTCAGGCGGCAGGCAGCCGAAAACGGTCTTTATTAAAGGTCATCCTTATACCCAACCCGGACACCGCGCTTGCCATAGATCTGCCTAAACCCAACGCGGCCCTTGCACTAATAAAAGCCTCGTAGCCAGAATCCTGCTGAAGAACATGCGGACCGGACAAATATCCCACGTCATTTGACGATCCATCGCAGCCTAGCGCGTCAAAAATAAGGCTTTAGCTGAAGCACAAGCAGTACAGTCCGAACGAGGAAAATAAGGACATGCAGGAAATCACGATTGGGTATCGTTACGGCTGCGTCAGGCTCTCGCTTTCAGCGATTCGAGGTAATCAGCCCATGCTTGCATCATACGGCGCCGCTCAGCCGAATGCTCGGCATAGTTATATGCTGCTCGCACGTTGTCGCGTTCAGCGTGCGCCAATTGCCGTTCAATCGCATCACGATTCCAGCCTTGCTCGTTCAAAAGCGTTGACGCCATGCTGCGAAAGCCATGCCCCGTCATCTGGTCTTTGTCATAACCAAGCCGCCGCAGTGCCGCGTTGATTGTGTTCTCGCTCATCGGTCGATCACAGGAACGCGCGCCGGGAAAGACGTAGCGACCAGCTCCTGTTAGCGGTTTCAGATCACGGAGTATGAGAATGGCCTGCGTGGCCAAAGGCACGATATGCAATGCGTTCATTTTCATCCGACTGGCCGGGATACGCCAAACGCTCCCTTCCAAATCGAACTCACCCCATTCGGCTTTGCGCAATTCGCCGGGCCGAACGAAAACCATTGGCGCCAGTTGCAGCGCGCAGCGCGTAGCATGCTGTCCGGAATAGCCATCAATATCTCGCAGCAATGGCCCAATTTCACCCGGATTAACAATACTGGCGTAGCGTGTGACGCGGCGTGTCTTGAGTGCACCTTGAAGATCCGGCGTCGGATCGCGTTGCGTCCGACCCGTGGCGACGGCAAAACGCATTACTTGGCCTACCAGCTGCTTAACACGATGCGCTGTTTCGATGGCTCCCCGTGCCTCAATGCGGCGTAGCATCTGAAGCACCTCCGGGGGCTCTAATTCATGCACTTTAGTCTGCCCGATCCAGGGAAACGCATCGCGCTCCAGCCGACGGGTGACCTGGTGCTTGTTGCTCTGACTCCATTGACCGCTACGCGCATCGATCCATTCACGCGCAACCGCCTCGAATGTATCTGCGGCCGTCCGTGCGCGCTTCTCGGCCTGTCTCTTGGCACTGGGATCTATCCCCGCCGCGATAGCCTTCCGTGCATCCCCACGCCGCTCTCTGGCGTCTCTTAGCGATACCTCGGGGTAGGCGCCTAACGATAGCAACTTTTCTTTACCGCCAATACGGTATTTGAGTCGCCAAGACTTGCCGCCTGTCGGCGCTACCAGCAAGTACATGCCCGCGCCATCGCTCAGCTTGTACGGCTTTTCGCCCGGCTTAGCGTTCTTGATTTGGGTCGCCGTCAGCTTCATTTGGGGGTATCCGTGCTGCACTGGGGGTATCTACCCCCATATGTACCCCCAAATACCCCCGGATTTCAATGGACGAGCTTGGCATGTGACAGACACCGAGAACGAAAAAAGCCGGTAAATACGGGCTTTCGAAGACGTTCTTGGAATACTATGGAACAATTGATGGAGGCCAGGCCCGGAATCGAACCGAGGTACGCGGCTTTGCAGGCCGCTGCATAACCACTCTGCCACCTGGCCGGTGCGGTACTCCGTGCGTACAGCGCGTCGGAGACCGATAAAGAAAAACCCCGACCGATCGGGCCGAGGTTTCGGCGGTGTCTATTTGGAGCGGGAAACGAGATTCGAACTCGCGACCCCAACCTTGGCAAGGTTGTGCTCTACCACTGAGCTATTCCCGCCCGTCGAGAGCGCATATTCTAGGGCAGACTGTTTTCCTGTCAAGGCATTTCGGGGAAACAATTTTCCGCGACGACGCAGATGCCTATCGTTCCATGCTCAGCCGCGGCCATGCCTGGCGCAGGTAGATGATCATGGACCACAGCGTAAGCGCCGCTGAAATCGCCAGCAGAACGATGCCCAGCACGTAGATACCGCCTTGCTGTGCGAGATCGAAGAGCATGAGAAATATCGCGGCCATCTGGATGGCGGTCTTGTATTTGCCCAGCGAGCCCACGGCCACGACGCCGCGTTCGCCCAGTTCCGCCATCCATTCGCGCAATGCCGATACGGTCAGCTCCCGACCGACGATCACCGTCGCCGACAACGCGACGTAATAGTGCGGGTCGCGATAGACCAGCATTACCAATACCGCGCAGACGATGAGTTTGTCGGCGACCGGGTCGAGAAAAGCCCCGAAAGCCGAGGTCTGGTTCCAGCGACGGGCGAGATAGCCGTCCAGCCAGTCGGTGGCCAGCGCGATGCCGAACAGAATGGCGGCGACGATGTTGGCACTGGCCAGCGGCACGAACATCAGCGCCACAACGAAGGGAATCAGGATCAGCCGAAACAGGGTCAGCCATATGGGCAAGTTCAAACGTGTCTCCTCGTACCACTAGTCATCGCGCGAACGACGCCGTGGCGCTGGCCGCTATCAGGCCGTATTGTGAAAATAGTCGTAAATCCGCTGAGCCATCGTCGCACTGATCCCCTCGACGCGTGCAAGTTCCGAGATCCCCGCGCGCGCCACCTGTTTCGGGCCCCCGAACGTCTGCAGCAGCTTCTTGCGTCGCTTGGGGCCCAATCCCTCGACGCCGTCGAGCATCGAGCCCTGCCGCGCCTTGCCGCGCTGGCCGCGGTGGCCGGCAATCGCGAAACGATGTGCTTCATCGCGTATCTGCTGAATAAGATGCAGCCCTGGAGAGTCTGCCGGGAGTATAAGTGGCGCGTTATGTCCCGGCAAAAACAGCTGCTCCAGACCCGGTTTGCGAGTTGAACCCTTGGCCACACCCAGCAACTGGACGCCGGTGACTTCGAGTTCGGCCATGACTTCCTCCGCCACAGCCAGCTGACCCTTGCCGCCGTCGATCAGCAACAGATCCGGCATCGCCGCCTCGCCGCTCGTCACTCTTTTGAAGCGACGAGTGAGCGCCTGGCGCATTGCCGCGTAGTCGTCGCCGGGCTCGATACCGTCGATATTGAACCGCCGATAGGCTGATTTGTTCGGTGCGCCGGCCTCGAATACCACGCAGGAGGCCACCGCGCGCTCGCCGCCGGTATGGCTGATATCGAAACAGGCCATTTGCATGGGCGGACCCGCCAGCCCGAGCGCCGTGGCCAGCGAGCCCAGACGTTTCTCCACCCCGGCGCGGCTGGCCAACTGCGCGGACAGCGTCTGCACCAGCGTGGCGCGCGTGTTGTCCAGCCAGCGCTTGCGCTCGCCACGCACGTTGGTCTTGAAGACCACCTTGCGCTGGGCACGTCGGCCGAGGCTTTCGGCCAGCAGCGTGTCGTCGCTGGGCAACGGATCGACCAGCAGCTCAGGCGGCGGCCGTCGCTCGAGGTAGTACTGACTGATAAAGGCAGCGGCGACGTCGGCCACATTCGTGCCCTGCGGCGTGCTGGGGAAAAAGCTGCGGTGACCGAGATTGATGCCCCCGCGCACGGTGACCACCACCACCGCGGCTACGCCGCCGTCGATGCTCGCGCAGATCAGATCGAAATCGCCCTGGCCACCGACCTTCTGACTTTGCGACTGCAGCCGCCGCAGGGCCGATATCTTCTCGCGCAGGCGGGCCGCGGTTTCGAAGTCGAGTATTTTTGCAGCAGCTTCCATCTCGCCGACCATGCGGTCGATGAGTTTCTCGTTGCGCCCTTCCAGCAGTTCCACCGCATCGTGCACGTCGCGGGCGTAGTCCTCCTCGCTGATATAGCCGACACAGGGCGCCGTGCAGCGCTTGATCTGGTACTGCAGGCACGGCCGCGAGCGGTTCTCGAAGAAGCTGTCGCGACAGTTGCGCAGCTTGAACAGGCGCATGAGCGTGTCCTGCGTCTGTTTGACCGCGCCGGAGCTGGGAAACGGGCCAAAATAGTGCCCTTTCCGTTTCTGCGCACCCCGGTGGTAGACCACGCGCGGAAACGCGTTGTCGCCGGTGATCATGAGATACGGATAGCTCTTGTCGTCGCGCAGGTAGACGTTGTAGCGCGGCCGGTGCCGCTTGATCAGCGTCGATTCGAGCAGCAGCGCCTCGTCTTCGGTATGCGTGATCGTGACCTGGACGTCCGCGACCTGATCGAGCATCGACTCGGTCTTGGCGTTGCCGGAAGCGCGCAGGAAATAACTGGACACCCGCTTCTTGAGATTCTTGGCCTTGCCCACGTACAGCACGTCGCCCTTGGCGTCGTACATGCGATAGACGCCCGGGGCCTGGGTAAGCTGGCGCAGATAGCGTCGCGGATCGAAGCCGGTGTCGGTCATGCAGCAAGTATGGCGTCGAAGTGAATCAGGGCAACAGGTCGTCGTTGACTCGTTGCTGGGCACGTGCGAATACGTTTGCGAACATCGTCGCGGTCAGCCGACGCGTATTGGTGTTGTAACGGCTGCAGTGATATGAGTCGATCATCACCTGCCCGTCTGGCAATCGATGCTCGGCCTCATGGCCGAATGGATAATCGATCTGGCGCAAGCCCAGCGCCCGAATCACGGCCTTGTGCGCGACCCCGCCCAGCACGATCAACACGCCGGCCGCCACCAGTTCGGGCCGCAGAAACGCGTTGCACCGATTGACCTCGGCCGCCACCGGTTTGTTATCCGGCGGCAGGCATTTCACTGCGTTCGTGATACGGCAATCGTAGAGCTGCAGCCCGTCGTCGGCCGATAGTGACACCGGCGCGGAACTGAAACCGTGATCGAACAGCGTCTGATACAGCAGCACGCCGGCATGGTCGCCCGTGAACGGACGCCCGCTGGCGTTGGCGCCGTGCATTCCGGGCGCCAGACCTACCACGAGCAGGCGCGCATTGGCGGGGCCGAACGCCGGCACCGGCGCCGCGTGATAAGCCGGATGCGTCGCCCGCACGCGGGATCGCAGCGCGACAAGCCGCGGGCACAGCGCACAGTTTCGCGCCGGCCGAGTCACAACCTCATCCCATATCTGGGATCAACAATATCTCGCAACCGTTTGTTTCGAATCAATTAGCGCGCCAACCAAAACAACCAAAACTCAGCCGCACGCAAATTCGAATGATCGCCTTTATTCCGACAGAACCAGTTCGGCTTCCGAGACCACGATTCCATCGAGGTCTGCATACAGCCAGTCGCCCGGCATGAAAGACACGCCGGCGAAACGCACGGGCACGTCACGCTCGCCCTGGTTCTTCTTGTTCGATTTTTTCGGATGCGCGTTCAATGCTTTCACCGCGACGTCCATCTGCGAGATATCTGCACTGTCGCGAATACAGCCGTAGACAAGAACGCCGGCCCACTCATTGTCGATCGCGAGCTGGGCGAGATTGTCGCCGAGCAAGGCACAGCGATCGGAAGCGCCGCCGTCGACGACCAGCACCCTGCCTTCGCCCGGCTCTTCGAGCGCGGCACGCACCAGCGAATTGTCTTCGAAGCATTTCACGGTGCTGATCGGGCCGCCGAATTCGAGCAGGCCGCCGAAGTCGGTGAATACGGGCTCGGCAATCTGCAGCTTGTCACTGAACTCATCGCAAAGATCGGTTACGGGATACATGGCATAAGCCTTTGAAGAAGAATGAATTAATCAGGAAGAGCGCACGCCGCGTGCGCCCAGACCGAACACGCCGGCCAGGCCGCCGAGCGACAGCAGCAGGAAATACACACAGGTCCACGCCGGCAGGCTGATACCCAGGAACGCGCCCTTGACGGTAGCGCAGCTGGCATCGCCCCGCAGCACCGTCGACAGGACCTCGGTCAGCGGCATGACATCGATAAGATAGTTCAATCCGGGCCCGCAGGCCGGCACCTGGTCCGGCGGCAGGTGCATGAGCCAGACATGGCGTGCCGCGATCGCGGCCCCGGTGAGCGCGCAGACGGTCGCCAGGCCCGCGTAGACGCGATGGCCGGCGCCGGCGGGGGCGTGGATCAGCCCGATGAGGCAGAAAAGCCCGAACCCGGCCATGGCCACGCGCTGGAATATACACAGCGGGCATGGATCCAGACCGACCGCATACTGCAGATAATAGGCGAAAGCCAACGCGCCCGACGCGGCGACAAAGCCGGCCAGGAAATAGGTCCGTGTATTCATGTCGCGATCATCCCACAGGCTTCGAAGACCGACAATCGGCCCGCGGTGCAAGGGCATCCGGCAGCGTACATAAAGATTGCTCGCAGGCTATCGGGCACGTATGACACCCGCGTCCAGCATCTGCCGAAAATGTTCGACCACGGTTTCGCGGGCCGGACGGAAATCCATATCCAGATCTTTCTTTGCATAGCCGTTGTCGAACGCGAGCGGATAACCCACGTTTCGTGCGACAAACTTGCGCGGCAGACCCTCGAGCGGACCGGCCAGCCACAGCACGACCTTGGGCAATGTGCGGCGTGGGAACGGGAAGCGGCTGCCGAAGACCGCACGCAACGCCTTGCCGATATCGAGCATGCTCAGGGTTTCGCTGTTCACGATATGACGACCGCTGGTGTTGGGCCCGAAACCCGCCTTGATATGCGCAATCGCCACGTCACGCACGTCCACCACGCCGAAGTACAACTCGGGCGCACCCATCTTGAGGGTGCCGTCGCCAAACTGCTTCATCGTGGCCAGACTGGTCGAGACACTGGACTGCGTCAGTGACGGCCCAAGCACGAAGCCGGGGTTGATCGTCTGCAGCTGCCAGCGCGTCTGTTTCTCGTTGATCTCCCAGGCCCGTTGTTCGGCGCGCAGCTTCGAATAGTTATAGGGCTGATGCGACACGCTGCTGGTGGTGTTCCAATGGTCTTCCGTGAACGCGTCGATCTTGGCGTCAGCCATGTCGGCGGCATCGCCGTAGATGGCAACCACGCTGGAGGTGAGCACCACGCGCTTGACGCTTTCGGTGCGATCCACCGCGGCGAGCACATTCTGCGTGCCTTCCAGTGCCGGGCGGACGAGCTCTCGTTCGGGGTCACGCACGCCGGTCACCTGGAACGGTGAGGCGGTATGAAACACCAGTTCGCAGCCCCGCATGGGCGCATCGAAGGCTGTGGAATCGAGCAGATCGGCGGCAAACAGCGTGAGCGCGCCCTTGGACTCGCGCGCCATCGCCTCGAGGTGGCCCACTTTTTCCTTGTTGCTCGGATCACGAACCGTCGCATGGACGTCAATGCCATCCTCGAGCAGATACTTGACCAGCCAGGAGGCAACATAGCCGTTGCCTCCGGTCACCAGTACCGGACGAGTCCTGTCGATATCCATCACCACCTCATTGGATATTAATTTGCGCCTATCCTATACAAAAGTATGAGGCACACCCTGAACGGCGCGTGGCGTCTGCCACAGTCATTGGCGTCATCGGCACGGACAAAGTCGCCCTCGACCGATGCCGGGGGCACCGACGTTCGTTCATCGGCCGCTGAGATATACACCCGAAACCGGCGCGCATGGAGGCCTTCGCACCTGCGTGCACAGCCGAGACGATCGGCGCCGACCGTGCCCGCGGCGGTCATCCTCATACGCTTCAAATCAAACGGGGCTGCAATCCAGTTCCACGCGCACGCTGTCATCCGACACGCCGCCCGGATGCGCCATGGGGGCGCCCACCTGCCTATCGCGAACCACCGGCAATTGCTGCTGCGGGCGCTGACACAGGTTATTATCCGTCGCCCCCGGCCTTCATAACGTCGACACCCGACATGGGCGCGACGTCGTCAGCTTCCATAACTGGCAACACAACCCACGTCGCGGGTCCGGCACGAATCCGCTTACAAGAGGCGACTCCATGGCTCAATCGCTACGCATCGTCGGCATCGCCGGCAGTCTTCGCGCCCAGTCCTGCTCGCGCGCCGTGCTCGACACGCTCGCCGAACGCTTCCAGGGCGATGCTGAATTCACGATCCTCGATATCGGCGCCATGCCGCACTACAACCAGGATCACGACGGCAACGCGCACACGCCGACGGCTGTTGCCGATGGGCGCGAACAGGTGGCGCAGGCCGACGCGGTGATCATCGTCACCCCGGAATACAATCACGGTCTGCCCGGCGTGCTCAAGAACGCCCTGGACTGGCTCTCGCGGCCGGCATTCACGAGCTGTTTCTGCGACAAGCCGGTATTCTTCATCACCGTCGCCCCGGGCGTGCTCGGTGGCGTGCGGGCCCAGCACCAGATGCGCGAAACGATGTCGTCCATGCTCTGCCGGCTCTTTCCGCTGCCCGAAGTCGCGATCACCCAGGTCAAGAACAAGATCGAGAATCATCGACTCGTGGACCCGGCGGCGCTGGAATTCACCGACACCGCGATGACCCGTTTTCTGGCGCAGCTGCGCCAGTTCGACACCGCCAGCGCGTAGCGATCCACCGCTACGCCTGATCTGCGCGGCCGATTGGCACAAACGCGCACCGATCCACGTCCGGCAATCGCCGAACACCCTATTCGTTTCTCCAAGGATTAATACTTGAGTCATTCCCCTGCTTCGCCCGCCGTGTCCGATGCCAACGCGGGCGGCATGCGCCTGGCCGGCCGCGTGTTCTACCCGGTGGTCGCGCTGATCCTGCTGTTCGTTGCGGCGACGATCTACGCGCCCGAGGCCATGTCGGCCACCTTCAACGCGACGATGACGCAGATCGTGCATTACTTCGGCTGGTACTACATCTTCATCACGGCCGGCTTCATCGGGTTCTCGATCTGGGTCGGCTGCAGTCGCTACGGCACGCTCAGACTCGGCCCGGCCGACTCGATCCCGGATTTTTCGCGTTTCTCCTGGTACACGATGCTGTTTTCCGCCGGTATCGGCATCGGCGTCATCTTCTACAGCACGGCCGAACCCATCGCCCACTTCCACGCCGCCCCGCGCGGCATGGCCTCGGACACCATCGCCGCGGCACGCTACGCGATCCATATCACCTGGATGGAATGGGGGGCCGGCGCATTTGCGATCTATATCGTGATCGGTCTTGCCCTCGGCTTCGCCACCCATCGGCGCGGCCGGCCACTGACCATTCGCTGGGGCCTGGAGCCGCTGCTCGGCGAGCGCATCGTACGCGGCTGGATCGGCGATATAGTCGATATCACCGCAATCGTGGGCACCGTGTTCGGACTCGCCACCTCGCTCGGCCTTGGCGTGATGCAGATCAACACCGGCCTGGCATATCTGGGCGTGGCCGATTCGTCGCTGGCCCTGCGCCTGGCGATCATCGTGGTGATCTCACTGGCCGCCGGGGTCTCGGTGCTCACCGGACTCACGCGCGGAATCAAATGGTTGTCCAATCTCAATATTGCGCTCGCCGCCGTGCTGCTGATCTTCGTGTTCACCTTCGGCCCGACGGTGTTTCTGCTCGAGGCGCTGGTGGCGCAGACCGGCTACTACGCCGCCCATATCCTGCAGAGCAGTTTCGAGACCGACTTTGCGCGCGGCGACGTCTGGCAGTCCTACTGGACCACCTTCTTCTGGGCCTGGTGGATCGCCTGGGGCCCGTTCGTCGGCACCTTTCTTGCGCGGATATCCCGTGGACGCACGGTGCGCGAGTTCGCACTGGGTGTACTGATCATTCCCAGCATCGGCATCTTCCTCTGGTTCGGCACCATGGGCTGGGCCGCGCTGCACCGCGAGATATTCGGCGCCGGCGGACTCGGCGATCTGCAGACCCAGCAGGTGGTGTTCGCGTTTCTGAGCGATCTGCCGCTGGCGACCGTGAGTTCCGTGCTCGCCATGGTGCTGATCACGACGTTCTTCATAACGTCCGCCGACTCCGGCGCCTACGTCGTGGCTACCCTGTCGACCGGCGGCCTGGAGAACCCGCCGCTGAGCACGCGCGCCTTCTGGGTGGTGCTTCAGGCCGCCGTGAGCATCGCACTGGCCGTGGCCGGCGGGCTGTCGGCCCTGCAGACGGCGTCGCTGGTCGGCGGACTGCCGTTCTCGATGGTGATGATCGTGATGTGTTTCGCGGTGGTCAAAAGCCTGCGCGGGGAATACGCCGCCGAACACCAAGCGGCGATGACCGTTACCGGATCACCCCGCCTGTCCTGACCCGCACAGGAAATCACGGAGCAGCCCGGCGACAGCGTCGGGCTGCTCCTCGGCCACGAAATGGGCGGCGTCGAGTTCCTCCAGCCGGATGTCGTCGAACACGTCGTCCAGATGGTGGGTGAATTCAGGAATGATCACCGGATCATGCCGGCCGTAGATATAGAGTGATGGCATAGGCAGCCGCGTGCCAGCGATCTCCTGCCAGCGTTTCACATCCTGCTTGTAGCTACGGTAGTAGGCCGCCCCCGTCGCGGGCGTGTCTTCGATTGCATAGCAGCGCACATACTCTTCAAAAGCGTCCGCAGGGAAGCCGGTGGCGCTCCAGGTCTTGAGGAAATAGCCGAGCCAGGCGCGCTCGTTGCCCGGTATCATCGCCTCGGCGAGACCTGGCGCACTCTGGAAGAACTGGTACCACAGCGATTGCGCGCCGCGGGGCGACAGCACGTCACGCGCGGCCGCGTTACCCCGGCTGTTCGTAAGCACATGGATGTTGAGCAACACGAGCCGCTCGATGCGCGACGGCTCGGCCAGGGCGATTTCCTGCGCCACCGCCCCGCCCCAGTCGTGCCCGACCAGAGCGCAGCGTTCGATCGCCAGCGCGTCGAGTACCGCAAGCATGTCCTGGGCGAGCGCCTGTTTCGCATAAGCACCGCCATCGAGCGTGCGCGGCGAGTCACCGAGGCCGCGCATGTCCGGCATGATCAGGCGCCAGTCGCCCGCGAGTGCTTCGGCCACGGACTTCCAGCAATAACTGCTTTGTGGCCAGCCGTGCAGCATCAATACCGGCGGGCTGGTCGCGGCACCAACGCTTCTCACATGGAAAGAACCGCGCGCGGTATCGATCATTTCGTTGTTCAGGGCGCTCATCTATTTTCCTTTCGGAGTCGGCTGTAGCGATCCTACACCGCGACGACTGTTACTGAGCGCGCGAGAGGCTACGACACATTGACCCACCCGCGACCTCGTCGGGATAGATATTCTTGACTTGCCGACTCACAGCCGCACACTCGCCGCGTGATTCGACTATCGAGAACGCAATGATCAAGTTCTATTACCATCCCTCGCCCAACCCGGCGAAGATCGCCCTGTTCCTGGAAGAGTCCGGCCTCGACTACGAGTTGATGCCGGTCGATACCCGCAAGGGCGAACAGTTCGAGCCCGAGTTCCTGAAGATCAACCCGAACGCCAAGACCCCGGCGATCGTGGATACCGACACCGGCGCCACCGTGTTCGACAGCACCGCCATCCTGCTCTATCTGGCCGACAAGACCGGCCAATTCCTGCCCGAGGACAAGCCGGCCGTACGCGCCGAAATGCTGTCGTGGCTGATGCTGATCGCCACGGGCATCGGCCCCTATTCCGGTCAGGCAGTGCACTTCAAGCATTTTGCCCCGGAGAAACTGGACTATGCGATCAATCGCTACGACTTCGAGGCCAAGCGCCACTGGGGCCTGATCAACGACCATCTGGAAGGCCGCGACTTCATGGTCGGCGACAGCTACAGCATCGTCGACATGGCGGTCTGGGGCTGGGGCGGGCCGGTGCCGTTCGTGATGGGCGAAGACGCCTGGTCGCTATTCCCGAACGCCAAGCGCCTGTTCGACTGGATCAGTGCTCGGCCGGCGGCCGAACGCGCCGGCGCGCTCAAGCAGAAACACGCGTTCAAGACCGAGATGGATGACGACGCCAAGCGCCATATGTTCCCACAGAACAAATAGCGCTAAAGCATCCATCGATGAGCCGCCGCGGGATTCCGTGGCGGCTTTTTTGTGTCGACCCTCAGCTGAAATAGTCGGGGAATACGGGCAACGTGTTGAAGAAGGCCAGATCGTGATTCGGCCAGAGCTCCGCCTGCGTGCGCCGGGCAAGCGACTTTAGCGAGCGAATACTCGCCAGCGCTGTGGCCTCGTCGTCGCGCCAGCAATAACCCGGCGCGACCTCGTCATCGAGATTCTCCCGAAGATCGGCCGCATCACCACACAGGATGATCGGCGCGCCCTTGGCACGCTCGATGAACAAGGACATGTGCCCGGCGGTATGGCCGGGCGACTCGATCGCCATCAAGCCGGGCACCACCTCATAAGCGCCGGCGTGTACCCGCCAGTCGGCGGCGCCTTCGATCTCGTCGGCAAAGATACCGCTGACATCGCCGGTGTTCGCGGCGTCCACCTCGGCCTGCTGAATATGGACATCACAGCCGGCAACGTCGCATAGACCACCCGCGTGGTCGAAGTGCAGATGGCTCAGAAAGACCAGGTCGATATCCCGTATCGACAGACCCAGACGCGCCAGATAACTGGGAATACGCTGCGCCTGGGTCATCACGGGCGGTTCGAACAACGGGCGCATCGGATCGAAATAGTGGGCGCGCAGCGCAGGTGTTGCGATCTTGTGATAGTCGCAACCCACATCGTAGAGCACGCGCCCGTTCGAGGTTTCGATCAGATAGGCAAGAATCGGCGCATCGATGTACTCGCTGTGCCCACGTCCACGCGTCGATACCACTTTTTCGTAACGATGCGTGGCCGTCAGCAGGGGCCATATGCGTATATCTCTGGACACGATCCTCACAGTTGAGAAAAGGGGTATCCAGTCGACAAGCAAGATGAGCGCCAGGCAAGGCCATCGGCGCCCCGACCCGGCAGGATGGACCGCGGTTAGCGGCAAAGCGGCTACATAGCCAAAGGCCGACACTTGCGGTATTCGTTTTCGACCTTTAGATGGCGTCGCTAACCGGAAAACGCACCAAAATTGCATGTCATAAACTCACAGTCCGAATCATTCGGCGCGACGCGCCAAGGAAGCTCGATGCCCGAAACGACTCGCTCTCTGGTCGGTGCCTGGGCCGTTACCGGCGGTATGGCGATCTGCGCCGCACTCGGGCTGCTGGCGGTCTATTGTCTGCTTATTGCTATGGCGCGGCGCCTGACCGCGCGCCGCGATATCGCGCACAAGTTTCTCGACGACTGTGCCTATGCCGGCGGCACGGTGGTATTTCTGCTTACGTTGCAGACCGTCTGGCAAGCGCATACGACCGCCCTGCTTCCCTGGATACAGGTGGTACGCCATCTCACCGGCCTCTGCCTGATTCTTGCACTCACATGGGCCGCGATGCGCGCCACGAGTGCCATTGGCGACGTGGTCGTGGGCATGAATCCGGCCGTCGAAGGTCGTCATCATACCGCCCGAAAACTGGAAACCCAGGCCCGCTTCATCAGCCGCGGTCTCAGCGTGCTGATCGCCATCATCGGCGTGGCCGCCGCGCTGATGACTTTTCCCTCCATCCGTCAGCTGGGCACCAGCCTGCTGGCCTCGGCCGGTATCGGCGGGCTGATTCTGGGTTTTGCCGCTCGGCCGGTGATCGGCAATCTGTTCGCCGGCCTGCAGATCGCGCTGTCGCAGCCGTTTCGCATCGAGGACGTACTCAAGGTCGAAGGCAACTGGTGCTGGGTCGAAGACATCACCACCACCTACGTGGTGCTGCGCGCCTGGGACATGCGACGAATCATCGTGCCGCTGCAGTGGTTCATCGAGAACCCGTTCGAGAACTGGACGCGTGACACGACCAATCTATTCGCGCCGGTGTTGATATGGCTCGACTACCGCATGCCGATCGAGCCCATCCGCAACGAATTCCAGCGTCTGCTGGATACCGATGGCGCGTGGGACGGCAAGGTTGGCCACACCCAGGTGGTCGACGCCAACGAACACGCCATGCAGGTGCGTTTTCTGCTCAGCGCGGGCGACTCCATCACGCTGTGGCATTTCCGTTGTCGGGTACGCGAAGCCATGCTCGACTTCATACAACGGGAATATCCACAGTACCTGCCCACGGTCAGAGCTCGACTCAAGGACAACGACAGCGCGTCCGGTCTGTTCTGAGCAGGCATGGGCGAAGCTACCCAACACGGCTGGTCCGTTTTATAGCGCCGCAGGCGAGATGCCAGGACCCGCCGACTTACGTCGACGCAGGCAGCCCATACCGGCAATAATCGCCAACGCCAGCCATGCGAGCCCTCGTGGTTCGGCGACCGATACCTCAGATGTCGGCAGACTGATCTGGCCTGCCTGACCAAAGCGCAGGTCATCCAGCGCAAAGCCGGCAGAGTTGTCCCCGGCGCGCCCAAACTGGATACCAGCGATCGAATTCGCGCCGCTATCGTCGGCCAGCCCCAGGAACTGGGCGCCGGTCAGGCCATTCTCCACCGATCCGAGCAGATTGCCTTGCCGATCGAACGCCGTCAGCACATGTGAGCCTGGCGCGTCGAAAAAACTGCCGATAAATCCGGCCGCGTTGACCCCGATACTGAACAGGATGGAAATTGGTCCATTAAAACGCGGCGACCCGCTCAGGATGGCTTCATCGGCGGAGCCCGGCACTAGGGTCGTAAACACCGGCTGTGCATTGCCCACTAGCGAAAGCCCATCCGAAGGAGACCCGGTAACGCAGCCCGCGCAGTTAAAATCGACCGCCTGGCCGCTGAAAAGGCCGCCCGTGCTCACGGTCGGACGGCTGCCACCGGCGTTCGGCCCGGGAATGAAGACGGGATTGCCGGTCTGATCGGGAACCTCGCTGAAGGTGATCAGGGATGCGTCCTGGTTGAACACGCTGGCATCGACCGATATCAACGCCGCCTGCGCAGGTACAACGCACAGAAGCGTGCTGCATGCGCTTATCAAAATATGCTGTGCTCTGGTTCCGATCATCAGTGGGGTCCCGAAATATTGATCACGCGCACATGTCGCGCCTATTGATTGGTATAGCTAATGCAAATTCGGGACCAACATTCAGTTCGTTGAAAATATTAATTTTTTTAAACTTTACAAACAAGAATATATGAGAACTGTAAGTTTTTTCGACACACGCATAAGCATCATTCTCCTGTAATTCCGATTGTTTTTATAGGCGGAAGGCGCAGGTTTTCCAACATTGCATCGTATTTTTATGAAAACTGGTGCACCGCAAAACGAATCCATTAATCTTGATTCTTACGCAACTGACTGCATTAACAATAATCTTTTGCGCGGAACGGACCAGTCCTTCGCAAGGCGCCGGCTTTAAGGATTGACATCACGCGGCCTCGCCGGAAAGCTACGCACCGACAAAGGCAACCCTGTCGAAAGACAGGTACGCAAAGCCAGGAGTCTACGGCCCCCTTGAACGGAGCTAAGATTGTCGGGTTTCCGCTAAGCCCCGCTGCAGCAATCTCGCGAGTAAAGCGCGAGTGAAGTCCTGTGCGGACTATGTAGAAAACCTGGGGGCACAGGTTTTAATACAGGATCTTTATTTAAAAATGCATATTTTTCAAAAATACGCCTTCGCGTTGGCAATCGGCTGCTTGCTGATCGCGAACGCGGGAACCGCGGCGCAGTCTTCGGCCGGCAAACAGTACGCGGGGTACGCCAGTTACGGCAATGCGCCGACCACGGCCACCAATTCCGACAGCAGCGACATCAAGAGCTACGGGACGACCGGTTCTTACGGTACCGTTGGCAAGCCCAATGAAACCACGCCGACTTCAGAACCGGCTAAACCCACCGCGCCGAACGACGCTGACGGCGCTGACGGCGCTGACGGCGCTGACGGCGCTGACGGCGATAGTACCGAGGTCGATTCGGGCGGCGCCCAAGGCGTGGCGAGTTTCGAGGTCGAAAACAATGCGGGACAAAAGCAGTCCAACGTACCGGTGACCATCGGTCAGGTATTCCGCAAGGGCGCGGTGCCGTCGGACAAGAGCCTCGATGCACGTATCGACGGGCAGCCTATTCCCATCCAGGTCGACAAGAAAGCCAGTTGGCAGGATGGTTCTTTGCGCCATGCCGTCATTTCCGTACGCGTCCCGACGCTTGCGGACGGAACCAGCCGCGTCGATCTCGTCCTGGCAAAGCCGTCGTCCAGCGGCTCGGCGCCCACCATCAACCAGCTTCTGGGCACGGATTTTGACGCCAGCGCAGATCTAAAGATCAAGGGGCGCAAATACCACATCGATGCACGCGAACTGCTCACCCGGGTCAATCAGACGGGCGGTTGCACGAGTTGGGGCAAGCAATGCAAACAATGGCTATCGGGCCCGGTTGCATCTGAATGGATCGTTGGCGGCCCGGTAAGCACGTCCGAAAGCGGACCATCGTCGCTCGCCGCTGTCTATTTCCATATTCGTGCTTACGGCGACGGCAATGGCAAGATTTCGCGAGCACGCGTCGATGTCGTCATGGAAAACGACTGGGCCTATGCCAAGGCCCCCCAGAACATCAAGTACGCCGCTGACCTGAGCGTCGGTCAACAGAACTTCAAGGTCAAATCACTCAAGCATTATCGCCAGGCCCGCTGGCACAAGGTGTTGTGGTGGCACAACGCTCCGGATGTCTATGCCCGCGTAGACACGCGGTATCTGCAGTCGACCGGTGCCATTTCGCGTTATGCCGACCTGGCCCCCAGTGAAAAATTTCTGAACTCCGTCGCGACGTCGTTCGCCCCCATGACCAACGGCAATCAGACTCCGGTGATGGCCAACACCGGAGCCCAGGCAGCGATCGGCCCCCTGCCACGCTGGACATCCACTTATGCAGTGTCTGGAGACCAACGTGCCTTTGATTGGATGAGGGCCAATGATGACGCCGTGGGCACCTATGGATTTCATTACCGAGATCAGGAGACCGGCCGGCCGCTCGAAATCACTCGGCATCCGCAAGTGACCATTGCGAATTACAGCTCTGCGAGTCAATCAGGCGACCCGCAGACCCGGGCCGACCTGTTACCGAAATGCGGCGGCGACTGCAACTCCCCATATGCATTCGATATTGCGCACCATCCCTCCATCGGCTATGTCCCCTATCTGGTGACAGGCGACTATTACTATCTTGAAGAGATGCAGTTCACCGCCTCCTACATCGAGCTTTGGGGGAACGAGAAGTATCGTGGTTTCGATAAAGGGCTCCTGGCACACGCGCAGGGACAGGTGCGTGGGCAGGCATGGTCACTACGCAGTATCGGCGATGCTGCGTTCGCCACGCCCGACGATGATCCGATGAAATCCTACTTCGAGGGGCTGGTCGCCAATATTCTCGCCGATTATCAGGATCGCTTTCTTGCCGATGATAGAGCGGACCAATTGCACGTCATCGATACCTACGGCGCGGCGATCTACTCACTCAATGGCCAGTCACGCGTGGGAATCGCACCATGGCAGGCTGACTTCTTTACCTGGGCCGTGGGCCATGCCGCTGAGCAGGGTTTCACGGCTGCAACACCTTTTCTGAAGTGGCTCGCCACTTTTCAGATCGGCCGCATGACCGATTGGAAAGACAACCCCGCCCAAGGTTACTGCTGGCTTCTAGCATCCGCCTACAGCCTACAGATCCGCGACTCCCGGTCATCCGGTACCTATGCAACGCTTCAGCGAGCCTACGAAAAGAGTTTCGCAGGTATCGATGGTCTGAAATGCAACAGCCAGCCGATGATCAATGAATTGTCGAGCGGCTCTAATAGCTACGTCCGCGGGGAAATGGTGGGCTACGCGAATTCGGCGACCGGCTTTCCGGCAAATTTCCAGCCCGCGTTGTCGATGGCAGTAGACAGCGGCATCAAAAACGCTGCGCTGGCATGGAGCATCTTTGCTGGCCGCACCATCAAACCTAAATTCGATACATATCCAAACTTCGCGATCGTACCGCGCTCGCAGTAATTAAGGGCGGCAAAAAGCGGACGGTGCCGGCAGGCGCCGGCCGCTTTTTTCGAATGCCCACTTTGATGTTGAAAAACTCAGGGCGCTATCGCGGTTACGGCATGGGTTGACGGGAATGACGCGTAATGATGCTTGTGTCGCAATTCCGGCTGCAATACGTCTAATCCCGAGGGCGATCTTTTGCTTGCGGAGCGGCCCCAGCTCGAACCGCCACACGAACCGGCTCGAGGCGGGGTCACAACGCGAAGTGGCGCGTTCACCCGCGGTACGCCAGTCAGCTCAGTGCGCGTACCCGAAATTTCCGGCCTTTGATACGGCCGGCGCTCAGGCGATCCTGGCCAGCACGGGCGACATCGCGTCGGATGGCCACATAGGCACGCGTGGCGGCAATGTCGATCTTGCCGATTGCGTCTGAACTCAACCCGGCGTCACCGGTCAGCGCGCCGAGAATATCGCCCGGACGGAGCTTGTCGCGACGTCCGCCATCAATGACGAGGGTCTTCATGGGGGCGAGTTTCAGCGTCTTGGCGCGGGGTTTCTCCAGTACGAGAGGATGCCACGACAGAGGGGCACCGAGGTGTCGCTTGAGGTGGTCGGCCCGCGACCGCTCCTGAGCCGTACAAAGCGTGATCGCCAGGCCGGATTCGCCCGCTCTTCCGGTGCGGCCAATTCGATGTGTATGCGTGTCGGGATCGTTGGCCATGTCGTAGCTCACCACCAGGGGCAAAGCCACGATATCGAGACCGCGAGCGGCGACGTCCGTTGCGACCAGTACCGCGCAACTACGATTGACGAACTGGATGAGCACTTCGTCACGGTCTCGCTGCTCCATATCGCCGTGCAGCGCGAGTGCCGACAGTCCGCGTCCGTCCAGATCCTTTTGCACGGCATCCACATCTCGCCGCATGTTGCAGAACACGAGCGCCTGGGCACTGCCCGCGTCGCCGGCGGCTTCCTGATCGAGAATCTGCGCCAGCGCGTCCGGCTTGCGAACCGCGGCTATTTCGTGAAAGCGTTGCTCGATTGCGGCATCGTCGCGATCCGACTCATCGACGGTCACTTCCACGGCATCGTGCTGCAGGCCTTCACTGGCGACACGGAGGGCAGGTGGCCAGGTGGCCGAAAAGAGCAATGTCTGGCGGCGTTTGTCGAGATAACCCACGATAGTGGTCAGGTCCTCGCCAAAGCCCATATCGAGCATCCGGTCCGCCTCATCGAGAACAAGAGTGCGAACGCTGCTGCAATCCAGGCTTTCGCGCCGCAGGTGCGCAAGCACGCGCCCGGGCGTTCCGACCACGACATGCGGCTCATGCGCCAGCGACGCCAGCTGCGGGCGCATCGGCACGCCGCCACAGAGGGTCAGGAGTTTGACGTTGGGAAGCGCAGTCGCCAAAGCGCGGATCGCGCGGCTGACCTGGTCCGCGAGTTCACGCGTGGGACATAGGACGAGGGCCTGCAGGCGCGCCTCTTCGACCGTGAGGGTTTGCAGCAACCCAAGTCCGAATGCGGCGGTCTTGCCGCTGCCGGTTATGGCCTGCGCGATCACGTCGCGGCCGAGCAGTATCGGGGGCAGGCTCTGGGCCTGTATAGGCGTCATCGACGGATAGCCCAGCGAGTCGACGCTGGCCAGCAGTTCGGGACGTAAATCCAAGGTATTGAATGCGGTCATGCAACATGATCGCATCTAATGACGGCGAGTGCCGTCAATAAAGGAAGAGAAACCGCGATGCGCGGTCAGGGGCGGATGAACTCGCCCGAAGCTTAATGGAGATAAAAGAAGCCAGACACGAATACGTAGCTAGAGAACGTAGGAACCGACCGATGGTCGATGATACGAAAGAGCCAAATAGCAGTGTCCGACCTCTTATACCAGTCTCGGCGTCGCGGGATAGACCTTGACGCGATCGCTGGAACAGTTACATCACAGCAATCTCATCACGCCCTGTTGATCCCGCGGGCGGCAAGACTTGTCGTTTGTCTAAGCTTAGACAGCGACGACGTTATTGGCGCACGGTCCTTTCTGACCTTCGCCGACTTCGAATTCGACAGCCTGTCCATCATTCAGGGTCGCGTAGCCGCCACCGTTCTTGATCTCGGAATGATGCACGAAAAGGTCTTTGCTTCCATCCTCAGGGGCGATGAAACCAAAACCTTTTTCGGAACTGAACCACTTCACTGTGCCTTTGGCCATACTTTTTCTCTAACTTAATCGTGTTGATTGATCGCAGATTATCTGCCCGTCTAGTATACCCACTATTGAAGACAGAGCGCGAATTTTAATTATTCGTTTTTTATTCAGTGATCTACGGGCTAAAAACGGATGATTCGCAAAACAGAATTCATCATTTTTCCTGTTTATTTGCCTGAAACCGTCCTGTGAATCGACGCTGAAAAGCGAACACGGGCAACAAAGCCAAGCCATGGACACAGCCCGGGGCGACCATGAAAACGAAGACACGATCGATTATTCGACCGCATCTTCGATCATCCGACGCCTGTAGTTCGACCAGCAAAGAGCTATACCGACATCCGACCCGAACCTGCCTGTTGGCCGTGCCATCGTCCGGCACGGCAAAAGACACGGCCGGCGCTTATTTCTTGATGCCGCCCTTGGTGAGATCGGCCGGGTCGAGGAGTCGATCCAGCTCCTTCTCGTCGAGATCGGTCTGCTCCATGGCGATTTCCTTGACCGGACGGCCTTCCTTGTAGGCCTGCTTGGCAATGGCGGCGCCCTTGTCGTAGCCGATCACCGAATTGAGCGCGGTCACCAGGATCGGGTTCTTCGACAGCGCGTCGTCGAGATTGGCCTGGTTGACGGTGAAGCCGGCGATTGCCTTGTCCGCCATGATGGTCGCCGTATTCGTGAGCAGTTCGATGGATTGCAGCAGGTTGTAGGCGATCACCGGCAACATGACATTGAGCTGGAAATTGCCGGCCTGGCCGGCGACCGTGATCGTGGTGTCGTTGCCGATGACCTGGGCCGACACCATGGCGGCGGCCTCCGGGATTACCGGATTGACCTTGCCGGGCATGATGCTGGAGCCCGGCTGCAGCGACGGCAGCGCAATTTCGCCCAGTCCCGCCAGCGGGCCCGAGTTCATCCAGCGCAAATCGTTGGCGATCTTCATCATCGACACGGCCGTGGTCTTGAGCTGACCCGACAGTTCGACCGCCGCGTCCTGCGAGGACAGGCTTTCGAAATAGTTGCTGCTGGCGTGAAATTCACAGCCGCTCGCCTCGCCGATCGCCTTGGCAAAGCGCGCGCCGAACTCCGGATGCGCGTTGATGCCGGTGCCTACGGCGGTGCCGCCCTGGGCGAGCCCGCGCATGCGCTCGAGCGCGGATTCGACGCGCGCAATATTGGAGTCGATCTGTGCGGCCCAGCCGCCCAGCTCCTGATCGAAACGCACCGGCATGGCGTCCATCAGATGGGTGCGGCCGGTCTTGACCACGTCAGCCAGCTCGGCGCCTTTCGTATGCAGCGTATCGCGCATATGGCGCAGGGCCGGCAGCAGGCGTTTTTCGCATTCGATGACCGCCGCCACGTGAATCGAGGTCGGGATCACGTCGTTGGACGACTGGCCCATGTTGACGTGGTCGTTGGGGTGCACGGTCTTGCCGACCGCCTGCGTGGCCAGATGGGCGACCACCTCGTTGGTATTCATGTTGGTCGACGTGCCGGACCCGGTCTGGAAGATATCGACCGGGAAATGCGCGTCGTACTCGCCTTCGGCGACGGCCGTGGCGGAGTCGACGATGGCCTGGGCGAGATCCGCGTCGAGCAGTTCCAGATCGCGGTTGACGTGGGCCGCGCTGGCCTTGATCAGCCCGAGAGCGTTGATCATGGCGCGCGGTGCGCGCAGATCCGAAACCGGGAAGTTATCGACCGCGCGCTGGGACTGTGCGCCCCAGAGCGCGTGCCTGGGCACCTTGAGTTCGCCCATGCTGTCTTTCTCGATCCGGTAGTCGTCTTTTTCCGCCATCGCTCGCTCCTTCTAAAGCCTGTGGGTCACCGAGTGCGAGCCCGGTGTGCTGGATGTTTCGCGCCGCCGCGACAGCGACGCGACGCCGGTGAATTCGGTAGAATCCGCGATTCTATCACCGCCCTCACCCAACGGATGCGTGCCCATGGCCATGCAACTCACCGCGCTGTCTGCCATTTCCCCGATCGACGGGCGTTATGCCAGCAAGACCTGGCAACTGCGTTCCATCTGCAGCGAATACGGCTTGATCCGCTATCGCCTGATCGTGGAGATCCGCTGGCTACAGGCGCTGGCCGCCGAAGCCGATATTCCCGAAGTGGCGCCGCTGTCCGAGCCGGCCAGCGCGTTCCTCGAACAGCTGATCGCGGACTTCGACATCAACGAAGGCCAGCAGGTCAAGGCGATCGAGGACACCACCAATCACGACGTGAAAGCGGTCGAATACTACCTCCGCAACAAGATCAAGAATTTCGAAGAGCTGGCGCATATCAGCGAATTCATCCATTTCGCCTGCACCTCGGAAGACATCAACAACCTGGCCTATGCCCAGATGCTGCGCGACGCCCGCGACGACAATCTGCTGCCGGCGATCGACCGGGTGATCGACGCGATCAGCGGGCTGGCCCACGATTACGCCGACGTCTCCATGCTCGCGCGCACCCACGGCCAGTCCGCGTCGCCGACCACGCTAGGCAAGGAAATGGCGGTCTTCGCGCAGCGTCTGATCCGCCAGCGCGCCCTGCTCGCCGAGGTCACGATCTTCGGCAAGATGAACGGCGCGGTGGGCAACTACAACGCGCATCTGGCGGCGTATCCGGACGCCGACTGGCCGGGCATCGCCACGCGCTTCATCCGCGGCATGAACCTGGAAGTCAGCCCGGCGACGACCCAGATCGAACCCCATGATTTCATCGCCGAGTTTTTCCACGCGGTGATGCGCATCAACACCGTGCTGACCGATTTCTCGCGCGATATCTGGGGTTATATCTCGCTGGGCTATTTCAAGCAGGCCACGGTCGAAGGCGAGATCGGCTCGTCGACGATGCCGCACAAGGTCAACCCGATCGATTTCGAGAACGCCGAAGGTAATCTCGGCCTGGCCAACGCGATCATGGACCATCTGGCCGCCAAGCTGCCGATCTCGCGCTGGCAGCGTGACCTGACCGACTCCACCGTGCTGCGCAATCTCGGCGTGGGGCTGGCACACGGCGGTGTGGCCTATGCATCGCTGCTGCGCGGTGTCGGCAAGCTGCAGGCCAACGAAGCGAGAATGAGCGCCGATCTCGACGACAACTGGATCGTGCTCGCCGAGGCCGTGCAGACGGTGATGCGCATCCGCGGCATCAGCGGCGCCTACGAGCAGCTCAAGGCGCTCACCCGCGGCAAGGTGATCGACGCCAACGCCATGCATGCGTTCATCGATACGCTCGATCTCCCGGATGACGACAAGCAGCGCCTGCTGGCGATGCGCCCGCATGATTATGTCGGCAATGCGCCCGATCAGGCTCGTACCGTGCCGCGCGGCGGCGACTGAACTCCATGGACGTATTCGAAGCGATAACGAGCCGGCGTTCGGTACGTCATTTCGACCCGACGCATCGCATGAGCGACAGCGAAATCGACACGCTCATGCAGCATGTACTGTTGTCCCCTACTGCGTTCAATATCCAGAACTGGCGGTTCGTGGCGGTTCAGGACAGCGAATTGCGCAGCGAGATCCGCAAGGCCGCCTGGGATCAGGCCCAGATCACCGAGGCCTCGCTACTGCTGGTGTTCTGCCTCGACCTCAAGAGCTGGGCCAAGGCACCGGAACGCTACTGGCGCAATGCCCCGGATGACGTCGCGAGCGCCATGGTGCGCGAGATCCTGCATTTCTACCGCGACGATGAAGCCCTGCAGCGCGACGAAGGCATGCGCTCCTGCGGCATGGCGGCCCAGACCGCGATGCTCGCGGCCCGCGCCATGGGCTACGATTCCTGCCCGATGGACGGCTTCGACTTCAAGCGCGTCGGCCATCTGATCAACCTGCCGCCGGATCATCGCATCTGCATGATGCTGTGCGTCGGCAAGACGCTTCAGGGCGCGCATCCGCGCAGCGGCCAGCTGGCGCTTGCGGATGTATTCATGCGCGACGGATTCACCGAACGCGAGTGCTAAGCGCCTGTTGAGCCCGCGTGCCGCCTATTCCTCCGGCGGCACGTTCTCCATGTCGCGGATGCGCTCACGCACCGTTTCCGGCACGCGCATGCTGGTCTGGGCGCCGAAGTCGAACCATACGATCACGGTCTGGTAGACCGCGATCACGTCGTCGGTATCGGCAAAGAACAGACATTGTTCGAGATCGATGCTGCTGCGCCCCATGCGGCTGACGCGCGTGCCGATTTCCACATCTGCCGGAAACCGCAGCTGCTGGCGAAAACTGCAGCGCAGATCGGCCAGCAGCGGACCATCGCTGGTCTGGGTATCGCCGCCGTCGGCGATGATGTGCACGTAATCGATGCGCCCGTCTTCGGAATAACGGTAGAAGACCGTATTGTTGACGTGGCCAAGGCTGTCCATCTCGCCCCATTTCACCTTGATGGGGACGAAATGGGCGTAATCGGAACGGGTCGGATGGCGCATGCTGTTCCCTGTGTGTTCTCGAATTCAGTGAATCCGGCGCTCAGGCGACGGCTCACCCTCTCTCCATACGGCGCCGTATTGACACGACGCAACAACTAAGCAACATTATACGTAAGTATTAAGGTACTACGCGGCATGGCGAAAACACAGAAAGTAATGCTCAACGCGCACGACTGGGCTGAAGCGGCCCTGGATGCGATCGGCCGGCGCGGCGTCGAAGGCGTGGCGGTGGAACCACTGGCACGCGAACTGGGCGTGACCAAGGGTAGCTTCTACTGGCACTTCCCCAACCGGGAAGCATTGCTGGTGGCCGCGCTACAGCGCTGGGAAGCGCGCGAAACCGATGAAGTGCTCGCACGCGTACAGCAGGAACTGGACCCGCGCGCCCGTATCAAGCGCCTGATCACCGAGGTGAATACCTCGAAACGCGCCAGCCGTGTGTATATGGCCCTGTCGAGCGCCACCAAGCCCGGCTTCGTGCGCGACTACGTCGAACGCGTATCCAAACGGCGCCTGGATTTCATCATCGACTGCTATTCGGCGCTCGGCCTGTCCGCCGACGTTGCGCGCCAATGGGCGTTGATGACGTTCTCCGTGTTCCTGGGCGCGCTGCAGATTCGGCGTGACCTGCCCGGCGAATGGCCGGCCGCTGACGAGCCCGCGTTTGCGGATTACGTGCGTTTTCTCATGGTCAGCCTGATGCCGCACGAACTCGACGGCACGTCGCCCGCAGCAAACACCGATTCGGCCGGCGCCCTAGATGGCGACGCCGACCCTACTGCCGCCCTGGGCAGTGGCCAACGATTTTAAAAACCGGAGGTTGTTATGACAGCTCTGTTATCAATACTCGTCGCCATCGCGGCGATCTGGGTACTCGCCTATATAGGCGCACCGCTGATCGCCTGGAGTGCAGCGGTGGTGGTCTATTTCCTCGCTCTGGCCGTGGTCGGTGCCATCGGCTGGCCGGGCTTGCTGCTCGCGGCCGTCGTGTTCGCGCCGATTCTGGTGCTGTTCAACACCACCAGCCTGCGCAAGAAACTGGTCAGCAAGCCGATCTTCAAGGGCTTCAAGGCGGTGCTGCCGCCGATGTCCGACACCGAGCGCGAAGCGCTGGAAGCCGGCAGCGCCTGGTGGGAGGCGGAGATGTTCCGCGGCAAACCGGACTGGCAGTATCTGCTTAATTTCAAGCGAACCCAGCTGACCGAGGCCGAACAGTCGTTTCTCGACAACGAAACCGAAACCCTGTGTGAAATGCTCGACGAGTGGGAAATCACTGCCGAGCTCAAGGATATTCCGGAAGACGCCTGGAACTACATCCGCAACAATCAGTTCTTCGCCATGCTCATTCCCAAGGAGCACGGCGGACTGGGTTTCTCGGCGGTCGCGCAGTCAACGGTAGTGGCCAAGATCGCCTCGCGTTCGCTGACTACGGCTGTGACCGTGATGGTGCCCAACTCGCTCGGGCCGGGCGAACTGCTCGTCCACTACGGCACCAAGGAACAACAGGAAAAATGGCTGCCGGGGCTGGCCGACGGCACCCAACTGCCCTGCTTCGGCCTCACCGGCCCGGAAGTGGGTTCGGACGCCGGCGCGCTGCCGGACACCGGCATCGTCTGCAAGGGCGAGTACAACGGCGAGCAGGTGCTGGGCATGAAGCTCACCTTCTCCAAGCGCTGGATCACCCTCGCCCCGGTCGCCACGGTTATCGGTCTGGCCTTCAAACTGTATGACCCGGAGGGACTGCTTGGCGATCCCGACAAGACCGACTACGGCATCACCTGCGCGCTGATCTCGTCGGACGAGCCGGGCGTGGAAATCGGCCGTCGCCATTCGCCGGGCGCGTTCATGAACGGCCCGATCTACGGCACCGACATCTTCGTGCCGCTGGATGCCATCATCGGCGGCCCGGAAAAAGCCGGCGGCGGCTGGCGCATGCTGGTCGAATGCCTGTCCGCGGGTCGCGGCATCTCGCTGCCGGCACTGTCGTCGGCGGCCTCCAAGGTCGCGTATCGCATGACCGGCGCGTTCGGTCGCATCCGCCGCCAGTTCAAGGTTCCGGTTGGCAAATTCGAAGGCGTGCAGGAAGCGACCGCGCGTATCTCGGGCCTGAACTACAAGATGGAAGCCGCGCGCATCTTCACCGCCAGCGGCGTCGATCAGTGCACGCCGTCGGTGGTCACGGCCATGGCCAAGTACCACATGACCGAATGGATGCGCCAGATCATCAACGACTCGATGGACGTACACGGCGGACGCGGTATCCAGCAGGGTCCGCGCAACTATCTGTTCTCCTCCTACCAGTCGATTCCGATCGCGATCACGGTAGAGGGCGCAAATATCCTCACCCGCAGCCTGATGATCTTCGGCCAGGGCGCAATCCGCTGTCATCCGTACGTGTTCCCGGAAATGGAAGCCGCTCGCGAGGACGATCTGGACGCGTTCGACACGCTGCTGTGGTCGCACGTCGGCCATTCGGTCAACCGTGCCGCGCGCACACTGACGTTCGGCCTGTCCGGCGCGATCACCGCCAAGGCCCCGGTCGCGGGCGTGGCTGCGCCCTACTATCGCCAGCTCGAGCGTTTCTCCTCGGCGCTGGCGATCTGTTCGGACGTCACCATGGGCATGCTCGGCGGCGAGCTCAAGCGCAAGGAACTGCTCTCCGCGCGCCTCGGCGATGTGCTCTCGGAGCTGTATTTCGCTACCGCCACGCTCAAGTTCTTCTACGACGAAGGCGAACGCGAAGAGGACATCCCGCATCTGCACTATGTGCTGCAGGACAGCCTGCACAAGATCGAGCAGGCCTTCGACGGCTTCTTCCGCAACTTCCCGAACGCGTTCGTGGGCGGCGCCATGCGATTTCTCGTGTTCCCGACCGGTCAGTACCACAAGGGGCCGAGCGACACCCTCATCAACGTACTCGGCGATGCCATCATGGAGCCGTCCAGCTTCCGTGATCGCCTGAGTGCGAATATCCATCTCGGCACCGATGCGCGCAGCGCCACCGGCCGCATGGAGAAGGCGTTCAACAAACTGGTGGAAGTCGAGCCGATCTATGACAGGTTCGCCAAGGCAGTCGGCAAGGGCGAGGCCGAGGGCTTCACTGTCGACGACCAGCTGGCGAGTTGCGTCAAAAACGGGGTGCTCACCGACGCCGAGGCGAGCCAGGTCAAGGAATACGACGACCTGCGCTACGACGCGATCCTGACCGATGCCTTCAGCAAGGAATACCTGCAGGATCCGGTCAACCATCAACACGAGGATCATCGCCTCGAGTCACGCGTGGCCTGACGGTTAGGGCGAGACCACAATGACCCGGGCCTCGGCCCGGGTTTTTTTATGACCGACGACATCCAGACACTTTTTGCCAGCGCGTGCTACCGGGTCACGTTGCCCTCGGGCTTCGCTGATCTGCGTATCGACGCGCCCTGCCCGGACACACTCGCCTGCTGGCTCGCCCGTCACGCGGGTTCGACACCGGCGTGGCTGATCACGGCTCACAACCCACGCGCGCAGCTGCTTGATGCCTCCGTGAACCGTGCACGCGCGACCGTACTCGAACACTATGCGACCACTCGCCATCTCGTAGCACTGGAGTGTGTCAATCAGGATCCAGCAGATGCGTGGCCCGACGAGCCCGGTCTGTTGATCGCCGGGCTCGAAGAGGGCATGGCGCGTGCGCTGGGCCGACGCTTTGCCCAACTGGCGATCGTCGAAGTGCGTATTGCTCAGTCGGTGCGCTTGCTGTGGCTCTGATCAGCTACTGAAGGACTTACCGGTCGGAATGGCCGAGATCACGCGCGGGTTCGATCCGGTCGCGAATCATCTGCTTGATCGGTCTGGTTTCCGGAAAGCCGCCGTCGGTTTTTCTGGAATGCAGACAGTGACCGTCGAGGCGGATCTCGAATACGCCGGCGCCCGCCGGAATCAGTGCCACCTCGCCGAGTGCATCGCCGAAAGTGGTAAGGAATTCCTGCGCCATCCAGGCCGCGCGCGCCTGCCAGCGGCACCCCGGGCAGAACAGGATCTCCAGCCGCGGGGCTGTCATGTCAGTTCCCTGATCGGTCATTGCCGCCCGGGTTGGCGCCCGGTGCGGGCCGATAGGCATCCACAAACAGCTGCGGCATGCGCCGCGGGCGCCCGTTCGACAAACGGATGCATACATAGTGGGTCCGCGCGCGAAAGACGGTGCGGCCGTCGCTCTTGCGACGAATCTGAAAAGCCCGCCACATGGCCAGTCGGCCGTCGTTCTGCGTGATCCAGGTCGCGACCTGGAGGGTGTCGCCGAACACGGCCGGCTGCAGATAATCGAGTTCGTGGCGGTGCACCACGCAGGCCGCGTCGAGTTCCCGGTAGCTGTCCCAGGTCAGGCCCAGCGCTTCGGTGTGATGCCAGGCCGCGCGCTCCAGATATTTCAGATAGACCGAATTGTTGACGTGTTCGAGGCGGTCGATATCGTCCGCGGCCACGTCGAGCTCGATATAGTAGGGAACGTCGATGTCCCAAGCGTCGCTGCGCGCCATCGTGCGCCCTCATCCGATCCAGTCGCCCGCGGCAGCGGTCCGCTGCGCGGGGCAATAAAAAAGCCGGTATGTCGCCATACCGGCTTTGAATATCTATCGTAGATCAGCCTGCGGCGCCAGCCGAAGCCATTTTCATGTCGGGCGGCGTACCCACCACCTGATAAAGACGCGTCAGCCATTGATCGGCGTCGGCATCGCTTGAGAACAGCGACTCGTAGTTGGCCTGGACCTTCTGATCGAACGCCTGGGTATTCTCGGCGTGCATCATGTAGGCCAGTGCATCGAGATTTTCGCCCTGGCCCTGAGCGGCCTCGCGCTTGAGCATGGCGTACTGGGAATCGACGAACTTGCGGCGTGCCGCGTGCGTGCGCGCGTCCACGTCGCTCGCCGTGTCCGTGGTGATGTTGCTCGTGCCCTGTACGGCATTGGTGGTCGCATCGGCGATACGCGCCGTGCCGTCCACGATCGTGTCGGAGGTAATGGTGATCTGCGAGCAGCCGGCCAGCGCGCTGCCGGCCAGTGCCAATGCACCCAAACGAACCATCGGACGCATAGGAACTCCCTGATTTGTCGAATAAAGAACTTGTATTAAAGCCTGAATTCGCCTGTCTGGCAAGGCAATTTGTGCCCGCCAATATCTTGAAGATTTTCAATAGCGCCCCACTATCAGGCACATCGGTACGGTTTGCTGCCGGGGCCTTGCCGATTCGCGTTATACTTGCCCGGATAACTGCATACTTCGAATCATCCGAGACGCTATGGCCGCACATCAAGAAGACGTTGAAGCACTTGTCGCCGAACGCGAATACGAGGCCGGCTTCGTTACCGATCTCGAGTCGGACACGATTGCGCCCGGACTCGACGAAGACGTGATTCGTTTCATTTCGGCCAAGAAGAACGAACCTAAATGGATGCTCGACTGGCGCCTTGAAGCCTTCGAGCAGTGGAAGCAGATGCGCACGCCGAAATGGCCGCACCTTCACTACAAGCCGATCGACTATCAGTCGATCTCGTATTTCTCCGCGCCCAAGCGCGACGAGGACAAGCCCAACAGCCTCGACGAGGTCGATCCCAAGCTGCTGGATACCTACGCCAAGCTCGGCATTCCGTTGCGTGAGCAGGAAGTGCTGGCCGGCGTCAAGGGCGCATCGAACGTGGCCGTGGACGCCGTGTTCGACAGCGTGTCGGTCGCGACCACGTTCAAGAAGAAGCTGGCGGAAGCCGGCGTGATCTTCTGTTCGATCTCGGAAGCGATTCAGGAACACCCGGAGCTCATCAAGAAGCATCTCGGCACCGTCGTGCCGCGTGGCGACAATTTCTTTGCCGCGCTGAACGCCGCCGTGTTCACCGACGGCTCGTTCGTCTATATCCCCAAGGGCGTGAAATGCCCGATGGAGCTGTCCACCTATTTCCGTATCAATGCGGAGAACACGGGCCAGTTCGAGCGCACCCTGATCGTTGCCGAGGAAGGCAGCCACGTCAGCTATCTGGAAGGCTGTACCGCCCCCCAGCGCGACGAGAACCAACTGCACGCGGCGGTCGTCGAACTGATCGCCGAAACCGACGCCGAGATCAAGTACTCGACAGTACAGAACTGGTACCCAGGCGACGAGAACGGCAAGGGTGGCATCTTCAACTTCGTCACCAAGCGCGGCGACTGTCGCGGCGATCGCTCCAAGATCTCCTGGACGCAGGTCGAGACCGGTTCGGCGATCACCTGGAAATACCCGAGCTGCGTGCTCAACGGCAACGGCTCGGTCGGCGAGTTCTACTCGGTGGCGGTGACCCGCGGCATGCAGCAGGCCGATACCGGCACCAAGATGATCCACGTGGGTAAGAACACCAAGTCCACGATCATCGCCAAGGGCATCTCCGCGGCACGCGGCGAGCAGTCGTATCGCGGCCTGGTGAAGATTCTGCCGAGCGCGGACAACGCGCGTAATTTCACCCAGTGCGATTCGCTGCTCATCGGCGACCAGTGCGGTGCCCACACCTTCCCGTACGTGGAAACCAAGAACTCGTCCGCCAAGCTTGAACACGAGGCCACCACCTCCAAGATCGGTGAAGACCAGATGTTCTACTGCCTGCAGCGCGGCCTGTCCGAAGAGGACGCGGTCAACCTGATCGTCAACGGCTTCTGCAAGGACGTGTTCAAGGAGTTGCCGATGGAGTTCGCCGTCGAAGCTCAGAAGCTGCTCAACGTCACGCTCGAGAACGCCGTCGGCTGACCGTCGGCGTTGTCATCGCGAGAAGTCTCGGGCCCGCGCCGCAAGTGCGCGGGCCTGTCCTGTTATTAATCCCGATAAAACACTCTATGCTTTCCATCAAGAATCTACATGCCGAGGTCGAGGGCAAGCCCATCCTGCGTGGCGTCAATCTCGAAATCCCCACCGGCGAAGTGCACGCGATCATGGGGCCGAACGGCTCCGGCAAGTCCACGCTGGCCAGTATTCTCGCCGGTCGCGAGGACTACGACATCACCGAAGGCAGCGTCACCTACAAGGGCAAGAATCTGCTCGATCTGGATGCCGACGAACGCGCCTGTGAAGGCGTCTTTCTGGGCTTCCAGTATCCGGTTGAAATCCCGGGCGTATCCAACCTCTACCTGCTGCGCGCGGCCGTGAACGCGCGCCGCAAGTATCGCGGCGAGCCCGAGATCGACGCGATGGAATTCATGCAGCTGATCGGCGAGAAGATCGCTCATGTCGGCATGAGCATGGACATGGTCAAGCGCGGCGTGAACGAGGATTTCTCCGGCGGCGAGAAGAAACGCAACGAGATATTCCAGATGCTGGTGCTCGAACCGAGTCTGGCGATTCTCGACGAAACCGATTCCGGCCTCGATATCGACGCCCTCAAGGTCGTCTCAGACGGCATCAACCGCCTGCGGTCCCCGGAACGCTCGACCGTGCTGGTCACGCATTACAAGCGCCTGCTCGAGCACGTCGTGCCCGATCGCGTGCATGTGTTGGCGGCCGGACGGATCATTCGCTCCGGCGGCCCGGAACTGGCCGACACGCTGGAAGCCGAAGGCTACGTCAATCTGGAAACCGACAACGCCGACGCCCCCTCATGAACGATATTGCGCCGCTCATCGACCATTATCTGGCCGAATACGCCCGGGTCGAACGCGAACTCGCCGGCAGCGATGCGAGCAAGCGCGTACGCCAGGCCGAGCTGAAGGCGTTCGCCGAGGCTGGCTTCCCGGATACCCGTATCGAGGACTGGAAATACACCAGCCTTCGCGCGCTGGAGAAGCGCCGCTTCGAGATCAGCGACGACGCCGGTGATCTGGCCGCGCATGCGCTGGATGAATTCCTGCCGTCCGGGCTGGACGCCTATCGCATCGTCATTGTCGACGGCCATTTCAACCCGCGCCTGTCCGATCTGGACGAACTGCCCGAGGGCGTCACCGTGCAGTCGTTCGCGGCCTATCTGAACGCCGACGACGACGCCCGCGTCAAGGCCGAGGAAATCACCGAGCAACCGGGCAGCCTGTCGGCCATGAACGCTGCGTTTGCCACCGACGGCGCCTATGTGGAAATCGCGGCCAACACCGTCGTTGCCAAACCGTTGCACGTGATCACCCTCGCCAGCGGCGGCCACGAGGACCGTATGGCGCAGGTGCGGCACCGTTTCGTGATGAATCAGAGCAGCGAAGCCACCGTCATCGAGCACTACGTGGGTCTGGGCGACAAGCCCTATTTCACCAACGTGGTCACCGAAGCGGTCATGCGCCAGAACGCGCAGCTGACCCGCTGCCGGGTGCAACAGGAGTCGACGCGTGGTTACCACGTCGCCAGCTTCTTTGCTCATCAGACACGCGACAGCCGCGTGATCAACCACGGTTTTGATCTGGGTGGCCGTCTGGCGCGTACCGATACCAATACGCGTCTGATCGAAGAAAACGCCGAGATTCATCTCTACGGCGTCTATGCGCCGACCGGGCGCCAGCATATGGACAACCATACGCGCGTGGATCACGACACCCAGCACAGCGTGAGCCGGGAAATCTACAAGGGCGTGCTGGCCGATTACGGCCGGGGTGTGTTCAACGGCAAGATCATCATTCACAAGCACGCGCAGAAGACCGACTCCGAGCAGTCCTGCGATGCCCTGCTGCTGTCGGACAAGGCCGAGGTCGACGCCAAGCCGGAACTCGAAATCTACGCCGACGACGTCACCGCGGCCCACGGCTCAACCGTGGGCCAGCTCGACGAGACCGCGGTATTCTATCTACGCAGCCGCGGCGTCAACGAAAGCGGCGCCCGCGCGATTCTGACCTACAGCTTCGCCAACGCGCTGGTACAGAAGGTCGGCATCGAGCCCGTGGAACGCTTCGTCGAGGCCGCCCTGCTTGCAAAACTGCCGGGTGGAGAGAACTACGCCGATCTGGCTTGAGGCCGCCGCTATGAGTACTGCCACCGCCACGCCGACCCGCCCCCTGTTCGACGCAGAGCGCGTACGCGCGGATTTTCCGATCCTGTCGGAGCCGCTGGATCAGGGCATGCGGCTGACCTACCTCGACAACGCGGCGACCACGCAGAAGCCGCTGCACGTGATTCGCGCCAGCGACGATTACTATCGTCACGCCAACGCCAACGTGCATCGCGCGATACACGCGTTGTCGCAGCGGGCGACACGTGCCTATGAAGGCGCGCGCGACCGGCTGGTGGATTTCGTCAACGCCGGCTCGCGCGCCGAGATCGTCTACACCCGCGGCACGACCGACGGCATCAACCTCGTGGCTCAGTGCTATGCGCGGCCCCGGCTCGAGGCCGGCGACGAGATTCTCGTCACCGAACTAGAGCATCATTCCAATATCGTGCCGTGGCAGATCGTGGCCGAGCAGACCGGTGCCAAGCTCGTGGTCGTGCCGGTCGAGGACGACGGCAGCGTCACGCTCGAGGCGTTCCAGTCGCGCCTGTCCGAGCGCACCGTAATCGTGGGCCTCGCCCATGTGTCGAACGCGCTGGGCACGGTGCTGCCGGTGGCCGATATGGTCGCCGCCGCACATGCCCACGACGCCGTGGTGATCGTCGACGGCGCCCAGGCCGTCGCCCACATGCCGGTGGACGTTCAGGCCTTGGACGTGGATTTCTATGCGTTCTCGGGCCACAAGCTGTTCGGACCGACCGGCATCGGCGCGCTCTACGGCAAACAGGCCCTGCTCGACGCCATGCCACCCTACCAGGGCGGCGGCGACATGATCGAGACCGTCTCGTTCGAGGGCACGACCTGGAACGAGCTGCCGTACAAGTTCGAAGCCGGCACGCCGAACATCGCCGGCGCGGCCGCGTTCGGTGCAGCGCTCGAGTACATGGATGGCCTCGATCTCGATGCGATCGCGACCCACGAGCACGGCCTGCTCGAACGCGCGACCCGGGCGATGCAGGATATAGACGGCCTGCGCATCATCGGCACCGCGCCCGGCAAGGCCGCGATCATCTCCTTCGTCATGGACGGCGTGCATGCACACGATATCGGCACACTGCTGGATGAATCCGGCGTGGCCATTCGCACCGGCCATCACTGTGCCATGCCGCTGATGCAGCGTTTCGGCGTGCCGGCCACCGCGCGCGCCTCGTTCGCCGCCTACAACAACGACGACGACGTCGACGCCCTGATCAAAGGCCTGGAAAGCGTACAGCGCATCTTCGGCTAGCCGGACGATCTTCTGCGGATCTTTCCAGCGGTATTCGATATCCTACGAGGCTGGCGGCCAGGCAGGGATCACGCAAAGCCGCCAAGGCGTGAAGAAGACGCCGAATCGGCGATCTCATCGCAATCTTCGCGTCCCGGCGCCCCTGGCGTGAAAAGATTTTCTTCTCGCAACCAAAGCAAGAGCAAGCAATGACAGACTGGGTCGATGTCGCCAAGGACGGCGAACTCAAGGAAGGCCAGTGCCGCGTCGTCGACGTGGACGATGTGATGGTAGCCGTGTTCTACCGCCAAGGCAGCTATTACGCCATCGAGGACATGTGCACGCACGACGGCGGCGAACTGGCCAGCGGTGAAATCGAGGGCGACGAAATCATCTGTCCGCGTCACGGCGCCCGTTTCTGTATCAAGAACGGCAAGGCGCTCACACCGCCCGCCTATGAAGACGTCTACTGCTTCCCCACCCGAGTGGAAGACGGCGTCGTCCAGGTCACCGACGACCGCTTCGACTGACACGCGCACCGCGCGCAGGCGGCTTTCAGTCGGCCTCGCGATGATGGCTCACGATCAGATTGGCCGTGGTCCGGTCGCGAAACACATTGACCGCCAGTCGATACACCAGAATGTGAACCACACGGTCGTCGAGCAGTGACCCTTGGCCGAAACACATGGCCTCGATCTCCGTGCGCCCGTGCTCGGGCCGAACGCTCAGCTTCAGATGCTTTTCGCCAACTATACGCTGGCTGACGATGACGAAACGACCGTGAAAAAGCGGCTCGTCGAAGCCCGCGCCCCAAGGACCGCTCTCGCGCAGCGTCTGGGCCACGTCGAGGCATAATTCCTGCTCTTGCAGCTGACCGTCGGTGATCAGATCGGGCGTGATCATATCCGGCGTGATGCGGGCCGCGACCGCGGCGTCGAAGCAGGCCCCGAACTCCTCGACCGCGTCCGGCGCCAGCGACAGCCCGGCCGCCTGCGCGTGGCCACCGAACTGGAGAATCAGCCCCGGCCGCCCGGCATCCACGGCCGCGAGTACATCGCGGATATGCAGGCCCGGTATCGAGCGCGCAGACCCTTTCAGGTGGCCGTGCTCGCCGGGCGCAAACGCCACCACCGGGCGGTGATGATGCTCGCGCAGCCGGGCGGCGATCAGCCCGACCACCCCTTCATGCCAATCGGCGCGAAACACGGTCAGGCCGGAGCGCTCGCCCGGCCGTTCGTCGAGCGCGGCGAGTGCTGATTCCGCGTCGCCCTGCATGCGCTGCTGCACGACCTGGCGACGACGGTTGATGGCGGCCAGCTCGCCGGCCAATACGCGCGCCTGCTCGATATCCGGGTGACGCAGACAGGCGACGCCGATGCGCATGTCCTCGAGCCGGCCGGCAGCATTCAGACGCGGCGCCAGGGCAAAACCGATATCGGCGGTATCCAGACGACCGGCTTCACGGCCGGCCACTTCGATGAGTGCGGCAATGCCCGGCCGCGCGCGGCCCTGGCGGATCCGGCGCAGACCCTGACTCACCAGCGTGCGGTTGAGATGATCCAGACGCACGACGTCCGCGACCGTACCAAGCGCGACGAGATCGAGATAACCGTCGAGTTTCGGCAGCAGCCGATCCGGATCGGCTGCCGCCAGCCGCGCACGAAGCGCGGCCATCAGATAAAAGGCAACGCCGACACCTGCCAGCGACTCGCCCGCAAAGCCGCAGCCCGGCTGGTTCGGGTTGACGATGGCCTCGGCCGCCGGCAACTGTTCGCCGGGCAGATGATGGTCACAGACCAGCACCTGCCAGCCCGCGACGTGCGCGGCCTCCACCCCGGCAACGCTGGCGATGCCATTGTCGACGGTCACGATCAGATCACCCGCCTGCCCCGCTCCGACGGCGTCGATCACCCGGGGCGACAGCCCGTAGCCGTGGCGCGCGCGGTGTGGAATGAAATAATCGACCTGCGCGGCGCCCATCGCCGTGAGGGCGTCACAGACGAGTGCGGTGCTGGTCGCGCCGTCGGCATCGAAATCGCCCAGTACGAGGATCCGACGCCCCGTCTCGATGGCGGTGACCAGCAGACCGGTAGCGGCGTCGATATCCTTGAGGTCGCGAAAATGCGGCAGCGTGCCCAACCGGTAATCGAGCTGGTCCAGGTGCTCGACGCCGCGTCCGGCATAGATACGACGCAGCAGCGGTGACGCAATCGCGCCCAGCCCGTCGGTCGGCGCCAACGCGCGCTCCACGATCCGCCGTGGGCGCACGCCGTCGGCATCAGCCGTCATTTACGGTCGCGACCGGCGCCGGGCGACCACACTCAGTGACGGTTTGCGGCGACGTATTGCTGGACCGCGCCCAATTCGGCCGGCAGCACGTCATAACGCTCTTCGCGGGTCATCAGGTCGTGCATGGTTTCCGGCAACGGCGCGCCCTCGAAGCCGGCCCGAACCACGGCGTCCTCGAACTTGGCCGGATGCGCAGTCGCCAGCGTGATCATGGGCGTGGTGGCGTCCGCGCGTGCGCGCTGGGCCGCCCGATAGCCGGTCGCGGTATGTGGGTCCAGCAGTTCGCCGGTGTGCTCGAAGGCCTCTTGAATGACTTCGATGATGGTGTCGTCGTCGACGCTGTAACTGGAGAACAAGGCGCGCAGCGCGGCCAATGGTGCATCGTCGATTTCCACCGCGCCCTGCTGGAAGCGTACCAGCAAGTCCGCCACCGCCGCGCCGTCGCGGTCATAGGCCTCGAACAGCAGACGCTCGAAATTCGACGACACCACGATATCCATCGATGGCGCCAGCGTGGCCTGCAGTTCGTGCTTGGAGAAATCGTTGTCGGCCAGTGTCCGGTGCAGAATATCGTTGGCGTTGGTCGCGATCACGAACTGCTTGACCGGCAGGCCCATGCGCCGGGCGATATAACCAGCAAAGAGATTGCCGAAATTCGCCGACGGCACGGTGAAGCTGACCTCACGGTGCGGCGCGCCCACGGCCACCGCGGCGGCCACGTAATACACCACCTGGGCCATGATGCGGGCCCAGTTGATCGAGTTCACCGCAATCAGGCGCGTGCCCTCGAGGAAATTCTGGTCCGCAAAACTGGCCTTGACCATCGCCTGGGCGTCGTCGAAATTGCCCTCGATGGCGATGTTGTGGACATTGCCATCGAGCACCGTGGTCATCTGTCGGCGCTGAACGGCCGAGACCCGGTTGTGCGGATGCAGGATAAAGATATCCAGGTTGTCGCAATGGCGACAGCCCTCGATCGCGGCCGAGCCGGTGTCGCCGGAGGTGGCGCCCATGATCACGGCTTTCTCGTCACGCTTTTCCAGAAAATGATCGAGAATCCGACCGAGCAGTTGCAGGGCGACGTCCTTGAACGCCAGCGTCGGGCCATGGAACAGCTCGAGCAGATAATGGTTGCTGTCCAGCTGCTTGAGCGGCACCACGGCATCGTGCTTGAACGTGGCATAGGATTCGTCGATCAGGCGGCGAAACGTGGTGTCGTCGATTTCCCCGCCCACGAACGGCTTCATCACCCGGAACGCAATCTCGGCATACGGCAGTCCCGCCATTTCGGCGAACTGCTCGGCCGAGAACTGCGGCATCTGTTCGGGCACGTAGAGACCGCCATCGCTGGCCATGCCGGTGAGCACCACTTCCTCGAAGTTGAGCACGGGTGCGGCGCCGCGTGTGCTGATATAGCGCATGAACTGGTTCCGGTCGCGAAACGGGCGCCGCGACGGCGCCCGCCGGGGTTTAGTCTTCGAACTGGGCGACGCGCATGTGCACGATGCCGTCACGCGTATAGGGCAAGGCGCGGATATGGTCGAGCACCTTGTTCAGGCTGCTCTCGCGGGCCGGCTTGGTGACGATCATCACACGGGCGTCGTCTTCCTCGGTGGGCGGATCCTTCTGCAGAATAGCCTCGATACCGATCTGCTGATCGGCGAGCGCGCGCGTGATCTCGGCCAGCACGCCGATCTGATCGGCGACCTGGACACGGAAATAATGGCCACACTCGAAGTTCTCGCTACCGAGAATCGGCTCATCGGTGAGCTCATCCGGCTGGAAGGCCAGATGCGGGACCCGCCCCTTCGGATCAACGCTTATCATGCGAACGGTGTCGATCAGATCGGCCACGACGGCCGAGGCGGTCGGACCGGCACCCGCGCCAGCGCCGTAATACACGGTCGGGCCGACGGCATCACCGTAGACCATGATGGCGTTCTTTTCGCCCTCGACGCTGGCCAGCAGCGCCTTCTCCGAGACCAGCGTCGGATGCACGCGCATCTCCACGCCAATATCCTGCCGGCGGGCAATGCCCAGGTGTTTGATGCGATAACCCAGTTCCGCGCAGTACTCGATATCATCGCTGTCGATATCACGAATGCCCTGGGTGAATATCTTGTCGAACGACAGGGGAATACCGAAGGCGATGCTGCCGAGAATAGCCAGCTTGTGGGCCGCGTCGATGCCTTCGACGTCGAAGGTCGGGTCGGCTTCGGCAAATCCGCGCGTCTGGGCGTCGGCCAGCGCCTCGTCGAAGCTGACGTTCTCGAACACCATCTGGCTGAGGATGAAGTTGCCGGTACCGTTGATGATGCCGGCCACCCATTCGATATGGTTGGCTGCAAGCGATTCACGGATCGCCTTGATGATGGGAATACCGCCAGCGACCGCGGCCTCGAACGAGACCACCACACCGGCCTCGTCGGCAGCCGCGAAGATCTCGTTGCCACGCAACGCGATCAGATGCTTGTTGGCGGTGACCACATGCTTGCCGTTGGCGATTGCCGCCATCACCAGATCGAACGCCTCGGTATCGCCGCCGATGAGTTCTATGACGACATCGATATTCGGGTCGGCGACGATGGCGTGACAGTCGGTGCCGATATCGATGTCGGCGGTGCTGCATTCGCGCGCCTTGCTCGTGTCCCGCACCGCGGCCCGGGTGAACCGGATATCGCGACCGGCACGGCGCGTGATCTCGGCGCCGTTGCGCGCCAGCAGATTCACGGCGCCCGCACCGACGGTGCCGAGCCCGAGTATGCCTACCTTGACCGGTTCCACTCACCTTCTCCTTAAGTCTGGTCGGGTCGTGCGCGGCTAGGCGCCGAGCACGCCATCGCGCTTGAACATGCGCTTGATGTTTCGAATCGCCTGACGCGTGCGTTGCTCGTTCTCGATCAGCCCGAAGCGCACATGGGTGTCGCCGTAATCGCCAAAGCCGATGCCTGGCGATACCGCCACAAATGCCTCGCGCAGCAGTAATTTGGTGAACTCCAGCGAACCCAGATGCTGATAGGGCTCGGGAATCGGCGCCCATACGAACATCGTCGCCTTGGGTCGCTCCACCGCCCAACCTATATCGTTGAGGCCGTCGCACATCACGTCGCGACGCTTCTGATACATGTCGCGGATTTCGGTGACGCATTCCTGCGGCCCGTTCAATGCGGCGATCGCGGCCACCTGCACCGGCGTGAACATGCCGTAGTCGAGATAGGACTTCATCCGGCCGAGTGCGGCGATGAGGGTCTCGTTGCCGCACATGAAGCCCACGCGCCAGCCCGGCATGTTGTAGCTCTTGGACAGCGTGAAACACTCAACGGCCACGTCCTTGGCCCCTTCCACCTGCAGGATCGACGGCGCTTCGTAGCCGTCGAAGCACAGATCGGCGTAGGCCAGATCCTGCACGATCCAGAGATCGTATTCGCGCGCCATGGCGACGATGCGCTCGAAGAATTCCAGTTCCACGCATTCCGTGGTGGGATTGCCCGGAAAATTCAGCAGCACCATCTTGGGCCGCGGCCAGGATTCCTTGATCGCCTTTTCCAGTTCGGCGAAGAAATCGTTGTCCGGCATCATGCGCACATGGCGCACATCGGCGCCTGCGATCACCGCCCCGTAGGGATGAATCGGGTAGGCCGGATTGGGCACAAGCACTTGATCGCCGTGTTCGAGGATGGCCAGCATCAGATGCGCCAGCCCCTCTTTCGAACCCATGGTGACGATGGCTTCGGTGGCGGGATCGAGGTCCACGTCGAAACGGCGCTTGTACCAGTCGCAGATCGCCTTGCGCAGACGCGGCACGCCCTTGGATACCGAGTAGCGGTGGGTATCCGGACGCTGGGCGGCTTCGAGCAACTTGTTGACGATGTGCTCGGGCGTCGGCTGGTCAGGATTGCCCATGCCGAAATCGATAATGTCTTCGCCCCGCGCTCGCGCCGCCTGCTTGAGTTCGTTGACGATGCCGAACACATACGGCGGCAGGCGATTGATTCGCACAAAATCGGATTTGGGGGACGAATTGGCCATGGTCGTTCAGCTTGCAGCGCCGCACTGGCGGCTGGTTGGGACAACGAACGCGGTAAAGCGCCGCAGTTTGCCAGAATAGCGACTCTGCAGCTACAGACGCGCGACGCCGCGTGAGTCAATACCGAGTTTCTGCAGGGCCTGGAAACGACTCCCTCGTCCATTCCGGGATTTGCCCTGATTCATATCCAGCGGGCGACCGTTGCCGCGGCGATCAGCAGATACTGCAACGCCGTTGCCATGATCTGCCGTCGCAGCAATCGCTTGCAGCCGCCAAATTGATCGCCGTGTGTGCCCTGGCCCTGTTCCGGCTCGCCGAGGGCGCGCTGGTGCCGGTCAAGGCGGTCGTGGCGCTGCTGCTCGAGCGCGCGTTCGAGCGGAGTGTCGCCACGCACCGGGCACACAAACCCTGGCCCTGCGCCGATATGGCGCCGGTCGCGCGCTTGCGCGTACCCCGGCTGGGCGCCCATCAGATCGTGCTCGACACCGGCTCCGGCCAGGCGATGGCATTCGGTCCTACCTGTTGCCGGAGGCCGCGCCCGCTGGACGCGACCGGCACGGCCGTCATCGCCGCCCATCGCCGCCCATCGCGATACCCGTTTCCGGTTTCTCGAAGAGCTCGCGGTCGGCGACATGCTGGCGCTGGAGGATCTCGACGGCACCGTCCGCCGATATCGTGTGACCGACACGCAGATCGTACGCTGGGACCGCTTCACCACCCCACGGGCGCCGGGTGCGCGAACACTGGCACTGGCGACCTGCTATCCCTTCGACGCGGTCACGCCCGGGCCACTTCGGTATGTCGTGCATGCGCGCGCCGTCGATCGGGTCGCGACCACCCGGACGGCGACCAACGACCCGCGAGCCGGTCAGTGATCGGGCAGCACGCTCGCCGGGTTGATCGGCTTGCCGTCGCGGCGTACTTCGAAATGCAGCATCGGCTTGTTCTGCGGGCCCAGGCCCATATCCGCGATATGCGTGCCCACGGCAACGTCCTGACCCTGCTTGACCAGGGTGCGCCGGGTGAAACCGTAGGCGCTCAGATAATGCTCGTCGTGCTGGATGATCACGAGCTTGCCGTAGCCCTTGAGGCCGGTTCCGTTATAGACCACGCGCCCGCTCGAGGCCGCGTAGACGGGCGATCCCTGGCGGCCACCGATATCGATGCCCTGGCGGGTGCGTTCGGGGCCATATTCACGCAGCACCGAGCCGCTGGCTGGCCATTGCCAGCCGTCCTCGTTGGGGCCGCCGGTGCGCGTGGGCTGAACCGGGGCGTCTCGGCTCGCCTCGATGATCTCGGATTCTTTCGCGACGTCTGCCGCATCCGGTTCCGGAAGCGGAGCCGGCGCGCGCGCCGCGGGCGTGGTTTCGACGCTACCGCCGTGCTCGATCGTGCGGGTCAGCTGCGGCGTCGACGCCTGGATCGCCGCCTCCTGTTCCGCGCGGCTGTCCTGGGGCGCGCGCACCACCCTCGGTGTCGTCACCGGCGCGCTGGCCACGCGGCCGTCACCACCGATTCGGGAATAATCCAGATCCGGATAGGGCTCCAGCGACAGCCGCTGGCCGACTTCGATCAAATAAGGCGAGCGAATCTCGTTCCAGCGCGCCAGATCATGCCAGTCGAGGCCGTAGCTCGCGGCGATCGAGGACAGCGTATCGCCGCGCCGCACCGTATAGGTGTCCGGGCTCAGCGCTCGATTGACAGAGCAACCCGCCAGCGCAAGCGCGGTGACCAGGATGATGGCGGCGTGTTTCAACGCAGTTGAAAGACGGCGATGGCGACGATGACTATGGCGACGATGGCCCATCCGATCCAGTCAATGTATTTGAGCAGACGCTGCTCGAAAACCGGCCCAAACCAGCGTACCAGTCCGGCGACGATAAAAAACCGTGCACCGCGTCCGACCAGCGACGCCAGCACGAACGGCAGAAACGGCATCGCCACCGCGCCCGCGGCGATGGTGAAAACTTTATAGGGAATCGGCGAGAAACCCGCAAGCAGGACCGCCCAGAAACCGTAGTGTGCGAACCAGTCGCGAGCCGTCTCGTAGCTGTGGTAATACCCCAGATCCTTGAGCCAGGGCAACAATGAATCCAAAAACAGCGCGCCGATGACATAGCCCAGCATGCCGCCCGCAACCGATCCCACGGTGGCGATCAGAGCGAAACGCCATGCCTTGCGCCGTTCCGCCAGCGCCATCGGGGCGAGCATCACGTCCGGCGGAATCGGAAAGAACGAGGATTCGGCGAACGCGAGCGCGAACAGCGCCCACGGCGCGCGTGGATGTTTCGCTGCGCGCACCACCCACGCATACAGGCGTGCAAACATCAGTCGCGTTGCTCGATCAATGGCACGAAGCTTACGGCGTCCAGGGTTTCCTGACTGAACTGATCGCCGTCCCGATGCACGACGATCAGGTGCTGATTGCCGCTCGCGCCCACCGGCACGACCATGCGCGCGCCGTCCGCCATCTGTTCATAGAGCGACGTCGGCAGCGTTTCCGCACCGGCGGTGACCAGAATCGCGTCGAACGGGCCGTAATCCGGCAGACCGAGCACATCTTCGCGCGCCAGGCGTGCACGCACGTTGCGGTAGCCCAGTTCGACGAAGCGTCGGCGCACGCGCTGATAGAGCGGCTCGATACGCTCGACGGTATAGACGTTGGCGATGAGTTCGGCCAGCACCGCGCCCTGATAGCCGCTGCCGGTACCGATTTCGAGCACGTTGTCGGGCACGCCGTCGGCGATCAGCAGCCGCGTCATCTGGGCGACAATATACGGCTGGGAGATGGTCTGGCCGTAGCCGATCGGCAGCGCGGTATCGTCGTAGGCGCGACTGGTCATGGCCTCGTCGACGAATTGATGGCGCTGAACCCGACCCATTGCCGCCAGTACCGACTCGTCCTCGATGCCCAGACTGCGCAGGCGCTCGATCAGGCGGGCGCGGCTGCGCGCCGAGGCCATGCCGAAGCCACGAACGTGCGGATGCTTGTCCTGCGCCTTCATAAGTGGCGCACCCATTCCCCCAGACTGTCGATGGCGCTGTGGCGGGTCAGATCGATCTGGATCGGCGTAATCGACACCTGGGCGCGGCTCACGGCATGAAAATCGGTGCCGGGGCCGGCATCGGCCTCGCCGCCGGCGCGTCCGATCCAGTAGATCGGCCGGCCGCGCGGATCGCTGTCCTCGACCAGCCGCTCCGCGCGATGCCGATGACCCAGCCGGGTGGCGGCAAAGCCGTCGAGGGCATCGAACGGCAGATCGGGCACGTTGACGTTGAGGATGGTATCGGTGGGCAGCGGATGCGCGACCAGCAGCTTGACCACCGCCACCGCGACCTCGGCGGCGGTTTCGTAATGCTGCGGGTTTTCCCCGACCAGCGAGATCGCCACCGCCGGCAGACCCAGCGAGCGCCCTTCCGTGGCGGCCGCGACCGTCCCCGAATAGAGCACGTCGTCGCCCAGATTGGCGCCCTGGTTGATGCCCGAGACCACCATGTCCGCCTCTTCATCGAACAGGCCCGTGGTCGCCAGATGCACGCAGTCGGTGGGCGTACCGTCGACCGAGTAGAGATTGGGCTCGACGCAGCGCACGCGCAGCGGCCTTTCCAGGGTCAGCGAGTTGCTCGCGCCGCTACGGTTGCGATCCGGTGCCACGGTGACCAGATCCGTACAGACGTGGGTCAGGGCCTGGCGCAGCGCCGTGAGGCCGGGCGCGTGACAGCCGTCATCGTTACTCAGCAATAGTCGCATGCGCAGGGTTTGATTTATCCGGGAATCGATTCGGCGGATTCGCACGTATGTGCACACGTGCAGCAAGCCCGCTAGCATAGCTCATATTGACCGTTTCCTGCTTGCCTGGAGTGTTCATCGTGACCGATCGACCGGAATCTCCGAACCGACCGGGCCCCAACGCGATCGATGGAATCAGCGATGACGATCGCCTGCTGTTTCGCGACGCTGTCGGCCCGGTCGACGCGGTGCGCGCGGCCCACCGCCGGCGACCGTGGCAACGCCTGCCCTCGGCCCGCCCGGCCATGCGCGAAGCCGACGAACGCGCGGTCATCGGCGAGCTGTTCGACCCGCCGCCGCCGGATATCGAAACCGGTGACGATCTGTTCCATCGCCGCGAAGGCGTACAGCTGTCGGTAATGCGCAAGCTGCGCCGCGGCCAGTATCGCTGCCAGGCCGAAATCGATCTGCACGGCATGGTCGTCGACGTCGCCCGCCATTGTCTGGCGGTGTTCCTGCGCGAAGCGCTCGACCGCGATTATCGCTGCGTACGCGTGGTCCACGGCAAAGGGCTGCGCTCGGGCAATCGCGGCCCGGTGCTCAAGGTCAAGGTGGAGGGATGGCTGCGCCAGCGTGATGAAGTGCTCGCCTATTGTTCGGCGCGCGCCACCGATGGCGGCACCGGCGCGGTCTATGTGCTGCTCAGACGCGCCCGCTGATCAATCGACCTGATCGGCGTTGTCTCCGCCGGCGCGGCCCTCGCTTACGTCCACCAGCTCGCGCAGCACGCTGGTCGCGAAAGCGCCCGGCGGCAACCAGAACGACAGCACCAGCGCGGTATCGCTCTCGAACGTCCATTCCAGCTCGCGCACCGGCAGACGCAGCGCGCGCCGTGCGGCGTCGACACCGGCATCCCGCAACCCGGCCACCAGATCCGGATAGTCCGCGATCACGGCGTTCTCGAACGCAGCCGCCTGTGCCTCGACGACGTCGTCACCGCCGCGTCCGGGCAAGGGCCCGCTGGGGTGGATATCGAACCCATCGAGACGTTCGGTCAACTTCTGTTCGGACTGATCGGTCCCGTTGCGCGCGAATACGCTATGACTGCCATCGAGCATGACCGCTTCGCCGTCGATCAGGCGATTCCAGCTGCCATCGCGCACGCGTGCGTCGAGCACGGCATTGAACAACAGCGAGCGCGCCGACGACAGCGCGAACCCGCGGCGATTGCGCGACAGGCGACGACCGGCGAACAACGCCCGCGACAACGCCAGATTGCGCCCGCCGTGGCCAAAGCGCTGTGGCCCGAAATAATTCGGCACGCCTTGAGTGCGGATACGGTCGAGATCGGCGTCCAGTGCCGCACGGTCGGCGTCGAGTGCACGCAGGCGGATGACGAACCGATTGCCACGGTGCGCGCCGCGCTTGAGCTTACGCTCGTGGCGGCGGGCCTCCAGCACCTTCAGACCGTAGATACCATCGAATACGGGCAACGGTTGCGCCATCGGCCATGCCAGCGAAATCCACTGGCAGGTCACCGCGTGCCGGTCCTTGAGGCCGGCGAAACCGATCTGGCGCGGGTGTACGCCCGCGGCGCGAGACAACGCCTGCACGGCGTCCTGCGTGGTCAGCCCGGTCTTTTCGATCCGGCACCACAGATGCTCGCCGCTGTCCGACAACTCGATCGGACAGTCTTCATCGACCTGGAAATCGGCGGGCGTCGCGCGGATGGCGGCCGTTGCCGTGGGCGCGGACCCGCGGGCATGGGCAAACCCGGCGACATTGACGCTGTCGCCCTCGACAAGACCCATTCAGCGTGCCGCTTGCTGTATACCGGAGTCGGTACCGGGTGGCGCGACGGTGAGGAAGAACTCCTCGTTGCGCTTGATCATGCCCATATCCGAACGCGCCCGACCTTCGGTCGCGCTTTCACCGGACTTGAGATCGTCGACTTCGGCCTGCAGCGCGTCGTTGCGGGTCTGGTTGCGCGCGTTGGCCTGACCCAACTCCGTTTTCATCTGGGTCAGCCGGTGCACTTCCGACCAGCCGCCGTCGGCGACCCACAACCGGTACTGGAGACCAGCCAGGGCAACGATCAGGACCAAGAGTGCCGCGCGATACATCTTGCGATTGTAGCGCGCCTGCGGCCCCTGTCCAGTATCGCGATTCGACCTCGAAAAACGCCCCACGGCGCGACCCAGATCCGCGGGCAGCCCCACGGCTAGAAGCCGACCTTGAACGCTGCCTTGCCCGGGTAGACCGCGCGCGAACCCAGTTCGGCTTCGATCATGAGCAGACGGTTGTACTTGGCGATGCGATCCGAGCGCGACAGCGAGCCGGTCTTGATCTGGGTCGCGGCGGTGGCCACCGAGAGATCGGCGATGGTCGAGTCCTCGGTTTCGCCCGACCGGTGCGACACCACGGCGGTGTAATCCGCGCGCGTGGCCACATCGATGGCCCGCAAGGTTTCGGTGAGCGTGCCGATCTGGTTGGGCTTGATCAGGATCGAGTTGGCAATGCCTTCCTCGATGCCCTTCTGCAGAATCCGCGTGTTGGTCACGAACAGATCATCGCCGACCAGCTGCACGCGATCGCCCAAGCGCTCGGTGAGCAGTGCCCAGCCATCCCAGTCGTCTTCGGCCATGCCGTCCTCGATGGTGATGATCGGGTACTTGTCGACCAGCCCGGCCAGATAATCCACGAAACCCGCCGCGTCATAGTCGGCGTCGTCCGAGGCCAGCTTGTAACGACCGCCGGCATGAAATTCGGTGCTCGCTGCGTCCAGGCCCAGCCAGACGTTCTCGCCCGGCTTGTAGCCGGCGCGCTCGATGGCTTCCACGAGGGTATCGAGTGCGGCCGCGTTCGACGGCAGGTTGGGCGCGAAGCCGCCTTCGTCGCCGACGGCCGTGGCCATGCCGCGTTCAGTCAGCAGTTTTTTCAGGTGCTGGAAGATCTCGGCACCACAGCGCATCGCGTCGGCAAACGTCGGCAGGCCGGCGGGCACGATCATGAACTCCTGGATGTCGACGTTGTTGTCCGCATGCGCGCCGCCGTTGATGACGTTCATCATCGGCACCGGCAGATTGGTCGCCTCGTCGTGGCCGAGAAATTCGTACAGCCCCTGGCCGGCATCGGCCGCGGCCGCGCGCGCCACCGCCAGCGAGACACCCAGCAGCGCGTTGGCACCCAGCCGGTTCTTGTTGTCGGTGCCGTCGAGCTCGATCAGCGTCTTGTCGAGCCCGGCCTGGTCGTCCGCCTCGAAGCCCTTGAGCTTCTTGGCGATCTCGCCGTTGACGTTGGCCACGGCGCGGGTCACGCCCTTGCCCAGATAACGGTCGGCGTCGCCGTCACGCAGTTCCACGGCTTCCAGGCTGCCGGTGGAGGCACCAGAGGGCACCATCGCAAGGCCGACGGCCCCGCTGTCGAGCGTTACTTTGGCAGCGACCGTCGGGTTGCCGCGCGAGTCGATGACCTGATAGCCACGAATTTTATCGATCTTGGACATAGCGTTCTATCGGTTCGTCATGGGAAGAAGATTGAAAACAGATCGGCGCGAGCGTCTCAGAGCCGCTGTTCGCTCAAGCCGCGGCGTTTGATCACGGCGTCGAGCTCGACAAGCGTTTCCAGCAGCTCGCGCATGCCGTCCAGCGGCCAGGAATTGGGACCATCGCAGAGCGCGTTGTCCGGGTCCGGATGGGTTTCCATGAACAGACCGGAAATCCCCGCGCCGACCGCGGCTCTGGCCAGTACCGGAATCTGCTCGCGCGCGCCGCCGGAGCGCGTGCCCTGCCCGCCCGGCAGCTGCACCGAATGGGTGGCATCGAAGACCACCGGACAGCCGGTCTCGCGCATGAGTGCGAGACTGCGCATGTCGGCGACGAGATTATTGTAGCCAAACGCATAGCCGCGCTCGCAGACCATCAAGTCACGACCACCCGCGGCCCGCGCCTTGGCGATCACGCCCTGCATCTCGCCGGGCGACAGGAACTGACCTTTCTTGATATTGACCGGCACGCCGCTGGCGGCGACCGCCTGGATGAAATCGGTCTGGCGACACAGAAACGCAGGCGTCTGCAACAGGTCGACCACGGCGGAGACCGGCGCGATCTGCGATTCGATGTGTACGTCGGTGGTCACCGGCACGCCGATTTCGCGCTTCACACGGGCCAGCATGTCGAGTCCGGCGTCGATACCGGGCCCCCGATAGCTGTCGCCGGAACTGCGGTTGGCCTTGTCGAAAGAGCCCTTGAAGATATAGCCGATGCCGAGCTCACGCGTCAGCTCGGCCATATGGCCGGCCACGTCCATGACCATCTGCGGCGATTCCAGACTGTCCGGCCCCGCGATCAGGAACAGCGGCGCGTCCAGGCCTGCTTCGAAACCGCAGAGGTTCATGCGGTCGCGCGCTCGCGGGCCGCGCTGATGAAACCGATGAACAGCGGGTGACCGGCTCTCGGGGTCGAGGTGAATTCGGGGTGGAACTGGCAACCCAGATACCACGGGTGGTCGTTGAGTTCCACGATCTCGATCAGTTCGTCGTCGGCGGAAAAACCGGAGAACACCAGGCCCTTGTCGCGCAGTGCATCACGGTAGAGATTATTGAACTCGTAGCGATGACGATGACGCTCGAACACCTCGGCCGCGTCGTAACAGCGCGCCGCGAGCGTGTCCTCGACGAGCACGCAGCGCTGCTCGCCCAGCCGCATGGTGCCACCGAGGTCCACGTCGGCGTCGCGCTTCTGCACGGTACCGGCCAGATCGCGCCATTCGGTGACCAGGGCAATGACCGGATGCGGGGGGTCGGGCACGAACTCGGTGCTGTGTGCGCCTTCGAGGCCGGCGATGTCGCGGGCGAATTCGATACAGGCGACCTGCATGCCCAGACAAATGCCGAAATACGGAATACCGTGAACGCGCGCGTAGCCGGCCGCGGCGATCTTGCCTTCGATGCCGCGTTCGCCGAAACCGCCCGGCACCAGGATCGCATGCATCCCGGCCAGGCATTCGCCGCCGTCACGCTCGACCGTTTCCGAATCGATGTACTGAATATCCACGCGGGTCGCGGTATGCAGGCCCGCGTGCGACAACGCTTCGTTGACCGACTTGTAGGCATCGGCAAGATCGACATACTTGCCGACCATGGCCACCCGGACAGTAACGTCCTGGGTCTTGCGCGCCTGTACCAACGCCGCCCAGTTGGACAGATCCGCCTCGGGGGCCTCGATGCCGAAGTGCTCGGTGACGAGCGTGTCGAGATTCTGCTGCTGCAGCAGCCCGGGCATCTTGTAGATGTCGTCGACGTCGATGCAGGCAATCACCGCGCGTTCGGTGACGTTGGTGAACAGCGCGATCTTGCGGCGTTCGTTTTCCGGCAGCGGCCGGTCGACGCGACACAACAGAATATCGGGCTGGATACCGATCGAGCGCAGTTCCTTGGCCGAATGCTGGGTCGGCTTGGTCTTCATCTCACCGCTGGAGGCGATATACGGCACCAGCGTCAGGTGCATGAACAGCACCCGATGATGACCCAGCTCGACGGCGAACTGACGAATCGCCTCGAGAAACGGCAGCGACTCGATATCGCCCACGGTGCCGCCGATCTCGACCAGACAGATGTCCGCGCCCTCGCCACCTTCGAGAATGCAGCGCTTGATCTCGTCGGTGATATGCGGGATCACCTGCACGGTGCCACCCAGGTAGTCGCCGCGGCGCTCCTTGTTGATGACGTTGTTGTAGATCTGGCCGGTAGTGAAATTCGAAAGACGCGACGTGCGCGTCTTCATGAACCGCTCATAGTGGCCCAGATCCAGATCCGTCTCCGCACCGTCGCGGGTCACATAGACCTCGCCGTGCTGGAACGGACTCATGGTGCCCGCATCCACGTTGAGATACGGGTCGAGCTTGATGACCGATACGCTCATGCCGCGGGCTTCGAGCAGCGCGCCGAGCGACGCCGCTGCAATGCCCTTACCGAGCGAGGACACCACCCCGCCGGTCACAAAAATATAACGAGTGCCTGCCGCGTCGCCTGCCATCGCGATTCGAGAGCTCATGCCGGGGGAATAATAGCGCGCATGCTAGCCGAAAGGCTCCGCCGCGACAACGCGCGCGGGCTCGCCGGGAAGTTCGTGATCCCAGCGAACAGGGCCTGCGGCTCCGCCCAGCAAACGCTCGAACTCCGGATGACGCCAGTAATGCGCGACGGCCACCAGCGTATCGCCGGCGTAGACCAGCGGCATGCGCTCGCGTATCCACGGCGGAATACGGGCGACACGCAGCCATTCCTTGAGTCGCGGCGCATCGTCTGCGGCGCCCAGTCGCTCGCCGCCGCGCCGGAACGTCACCGTCAGCGCCGCCAGCTTCTCGGCGGCTGATGCGATGGTCAGCCGGCCGCAGCCTGCGGGCAGTTCGAGTGGCTGTGGCGGATACCACGCAAGCGATGCGCCCGTGGGCTCTGCCGGCAGACTGGGCATACAGAACAGCCGATCGTCGAACGCGCGCACGTCGGTGTGCGCAAAACACACGCAGGGGCTGGCGGCCATGCGGGCATCGACCAGCGCCTCGATCTGCTCGAGATGACGATGATCGGGGCGATCACGCCCGGAGCGCGCCAGCCATAGCCGAATCACTTCGCAGCGGCGTCGCGCATCGAATGACCGCAGGTCATCGCAGCGCAATGCACGCGCGTCGTCCTCGGCCGCGGCGAGATCCTCGGCGGCCAACGCGGCAATGCTGTCGGCCGCCTGTGCCGCGTGTTGGGCGCTGCGCGCGAGCGTGCGCGCAAACGCAGGCCAGCGCGCGCTCAGCGCCGGCAGAATTGACGCGCGCAGGTAGCTGCGGTCGACCGCGGGGTCGGCGTTGCTCGGGTCCTCGATCCAGGACAGCCGGTTGTCGCTGACGTAGGCATCGATCTGCGCGTCGTCGATAGCGAGCCAGGGGCGCCAGTGGCCGCCGTGACCGAATTCGGCATAGGCCGGCATCGCGGCCAACCCCTTGACCCCAGCCCCGCGCAGGGCCTGAAGCAGGAACGTCTCGGCCTGGTCGCGCGCGTGATGCGCGGTGACCAGCACCTCCCCGGGGCGTAGCGTCTGCGCGATCGCCCCGTAGCGCGTCGTGCGCGCGGCGGCCTCGACGCCGTGACCGGTATCGACCACATCGACATCCAGACGGGTAAAAGCGACCTGCCATTCGGCACAGCGGGCGGCACAGTGCTCGGCCCAGGCCTGTGCCTGGGGCTGCAGGTGGTGACAGACATGGATAGCGCGCAGAGGAAGCGCCGCCGGGGACAACTGGGCCAGTGCATGCAGCAGCGCGGTCGAGTCACGTCCACCGCTGAAACCCACGACCAGCGCGGTCGCGGCGGCCGGCGCGGCACGAAGCGCGCCCAGCAGCGCGCTCACCCCACGCGCTTGAAGTCGCCGAACCCCATCCAGCGCTGATAGCGCGTTTCCAGCAGTTCGTCGACACTCATGTGCTTGAGACGTGACATGTTGGCGAGCAGACGATCACGCAGCTGCTCCATGAGCGCAGCCGGGTCGCGATGGGCCCCACCGAGCGGCTCTTCGAGCACTTCGTCGACGAGCTTGAGCTGCTTGAGATCGGCGGCGCCAACCTTCATGGCTTCCGCCGCGTCTTCGGCCCGTTCCGCGCTCTTCCAGAGGATAGTCGCGCAGCCTTCCGGCGAAATCACCGAATAAATGCTGTATTGCAACATCAGCAGGTGATCGCCGACGCCGATCGCCAGCGCGCCACCGGAACCGCCTTCGCCGATCACGGTGCACAGCACCGGTACCCGCAGGCGCGCCATCTCGAACAGATTACGGGCGATGGCCTCGGACTGATTGCGCTCCTCGGCGCCGATGCCGGGATAGGCGCCGGGCGTGTCGATGAAGGTCAGCACCGGCATCTTGAAGCGCTCGGCCATCTTCATCAGACGCAGCGCCTTGCGATAGCCCTCGGGCTTGGGCATGCCGAAATTGCGAAAGATCTTTTCCTTGGTATCCCGGCCCTTCTGATGCCCGATTACCATCACCGACTGTCCGCCCAAGCGCGCCGTGCCGCCGATCAGCGACGGATCGTCGCCGTAGGTCCGGTCGCCGTGCAGTTCTACGAAATCGGTGAACAGGCCGTCGATATAATCCTGCGTATAGGGGCGCAGCGGATGCCGCGCCATCTGTGCCACCTGCCAGGTCGACAGCTTGCCGAAGATCTGTTCGGTGAGGTTGCGGCGCTTGCCTTCCAGGCGCGTGATTTCCTCGTTGAGGTTGACTTCGCTGCCGTCGGCGACAAAGCGCAACTCCTCGATCTTTTGCTGCAATTCGGCGATCGGTTGTTCGAAATCGAGATAATCGAGGTTCTTTTGCGCCATTGGTGTCGGTTCTTCCGCCGGGTTGCTGTTTATTGAAGTGTCGTCTGCGGGCGACGATAACGTACTTGCACTCGATCCGCACCTACGAGCCCGCGCAGATCGGCAAGCAGGCCATCACATATGCGCACACGGGTGTCGCCCAGCGTCAGAACGGCGCGCGCATCGTCATTGGTGTAGCGCAGGACCACGTCACAGCCGGCGTTCTCGGCACGATAGCGATCCACGCAGCCCGCCAGCGCATCGATATCGACACTGCGCGAGGCACGCAGTTGCAACAGGATGCGGCTCGCAAACCGTGCCCGGGCGCCATCGATGTCCATCACCGTTTCCGCGTTGAGTCGGAAACCGTCGGAGAAATCGTCGTACTGCAGCTTGCCGTCGACGATCACGAGCTTGTCGGTCGACAGCAGATGGCCGTACTCGGCCGCCTTCTCCTCGAACAACGGACATTCCACGCGACCGCTGCCATCGTCGAGCGTGACGATGATGCGCTTGCCCTTCTTGGCGCGCCGGACTTCGACCACGAGGCCGGCGATCACGGCCGGCTTCTTCTGGCCGCGGCGCCCACGCGCCCCCTCTTCCGGGCGCGGCATCGCCGCGATCTGGTCGGCGATCTTGCCGCCGGTCATCAGTGCCAGCTCGTCTTCCCAGGCCTTGATCGGATGCCCGGTCAGGTACAGACCCAAGGTGTCGCGCTCGGCGCGCAGACGCTCGTCCTCGGGCCATTCCTCGCGTACTTCCAGCGGCGGCCCGGCGCTGTCGCTATTCTCGGCCAGGCCGAACATGTCGTTCTGGCCGGCGCTGGCGGCACTGCGGTCCTGCTCGGCTGCGGCAAGCGCGCGGGTCAGGCCGTACATGAGACTGGCTCGATTGGGGCCGAGCGCATCCAGCGCGCCGGCGTTGATCAATGCCTCCAGTGCACGGCGATTGGCTTTGCCGGTATCGATACGGCGACAGAAATCGTAGAGGTTGGCGAAGGCACCCGATTCGCGCCGCTCCTCGATGATCGACTCGATCGCACCGCGTCCCACACCCTTGACCGCACCCAGACCGTAGCGAATGGTCGCGTCGTCGACCACCGAGAAATCGTACTCCGAGGCGTTCACGTCCGGCGGCGCCACCTCGATCTCCATGCGGTGGCATTCGTCGATCATGATCACGACCTTGTCGGTGTGATCCATATCCGCCGAGAGCACCGCCGACATGAAATCGGCCGGGTAATGCACCTTCAGCCAGGCCGTCTGGTAGGTGAGCAGCGCATAGGCTGCCGAATGCGACTTGTTGAAGCCGTAGCCGGCAAATTTCTCGACCAGGTCGAAGATATAGGCCGCGGTGTCTTCCTTGACGCCGTTGGCTACCGCGCCTTCGATGAAGCCGCCGCGCTGCTTGGCCATCTCCTCGACTTTCTTCTTGCCCATGGCACGGCGCAACAGATCGGCGCTGCCCAGCGAATAGCCGGCCAGCACCTGCGCGATCTGCATCACCTGCTCCTGATACAGGATGACGCCGTAAGTGGGCTCGAGCACTTCAGCCAGCGAGTCGTGCGGATAGACGACGTTGGTGCGCCCGTGCTTGCGGTCGATGAAATCCTCGACCATGCCCGATTCCAGCGGGCCGGGACGATACAGCGCCACGAGTGCCACGATATCCTCGAAGGCGTCCGGTTTGAGACGCTTGATCAGCCGCCGCATGCCCGAGGATTCGACCTGAAACACGGCGGTGGTATCGCCGGCCTTGAGCAGCTCGAAGGTGGCCTTGTCGGTCATGCCGAGCGAGCGGATGTCGATCGGGTCCTTGCCCTGTTTCGACATACGCTCGTTGGCCACGCGCACGGCGCGGTCGATGATGGTGAGCGTACGCAGGCCCAGGAAATCGAACTTGACCAGGCCCACGGCCTCGACGTCGTCCTTGTCGAACTGGGTGACGCGGTTGTTGCCGCCCGGCTCGCAGTACAGCGGGGTGAAATCGATCAGATCGGACGGTGCGATCACCACACCGCCGGCATGCTTGCCCGGGTTGCGGGACAGACCTTCCAACGCCATGGCGAGATCGAGCAGATAGCCGACCTCTTCGTCCTCCTTGGACTGGCGCAGTTCCTCGGACTCCTCGAGCGCGCGCTCCAGCGTCATGTCGGGGGCGAACGGAATCTGCTTGGCGATACGGTCCATCATTCCGTAGGGATGGCCCAGAACACGGCCCACGTCGCGCACCACCGCGCGCGCCGCCATGGTGCCGTAGGTGATGATCTGGCTGACCTTGTTGGCCCCATAAGCCTGGGCGACGTACTCGATCACGCGGTCGCGACCGTCCATGCAGAAATCGACATCGAAGTCGGGCATGGACACGCGTTCCGGATTCAGGAAGCGCTCGAACAGCAGGTCGAATTCGAGCGGGTCGAGATCGGTGATGCCCAACGCGTAGGCAACCAGCGAACCGGCGCCGGAACCACGGCCGGGGCCGACCGGCACGCCGTTCTCGCGGGCCCAGCGGATGAAGTCGGCCACGATCAGAAAGTAGCCGGGAAAGCCCATGGTGGCGATCACGTCCAGTTCGTGATCGAGGCGCTGATCGTATTCGGCCTGCCTGGCCGCGCGGGTGTCGCGGTCCGGGTACAGCTCGAGCATGCGTGTTTCGAGCCCGCGCTCGGACTCTGCGCGCAGGAAGCTCGATGCGTCGTGGCCCTCGGGCACCGGGAATTCCGGCAGCACGTTCTCGCCGAGCGTGAGCTCCAGGTTGCAGCGCTTTGCGATCTCGACGCTGTTCTCCAGCGCTTCCGGCAGATCCGAAAACAGTTCGGCCATTTCCGCCGGGGTCTTGAGATACTGTTCCGGGGTATAGATTTTTGGCCGGCGCGGATCGGCCAGGGTATAGCCGCCGTGGATGGCCACCCTCGCCTCGTGCGCGTCGAAATCCTCGGCCCGGGGAAAACGCACGTCGTTGGTGGCCACCACCGGAATATCGTGGCGCAGCGCCAAACCCACCGTTTCCGCCAGCCAGGCCGCTTCACCCTCGCGCTCGCAGCGGGTCAGCTCGAGGTAATAGCGATCGCCGAACAGATCCTGCCAGTAGCGCGCATGCGCCTCCGCGAGTTCCGGCTTGCCGGCCAGCATCGCCGCGCCGGTATCGCCCGCCATGCCGCTGGACAGCGCGATCAGACCGTCGCTCTTTTCGGCGACCCACTCGCGCTTGCACAGCACCTGGCCGCGATCCTGACCGTGCAGATAGGCACGCGTGAGCAATTCGCACAGATGCCGATAGCCATCGCGGTGCTGCGCGAGCAGCGTCAGCCGCGACGGCGCGTTCTGCGGTCCTTCGTCGATGAGCAGATCGACGCCCACGATCGGCTTGATGCCGTTGCCAAGCGCGGCCTTGTAGAACTTGACCATCCCGAACAGGTTGACGTTGTCGGTGACCGCCACCGCGGGCATGCCGGCTTCGCGCGTCTGCGCCAGCAGCGGTTTGATACGCACGATGCCGTCCGACAGCGAATATTCGGTATGGACGCGCAGATGAACAAAGGATGCAGACATGGCCCTACTCTAACGTGTAATCCGGCGGTCGTTGGACCGCGCTCAATATGCGGGCGACAGGTGCGAAACTGCGCCTGTGAATGGGTGTGACGCCAAGGCTTTCCAGCGCCTGACGATGCACGGCTGTGCCGTAGCCCTTGTGCCGGGCCAGTCCATAGCCCGGATACTGCGCATCGAGCGCGACCATCTGCGCATCGCGCGCCACCTTGGCGATGATCGAGGCCGCGCTGATCGCCGGCACCCGCGCATCGCCGCCGATGACCGTGCGCGTAGGCATGGCCAGCCGCGGCCAGGTATTGCCATCCACCCAGGCCGCGAACGGCGTGATCGACAACGCCGCCACGGCGCGCCGCATGGCCAGCAGGCTGGCCTGGAGGATATTGAGCGAATCGATCTCTTCCACCGAGGCTTCGCCCAGCGCCCAGGCCAGCGCGCGTTCGCGAATGCGGATATCCAGGGCATCGCGTTCCGCCGCGCTCAGGGCCTTGGAATCGGCCAGGCCGCGTAACAGCGGTCGCGCGGGCAGAATCACCGCCGCCGCGACCACCGGGCCTGCCAGCGGACCACGCCCGACCTCGTCGACGCCGGCCACACAGGGACAGGCAAAGCGCTCACCGGTCATGCCCGGCGCCCGATCAGCTCGACCACCGCGCGGGCGGCCTGGGTATCGGCGTTGCAGGCCAGCTGGCGATGAATCGCCTCGAACGCGTCGATCTGCCGGGATCTCGCCGTGGCGGACGTCAACAGCCGATACACCCAAGGCCCGAGAATCGGTACGTCCGCGTCCTGCTGCAGCAGTTCCGGCACCAGCGCGGCGCCCGCCAGCAGATTGGGCATGCTCACGTATTCGATCTTGATCAGGTTGAGGCTGCGGGCGATCCAGTAGTTGCTCGGCGAAAGCACGTAGGACACCACCATCGGTGTCTTGGCGAGCAATGCCTCGAGCGAGGCGGTGCCCGACGCCAGCAGCAGGACGTCGACCGCGCGCATCACCTCGCGCGCGCGGCCATCGACGAGCGTCACGTCGATGTCTTGTCCATGGGCGGCCAGCTGGCTTTCGAACAACGCACGCACCGCCGGTGTCGCCATCGGCGCCACGAAACGAATACCGGGCAGGCGTTGTGTCAGCCAGCGCGCGGTCTGCAGAAAACGCGGGCCGAGTTCGCGTACTTCGGCGCGCCGGCTGCCGGGCAGCAGGCCCACCAGTTGGCCATCGGCCGGCAGTCCGAGTGCGGCGCGCGCGCTCGCCGCGTCCGGATGCAGCGGCATCTCGTCGGCCAGCGGATGGCCCACGAAGGTGACCGGAATATCGTGGGCCGCAAAGAATTGCGTTTCGAACGGAAAGATCGCCAGCAACAGATCGACCGCGCGGCGAATACTGCGCGTTCGTCCCTGGCGCCAGGCCCATGCGGTCGGGCAGACATAGTGCACGGTGGTGATGCCGGCCTGCTTGAGCCGGCGCTCAAGGCCGGTATTGAAGGCCGGCGCGTCGATCCCGATGAAGACGATCGGGCGCGTGCGCATGATCGACGCAAAAAGTCGCCGCCTCAGATTGAGCACGCGGGGAATCTGGCCGATAACCTCGCTCACCCCGAACAGCGACAGCTCTTCCACATCGGCCAGCGATTTACAGCCTTGGGCGCGCATCAGCGGTCCGGTGACCCCCTCGAAGCGCGCGTCCGGATAATACAAACGCAGTGCGCGTATCAATCCGGCGCCCAGCGCATCGCCGGACTGCTCGCCGGCCACGATGACAAAGCAAGGCGCCTTGGCTGTATCCATCACATTTGCACCGGGGTTGTCCGTATCGCATCGCGTCGGCTGTCGACGCCTGATTCGTCGCGCGATACACAACGGCCGATCCGGCCTGTGTACCGCGCTCGCTGCCGAAGCTAGCGAATGATGCCGCGCTGTGCCGCTTCCAGTGAATCGAGCATCACCCGTACCGCCGGGCTCTTCTCGGCGGGTTCGCGCAACGCCTCACGCGCCTCTTCCAGGCGCAGCTTGGAGCGATAGATCGTGCGATAGGCGCGCTTGACGGCCGCGACCTCTTCATCGGAATAGCCTCGGCGGCGCATGCCCACCGAATTGATGCCGTGCGGCACCGCCGGGGCACCGGCGGTACGCACGAACGCAGGCACATCCTGCTGCGCGCCGCTGCAATAGGCCAGAAACGACATCGTGCCGATACGACGAAACTGATAGACCAGCGCAAAGCCCGCAAGGATGCAGAAATCGCCGATACGCACATGGCCGGCCAGACTGGCGCCGTTGGCCATGGTGATGCCGTTGCCGAGCACGCAGTCATGCGCGATATGGGTATAGGCCATCAGCAGGTTGTCGTCGCCGATGATGGTTTCGCTCTGATCGATGGTGGTGCCGCGATGCACGCTGCAGTATTCGCGGAACGTGTTGCGGTCGCCGATGGTCAGCCGGGTGGGCTCGCCCTTGTAGACCCGATGCTGCGGCTCCGCGCCCAGCGATACGAAGTGGTAGATCTGGTTCTCGCGGCCGATCGTGGTGTGGCCGGTAATGACCACGTGCGGCCCGACCCGCGTACCCGCGCCGATCTTGACGTTGGGCCCGATGACGCTGAATGGGCCGACTTCGACATCGTCGGCCAGTTGCGCTTCCGGATGTACCTGTGCGCTTTGATCAACCGGCATCGGACGTCCCCACCTGATCCTCGGGTTTGGCCGGAATCGCCATCAGCTGCGCGCGACACGCCAGTTCGTCGCCTACCCAGGCTTCAGCGTCGAAGCGCCAGATTCTCTTCTTGGCCGAGCCGATCACGATCTTGAGCAGCAGCTGATCTCCGGGAATGACCTGGCGCTTGAAACGCGCCTTGTCGATGCCCGCGAAATAGACGATCGTGCCGTCGCTGGCATCCACGGTACGCATGCCCAGAATCAGCCCGGCCTGAGCCAGCGCTTCGAGAATCAGCACGCCGGGCATCACCGGATGGCCCGGGAAATGACCCGGAAAAAACGGCTCGTTGATGGTGACGTTCTTGATCGCGGTAATCGATTTGCCCGGCTCGCACTCCAGCACCCGGTCCACCAGCAGGAACGGGAAACGGTGCGGCACCTGTCGCATGATGGTGCGGATGTCGTCTTGGTCGCTCATGCTACTCATCTCCAGTGAACTTCTCTGATCGTTCGACACGCCGCAGCCGGTGCTCGATGCGGTCGAGCTGGCGGAACAGCGCAAGGCGCTTGCGCCAGCCCTTGGCGGGCATGGCACGAAAGGTCGAGGAGTATACCCCGGCGCTGTCGATGTCCTTGGGAACCTGGCTGGCCCCCGTGATGATTACCCCGTCGGCAATCCGCACGTGATCGCCGATACCCACACCGCCGCCGATCATGCAGTTGCTGCCGATGATCGACGAGCCGGCGATGCCGGTGCAACCGGCGATCACGGTATGGGCACCGATGACGCAGTTGTGTGCGATATGCACCTGATCGTCGATCTTGGCGCCGGCGCCGATCACGGTATCGTCCAGCGCGCCGCGGTCGATGGTGGTGCCGGCGCCGATTTCCACATCGTCGCCGATCTGCACGCTGCCCATCTGCGGAACCGCTTCCCAGCCGGCGCCGTTGTGCACCAGACCAAAACCGCGGCCGCCGAGCGCGGCATTGGCTTCGATCCGCACGCGTGCGCCGATCCGCACGCCGTCGGCGATGCTGACGTTGCTGGCCACGAGCGTATCCGCCCCGATCTGCACGCCGGCCCCGATCACGCTGCCGGCGCCGATCAGCGTGTTCGCGCCGATCTCCGAGCCGGCACCGACGACCACATGCGCGGCGATCGTCGCAGTGGCATCCACGCGGGCGCTGTCGTCGATCACTGCACTGGGGTGTATACCCGGCGCCGGCCCGGGCGCCGTGAAGTGGGCGGCTACACGCGCGAACATCAGTCTGGGGTTGTCCGCGACCAGCACCGGCTTGCCGGCCGGCACCGTCTGGCCCGCGGGCACGATCACGGCGGCGGCCAGGGTCGTGGCAAGCGCCTCACCCTGCCCGGCGCCCTCCGCATAGGCGATACAGCCGGCTCGGCCGGGGGCCAGCGCGCACACGCCCGTAATCGACACATCGGCGTCCGTGGCCGGCACACTCAGGCCGACTGCGTGAGCGAGCGCGCCCAGTCGATATCCATTCTCGCTGCGGTTTTCCACTACCGGGTCTTTAGCTGCTCGAGAATTTCATCCGTCACATCCACGGCGTCCGCGGCGTAGAGGACCGAGTCGCCGAGAATGATGTCGTAGCCGTTGTCGTCCGCGTACTGGTCGATCACCGCGCGTATATCCGAGCGCATGCTATCGAATTCCTTCTGCTCGGCGTCGGCCACGTCGTCGTTGTACTTGCTCTGCTGCATCTGCAGTTCGCGCTGGCGATCTCGGATGCCGGTCTGCAGCTTGTCGCGCTCGTCTTCGCTCATCACCGAACCGTCGCGCTTGAGCCGGTCCATGTCCTGACGCAGCGCGCTGGTACGGGTCTCGATCTGGTTCTTGCGCTCGGCGAACTGGTTGGCCATGTTCGTCTTGGCACGCTGGGCCTGAGGCGAATCATTGATCAGCCGACCCAGGTCCACGACCCCGATCTTGAGGTCCTGGCCCATCCCGGCGCCGGCCCAGGCCAACAGACACAACCCGACGAGAACAGTAAACGCGCGCCCCTGTATCTTCATGCTTCTCCCTGCGGCGCATACCGCAATGATCGAATCGATTACAGGCCCACACCGAACGAGAACTGGAAGCGATCCACTTCGTCGTTCTTGGCCTTGTCATCCACATAGGCGGCATAGCTCACGCGCAGCAGCCCGAAAAACGGAGTGAACCAGTAGAAGGCCACGCCGGCGGAACTGCGCAGTTCACTGGTCTCGAAATCGCTGGCGTTCTCGTAGACATTACCCATGTCGTAGAACGCGGTCAGGCGGGTGGACTTGTTGTCCGATTCCAGGAACGTCGGAATCACGAGCTCACTCTGAACCGTGGTCAGGAACTGGCCGCCGTACGGATTATCGAATGAATCACGCGGACCCAGACCCCCGTTGGAGAAGCCGCGTACCGAACGCGCGCCGCCGGCAAAGAAGTTGTCGTAGGGCGGCACGTCCTCGCCGGTGCCCCAGATATCGGTCTGCGCCACGCGACCGTCGACCGAGAGCACGACCTTGTCGGACAGCCCGGGGATCCAAGAGCCGACCAGGAAATAGCGCTCGTGTTCGAGGCTGGTGTCGTAATACTCGAGATCCGAGCCCGGGCCCTTGATATTGAACTGGAATTCGGTGTTCGAACCGCGGGTCGCAAAGAAGGTGCGATTGCGCGTATCGCGCGACCAGCCGGTCTGCAGTTCGTAGGTGGTCGCCTTGCGGCCGTTCTCGGTTATGAACTCGTTCAACTCATCGGATAGCTGATCGTTGCCGTTGCGATCGACCGCGGAATTGATCTCGTTGGTTTCCACGCCGAGGCCGGCCCGCAGCTGCGAGTACTCGGTGATCGGCAGGCCGAACGTGACGGCGCCACCAATCGAATTCAGATCGAAGCCGGAACCGATACGAATCAGCTGATCGGTATTGCGATAGAACGCGGAGATGGTGCGCGACACGCCTTCGTCGGTGAAGTACGGATCGGTCCAGCTCGCGCCTACGCTCTTGGCGTAGTCGTTGGTCTCGGCACGCAGACTCAGCGTATTGCCGGTGCCGCGGAAGTTGCTGTGCGACACGCTGCCGTTGATCAGGAAGCCCTGGGCGTCGGAGAAGCCGACACCGAACTGCAACGTGCCCGCGGCGCGCTCGGTGATGTCGTAATTGACGTCCACGAGATCTTCCGAGCCCGCCACCTTGTCGGTGTTGACCTGGACATCCTGAACATAGGGCAGACGCGCCAAGCGTGTACGCGAACGTTCCACGCCTCGACGCGAGAACGGCGCGCCCTCGAACTGACGCATTTCGCGACGCAGGGTCTCGTCGTTGGTCTTCTCGTTGCCGTTGAAGGCGATCTGGCGGACATAGGCCCGCTTGCCGGGGTCGATGAAGAAGGTCAGATCGACCGTCTTGTCTTCTTCATTGACCCGCGTCAGGGGGTCGACGTCGGCAAAGGCATAGCCGAAATCGGCCAGCCCCGAACTGATGCGGCTGGCCGAGGCATCCACCTCGCTGCGCGAAAAGGTCTGGCCGTCCTTGACGCTCACCAGCCGCTGCAGACTCGTCTCCGGCACGATCATGTCGCCGGCGAACTGGTACTTGTTGATCTTGTACTGGGCGCCCTCGTCCACGTTCAGAGTCAGAAAGATATTGCGCTTGTCGGGCGACAGCGAAACCTGAATCGACGATACGCTGAAGCGGATGTAACCGCGGTTCTGATAGAACGAGTTCAGCGACTCCAGATCGCCCAGCAGCTTCTCGCGCGAATAACGATCACGGCTGCGCCAGAACGTCAGCGGATGCGTGTACGCGGGCGAGCTGGATTTCAGCTCGAACACATCCTTGAGCTGATCATCGGTGAAATCCTCGTTGCCGATGATGTTGATGTCCTTGATCGACGCGATCGGGCCTTCCTTGACCGTGATATCGATCGCGACCCGGTTGTTGCCCAGATCGGTGACATCGGTATTGATCGCGACGCTGTAATAGCCGTTGGAATAATACTGGCGGCGCAATTCCTGCTCGAGCTGATCGACCAGCGACCGCTTGTAGAGCTCGCCCTGGGCCAGGCCCTGCTCCTTGAGCGCCTTCTTGAGTTCGTCGCCGCCGATCTTCTTGTTGCCCTTGATCGTGAAACGCGCGATCTCCGGCCGCTCGGTGACATCCACCACCAGCGTATTGCCCTGGCGCTGAAGCGCGACGTTCTCGAACAGCCCGGTGTCGTAGAGCGCGCGGATCGACTGCTGGGCACGGCTCTCGGTCAGCTGATCGCCCACCGACAGCGGCAAATAGGTGAGCACGGTACCGGGTTCCAGGCGTTGAACGCCGTTGACCTGCACATCGTCGACTCGAAAGTTGTATTGATCCTGAGCCCAAGCGCTCGTCGCGCACAAACACAGCAGCACGGCCAGCGCGCGCATCAGAATTCCAGGCATATTTAAGGAACCTTTGAACTATTCAGATAGGGATCGCGTTCGCGTCCCGTGCCGGATGCCTGCAAGGCAATCGGCGAAGCGTCAGGGCAAATCTCCTGGGCGAGCCCGGAGACACTGCCAGCGGTTGGTGCAGCCTGGGCTGAACACAGCCCGAGCGTTCGAACGTGCCCGGACAGCGTCATTCGTCGTTCATGTGCAGCAGGCACACTTCCCTCCTTATTCCGTGTCCGTCACGCCCTTGAATACCGGCGCGAACACGCTGGGCAGATCACAGGGTTCTGCCCGGCTACCCGAACAAGCGCGCGATATCGTTGTAAAAAGCCAGCGTCATCAGCATCAGCAAGGCGACCATTCCCGCCTGCTGACCCGCGACCTGTACGGCCTCGGACAGAGGCCGGCCCCTGATCCATTCGATCGAATAATACAGAAGATGCCCCCCATCTAACACCGGGATGGGCAAAAGGTTCAGTACCGCGAGACTCACGCTCACGAGCGCGAGAAAGCCCACGAAGGCTTCCAGGCCGATGCTGGCGGTCTGGCCGGCATAGTTGGCGATCTGGATCGGCCCACTGACATTGCGCCACGACACGTCGCCGGTGAGCATGCGCCCCATCAGGCGCACCGTGAGCGACGATACGTCCCATGTCTTGGCCACCGCCGCTGGGACCGCGGCCAGCGGGCCCAGTTGCCGCGTGGTGCGCATGGCATCCCATGCCGCGGCGTCGACGCCGATCTGCGCGCCCAGACGGCCGACATCGGTGCCGTTGTCGTCCTTGATACTTGCCAGGGTGACCGGCACCTCGATGTTGCGGTCGTTGCGGGTCACCGACAGCATCACTTTCGCGCCCGGCTGCGCCTTGACCCGATCCACCAGCGCCTGCGGCGTATCCAGCGGATCGCCATTGAAGGCGGTGATCTCGTCGCCCTTCTCGAGCCCGGCCCGGGAGGCGGCGGTGTCGTCGAGCACCCCGGCGATCAACGGCGTCGCCGGCGGCTGATACGGCGCCAGCCCCAAGCGATCGAACAGTTTTTCAGGGTCCGCCGGCACGTGGGTCAGATCAAGTCCGACCGTACGCAAACGTCCGTCGCGACTTTGCACCGACAACTGCACCGGATCGCCGTCGAGCCCGCGTTCGAGCAGCGTCAGACGCAAGTCCTGCCAGTCGCCCATGGTCTTGCCGGCGACTTCGGTGATCTCGTCGCCGGCGCGAAGACCGGCAGAGGCGGCGAGCGTGCCGTCGGGCACGGCGCCGATCATGGGCTTGATGCCGGCGACACCGATCATGAACACCAGCCAGTACGCCGCCACCGCGAACAGGAAATTCACCCCGGGCCCGGCCGCCACGATCGCGATGCGCTTGGCCGGATGCTGGCGATTGAACGCGTAGGGCTTGTCGACTTCGGCCACCTCGCCCTCACGCTCGTCGAGCATTTTCACGTAGCCGCCGAGCGGAATCGCCGACAGCCAGTACTCGATGCCGGTGCGCGGGCTGATGCGCCCCCATAGCTTCGGCCCGAAACCGATCGAATAGCGCAGTACTTTCACGCCCATACGGCGCGCCACCCAGAAGTGGCCATACTCGTGCACGGCCACGAGCAGGCCGATGGCAACGATGAATGCGGGTACCGACATGAACCAGTCAGGCATGGATTTCTTCTCTCCGATGAAGACGGTAGTCGACGTTAATCAGGGCTTGGACAACGCGTCTCGCGCGACGCTCCCGCATTCTACCGGCAGAACGCCCTAGAACTGCGACGGCAACCAGTGCAGGCCGGCCACGAACCAGGGTGCGGCCGCCAGTACGCTGTCCAGCCTATCAAGCACACCGCCATGACCCGGGAACAATCGGCCACTGTCCTTGAGCTGGGCATGTCGCTTGAACATGCTGATCGTGAGGTCGCCGACGATCGAGATCAGGGCGATCCAGCCGCCGAGGAACATGAACGCCAGTGTACGCGTTGCGTCGTAGCCAAGCACCCACGCGCCGACCCAGGCCAGCAACACCGCCGCGACCACGCCGCCGACCGCACCCTCGCGGGTCTTGCCCGGACTCACCCTGGGTGCCAGCTTGTGGCGTCCGAGCGTACGGCCCGCAAAATAGGCGCCGGTGTCGGCCGCCCAGATCAGGAAGAAAAAGGTCAGCAACAACAAGGCGCCATCGTCGCTCTGGTGCAGATAGGTGATCGCCGCTACCGGTGCGACCAGCGCGATTACGCCCACCAGCAGGCCGATATCCCGACGCCCGATGGTTGCCGCCCAGCCGTCTGGAAAACGCATCACCCAGTAGATCGCCGCCAGCCACCAAAGGCATGCCAGGCCGATGAACAGATTTTCTGCGCCCAGGGCGAAGTTGTCGTTGCACAGCAGTGCCACCAGCCCCATCACCACGGCTACCGCGACCACGAAACCGGTACGGCCAGGCTGTGCCAGGCGCAGCAAACCGCCCCATTCCCAGGCGCCCAGCAGCATGAGTGCTGCAAATATGAGCGCGATGGCCACGGTCGGCAGGAACAGGATGCCAAGCACCACGAGTGGCACCAGCGCCAGCGCTGTCACGACCCGGGTGATCAGCATGGGCGGTCTATGCCCGGCTCGTTCGCGTCGCCGACGGCAGGCGCCCGAAGCGACGCTCGCGCTGAGCGAACCAGTCGAGCGCATCGCGCAGGCTCTCGGCGTCGAAATCCGGCCACAGCCGATCGGTGAAATACAGTTCGCTGTAGGCCAGATCCCAGAGCAGAAAATTGCTTATCCGGCGCTCACCGCCAGTACGGATGAACAGATCCGGCTCGCCGAAACGATGCAGGCTCAGGTGCTGCGCCATCGCCTCCGCGGTGATGGTCTCCGGCGTCAGATCGTCATCGAGACAGGCCTGTGCACAGGCGCGCGCGGCCTGAACCATGTCCCAGCGCCCGCCGTAGTCGACCGCGATGACCAGATCCAGCGTTGCATTGTTCTGGGTGCGCGCTTCGGCGTCGCGCATGTCGGACTGCAGGGCCTTGGAAAAGCGACTGCGATCACCGATGAAACTCAGGCGCACGCCGTTGTCGTGGAGCGCATCGATCTCGCGCCCTATGGTGCGCCGGAACAGATCCAGCAGCACGCGCACCTCTGCCCTTGGTCGCTGCCAGTTTTCGCTGGAAAATGCGAACAATGTCAGGACTTTAACGCCGTTTCTTTGAGCGTTTTCCACAATCGATCGGGCGGATTTCGCGCCCGCGCGATGGCCGGCAGCCCGCGGCAGGCCGCGGGCGTTGGCCCAGCGTCCATTGCCGTCCATGATCACGGCGACGTGTCGGGGCGCGCTCATTGGTTTGGCCGGCTGATAGGAATCAGACCGTCATGATTTCCTGCTCTTTATCCTCAAGCAGGCTGTCGATGCGATCGATATGTTTGTCGGTCAGCTGCTGGATACGGGTTTCGCCAGCGTGCTGATCATCCGAACTGATTTCCTTTTCGCTGACCAGTTCCTTGAGCGTGGAGTTCGCATCGCGACGGATATTGCGAACCGCAACCCGGCCGTCCTCGGCCTCGGCGCGGATCACCTTGACCAGATCACGACGCCGGTCTTCGGTCAGTGGCGGCAGCACCACGCGAATGACCTGCCCGGCCGTCGACGGATTGAGACCGAGGTCCGCGCTCATGATTGCCTTCTCGATCGGCTGCACCATGGTCTTTTCCCAGGGGTTGATGCTGATCGTGCGCGCATCCTCCACCGATACATTGGCGGCCTGGCTGATCGGCACCTGGGAGCCGTAGTAATCCACGGTGACATGGGCAAGCAGGCTGGTGCTCGCACGCCCGGTGCGGATCTTGCCGAAATTGTCGCGCATGACGTTGATCGTCTTTGCCATGCGCTGTTCGGCATCCTTGTAGATATCGTCAATCATCCGTCGTTTCTCGTCATGTTGTTGTCAACCAGCGTGCCGACATCCGCGCCGTCGACGATCCGTCTGAGATCGCCGGAGCGGTTGATATCGAACACACGCAGCGGCATGCCGTTGTCGCGACAGAGCACGATCGCCGTGGTGTCCATCACCGCAAGACGCTGATCGATGACTTCGTCGTAGGTCAGATGCGTATAGCGCTTGGCGCTGGCGTCACGCATCGGGTCGGCGCTGTAGATGCCGTCGACCTTGGTGGCCTTGAGCATCAGATCGGCGTTGATCTCGATGGCACGCAGACTGGCCGCGGAATCGGTGGTGAAGAACGGATTGCCGGTACCGGCCGCAAAGATGACGACCCGTCCCTTTTCCAGATGGCGGATCGCGCGGCGGCGAATATAGTCCTCGCACACCTGATTGATACGAATGGCCGACATCACGCGTACGGTCATGCCGACGTTCTCGATCGCATCCTGCAGACCCAGCGCGTTGATGACCGTGGCCAGCATGCCCATCTGGTCGCCGGTGACCCGGTCCATGCCGTGTCCGGCCAGACCCATGCCGCGGAAGATATTGCCGCCACCCACGACCAGCGCAACCTGCACGCCGGCGTCGATGAGGTCACGTATCTCGGCGGCCAGACGTGTCACCACATCGGCCGAAATACCATAGTCGGCCTGGCCCATGAGGGCCTCGCCGCTGAGCTTGAGCAATATGCGTCGATTGATCGGTTGGGTTTTCTTGCTCATCGACTCTTGATTGCATCCGGCAACATGGGCGGCTCCTGGCCAGCGAACGATAACAGTGCACGCGTTAGACAAACAGCGGCAGACAAAAAAATGGCCGACTGCTAAGCAGTCGGCCGGTAGCCCATCAGGCCGTTTTCTCGGCTTGCGCCTTGACCTCGGCCGCAAAGTCTTCCTGTTTTTTCTCGATACCCTCGCCCACTTCGACACGGGCAAAGTCGGTCACGGTGGCGCCGTGCTGCTTGCACAGCTTTTCGACCGTGACGTCCGGATCCTTCACGAACGGCTGACCCATGAGCGTGATCTCGGCGAGATACTTGCGCAGCCGGCCTTCGACCATCTTTTCGATGATCTCTTCCGGCTTGCCGCTGTCCCGTGCCTGAGCCATGAACAACTCTTTCTCGGCGTCACGCGTGGCCTGGGGCACATCATCCGCGGACAGATGCGCCGGCGAGGTCGCCGCCACGTGCATGGCCAGATCGCGGGCCAGGGCCTGGTCGCCACCGGTCAACGCCACGGCACTGCCGATACGCGCGCCGTGCATATAGACGTCGAGCGTGCCGGCGCCGGCTTCGATACGGCGAAAACGACGGATGCTGATGTTCTCGCCCAGCTTGGCCACCAACGCACGACGGCGTGCGTCCAGGCTTTCGCCATCCATCTCGATGGCCGCCAGCGCGTCCACATCGGCCGGCGCATGCTCGAGCGCGGCTTGCGCAACGCTATCGGCAAAACCGATGAAGTCTTCGTTCTGGCCGACGAAATCGGTCTCGCAGTTGACTTCCAGCAGTACGGCCGTGGTCTGATCGGACGACACCGCGGTCGCGATCCGGCCTTCGGCGGCCACGCGGCCGGCTTTCTTGTCGGCCTTGGCCAGGCCTTCACGACGCATGTTGTCGGCCGCGGCGTCGATATCGCCGTCGGTCGCCACCAGTGCCTTCTTGCACTCCATCATGCCCGCGCCGGTGCGTTCTCTAAGCTCTTTCACGAGAGCTGCACTAATCGCCATGATTCTTTACTCCGAATAATAGGATAGCCGTGCCGCCGCTCATTCAAGGGGCGGCACGGGCATTCTGTTTACTTATCCGCCTGCTCGGGATCCGACGTCTTGGGCGCCTCCGAGGGCACGGCAGCCACGTCGCCCAGCGACGCGGTGGCCGTCGGCTCGGATTCGCCGTCGGATTCCTGGAGCACGGAATTCTGGGTGGCTTCACTGGCCGCCGCGGCTTCGGCCGGCTTGCCCGGCGCATGGGCCGCGCCCTGCTCCTGGACTTCGACCACATCGCCAGCACCGGTGAAATCACCCTTGCTGCCACGACCGGCGAGCACGGCATCGGCCACCATTTCGGTATAGATGCGGATCGCGCGGATCGCGTCGTCGTTACCCGGGATCACCACGTCGATGCCTTCCGGCGAGCAGTTGGTGTCGACCACCGCGATCACCGGAATGCCGAGCTTGCGCGCTTCGTCCACGGCAATCTTCTCGAAGCCGACGTCGACGATGAACAGGGCGTCCGGCAGGCTGGTCATTTCCTTGATGCCACCGATGCCCCGCTCGAGCTTGTCGCGCTCGCGATGCAGATCGAGACCTTCGCGCTTGTTGAGCTTGAGGATCGAGCCGTCCTCGATCATCTTCTCCAGGTCGTGCAGACGCTGGATCGAGTTCTTGACGGTCTTGAAGTTGGTGAGCATGCCGCCCAGCCAACGATGGTTCACGAACGGCATGCCGCAGCGCTCGGCCTGCTTGCCGATCGCTTCGCGCGCCGCGCGCTTGGTGCCCACGAACATCACGTTGCCGCCGTTGGCGGACAGGCGACTGATATAGTTGTAGGCGTCCTTGAAGAGCGGCAGTGTCTCTTCCAGGTTGATGATATGGATCTTGTTGCGATGGCCGAAGATATAAGGGGCCATCTTGGGGTTCCAGTAACGGGTGCGGTGGCCGAAATGGACCCCCGCCTCGAGCAACTGGCGCATGCTGATCTGACTCATGGATTTTCTCCGGGTTGTGCCTCCGCGCATCCCATGAAACAACCCTTGCGGGCACCCCGTTTCATGTGTCGATACGCGTGTGGATTATTGCTACAGATTTAAGCGGCTGAACCGCCTTTTTTCGCGCCGCATTGCCGCGAACGCGAGCGGTTTATACCATAGCCGCCCCGATCAGGCTACCGCCGACGCCCAAATCGGCTACAAATTTACCGTGTTTACAAGGAAAGCAACGCCATGAGCGTGACCATAAAAACGCCCGAGGAACAGGACAGGATGCGCGTGGCGGGACGCCTCGCCGCGCAGGTCCTGGACATGATCACTCCTTACGTCGAGCCGGGCGTGACCACCGACGAGCTCAATCAGCGCTGTCACGATTTCATGGTCGACGAACTGGGCACCACGCCCGCCCCGCTCAATTATCACGGCTTCCCCAAGTCCATCTGTACCTCGATAAACCACGTCGTCTGCCACGGCATTCCCGGCGACAAGAAGCTGAAGAAAGGCGACGCGGTCAATATCGACGTCACCCTGATAAAGGACGGCTACCACGGCGACTCTTCGCGCATGTATTTCGCAGGCGAGGCGTCGATCAAGGCCCGGCGCCTGTCGGACATCGCCAAGGCCGCCATGTATGAAGGCATCGAAGCGGTGCGCCCCGGCGCCACGCTCGGTGATATCGGCGCGGTGATCCAGGAGTATGTGGAATCGCGTCGCTGCGCGGTGGTGCGCGAATACTGTGGTCACGGCATCGGCCTGGGCTTTCATGAAGAACCCCAGGTCCTGCACTACGGCAAGGCCGGCAGCGGCCTGCGCCTGGAATCCGGCATGACTTTCACGATCGAGCCGATGGTCAATGCCGGCAAGCGCCACGTGAAAGTGCTGCCGGACGGCTGGACCGTGGTCACCAAGGACCACTCCCTGTCGGCGCAGTGGGAGCACACCGTGCTGGTCACCGACGATGGCGTCGAGATACTCACCCCCAGCCAGATCGTGGCCTAGGCCCTGATGGCCACTACCGCCGCTACCGCGGGCTCCGCCTACACCGGCCTGGGTGACTGGGCAGCCTTTCTCGACAGCGTTGCCCAGGTCGACGCCCGCAAGATCGCGCCGGCAAGAGACAAGCTCAACGACGGCAAGGCCCGTATTGCCGACGCGTTTCGTACCGGCGCCCATGTGGACATGCTGGTGGGCGCGCGCAGCGATCTGGTCGATGCGGTGCTGGTCAATGCCTGGCAGGCGCTGGTCGATACCCAGGATGCCTGTCTGGTTGCGGTGGGCGGCTATGGGCGCGGCGAACTGCTGCCGCACTCGGATATCGATCTGTTGATCCTCTATCGCGACGGCCGCCTCGATACGGTCGGCTCCGCGCTCGAGGGCTTTCTGACCTATCTGTGGGATGTCGGGCTCGAAATCGGCCACAGCGTGCGCTCGCCCGCCGAATGCGCCGAGCAGGCCGCCGGCGATATCACGATCATGACCAACCTGATGGAGTCGCGCACCCTGGCCGGTGACCCGGCACTGTTCGCCGCCATGCGTGCCGCTACCTCGGCCGAGCATATCTGGTCGTCCGCGGATTTCTTCAAGGCCAAAGTGGACGAACAGCAGACTCGCCACGCACGCTACGACGAGACCGCGTTCAAGCTCGAACCCAATACCAAGGAATCCCCCGGCGGCCTGCGCGATATCCAGACCATCGCCTGGGTCGCCAAGCGGCAGTTCGCCACTCAGACGCTCGATGGCCTCGTCGACTACGGCTTTCTGAGCGCGCGCGAGTTCACCGAACTGCGACGCGGCCAGGCCTTCCTCTGGCGGGTGCGCTTTGCCCTGCACACACTCACCGACCGCGCCGAAGACCGGCTGCTGTTCGATCATCAGATCCAGATTTCGCAGATGCTGGGCTACGAGGACAAGGAAAACAGCCTCGCCGTCGAACAGTTCATGCAGCGTTATTATCGCAATATCAAGGCACTATCGGCACTAAACGATATTTTGCTTCAACTGTTCTCGGAGGCGATCCTGCATCTGGGCGAAAGCGAACGGCCACGGCCGATCAACGAGCGTTTTCAGTCGCGTCACGGTTTCATCGAAGTCACCTCCGACAGCGTGTTCGCCGCCACGCCCAGCGCCCTGCTCGAGATCTTCTATCTCATGCAGACACGCCCTCGCCTGACCGGCATTCGCGCGCACACCCTGCGGCTGATGCGTCGGGATCGTCATCTTATAGACGAAACATTCAGAAATTCATTACATTGCCGCCGATTATTCACTGAAATTCTGCGTCAGCGCGGCGGCGTCACCCGGGCCCTGCGACGCATGAACCGGTACGGCATCCTCGGCCGTTATCTGCCCAACTTCGGCAAGATCATCGGCCGCATGCAGTACGACCTGTTCCACACCCTGACGGTCGACGAACACACGCTGTTCGTGATCCGGAACCTGCGCCGACTGGCGCTGCCGCGTTTCGACCACGAACTGCCTTTCGCCAGCGAACTGATGCAGTCGCTCAACAAGCCACAGATTCTCTATATTGCCGGGCTCATGCACGACATCGCCAAGGGCCGCGGTGGCGATCACTCCGAGCTGGGGGCGGTCGACGCGCGTGCATTCTGTGAAACCCACGGCATCTCCTCTGACGATACCGATCTGGTGTGCTGGCTGGTGCGCCAGCATCTACTCATGTCGATGACCGCGCAGCGACGCGATATCAACGATGTACTGGTGGTCAACGAGTTCGCCCGCGAAGTGCGCAGCCGCGAACGCCTGGACCGGCTGTTCCTGCTCACCGTGTGCGATATCCGGGCCACCAATCCCAATCTGTGGAACTCCTGGAAGGAAAGCCTGCTGGTCGATCTGTACACCAATACCCGGCGTGCGATCGAACGCGGCCTGGACGACCCGCTCGACGAAGACGAGCTGATTGCCGAAACCCGCAGTGCGGCCGCCGCAATGTTGACCCGCAGCAAGGTCAATACGCCGCATTTCAAGGCCGTATGGGCACGCTTCGAACCGGATTACTTCCTGCGCCACAGCCCCGAGGAGATCGCCCGCCAGACACGCGCCATCGTCACCCACGACGGCGACGGGCCACTGGTATCGCTGTCACATATCGGCGATCAGGGCACGACCCTGTTCGTCTATACCCGGGATCGCGACTATCTGTTCGGCGTGACCACCGGCGTGCTCGCGCAGCTGGGTCTGTCGATTCTCGACGCCCGCATCAACAGCACCCGCGACGACTACACCCTCGATACCTATGTCGTCTGTGACGAACACGGCGGTGCGATCACCGAAGAGTTTCGCCTGCGAGAGGTCGAGGCCGCGCTCGCCGAGGCGATCGCCGACCCGGCGGTGGAGAGCATCGATGTCACCCGCCGGGCCTCACGACGCAGCCGCTATTTCAACGTGCCAACCCAGATCTATTTCAGCCAGGCCACCGAGCGCGCCTCCACGGTCATGGAAGTGATCACGGCCGACCGGCCCGGCCTGCTGTCGATCATCGGCGACGTGTTTCATGAATTCGGCATCGTCATCGAAACCGCCAAGATTGCGACCATCGGCGAACGCGCCGAAGACGTGTTCTTCATCACCAATCAGGATCACGAGCCCCTGAGCGACCGCAGCTTCGTGCACGAACTGCGACGCACGCTCACGCTCGAACTGGACAAAAGCGGCCCATGAACCCCTATCTAGACGCCCTGCAACCCTATCCCTTCGAGCGCCTGAGCGCGCTGCTGCGCGGGGTCGTGCCCAGCGCCGACCGTGACCCCATCTCGCTGGCCATCGGCGAACCACAGCATCCGGCCGCCGCCGTCGCGCGCGAAGCCCTGATCGAGCACCTCGACGGTATTTCGCACTATCCGCCGACCAAGGGCGGCGAAGCGCTGCGCAACGCGATCGCCGACTGGCTCGCAATGCGCTTTAACTTGCCTGCTCAGGCCATTGATCCAGAACACAATATACTGCCTGCCGCCGGCACGCGCGAAGCGCTGTTCTCGTTTGCCCAGACGATCGTCGATGCACGCCGGGCCGGCGCCGCGGTCGCCATGCCCAACCCGGGTTATCAGATATACGAAGGCGCCACGCTGCTGGCCGGCGCCCAGCCGCTCTATCTGCCCTGCCTGCCGGCAACGAATTTCCTCGCCGATCTGGACGCGCTGTCGGCAAGCGACTGGGACCGGGTGCAACTGCTCTATATCTGTTCGCCCGGCAACCCGACCGGCGCCGTCGCCGACCGCGATTACCTGCTGCGCGCGCTGGAGCTGGCCGAACGCCACGATTTCGTGATCGCCTCGGACGAGTGCTACAGCGAGATCTACGCCGATGAGAACGAGCCGCCGGTCGGGCTGCTCGATGTCGCCCATGCCAGCGGCCGCACCGACTTTGCCCGCTGTGTCGTCTTTCACAGCCTGTCCAAACGCTCGAACCTGCCCGGCCTGCGCTCCGGCTTCGTTGCCGGCGACGCCGAGTTGCTGGCCCAGTTTCTGCGCTATCGGACCTATCACGGCGCCACGCTGGGCGCGCACGTACAGGCGGCCAGCACAGCGGCCTGGCGCGACGAGACGCATGTACGCGAGAACCGCGCGCGCTACCGCGACAAATACAATGCCGTCATGCCGCTGATCACCGAATTCTGCGACGTCACGCGGCCGGCGGGCTCGTTCTATCTCTGGCCCGCCTTCGACCACGACGACGAACAGCTGACCGTGAGTGCGCTGCGCGACGAGAATCTGCGCGTGGTGCCCGGCCGCTATCTGGCCCGCGAGATCGACGGGCTCAACCCGGGCGCGGGTCGCCTGCGGCTGTCGCTGGTGGCCGATACCGCCGGCTGTGTCGAAGCCGTCACCCGGCTGGCCCGGGTCTGCGAAACGACAACCGTCTAAGTTAGAATCCGCGCCAGTCAATCACGCGCGCCGGGGATCGGCGCGGCGTCCCAAAGCAAGGAACAGCAATGGCCAACACCCAGCAGATCATCGAAGACGCGTTCGAGAACCGCGACCGGATTTCGCCCAAGTCCGCCGACGACTCGGTCCGCGAGGCCGTACAGAGTGCGCTCGACCTGCTCGACTCCGGCCAGGCCCGCGTGGCGGAACCGGCCGGCGACGGCTGGGTCGTCAACGAATGGCTCAAGAAAGCGGTGCTGCTGTCGTTTCGACTGCACGACAACGCCCTCATCGAAGGTGAGCACACGCGTTATTTCGACAAGGTGCCGTCCAAGTACGCCGAGTACACGGCGGAGGATTTCGAGCGTCAGGGCGCGCGCATCGTGCCACCGGCAATGGTCCGCCGCGGGGCGCATATCGCGCCCAACGCCGTGATCATGCCCAGCTACGTCAATATCGGCGCCTATGTCGGCTCCGGCACCATGATCGATACCTGGGCGACCGTCGGCTCCTGCGCCCAGGTCGGTGAAGGCGTGCATCTGTCCGGGGGCGCCGGTCTGGGCGGCGTGCTCGAGCCGCTCCAGGCGGCACCGACTATCATCGAAGACCAGTGCTTCATCGGCGCGCGCTCGGAGATCGTCGAAGGCGTGCGCATCGGCCGCGGCTCGGTCATCTCCATGGGCGTGTTCATCGGCAAATCCACGCCGATCTATGATCGCGAAGCCGACACCATCGTCTACGGCGACGTGCCGGCCGGCTCGGTCGTGGTGGCCGGCAGCCTGCCGCGCGACAACGGCCGCTACAGCATCAACGCGGCGATCATCGTCAAGAAGGTCGATGAGAAAACCCGCGCCAAGGTGAGCGTGAACGAGTTGCTGCGCAACATCGACGACTGATGAGCGTCTCTATCTACGGCATCAAGACCTGCGATACCTGCCGCAAGGCACGCCAGTGGCTGAGCAACGCCGGCATCGCCCATGACTGGGTGGATCTGCGCGAAGACGGCGTCGACCGCCAGCGTCTGGAAGACTGGCGCGCGGCACTCGGCGACGACGCCCTGCTCAACAAGCGCAGCAAGACCTGGCGTGATTTCGACGCCGACCAGCGCGCGGCCGCCGAGGCCGACCCGGTGGCGGTATTGGTGGATCACCCGACCCTGGTCAAGCGACCGATTCTGGAAACCGCTACCGCGACACTGGCCGGTTTTTCAGCGGCACGCTACGAAGCCGCGCTCGCCGGCGCCGACTGATGCGCGATACCGCTCTCGAATTGGCCCAGGCACTGATCGCCCGGGCATCGGTCACCCCTGAAGACGCCGGCTGTCAGGCCTTGATCGGCGAGCGGCTGGCCGCGGCCGGTTTCACCGTCGAGCACATGCGCATCGGCGAGGTCGACAACCTCTGGGCCGTAGCCGGTGAACGCGGCCCGCTGCTGTGCTTTGCCGGCCATACCGACGTGGTGCCGCCCGGCCCGCTCGAGGACTGGCGCTTCGATCCGTTCGCTGCCCGCATCGAGGACGGCTGGCTGTACGGGCGCGGTGCCGCCGACATGAAATCCAGCGTGGCGGCCATGGTTTGTGCCGCCGAGCGTTTTCGCAGTGCGCATCCGGATCATGCCGGCAGGCTGGCCTTTCTGATCACAAGCGACGAGGAAGGCCCGGCCGTCGACGGCACGCGGGCCGTGGTCGAACGGCTCACCGATCGCGGTATCGCGATCGATTATTGCCTGGTCGGCGAACCCTCCAGCAGCCGGACACTCGGCGACACGGTCAAGAACGGACGCCGCGGCAGCCTCAATGCGCATCTCACCGTGCGCGGCCGCCAGGGCCATGTCGCCTATCCCCAGCAGGCCGACAATGCCCTGCATCGGCTGCTTGCCGTGCTGGCCGAGCTGGCCGCGCATCACTGGGACGACGGTGACGATTTCTTTCCGCCCACATCGTTTCAGATCTCCAATCTCGATGCCGGTACGGGCGCCGAGAACGTCATTCCCGGTATTGCCGAAGCCCGCTGCAACTGGCGCTTCAACCCGCTTCAGGACGAAGCCTCCATCCGCGCTTTTGTTACCGAGCGCTGCACCGCCCACGGTATTGCTGAAGATTCGATCGCCTGGCGGCTGTCGGGCGTGCCCTTCATCACCGAGGACGGTGCCCTGGTCGAGGCCACGCGGGCTGCGATCGCCGATATCGCTGACATCACCCCGGAACTGTCGACGGCCGGCGGCACCTCCGACGGACGCTTCATCGCGCCCACCGGCGCGCAGGTGGTGGAGCTGGGGCCGCTCAACGACACCATCCACCAGGCCGATGAGCGTATTCGGGCCGACGATGTGGCTCGCCTGGCACATATCTATGAGCAGCTGGTCGAACGCCTGCTGCTCGCAACCGACTGAGTCGCTTCAGCGCGCGCGGCGATTGGCGGTGACCCGCGCCGTGAACGTATCCGGCCGCTGGGCCAGCCATTCGTCGAGTTTCTGGTCCGCATGGTGATAGGCGCGGAACACGATCTCGTCGAGCTCGTCCCAGTCAAACATGCTGATACCGCCGACCGGCATGTGCAGCACCAGATCCGCGCGCGCGTCGATGTCGCGGCTTTCGCGCTCGCTGGTCAGCGTCGCGGTATGAAAGAGAATCTTGAACATGTTCAGATGGCGCGCGCTCGCCCCCAGTGACAGCAGCGAAGTGGTCTGTGCGTCCTCGGCCATGTCCACCCGCAGATTCGCCTGTCGGCTGACATCGGACACGATCACCGGGCCACGCCCCAGCTGCGCCATCACATCGAACGGGATCGCACTGAGCAGGCCGCCATCGACGAGCAGATCGCCACGATGGGCGATCGGCGGCGCGATGCCCGGAACCGCCATGCTGGCGCCGACCCAAGTCGCCAGATTGCCCTCGTCGTGAACCATCGGCGTGCCCTTGGTCAGGTTGGTGCTCACGCAGTAGAACGGCATGGCGAGATCCTCGATCTGGCGCTCACCGAACAACGTGCGCAGCTGCTTGCTGAATTTCTCGGCGCTGATCAGCGAAATACGCGACAGCGAATAATCGTTGAGAAACTTGCCGGTGACGAAGGTCTCGCGCAATCGCGCCAGCATCTGCTGGGCGTCGTCGCCCATCGCCAGCATCGCCGCCACCATCGCGCCCATGCTGGTGCCGCCCACCGCATCGATGGGGATATTCTTTTCCTGCAGTGCCCGAATCAGCCCGACGTGGGCAAAACCGCGTGCCCCGCCGCCACCCAGCACCAGACACACGCTGCGCCCGGAAACCATGCGTGCCAGACGGCCCATATCGGTCTCCGGCAGTCGCCGGTGCACGCGATGATGAAAAGCCGCGCCCGCGACCTGGCGCCATCGCAGCGCGGAATGATGAAGCGCATCGTCGTGCAGCACGATCATCTCCTGCGGCGCACGCAGTTTCTGCTCACCGATCCAGGCCAGATTGCGCGATACGAACGGCCGCTGATCGTCATGCGCCACCAGCAGGATGCGATCGGCCTGGCGCAGACAGCGGCGGGTCCAGGCATCCGGCTCGGTACTGCCCTGATAGACCAGATAACGGTAGCGATCCTCGAGCTGGGTCAGCCAGCCGGTCAGACGACGATTGCCCTCGCCCGCGCCGGAATCAATGCTCGCCGCGCCCTCGCCCATGGCCTGATTCACGCGTTCGGCGTCCAGGCGCAGCGTGGCGGCGGCAGCGCCGAGCTGCTCGGACAGCGCATGCGCGAACGCGCGCAGATCCACGCCCGGATGTGCCGGCACGACCGCATAGGTGCGCGCGCTGCGTACGCTTTCGCGTTGCGGCACCGGCGTGGCCGAACGCAACCGATTCACGATCATGCGCGTCACCCGCAGCATGGCCGTGGGATGACGCACCACCAGGTCCTCGAACACCTCGCGCGAAATCCGGATAAGCGTAGTATCGCGCAAGGCGAAGGCATCCGCGGAATGCGGCTCCGAGGTGATCAGCGTGATCTCGCCGACGGTATCGCCGGCGCCGATTTCGCCCATCAGCAGCGGCGTGTTCTGCCCCCCCGGATCGACCACGCGCACACGGCCGCTGGCGACCAGATACAACGCGTCGCTGGCTTCGCCGACACGAAACAGATACTGCCCGCCACCCAGTTCGATCCATTCCGCGTTGGCGACAACAGAACGGCGTGTACGCCGGTCCAGATCACGAAACAGCGCACTCGCCTTCAAGGCGGCATGAATATCCATGCCCCTAGTCTAAACGTCCGCCATGACAAGCCCACATAAAAAAGGCCCGGCAAACGCCGGGCCTTCTGTACTACGCCGTATCAATACGGCATATGGCAAAGCCACGCCGGATGATCAGCGCGCGTTGCTGGCCACGTTGGCACGGGTCACATGCGCGTGCGCGAAGTCCAGCAGCTCGATCTGGCTGCGGCTGGCGGGCACGTCTTCGTTGATCGGCTCGCCCGCGGGCATATCGTTGTTGGCAGCCGGCGCATCGCGAAGCAGGCTCGACTGCGAACTCGACATCGGCGTCAACGAATCGTAGGCCACCTGGGCCTTGTCAGCCGCCGAGGCAGGCAGCGCGAAGCCGGCCAATGCCATTAGCGTGGTGGCCACGGTGAGCGTTGCGGTCTTGGTAAAAGCTGTGGTCATGGATATCTCCCATCAGAAAAATGAACGGTATAAAAGCTGTTGGGAACATAGATGGGAGTCGACCGGCAGTTTTCAATCGCTGCAGTGCAACATTATACAAATAAGCGCAGAAAGGCGATTTTCACGCCCAGATCAGGTCATTTCAGGTGCTTTTTATCGCAAGCGCCGATCAACCCATCGGCGCTGTCTATGATGTGTTGTCGCGGACCGCGGATCGCGTCGTCTCTACCGGCACCGCGGCCATGCTGCGGCGGAAGACGAACCAGGCCATGCTCCCCGCCAGCCCATTACCCAGGGCCGCACCGAGTGCCACATAGCCCATCCCGCCCAGCCAGACGCCGAGGGCGACGCCGGGCAGATAACACAGGAACAGGCGTGCAAACGACACCAGCATGGCGCGCATCGGCCAGCCCAGCGCGTTCGAGGCCGAGACCGCCAGCATGCACAATCCGAGCAGCGCGTAGCTGGGCAGCATGAAGCGAATCAGCCAGACGAGACTCGCCTGCACCTCCGGGCTATCGGACAACAGGGCTGCCACCCACGGCGCCGCCAGCGCCATGATCAGCCCGAGCAGCAACTGCCACACCACGACGGCCTGACTGGCGATATACATGAGCGTGCGCACACGCGGCCAGTTGCCGGCGCCGTAACAATGGCCGAGCCAGGGCGGCAGCGACATGGTCAGCCCGAGCACGAGCATGAGCGACACCGTCTCCAGCCGGCTTGCCAACCCCCAGGCCGCGACCGCGGACTCACCCAGGCTGGCGATCAATCCCGTGGCCACCATCGCCGCCAGCGGCGGCATCAACTGACTGAGCATGGCCGGCCCGGCAATCGTGGTGAACGCGCCGGTGGAACGACGCGCTTCCGCGACCAGACCCGAGACACTCAGCCAGCTGTGGCCGGACAAGCGCCATCCCAGCAGGATCAGGCCGACGGTGAACGACAGCGCGGTCGCCCAGGCCGCGCCGGGCAGCCCGAGCCCGTCCCACGAGCCCACGCCGAAAATCAGGATCGGGTCGAACACCAGATTGCACAGGCTCGTGAGCACCATCAGCATGCCGGGCAGGCGGGTATTGTTGTGGGCGCGAAACAGCGTGTAGCCGAAATACAGCAGCGCCGAAAGCCAGTTCGCCAGCAGCTGCACCGGCCAGTAGACGCCGATCAGATCCAGCGCTTCGCCCCGGGCCCCGAGCAGTCGGAACAACGGCAGGTAGAACAGCCACAGCCCGATCACCATAACCCCGATGATGCCCGCGCCCCCGAACAGCACGAGGCTGCCCAGGCGGCGCGCGCGCTCGGCCTCGCCGGCCCCCATCGCACGCGAGATCAGGGCCGCGATCGCAATCCCCAGCCCCACCTGGACCCCGATGGTCAGAAACGTCATCGGGAACGTGAACGACTGTGCGGCCAGCGCCACCGTGCCCAGCCGCGCCACGAACGCCGAGTCGACCAACTGGAAACCCAGCAGCGACATCACGCCCAGCGCCATCGGCCAGGTCTGGGCGAACAGCTGACGGCGCAGGGCATTCAGTTCGGTGACATCGGAGGGGTCGGACACGGGCACATCGAAAAGAAAACGGACCGGGATTCTACGCCAGCGACGCAACTTGCGACGCCCGCCCGTTGGCGCCATCTGTTTTTTCTCGATTAGGCTTGGCGCTTCATTTCATTGTGCGAGATCCCATGTCCGGCCTGCGTATTCCCGGTTTCTGTCTCGTGATGGCGCTCACGCTCGCGCTGTCGGCCTGTCAAAGCGCCCCCGGTGCATCCACTCATCCGGACGATGCGTTGACCAACACCTACTGGAAACTGGTATCGGTGGGCGGCCACAGCGTCCAGGTTCAGCCCAACCGGCGCGAACCTCATCTCGTACTGGTCAACGAAGGCCAGCGCGTACAGGGATTTGCCGGCTGCAATAGCCTTAGCGGCCGCTACCGCCAAGATGACGAACAACTGCGCTTCGAACAGATCGTCACCACCCGCATGTTCTGCGCCGATCAGATGAGCACCGAACAAGCGTTTCTGGATGCGCTCAAGCGCAGCGTTCAAGCACATATCGAACGCAACCAGCTCACGCTGCTGGACGCCGGCGGTCGATCACTGGCGCATTTCGAGTCGCGTGTCATGCAGTAACGGGCTCCGTCGGGCGCAAGACACAGGCCTTACGCCCGGCCCCTGCGCCCTGGCCGATCGACCGCGCTTCCCATGCCGGCGGGGTTTACCGGCCAGCGCCATGAATCGGGGCTGGCCAGCAATCGATTAACTGTATATAAATACAGTTATGCAAAACATACAGACCTCCGCTCCTGTCATCCCGCGCGATCACGCGGACCTCGAAGCCTATTGGCGGCGTTTTGGCGTGCATCGCGCCAGCCAGAAGGCGGATCTGCCGGCGGTTCGCACCGGCTGGCCACGGCTGGATCGGCTGTTGCCCGGCGGCGGCTATCCGCTGGGGGCGGTCACCGAGTTGCTGATCAGCCATGCGGGCGTCGGCGAATTGAGCCTGCTGTTACCGGCCCTGGCCGCGCGCCTGGAAGCACAGCCGCAGCAACAGCTGGCGTTCATCTCACCACCGCAACATCTCAACGCACCCGCGCTCGCCGCCGCCGGTATCGACTGCGCCCGTACCCCGGTGCTGCGCTGCGCCGACGATAGCGAACGCCTGTGGTGTGTCGAGCAGATGGCACGCTCAAAGGCGTTCTGCGGATTCATCGTCTGGAGCGATACGCTGGATGCCCGTGCCCTGCGCCGCCTGCAGCTGGCGGCCGAACAGGCCAACTGCCCGGTCTTCGTCTATCGCCCGATCCGGGATGCCGGCGAGCGCTCGCCGGCCGCGCTGCGCCTGGCGATCACCGCCAGGCGCAGCGGCCAGACCCTGGAAATCATCAAATGCCGGGGCCCCGCCGGCGCCCGCATCACCGGAATGAACGCCGGTCGTGACGTGGCCTGGCTGATGCACGACAGCGCGCCGCAGGCGTCGCGCGCATCGACCATAAAACAATGCCGCGCCGACAACGACACGCCGACCGGCCCGCACCCGTCGCGCCGCGACCCCGTGACCACGCGCCCTGCCAGCGGTATGGATCTCAGCGCCCTGCTCACCGTGCCCGATGACATGCCAAGACGCGGCCGCCGCCCGGGCCGCGCCCTGCGCCCGGCGACCGGCATCGATCGCGCGCGCGCAGTCCGGCAGGACAGCCATGGGACAGGACACTGAATCCAGGATGTGGCTCGCCCTGCGTTTCCCCCACTGGGCGCTCGATAGCCGCCCCCCGGCCGCGATCGATACGTCGGCCGACGACAACGTGCTCGTGGTCGAGAATCGCGCCAGCCGCCGGGTCGTCATAGCCGCCGATACCGCAGCGCTTGAAAACGGTATTCATCCGGGCATGGCGCTGGCCGATGCCCGGATCGTGCTGCCGCGGGCACGTATCCACGAACGCCACGTCGCTGCCGAACAGGCCGCTCTGGAACGTCTGGCCGGCTGGGCCTGGCGCTACAGCAGCCAGGTTCATGTCGCCCGGGCCGACGACAGCATCGAATGCACGCGCGTCGTGCTGGAAATCGGCGCCAGCCTGCGCCTGTTCGGCGGTCGTCGCGCGCTGCTGGCCGCCATCCGCGATGACCTGACCCGGCTCGGCTATCGCTTTGCTGCCGGCGTCGGCGCCTCGCCCCAGGCTGCGCTCGCGTTCGCGCGTGCGTCCCGTCAACGCCGCGGATCCAAACTGGAATCCCTGCCGCTGAACGCACTGGCGCTGGCCCCGCGTACCGCTGCTTCGCTGACCGCCAGCGGCCTGTGCTTCACCGGCGAACTGCTGGCGCTGCCGCCCGCGGCGCTGGCCCGACGCTATGGCATGGAGCTGCTGGATTATCTGGAGCGCCTGCGCGGACGACGGCCGCATGGGCTGACGCTATATCGCCTGCCCGAGCGCTATCGCACCCGGCATGAACTCATCGGCGCGGTCGAGACCACACAGGGGCTCGTCTTCGTACTCCGACGCGTGATCGCCGAACTGGCGGCGTTTCTGCGCGGTGCCGATGCCGCGATCCAGACGCTGCGCCTGTCCCTCGTCCACGACGAAGCCCCGGTCACGCACGTGACCCTGCGCCTGGCCGCGCCCGCGCATGACGCAGCGCATCTGGAACGGGTCGTCAACGAAAGGCTGGCGCGCCTGCGGCTGGTCGCCCCGGTGCTCGAAATCGGCCTGGCCAGCGATCGCCTGCGCCGCGTCGAGGCCGCCCAGGACAATCTCTGGCGCAACGACACTGGCACGCACGACGACGCCTGGCCGGCCGTGCTCGATCGTCTGCGTGCCCGGCTCGGCCACGATGCCGTGGGCTGGCTGCATGACAAATCCGATCATCGTCCGGAATATGCCAGCGCGATCCACGATCATCCGCCCACGGCTCATGAGCACGTGGCAGCGCCGCGGCCGCTGTGGCTGTTCGACACCCCGCAACCGGTCACCGGCGATGTGCTGGAGTTTCTCACCGACGCCGAGCGCATCGAGACCGGCTGGTGGCACAACGGTGTGCGCCGCGACTATTTCCGGGCCCGCGATGCCCAGGGACGGCTGCTCTGGGTCTATCGCGAACTGGATCGTCAAGCGCGCGATGGCCCCTACTACTTGCAGGGCCTGTTTGGATGAGCACGATCGGCAATGGGTCCGACAACGGCTATGCCGAACTGTGCTGTGTTTCAGCGTTTTCCTTCCAGCGCGGCGCCTCGACGCCGGAGGAACTGGTCGAGGCCGCCGCCCGGCGCGGCTACCGGGCGATTGCGATCACCGACGAGGCCAGCCTGGCCGGCGCGGTACGCGCGTTGCGAACAGCCGAAACACATCGGATACAACTCATTCTGGGCGCCCGTTTCACCCTCGACGACGGCGTCACCCTGGTCGTGCTGGTGCGCAATCGCTACGGCTATACCGCACTCTGCCGGCTGATCACCGCGGCCCGCCGGCAGGCGGCCAAGGGCTACTATCGGATCACGCGTGCAGAACTGGAAGCGGCCACGCTCGACGACTGCTGGCTGCTGTGGCTGGCCGACTACAATCGCCCGCCCACAGCCTCGGTCTTTGCCCTGCTGGCCTGGCTGGCCACCCGCTACCCTCATCGCGCCCGGATCGCGCTGGCCCTGCACCGCCAGGCCCACGACCCGGCCCACCGCGAACGTCTGGATCGGCTGCGCGCACAGTACGGCCTGCCCATCGTGGCTGTGGGCGATGTGCACATGCACAGCCGCTCCCGGCGCGCCCTGCAGGATGTGTTCACTGCCCTGCGGCTGGGCACGACCGTGGCCGAGGCCGGGCGAGCACTGGCGGCCAACGGCGAACGCTATCTGCGTTCGATCCGGACCCTCGCAACGCTCTATCCCGCGGACAGCATCGCGGCGACCCTGCGTATCGCCAGCGACTGCACTTTTTCCCTGCGCGATATCCAGTACGACTATCCGGCGGAACTGGTGCCCACGGGCGAAACCGCGGCCAGCCATCTGCGCGCGCTCGTCGACGAAGGCTGTGCAAGACGCTGGCCGGGAGGTGTCGACGCCGCGGTCCGGGACCAGATCGACAAGGAAATGACGCTGATCGAATCCAAGCGCTATCCGCACTACTTTCTTACCGTGCACGACATCGTCGACTTTGCCCGCGGCCAGGGGATTCTCTGTCAGGGGCGCGGCTCGGCGGCCAATTCGGTGGTGTGTTTCTGCCTCGGCATCACCGAGGTCGATCCCACTCAGCACGAACTGCTGTTCGAACGCTTCATTTCAGAAGAACGCGACCAGCCGCCGGATATCGACGTCGACTTCGAGCACGAGCGCCGCGAGGAAGTCATCCAGTATGTCTATCGCAAATATGGCCGGACCCGCGCCGCGCTCGCCGCCACCGTGATCCACTACCGGCCGCGCAGCGCCATGCGTGACGTCGGCCGGGCATTGGGCCTGAGCGTGGACCAGATCGACACGCTGGCCACCTCCATTTCACGACGCGGCGACGACGGCAGCATCGAGGCCCAGTTCGATGAACGCGGTATCGACGTCAACGAAAAGACGTTGCAACAGGTTCTGGTGCTCATGGATACGCTGATCGGCTTTCCGCGCCATCTGTCGCAGCACGTCGGCGGCTTCGTGCTCTCCGAGGTGCCCCTGTCCGAACTCGTGCCGGTCGAGAACGCCGCCATGGACAATCGCACCATCATCCAGTGGGACAAGGACGATCTCGAAGCCGTGGGGCTGATGAAGATCGACGTATTGGCGCTGGGCATGCTGTCCTGTATCCGCCGCTGCTTCGATCTGATCGAGAATTATAGTGGCCGGCACTGGACCATGGCCGACCTTCCCGCCAACGATTCGCCGACCTACGACATGATATGTGCCGCCGATACGGTGGGCGTGTTCCAGATCGAGTCGCGCGCACAGATGTCGATGCTGCCGCGGCTGAAGCCCAGAGCGTTCTTCGATCTGGTCGTGGAAGTGGCGATCGTGCGTCCGGGGCCGATCCAGGGCGGCATGGTGCATCCCTATCTGCTCAATCGCGAAAAGAAACCCGAAGAGATCGACTACCCCAGCGAAAAACTGCGCGGCGTGCTGCAACGCACCTATGGCGTGCCGATCTTCCAGGAACAGGTGATGAAGATCGCCATGGTCGCGGCCAACTTCTCCGCCAGCGAGGCCGACGGTCTGCGCCGCTCGATGGCCGCCTGGAAAAAGAAAGGCGGGCTCGAGCCCTGGCGCGACCGGCTCAAGACCGGCATGGCCGCCAACGGTTACGAAGAGGAGTTCGCCGATCGCATCTTCGAACAGATCAAGGGCTTCGGCAGCTACGGCTTTCCCGAATCCCACGCGGTGAGTTTCGCCCTGCTGGTCTATGTGTCGTCGTATCTCAAATGCCACGAACCGGCCGCATTTGCCGCCGCATTGCTCAACAGCCAGCCGATGGGCTTCTATGCGCCGGCCCAGATCGTGGCCGATGCGCGCCGGCACGCCGTCGATGTGCGGGCGCCGGATGTCCGGCATTCAAACTGGGACTGCACGCTGGAAACCACCTCCGATACGCGCCCGGCCCTGCGACTCGGACTGCGTCTGATCAAGGGACTCGCCCCCGACGCCGCCGAACGGCTGGTTGCGGCGCGTCGGCGCCACGCCTTCAACAGCGTCGCGGACCTGGTGACGCGTGCCGCACTCGGTCGACGCGCCCGCGACGCGCTGGCCCGTGCCGACGCATTGCAGGGACTCGCCGGCCATCGTCATGGGGCCCAGTGGCAGATCGCTGCCGCGCACGTGCACGACGACCTGTTCGCCAGCCTGGATGCGCCCGAGGCACGCGTCGATCTGCCAGTGCCCAAGGAAGCCACCGATATCGTTGCCGACTACGCGGCCACCGGCCTGACCCTGCGCCGACATCCCATGGCGCTGCTGCGCAAGCGACTGAAAAAGACCGGCGTGCTCGATGCCGCCACGTTTTCCGACCGCGCCGACGGTCAGTCGGTGCATGTCGCCGGCATCGTCACCATGCGCCAGCGTCCCGGCAGCGCCAAGGGCACGACCTTCATCACGCTTGAGGATGAAACCGGCTACGTGAATATCATTGTCCACCGCCGCCTGCTGGATAAATACCGTATTCCGGCCCTCAGCGCGCGCCTGCTGCGCGTGATAGGCGTCATGCAGCGCGGCGGCCCGGTGACCCATTGCGTAGCCCGGCATCTGGTGGACGACAGCGCCCTGCTCGGCGCGCTCCAGACCCGATCACGCGATTTTCACTAGCGCATCAGCGAAACTCCAAACCGAATACAAGCAAAACGCTACCGGGCACGATGTAACCCGTTTATCGAGAATGGGCCACGGCCGGCGCTTGACGAGTTCGCGACGCGGCTAGAACAGGTTCGCCCGCCAATCCGCAGGCTGCATCGCTTGAATAAACGGCCCTGCGTGCTCGTCTTATCACTCGTGTCGTACCTTCTCGCCATTTTCCAGCGCCGGCGCATCGGTCTCGGCATGTCGCTCGGAGAGAAAATCACCGAGGTCGTGAAGCGCATCGATATGATCGCAGAAGGTCTTGAACGTAACCAACAGCGGCACAGCGACAATCATGCCCACGGCCGACCATAGCCAGGCCCAGAACGACACGGCGAGGAACACCACGACGGTATTAACGCGTATTTTGCGGCCAACGAAATACGGGGTGACAAACTGGCCTTCAATAGCCGTGAGACCGAAATAGACACCGGCCACGATCAGCGCCCAACCGAACCAGTCGAACGCAATCAGAGCCACGGCGCCCGCGCTGAAAATCCCACCGATCGCACCAAGATACGGGACGAAATTGAATACGAAGGCAATCACGCCGAAAACCACGGGGCTGGGCATGCCCAACAACCACATGGCAACGCCCACACTCACGCCCAGGCCCGCGTTGATGGCGGTAATCGTCATCAGATATCGCGATAACTGGCGCTCTATCCCGTAAACGATGCGCACCGCGCGCCGCTTGTCCTTGAGGGTGGGCATCACGTGGACGAGTTTCTCGTAGAACATGTCGCCGGACGCCAGCAGGAAGAGCAACAACACAAAGGTGAACAGGAACTGGGTCATCACGCCGGGGGCGAGCAGCGCCATGCTGGTCAGAACATTCTGGTCCGCGACCTGGACCCGCTGGACATCGCCCGATTCGGGTTTCGGCTGTGTGACCTCGTGGATGCGTTCATTGGCTTCGTACAGGCCGTTGAGCCAGGCCGATGCGTCTCTGATCTTGCTCTGAACCTGCCGTTCGATCTTCGGCGCGTTCTCCACCCAGGTACTCACGGGCATCGCCAGAGCGGTCGCGACCGACAGAAAGCCCGCAATCAGCAACAGCACGATAGCGAACGACGACACACCGGACGGAATCCCACGACGATCCAGCGTCCGCCGAACGGGCGCAAAAACCATCGACAGCAGGAACGCCAACACGACCGGAACCAGGAAATTCTTGGCCTGTGCAATCACCGCCACGGTCGCATAGAAAAACAACCCGAACCCGATCCATCGTGGAATGCTGCTTGGCCAATACCCGTTCCCGGGCTTTTCATCGGACGGTTTCTGCTCGACGTTTTGTATCACACGACCCCTTTTATTTTTCAGTTCCAGCCAGCGACTTTATTCTTCAAGATATCGATACGATATTCGTATATATACGCAAGCAAATGGTTTCTTTGTCCGCGTCTCATTAGAGCACAGAAATGGTACTCGTTATCGCCGAGGCCCAGTTCTGCTGGATAATCCGCCATCCCGACGACAACCACAACCGAACCGACCATTCAACCATTGGGATTTTTTGCCCAATAAACATCACAGATAAACTTAAACGCTAAATTTTTACGTTTAATGCGCCGTTTCCCACGGCTTCTTCGTAACGCACTCGTGAAACTTCCTGTCCTGCGCACGACTTTCATCCGCAATCCCTGGCACATCCCGGCCTTGTCGCTCGCCCGATATCGAAGACCGCATTCATGCGGCTATCGGTCGATGCCCATCGCACTTCGCCGGGTGTATCGGCTGTCCTTGCGCAATGCCGGCTTGTCTGGCGACGGTTCGGCCCGTCCAATCTCCAACTGGTGACCCTGAAGCGCTTATGATGCGCACCATGAAATGGCTTGTCCGATTGCTGGTGTGTGTACTCATCCTGCTCGCCGGGCCGGCTTTCATGGCGACGAGCAACGATGTTCGCCTCGGCCGCCCGTGGTACAGCGCGGATCGCTCCAGCGCCGGACTGGCCCCGGCGCCCGGCGTCACGCCCGAGGCCGTCGTCCAGATCTATTCGGCCCGCGCTTTCAGTTGGCGCGGACTGTTCGCCGTGCACACATGGCTGGCGACCAAGCCGGCGGGCGCCCCCGCCTACACCGTGCATCAGGTCACGGGCTGGGGCCTGCCCTCACTGAAATCGGAAGCCGGAATACCCGATCGGCGCTGGTTCGACAGCACGCCCGCGCTGCTGGCCGACCTGCGTGGCCCGACCGCGGCGCGCGCCATCGCGCATATCGAGCAGGCCCTGACGGCCTATCCCTTCGCCGACCGCTATCGGGTCTGGCCGGGCCCGAACAGCAACACGTTCACGGCCTGGATGGTGCGCCACGTGCCGGAACTGCATGTGCAGTTGCCATCCACGGCCGTGGGCAAGGACTATCTCGCCGGCGCGCCCTGGGCCGCTACGCCCAGCGGGAGCGGTTATCAATTGTCGGTCTGCGGCGCGCTCGGCCTGCTGGTCGCACGGCGCGAAGGCGTCGAGGTCAATCTGTTCGGACTGGTCTGGGGTATCGATCCGGCCGGAATGGCGATCAAATTGCCCGGCGTCGGACGCATCGGGCTCACGTCTCCCTGGCCACTACGGCGTGGCAGGGACGCTGAACAACAACGGTAGCCGAAGACCGAAAATACCGCAGGCGGAACGGATATAACGGTGTCGCGCGGTATCCGGCACAGAGCCGGTCGGGCTAAGTTTATTCCTAGTAATTCGGCCAGATACCCGGCGTCACCACCTCCAGCAGATGCCCGTCCGGATCGCGAAAATAGAGACTGACGGCACCCTTTGGCCAACGGGTGCGGCCTTCGATCTCGATGCCATGCGCGGCGAGATGGCTTTCCCAGGCCTCCAGCTGATCGGCGTCGATCGCCAGCGCGATATGCTGGCGCCCGTTGCCGTCGTGCGGCGGAATCGTACCCATGTCGCCGGGCAGTTCGACGGTTTCACTGGTCTGGCCTTCGGCGAAGATCAGCAGCATGTTCCAGGCCAGCGAATAGGCGGTAAACCGATGATCGGCCGTATGCGGCGCCAGCCCCATGACGTCTTCGAAGAATGTTCGGGCCCGACTCATGTCAGCGGTATAAAGGACGGTCTCGAGAACACCGTTGAGTCTGGTCATGGCTTTGCTATCCGTTCTCTGTGACTTCAGTAGATCTGGAGCGACGAGGGGGCGGCCGGCGGCAAGAACAGCGCGTCGAGCGCCGCATGATCGGATGCATCCAGTTCGAACGGCGCGGCGGCCGCGTTTTCGGTCACCCGGTCCACGCTGGCGGACTTGGGGATCGGGATCACGCCGGGATGAGCCAGCAGCCACGCCAGTGAGGCCTGTGCCGCCGTCATGTCACGCGCGGCCGCGAATTCGGTCAGCCCCGCATGCGAGGTCAGATTGCCGCCGTCGAACGGCGAATACGCCATGGTGGTGATGCCCTTGTCCTGCAGCCAGGGCAGCAGATCCCATTCGATGCCGCGCTGGTTGAGGTTGTAGAGCAACTGGTTGGTCTGGATGGCCGCCCCGCCGGCGGTACCGACGAATTGGCGGCTGGCGTCGAGATCGAGATTGCTGATGCCGTAGTGGCAAATCTTGCCGTCGGCCTTGAGCTGCTCGAACGCGGCAATCGTGTCGGCATAGGGCGCGGCACCCTGCCAGTGCAGCAGATACAGGTCCAGGCGGTCGGTGCCCAGACGTTTCAGGCTGGCTTCGCAGGCAGCCACGGCCTGATCGCGACCGGCGTTGCTGGGCAATACCTTGCTGACCAGAAACACCTCGTCACGACGCCCCGCAATGGCTTCGCCGACGAGCCTTTCCGAGCGGCCGCCACCGTACATCTCGGCGGTATCGATCAGGCGCATGCCACAATCGAGGCCTGTGCGGAGCGCGGCGATCTCGTCGGCTCGGGTATCCGGATCGTCGCCAAGAAACCAGGTGCCCTGGCCCAGGGCCGACACGGATTCGCCGCAGGGGAGCGTGACCTGTTTCATGCGTACCTATTCAGTCAGGAATGGAAATCGAAAAACCGGCCGTAACGGCAACGTTCGGTGCCCAGCACGCCTACCAGCGCTCTCCGAAGGGTCGCAGATCGAATTCGAACGTCCAGGCCGAGCGCGGCTGCCGGGTGATCTGGTAGACCGTTTCCGCGATCGCATCGGCATCCAGAAAATAGTCGTCCGGCTTGTCCATCATTTCGCGTGTCCGTGGCGTATCGATCACGCCGTCGATGATCGCGATCGCCACATGTATGCCTTCGGGGCCGAGCTGACGAGCCATCGACTGGGCCAGGCTGTACTGCGCAGCCTTGGCCGAGGCAAAACCGGCGAAATTAGCCCCGCCCTTGCGGCTGGCCGTGGCGCCGGTGACCACGATCCGGCCATCGCCGGCGGCGCGCATGGCGGGCAGCACCGCGTTCGCGCAGTGAAACAGCCCCAGCGCGTTGGTGCGCCAGGCGCCGTGGAAGTCGGCGGCATCGATCTGGTCGATCGGCCCGAATACCGCCGCGCCGGCGTTGTAGAGCAGCGTATCGACCGGGCCCATGGCATCGGTGACAGCGGCGAAGGCCTGATCGACGCTATCGGCATCGCCGACGTCACAGGCAAAGGCCATCGCGCCCTCGACGTCCGTGGCCAGCGCTTCGAGCCGCCCGGCATCGCGCGCGATCAACGCCACCCGATAGCCCGAGGCCGCAAAACGACGCGCCAGCGCCAGGCCGTTGCCGGGGCCGGCGCCGGGAATGGCACAGACCGGTTTTGACATCACGCGCGCTCCGGCGGTTGAAACCTTTCACACCAGCGAATCACGATCCGTAGCACCACGGCAAGTCCCGCGATCGGCGCCGCCCGTCGACTGCCAGCCGCTCGCGTTACAGCCGTTCGATGATCGTCACATTGGCCATACCGCCGCCTTCGCACATGGTCTGCAGGCCGTAACGACCACCGCGCTGGCGCAGCGCGTGCACGAGCGTGGTCATCAGCTTGGTGCCGGAGGCGCCCAGCGGATGACCGAGGGCGATCGCGCCGCCGTTGACGTTCATGCGCTCGGGGTCGGCGCCGGTGGTGGCCAGCCACGCCAGCGGCACCGGCGCGAACGCCTCGTTGACCTCGAACAGATCGATATCGTCGATCGAAAGACCGGTCTTTTTCAGTGCCTGTTCGGTGGCCGGCAGCGGCGCCTCCAGCATGATGACCGGATCGTGGCCCATGACGCTCATGTGGTGGATGCGCGCCAGCGGCTCGACGCCGAGACGCTTGAGACCCGCTTCGTTGACGACCATCACGCCGCTGGCGCCATCGCAGATCTGGCTCGCGTTCGCCGCGGTAATCCGTCCGTCTTCGGCCAGCAGCTTGACGCTGCCGATGCTCTCGAGCGTGGCGTCGCCGCGAATACCTTCGTCGGCGGTGTGGGCGCCGTGGCTGTTGCCGTCGATATCGCGGCTGTCCACGGCCAGGATCTCGTCGGCGAAAGCGCCCGCATCCGTGGCTTTCTGGGCGCGCTGATGGCTTTCCAGGGCAAAGGCGTCCAGCGCATCGCGTTCCAGGTTGTATTTTCGGGCGATCATCTCCGCGCCCATGAACTGGCTGAACATGGCCACGTCCGGATAGCGCTCGCGGATGTTCGGGCTCATGTAGGTGCCCAGATCGGCTTTCTTGGCCAGCGTCACCGGGCTGCCCATGGGCACGCGCGTCATGCTCTCGACGCCGCCGGCGATGACCATGTCCATGCTGCCGGACATCACCGCCTGGGCCGCAAAATGAAGACTCTGCTGCGAGGAACCGCACTGGCGGTCGATGCTCGTGCCGGGTACCGACTCGGGCAGGCTCGACGCGAGTACGACATTGCGTGCGACGTTGCCGGCCTGCTCGCCGACCTGGCCGACGCAACCGAAGATGACGTCGTCGATACGTGCCGGATCGGCGCCGGTCTGCGCAACCAGCCCGTCCACGAGCGCGGCGCCGAGATCCACCGGATGCCAGCCCGAGAGCAGCCCGTTGCGGCGACCGCCGGCGGTGCGTAACGCGGAGACGATATAGGCTTCGGGCATGATGGATTCCATGATGTGTGGGTAGCCTGCCTTTTTGCCAGCGCTCGATGACGATGTAAAGCTGTTGCCCTGTTCTTCGCGTAACGCCGATGTCTTCAAGCAACAGTCACAAGGCCATTTTCAGGATCGTGCGGCGTATTCCGGCGGGCCGCGTGGCGACCTACGGCCAGATCGCCGAACTCGCCGGCCTGCCCCGCCGCGCGCGGCTCGTCGGCTATGCCATGCATCGTTGCCCGAAGAACCTGCCCTGGCATCGGGTGATCAATGCCCAGGGACGGATATCGCTGCCGGCCGACGGCACCTCGGCCATGACCCAGCGGCGCCGACTCGAAGACGAGGGCGTGACCTTCATCGGCGGGCGCGTCGATCTGAGCCGTTATCGCTGGGGCGGCGAATCGACCTGAGCGACAGCGACGCCCGGCGATGAATTCGGCCTGCTAATCTGATCCCCGCTCAAGTACAAAGACATCACGCATCGAGGAGAAACCATGCACATCAAGGATCGCTGTTTTCTGATCACCGGCGGCGGCTCCGGCCTGGGCGCGGCCAGCGCACATTTGCTCGTCGAGGCCGGCGCGCGCGTCGTGCTCGCCGACGTCAACGAAAAAGCCGGGCGCGAGACGGCGGACGCACTCGGCGACGCGGCCCGGTTCGTGCAATGCGACGTCACCCGCGAAGAGGACGGCAAGGCTGCCGTGAGCGCGGCTCGCCAGCACGGCGGCGGTGTGCACGGCCTGCTCAACTGCGCCGGCATCGGTATTCCCGGCAAGGTCCTGGGCCGCGACGGGCCGCACGATCTCGAGCGTTTTTCCAAGGTCATCCAGATCAACCTGATCGGCAGCTTCAACATGATCCGGCTGGCCAGCGAAGCCATGGCGGCAGGCGATGCCGACGACGAAGGCGAGCGCGGCGTGATCATCAACACCGCGTCGGTGGCCGCGTTCGACGGCCAGATCGGCCAGGCTTCGTATTCGGCATCCAAGGGCGGCATCGTCGGCATGACCCTGCCGATCGCCCGCGAACTGGCGCGTCACGGCATCCGCGTGATGACCATCGCCCCCGGCATATTCGATACGCCGATGATGGCTGAGCTGCCCGAGGACGTGCGCGAATCGCTGGGCAAGATGGTGCCGTTCCCACCGCGTCTGGGCCGGCCGGATGAATATGCGCGCATGGCGCGTGACATCATCGAGAACACCATGCTCAACGGCACGACCATCCGCCTCGACGGCGCGATCCGCATGCAGCCGAAATAACGCTCGGCGACGGCCGGGCGATGGCACGATCCGGAGATAGGACCTTGACTACAGCTGACGACAATCCCGCCGAGGCCGATGCGGCCGTACTCTCGCAGAACCGCGACGCCCACGGCGTGTACACGCTCACGCTCGACCGCCCCGCGCAGTACAACGCGCTCTCCGATGCCCTGCTCGACGCGCTGTCGACGGCACTGACCCGGATCGCCGCCGATCCGGGCGTTCGCTGCGTGGTACTCGCGGCCCGTGGCAAGGCCTTCTGTGCCGGCCACGATCTCAAGGAACTGCGGGCGACCGAGGACCGCGATCGGCACCGCGCGACGTTCGAACGCTGCAGCACGGTCATGCAGCAAATCGTTGCGTTGCCGGTGCCGGTCATCGCACGGGTGCAGGGCCTGGCCACGGCCGCCGGCTGTCAGCTGGTGGCCAGCTGTGATCTGGCGATCGCCAGCACCACGGCGCGCTTTGCGGTATCGGGCATCAACGCCGGCCTGTTCTGCTCCACGCCGGCGGTCGCACTCAGCCGCAATATCGCCACCAAACGTGCCTTCGAGATGCTGGTCACCGGCGATTTCATCGACGCCACCACCGCACTCGACTGGGGCCTGCTCAACCGCGTGGTCGCTGCCGACGCGCTGGACGCCGAGATCGCCGATCTGAGCGCCCGGATATGCAGCAAGAGCGGGTACGCGATACGCCGCGGCAAGGCCCTGTTCCATGCCCAGCTCGAACAGCCGCTGTCCGTGGCCTATCAACAGGCCAGCGCCGTGATCAGCGAGGATCTGTCGTCCGTCGACGCACGCGAAGGCATCGATGCCTTCAGCGGCAAACGCCCGCCACGCTGGCAGGACCGATAACACGAACGCGCCACAGGGGCCACGCCGGCCGCACGAACTCGGCTAGAATAAACCCCAATCCCCTGCCTTCTCTCGAGTGACGCCGCTCCATGTTTCGATCCCCTCTGATCGGTCTTTCCCTGCTCCTGCCCGTTGTCCTGCTAAGCGCCTGCGGCAGCGAAGCGCGTCTGCAAGTGGCGGATGGGATCGGCCCCGAGCCGCAGTTGCCCGACCCGGAAAGCTCGTTGATCCCGACCGTCAATATCGCCAAGGCCGAACCCTGGCAGGACGGTCAGGCCCCTACCGCGGCCGACGGGCTCAACGTCACGGCGTTCGCACGCGGCCTCGACCACCCGCGCTGGTTGTATGTGCTGCCCAACGGCGATGTGCTGGTCGCCGAAACCAACGGCCCCACCCGTCCCGAGGACGCCACCGGTATCCGCGGCTGGGTGATGAAGAAAGTCATGGCCCGGGCCGGCGCGGGGGTGGAGAGCGCCAACCGCATCACGCTGCTGCGCGATACCGACGATGACGGCGTGGCCGATGAGCGCCACGTGTTTCTCGACAACCTGAATTCGCCTTTCGGCATGGCCCTGGTCGACGGCACGTTCTATGTCGCCAACACCGATGGCATCGTCGAGTACGACTACAGACAAGGCGCCGACACGATCAGTGCCGCGGGGCGCTCACTGGTGTCGCTGCCCGCCGGTCCGATCAACCACCACTGGACCAAGAACATCATCGCCAGCCCCGACGGCAGGACCCTCTATGCCACGGTGGGTTCGAACAGCAACGTGGCGGAGAACGGCTTCGCCGCCGAGCAGGGTCGCGCGGCCATCTGGGCGGTCGATCGCGAGAGCGGCCAGCATCGCCTGTACGCCAGCGGCCTGCGCAACCCGAACGGCATGACCTTCGTGCCCGGCGCCGACTCCGGCAAGCAGCTATGGACCGTGGTCAACGAACGCGACGAAATCGGCAGCGATCTGGTGCCCGACTACATGACCTCGGTCCAGGACGGCGGCTTCTACGGCTGGCCCTACAGCTACTACGGCCAGCACGTGGACGAACGGGTCCAGCCGCAGAAGCCGGAACTCGTCGCCACTGCGATCAAGCCCGACTACGCGCTGGGCCCGCATACTGCATCGCTCGGCCTGACCTACAGCGACAACAACACGCTGGGCGAACGCTTCGGCAACGGCATGTTCGTGGGCCAGCACGGCTCCTGGAACCGCAAGCCGCACAGCGGTTACCGGGTCATCTACGTGCCCTTCGAGAACGGCCAGCCCGACGGCAAGCCGGTGGTCGTGCTCGACGACTTCCTCAGCGAGGACGAGACGGCACAGGGGCGTCCGGTGGGCGTCGCGATCGACAACGGCGGCGATCTGCTGGTTGCCGACGATGTCGGCAACACGATATGGCGAGTGAGCGGACCCGGCGCCGGGCGCTGACAATAACGAGGTAGATGCGCCCGACCGCCCCGTGCGGCCGTCGGGCGGATACGCTTTTCCGTCGGCCGATTGACGGAACCCGCGCTGCGTTGCCGCCACAATATCGGCGACGGAGGTGCCACCTGCGTCCAAGCCACAACTCGTGGACTGGCTCGTTTAACGCTATTGGGCCGTGCAAACCGCAGGTTTTAGCCCGACCGCACTCGCGTGTGAATAGAATGCGCACTCATGTTTCGCATTGCAGTATCATGTTTCGCAATCGTGGCCGGGGCGTCGCGCAATCACTTCAATAGCGGCCGCAGCCGCTTCTTCGCTGTCGAAAGCTCCAGTTTGAATAGTGTTCGCACGGGCTTTCATGACGATGGAGGTTTATTCATTTTTCGCAGCACCAGATTGCCACAAAGCCTTGGTTTTCGGTATTTCCACCTAGATTGACGACTCGGTGTACGGTATACGGAGCGCGTCATGTTTACTCAAAATCGCGCTCTTAGTGTTCTATTCTGGCAATCCGACCGGTTTTATCGATTCGTTTTCCTTTTTTAAATACAAGACCCATATAAATAAACTTTTTTGCGCGAAACAAAGCACTGGATAGCGCACAATCAAAAACATATTGACGGTCCGCGCACACCCGATTACGCTTGCCACCGAGCCGTTTCAGGCATGCGATTTTCTGCTTGTTTGGGCTAACGTAGGCAATAACTGAAAATCGCTTATTCCATATACTTAAAAAGAAGCAGGAGAGAAGCATCGCCATGATTATCCGCAACTTCTTACGTCCGCTGTCTGCGAGCGCGCTGATCGCCGCCTTCGCGCTGGCACCAGTAACGAACGCATTCGCTGCCGACGCGAGCGATAGCAAACCCGAACTCCCCCACTCGATGACGTGGTCGTCCTACGATGTCGGCTCGGCCGGCTACGCGGAGGCCTCGGCCATCGCCGACGCCTTCGGCCGCAAGTTTGGCTCGCGCATTCGTATCCAGCCCTCCGGTTCGGCGATCGGCCGTCTGCAGCCGGTGTTGCTGGGGCGCGCCGATGTCGGCTTCCTCGCCACCGAGACGTTCTTTGCATCCGAGGGCGTGGCGGATTTCTCCGAGCGTCGCTGGGGACCGCAGGACCTGCGCACGCTGGGCGGGCGCCCGTCGTCTTTCGGCGTGTTCACCGCGCGCGATGCCAATATCAAGTCGCTCGACGACCTGAAGGGTCAGCGCTTCGCCTATGTGGCCGGCAACCCCTCGGTGAATCTCAAGTGCGACGCCTTCCTGGCCTTCGCCGGACTCACGCGTGATGACGTCAACGCGATCATGTTCCCGACCTACAACGGCGCCATGAGCTCGCTGGCCCAGAACAAGGCCGACGCTTCTTGCACCACCACCACCCCCAGCCAGCTCTATGAACTGGCCGAATCGCCGCGCGGCATCCGCTGGCTGGAAGTGGATCCCGACGACAAGGAAGGCTGGAAGCGCCTGCAGAAGGTCGCGCCCTTCTTCCAGCCGTACAAGGAAACGGTAGGTGCCGGTCTGAGCGAAGACCATCCCATCAACATGCTTGCGTATCGGTACCCGGTACTCGTGGTCAAGGCGGATGCGGACGAGGATTTCGTCTACAACTTCCTCAAGGCGTTTGATCAGGCCTATCCGACATACAAGGATGGCACCGCGGTCATGAAGCGCTGGGATCTGGACCGTGCCGGCACCCCGCCGATCGACGTGCCGTTCCACCCAGGTGCGATCAAGTACCTGAAGGAACGCGGCAGCTGGACCGACGACATGCAGGCCTGGAACGACAAGCGTCTGGCCCGTCTGAAAGCGCTCCGTGCGGCCTGGAAGGACGCGGTTGCCGAGGGCAAGGACAAGAGCGACGCCGAGTTTGCCGACATCTGGCAGAAGGCTCGTCAGAAAGCCATCAACTCGCTCTAGTCGTCGCATGAACGTGACTCGACCGGGCTCTCATGCCCGGTCGAGTCGTTTCAGTCATTTGCCGGAGTAGCACACGCATGGCTTCGAATACCCTTTCAGCGACCGAGCTTTCGCTAGCGGCGGAGAACTCCGCCAGCCGCCTGCGCGGCCCGTCCTACTGGATCACCCTGTTTCTCGGCGCCCTGGGTCTGCTGCTGACCATCAATCAGACCTTTACCCTGCACCTGCTGGGTTTCCAGCCGCTGGGTAATTCGTTTCTCTATTATCTGATCGGCATCTTCCTGGCCGCGACCTTTCTCTATTACCCGGCCTGGAGCGGCGCCAAGGGCCATGTGCCGCTCTACGATTGGGTACTGTCGATCGCGGCCCTGGTGCCGGCGATCTATCTGGGCCAGCACGGCCTGCAGATCATCCAGGAAGGCTGGGATTTCTCCGCGCCGATCGAGGCCACCATCGCCTCCGGCGTCATGCTCGCCCTCATTCTCGAAGGCACGCGCCGCTGCGCGGGCTTTCCGCTGCTGCTGGTCGCGCTGCTGTTCGGCACATTTCCGCTCTACGCCGATCACATGCCGGGCTTTCTCTGGGGCACCCAGTACGGTTTCGGCGAGACCATCCGCGCGCATGTGCTCGGCGTGGAATCGGTCATCGGTATTCCCATGCAGGTGGTCGCCAATCTGGTGATCGGCTTCGTGGTCTTCGGCGCGGCCCTGACGGTGACCGGCGGCGGCGATTTCTTCATGGATTTCGCCATGGCCCTGATGGGGCGCAGCCGCGGCGGCCCGGCCAAGGTGTCGGTACTGTCCAGCGGTATTCTCGGCAGCCTGTCGGGCAGCGTGATCTCCAACATCCTGACCACCGGCCCGATCACCATCCCGACCATGAAGAAGTCGGGCTACCCGGCGCATTACGCCGGCGCCATCGAGGCCTGTGCCTCCACCGGTGCCACACTGATGCCGCCGGTGATGGGCGCGGTGGCCTTCATCATGGCCTCGTTTCTGAGCGTGCCGTATTCGGAGGTCATGATTGCAGCCTTCCTGCCGGCGCTGCTGTTCTATCTGGCCCTGCTGTTCCAGGTCGATGCCTATGCCGCGCGGCGCGGCCTCATCGGCATGCCGGAGTCCGAGATCCCCAAGCTGTGGGACACGCTCAAGGTCGGCTGGCCTTATCTGTTCAGCCTTGCCATGCTCATCTACATGCTGCTGGTCATGCGTCTGGACGCCTATGCGCCCTACTACGCCACCGCGGTGCTGCTGGTCATCTCGGTGTTCAAGCGCAGCCACCGGCTGAACTGGAGCCGTATCCAGTATCTGCTGCTCAACCTCACCAGCAGCGTGGCCAATCTGGTCTCGATCCTGGCCGGTATCGGCCTGGTGGTCGGCGGGCTGTCCTATACCGGCGTGGCCGGGGCCTTCTCGCGTGAGCTGCTGCTCTATGCCGACGGCAGCATTCCGCTGATGCTCGCCGCCGGCGCCATCACCAGCTTCGTGCTGGGCATGGGCATGACCGTGAGTGCCTGCTATATCTTCCTGTCGATCCTGCTGGCACCGGCGCTGGTGCAGGCCGGCCTGAACCCGCTGGCCAGCCATCTGTTCATCCTCTACTGGGGCATGATGTCCTACATCACCCCGCCGGTGGCGCTGGCCGCGATCACCGCCTCGGGCGTGGCCCAGTCGAATGCCACCAAGACCGGGCTGTATGCGATGCGTCTGGGCAGCGTGCTGTTCGTGCTGCCGTTCCTGTTCGTGACCAACCCGGCGTTGATCCTGCAGGGCGCGTGGTCGGATATCATTCCGTCGGCGATCACGGCCGTGGTCGCGGTCTGGATGGTCGCGGCTGCGCTCGAGGGCTATCTCTACCGGGTGGGCGCGATCAACGTTGTCATGCGCCTGATCGTGCTGGTCGCCGGTGCGGCGCTGATCTATCCCGAAGGGCGCAGCGATATCGCCGGCTTTGCGATCATTGCGCTGATCTATCTGGCTGATTTTCTTCTGCAGGGCCGGCTCGGCTCCAAGCAGTCGCAGCGCCTGGCCGAGCAGAAGGCGGAGCGTCAGGCCGAGGAAGACAAGCAAGTCCTGACCGAGAACGGAATTTAAGGAACCTCGATGATTGATAAACGTGTTGCTTCCATGCAGGAAGCCGTAGCCGGCGTGAAGAACGGCGATGCCGTGATGATCGGCGGCTTCGGCAGTTCCGGCATCCCCTTCGAGCTGATCGAGGCCCTGCGCCTGCACGGCGCCGACGATCTCACGATCATCTCGAACAACGCCGGCGTCGCCGAAGAAGGCATCGCCTCGCTGCTGCGTGACCGGCTCGTCTCCAAGGTCGTGTGCAGCTATCCGCGTTCGCAGGGCTCGATCTGGTTCGAGCGCCTGTTCGAGGAAGATGCGATCGAACTGGAGCTGATCCCGCAGGGCACCTTCGCCGAACGCATGCGTGCCGCCGGCGCGGGCCTCGGCGGCTTCTTCACGCCCACCGGCTATGCCACCAAGATGGCCGACGGTAAGGAAACCCGCGAAATCGACGGCCGCGGCTATGTACTGGAGTATCCGCTCAAGGCCGAGTTCGCGCTGGTCAAGGCGCACAAGGGCGATCGCTGGGGCAACCTCGGCTACAACTCGGCCGGCCGCAACTTCAATCCGGTGATGGCGATGGCCGCCGATATCACTGTTGCCGAGGTCGAACACATCGTCGAACTCGGCGATCTCGATCCGGAAAGCGTCGCCACCCCGGGCATTTTCGTCGATCGTGTCGTCGCCCAGGAAGGGAGCCTCAAGTGAACAGTCTGACCCCCCCGCAAATGGCCGAGCGCCTGGCCCAGGACATCCCGGACAGCAGCTATGTGAATCTGGGCATCGGCATGCCGGTGATGGTCGCCAACTACGTGCCGGAAGGTCGCGAGGTGATCTATCACAGCGAGAATGGCATCCTCGGCGTCGGCCCCACACCCGAGCCTGGTACCGAAGACCCGGACCTGATCAACGCCGCCAAGCAGTACGTGACCCTGATCAAGGGCGGCTGCTATTTCGATACCGCCGACTCGTTCGCGATGATGCGCGGCGGCCATCTGGACATCGCCGTACTCGGCGGCTTTCAGGTGTCGGCCACCGGTGATCTGGCCAACTGGGCGACCAACAACGAGAAGTATCCGCCGGCGGTGGGCGGCGCCATGGATCTGTCGGTGGGCGCCAAGGCAGTCTACGTGCTCATGCGTCATACCACCAAGGATGGCGAGCCCAAGATCCTGGACAAGTGCACCTATCCGCTGACCGGTACCGGCGTGGTCAAGCGCATCTATACCGACCTGGCGGTGATCGAAGTCACCGACGACGGCCTGCGAGTGGTGGAACTGCACGACGGCAACAGCTTCGACGATGTACAGGCCGTCACCGGCAGCCGTTTGCTGCCGCCACAGTGACAGCGTAGAACGCCACGGATCGTGACATCCGCGAAAACGGCCGGCGCGCGCAGCGCGCTGGCCTATCTGGCGCTGGCCACCGGCGTCATCGGTATCGTGCCCCTGGCGCAATGGGTCGGCGCGCCGGCGGCGATCGTCGCGGTCGCCCTCGCCTGGGCCACCCTCAAGCCTATCCCGCGCGTACTGATCAGCCTCGTGCTCATCGTGGCCGGCCTGGGGCTGCTCCTCAATCCGGTGATCCTCGGGCCGAGTAGCGCCACGCTTACGCGGCTTGCCTCACTGATAATCGCGGTCATGCTTTTGGCCCACGTACTCGGGCGTTCACGCCATCTCGCGCTCATTTCCGAGCATCTGTTCGCCGGGCGCGCGCTGACGCGTTATCTGAGCATCACTTTCGGCGGTCTGTTTCTTGCCGTGCCGCTGAATTTCGGCTCGGTGAGCGTCATCGGCACCCTGATCGGGCGCGAAATTCGAACCCACGGCGATTCCAGCGGCACCCGCAACGCCGCGCGTGCGGTGCTGCGCGGCTTCGGATCGGCCTCGATCTGCTCGCCGCTGTCGATCGCGGTCGTGCTCACGCTCACCCTCGTGCCGGGTCTGCACGGCTGGCAACTGATCAGCCTGACTTTTCCACTGGCCGCGGCCTATCTGCTGCTCGGCACCCTGTTTCGCGAGCCCGAAGCGGCGTCCAGCGAGCGCGGCGACCAACTCGCCGGCGCCGACGTGCTGCGTTCCTGGCTTTTCTTTGCCGCCTGTATCGGCCTGATCTGTCTGTCGACCTATCTGCTACGCAGCCTGGTGAACATGGACTATGCGCGGGCCGTGACCTGCAGCTGCCTGGTGATCGTGGTCATCGGCTTGTTCGGCGGCGAAGGCCCGCCCCGCCTGCCGGCCATGGACAATATCGGCAACGAGCTGGCGATCATCGGCGGGTCGGCGTTTCTGGGCGCCACCGTGAGTACGCTGGTGTCCGCGCATCTGGGTACCAGCTTCGCCCTGCCCGGCTGGTCCCTGCCGGTGATTGCATGGGGCGTGCCGTGGCTGCTGTTCGGCGGCGGACTCATCGGCCTGAACCCGATCATCGCGGTCACCCTCATCGGCGGCCTGTCGAGCCAGCTGTGGCCGGCCAGTGCGGGCCTCGGGCTGGCGGTCGGGCTGGTCTGCGGCTGGGGTTTGACCATCGCGGGTACGCCCTATTCGGCGAATGCCTTGCTGATCCAGCGCCTGACCGGCTACGACAACTGGCGGGTCTCGGTGCAGTGGAGCGGTCGTCTGTCGCTGTGCGCACTGGCACTGGCATCGTCGCTCGCCGCGCTGCTAACCACCCTGCTCATGCCGTGATCGGCGTACAAGCTGATAGCCTGAGCGCCTGATAACCTCCCGCTCTGAACCCGGCCCATGACCGCAACACGCCACCGCTCTCTCTATCCTGAAATCGAACCCTTCGATACCGGCCATCTGGCGGTATCCGATCGCCATACCCTCTACTACGAACAGTGCGGCAATCCGGCCGGCAAGCCGGTCGTATTTCTGCACGGCGGTCCGGGCGGCGGTGCCGGCCCCACCAGCCGCCGTTTCTTCGACCCCGCGCATTACCGCATCGTACTGTTCGACCAGCGCGGCTGTGGCAAGTCGACGCCGCACGCGGATCTCGTCGACAACACCACCTGGCATCTGGTCGACGATATCGAACGCCTGCGCACGCTGCTGGCGATAGAGCGCTGGCAGGTCTTCGGCGGCTCCTGGGGTTCGACGCTGGCGCTGGCCTACGCACAGACCTATCCGGAGCGGGTCACGGAGCTGGTGCTGCGCGGCATCTTCATGCTCAGACGCGCGGAAATGCTGTGGTTCTATCAACACGGCGCCAGCGCCCTGTTCCCTGACGCCTTCGAGGCCTATCGGGATTTCATTCCCGAGGTCGAACGTGGCGACATGATGGGCGCCTACTATCGTCGGCTCACCAGCGACGACGTCGAACTGCGCGTCGCCGCCGCCCGCGCCTGGGCGACCTGGGAAGGTGCGACGAGTTTCATCAAGCCCAACCGCAACTATATCGCCACCACCGCCGGCGACCGCTTCGCGCTCGCCTTCGCGCGCATCGAATGTCATTACTTCGTCAACGGCGGCTTCTTCGAGCATGACGACCAGCTGTTACACGGCGTCGACAGAATCCGAGACATCCCGACCACCATCGTGCATGGCCGTTACGACGTCGTCTGCCCGCTGGTCAACGCCTGGGATCTGCACCGTGCCTGGCCGGAGGCGGATCTGCGCATCACCCCGGACGCCGGCCATTCGGCGTTCGAGCCGGGCAACCGCCATGCACTGGTCGAAGCCACCGATCGTTTTCGCGATCCGGACTGACCGGCGGCCGGTAACGCGCGGACGTCCGGTGGTCGCCGACGCCATGCAAAGGCTAAGCTGTCTGCACCTCAAACAAGAAGGAGCCATCCATGGCCAATGATCGCTGTGTATCCATCGCCCCCTACTTCGAAGTGCCGGACGAGCGCATGGACGAATTCAAGGGGCTGGTCGCGCGTTTCGTCGAGGCGAGCGAAAAAGAAGAAGGCTGTCTCTATTACGGGTTTCTGTTCGACGGCAACACCGCCACCTGCCGCGAAGGCTATGCCGGCGCCGACGGCGTGCTCGCGCATCTGAGCAACGTCGGCGAGCTATTTGCGCAGGCCCAGGAAGTCGGCCAGCTTATCCGCATGGAAGTGCACGGCCCCGAGGAAGAACTCGCGCGCCTGCGTGAACCCCTGGACGGCATGGGCATCGACTTTTACGCACTCGAGGCCGGTTTTCGCCGCTAGACCGGCCCCGGATCAGTGAGTCGGCCGCCGCGCAACGCCAGGCACGACGCGCTGGTATGATCTGACAACGGCCCCAGTCAGTTAGGGGCCGGCTCATTCGATCAGCAAAGGGGTGGCCATGAGCGAACAGTCGATAGCCGAACGTATCGAGGGCGCCTTCGCGCGTGGCCTCATGGCTCTGCCGGCCGGCATGTTGCGCATTCTCGCCGGCCGGCCGGTGGTGCTCGACGGCCAGACGCTGGATGTGCAGACCCAACTGCTGCTCAAGCTGCAGCGGCTACGCGGCATGGACGGGCTGGGTGGCAGCACGCCGGCACAGGAGCGGCGCCGGATCGACGCCCAGAGCCAGCTGCTCGCGCCCACCAACGCACGGCCGCTGGACGTGCGTGATATCAGCCTCGCGGCTGCGGTCGGCTCGATCGGCGGCCGCCTCTACCGACCGGCGGCCTGCAAGACCAACGCACCGGCACTGGTGTTCTACCATGGCGGCGGCTTCGTGATCGGCTCTCTGGATTCGCATGACGGCGTATGCCGTGCGCTCGCCGATCAGGCCGGTTGCGTGGTCATCTCCGTGGATTACCGACTCGCCCCGGAGCACCCCGCGCCGGCCTGCTCGGACGACGCGATCAGCGCTTTTCGCGATATCGCCGCGCGCGCAGGCGAGTTCGACATCGACACCGCGCGCATCGCTGTATCCGGCGACAGCGCCGGCGGCAACCTGGCCGCGGTGGTGGCCCAGGCCACGCGCCACGACACCGTCGCGCCCTGCTTTCAGCTGCTGTTTTATCCGGTGGTCGACTTTGCCGTGGATCGCGAGTCGGTGCGCACGTTCGCCCGCGGCTTCCTGCTCGAGAAGGCGTCCATGGACTGGTTTCGTGGTCACTACATCCCGACCGACGTCGACAACAGCGATCCGCGTGTCTCGCCGATTTACGGGGAACTCGCCGGCCTCGCCCCCGCCTTCGTACTCACCGGCGGTTTCGATCCGCTGCGCGACGAGGGCGAAGCCTACGCCGAGGCCATGCAGGCCGCTGGCGTGGAAGCCCGCGTGAAACGCTACCCCAGCATGATCCACGGTTTTCTGAACTTCGCCGGCCCGATCCATGGCGCGGGCGCGGCGTTGAACGACGGCGCGAGTGCGCTCGCGAAAGCGCTCCGGTAACGCGCAACGCATAGGATGCCTTGGCCCATGCGACGCCGGGCCGCATTCCTACCGACTATCGTTGCGGTCCGAACCGTAGGCGCTTTTGAGTTCCCGACCGTCGATGACGCCGTCGCCATTGGTATCCAGCCGGTCGAAATACGGGGTCATGCCTGCCTGATACTCCGCCAGCGAGATGGTGCCGCCGGCATCGGTATCGAGATTGGAAAACCACTGGTCGAGGGCCTTGGCACGCGCTCTCTTGACCCTCCTGTCGGCATCCGCGTCGGGCTGCGGCTGGCTTGCCTTGAGTTCGTCCGCGCCCAGCACGCCATCGCTGTTGCCGTCCAGGCGATGAAACACCTTGACCTGGGCGTTGGCGGCTTCCTGGCGGCTGATTACGCCGTCGCTGTTGGCATCCAGCGATGCCAGCCCGGATTCGTCCTGCGGCTGGCCCAAGGCCGGCACGCTGAAAACGCTGCCTGCAAGCACCATCGTAATCGCAAATTGTCGTGTCTTCATGCCTGACTCTTTTCGGTCGTGGATATGCCGATTGCACGGCGATATCCGGGATGCCTCAGCAGGTAGAGACAGCCCGATGCGCCACAGGTTCGAATTGACCCTCGACGCTCGCCTCGCGCCGACTCAGACCTCGATTTCGTTGGTCTGGTCGAAACTCACGTCGCGATCGTCCACGCCGAGTTCGCGGATATCGACCGGCTGGCCGGCGTCGTTGAAGCGCACGAAACCCATGCCGGCGCCGTTGACCAGGCGCTCGCCGTGCGAGGCGGGCGAGGGTCGACGGGGGCTCACCCGCATGCGCCGGCGCTTGGTGAACCAGTTGAGCGGCGAATATGGCGCGAACAGCCATCGGTTGAGCCGATCGAACCAGTCGAGCAGACGCCGGGGAAACTCGTTCTTCACCCCGCTGCTGGTGATCTGCCAGATCTTCTGCCGGCTGTCGCCGTGACGCAGGGTCACGTCGTAGACGAACGAATAATGCACGTCGCCCGACAGCACCGTGAAATTGCGCGGGGTGGCGCGATGGCGAAAGATGTTGAGCAGGGTATGCGCGCTGCCCGGGTGCGCCATCCAGTTTTCGGCATCGACCATCAAGGGCTTGCCGAACCAGGTGAAGATCCGCTGGATGTTCTCGATCAGCTTGACGCCGAAGATCGGCGCGGCCGAGACAATGACCACGCTGTCGCGGCCCATGAAATGCGACTGCATGTCCGAGAGCGCTTCCCAGTCCATCAAGCCGGACGGATGCGACGGCTTGCGCACGCGTCGCCAACGCCGCGTGCGGGTATCGAGCAGTACCACCGCAGGCTCGGTATCGAGAATGAAGCCCCAGTCGTGGAAATCCAGCACGGCTTCGACGAGATCGTCGTGCGCCGGCTTGTCGTGCGCTGCGGTGTAGCGCGTCAGCGCGGGCAGGATCGTGTCCTCGAACGCCTCGGGGCGATTGCCCCAGCCCTGACACAGCAAATAAGCCACCAGCGCGTTGCCGATGATGCGACGCGAGAAAGGATGGCCATAGGCGCTGTCCATCCACAGACCGGTGAGATTCCAGTCGTCGGTAATGTCGTGGTCGTCGAAAATCATCGCGACCGGCGTGTTGGCCATGATGCGGCGCGCGCCCGGCAGTTCGTCGACGAAGGCGCGGATGATGCCGGCCTCCTCATCGTAGCGCTCGCCCTCTTCTTCGTTCAGCGCTGGGCGCGAATACGACAGCTCACGCCAGGGTGCATCGGACCAGCACAGCAGATACATCGCCAGCACTTCGGCGAGCGTGATCAGATGATTGCCGGAGCTCGCGGACGTGAATACGGGTTTTTCGGTGCCGCCGAAGAAGCGTTCGCGCAGCGCGCGACTCGATTTCTCGTGTGGCAGCAGGTCGTCGCGCCGGTAGTAGCAGTGCTCGCTCGCATACAGACCGGCGCTGTCGTCGACCACCGAGCCTTCCAGTTGTTCCGACCACAGCCCGAGCCGCTCGATCAGCGCGTGGATGGCGCGCAGCAGCGGCCCGGCCACATCGTCGGCATAGATCTGATCGCCGGTGAGCAGCATCACCGTGGGCCAGGCATTGGTGTACTCGCGTCGCTGCGACAGCCACCGGTCCGCGCGCGCCATGCCGTCGCCGGAAGGATGATGCGGCCGCCGACAGGAGCCGTGCAGGACGTTGTCGAGGCGGGTGCGGAACACGAACCGCGGGCGCCGCTCACCGTCGTAGCACAGACCCGGCTCGAGTTCGGCGAGCGAATGCGTCTGCGCGCCCAGCCACAGGTCATAGCCGATCGCGACGTTCTCGCCGAGTGGCGCGATGCCGGCGGCTGCGAAATCGATATCGATCAAGAGCAGCCAGGCGCGCTCGCCGATACGGATATCGCGCGTATGCGCGGCCAGATCGACGACATCGTCGGGCGTCTCCTGTTGACCGTGGTCCTGTCGATACAAGGCCAGCTTGAGCGCGATCGGCTCGCTGACCGCAAGCCACAGCACCATCCGCTGCGCGCGCAGGCGACGCAGGATCGGCCCGGCAATGACCGCCGAGGCGGCTCCGTTCGTTTTCGTTTGACTATGCATGCATCGATTGTACTGAGCCCGGCGCCGTTTGCGTACGCTTGGACCTTTTGCACCGGTTGACCCGTGTTTGCCTACAGAGTAATTTTAAGCATTGGCTAAGTTTTAACGTCCCGGTCTATTAATGAATCATCGTGGCCATCCGCGCACAGGCGGCAGGCCGGCGTGCTCCGACGCTGGCGGGTCGCGCACATGAGCACCTGCGCCGACGAGACCCTGGACCGATTGCCCGGCGAGCAGGCGACCATCCGCGCGGCTCAGGCGGCACTGAATGGCCGCCAGCGCGGTTTGAAAGGCCTGTTCCCGTTTCTCGGGCCGGCCTTCATCGCCTCGGTCGCGTATATCGATCCGGGCAACTTCGCGACCAATATCCAGGCCGGCTCGACCTACGGCTATCTGCTGCTCTGGGTGGTCTTTGCTTCCAACCTGATGGCCATCGTCATCCAGAGCATGTCGGCCAAGCTCGGCATCGCCACCGGCTACAACGTGCCGGAAATCTGCCGTGCGCGCTTCAAGCGCCCGGTCACGATCGGCCTCTGGATACAGGCCGAAATCATCGCCATTGCCACCGATCTCGCCGAATTCATCGGCGGCGCGCTCGGGCTGCATCTGTTGTTCGGCATCGCGCTGTTTCCGGCCGCGGTCATCACCGGGGTGTTCTCCTTCGGCCTGCTGGAACTGCAACGGCGCGGATTTCGGCCGCTCGAAGCGGTGATCACCGCGCTGGTGGGCGTGGTCATCGTCTCCTTTGCCTATGAAGTATTCGTCGCCCAGCCGGACCCGGAGGCGCTGGCCGGCGGCTTGATTCCCGGCTTCGAAGGCACCCAGAGCGTGATGCTCGCCGCCGGCATTCTCGGCGCAACCGTCATGCCGCACGTCATCTACCTGCACTCGGCGCTTACCCAGCGGCGCGTGGTCGGGCGCACGGCCGAAGAGCGCAAGCGGATATTCCGTTTCGAATTCATCGATATTCTGATCGCCATGGGCGTGGCCGGGCTGATCAACGCCGCCATGCTGGTCATGGCCGCCGGGCTGTTCTTCGGCCACGGCGAGACGGTGTCCACGATCGAGGGTGCGTTCGCCCGGCTCGGCGATCAGGCCGGGTCGGCCGCGGCCATTCTGTTCGGAATCGGCCTGCTGGCCAGCGGCTTTTCCAGTTCGTCGGTCGGCACGATGAGCGGCCAGATCGTGATGCAGGGATTCATCAAACGCCAGATTCCGTTATATGTCCGGCGTCTGATCACCATGGCGCCCGCGCTGGCGATTCTGGCCATGGGCGTGGACCCGACCACCGCCCTGGTGATGAGCCAGGTCGTGCTGTCGTTCGGCATCCCGTTCGCGCTGATTCCGCTGCTGATGTTCTGTTCCAATCGCAGCATCATGGGCAGCCTGGTCAATCGACGCATCACCACCATGGCGGCCTGGATGATTGCCGGGGTGGTGATCTCGCTCAACGTGTTCCTGCTGTATCAGACCTTCACCGGCGGGTTCTCGGCCTAGTCGTCATTGCTGGCGCCGCCACACCATCAGCCGCAGGATCGCGATCATCCCGAACGCCAGCAGCACCGCCACCATGGCGGTGACACCGGGCCATGCGAAGCGCGCCCAGAACAGGCCACCCAGCGATCCGATCACGCTCGAGCCCAGGTAATAGGCGAGCAGATACAGCCCGGCGGCCTGGCCCTTGCCGCCGTCGGCCAGCGGTCCGACCCAACCGCTGGCAACCGAGTGGCCGGCAAAGAAACCGATGGTCAGCAGTGCGATACCGACAACCAGCGATGGCAGAAAATCCACCCACATGCAGCCCAGCCCGGCACTCATCAGCGCGAACGCGGCAAGAAGCACGGGTGCGGACCCATGGCGATCCGCCAGCCGACCGAAGACGGCCGAGGCGACGATGCCGAGCAGATACACCACGAAGATCGCGCCGACCGCGCTCTGGCTCATGGAAAACGGAGCCGCCGCCAGCCGGTAGCCAATATAGTTGTAGATGCTGACGAACGAGCCCATCAGTACGAACCCGCAGGCAAACAGCCAGGGCAGCGCATCGTGGCGCAGATGCCGGCCGATCGGGGCGAAATGGTCGCGTAACGCCAGGCCGCGCTGCGCGCGGAAATTGCGCGACGGCGGCAGCAGCCATACGAATGCCGCGGCCGCCACGAAGCCCATGCCACCGATCAACGCGATTGCCGGGCGCCAGCCGCCGATATCGGCAATCACCCCCGCGAGCACGCGCCCCGACATGCCTCCGAAGGCGCTGCCGCCGACATACAGGCCCATGGCCGTACCCAGATCGCCCGGGCGCATCTCCTCGGAAAGATAGGCCATGGCCAGCGCCGGCACGCCGCCAAGCGCCACGCCTTCGAGCGCGCGCGCCGCCAGCAAGACATACCAGTCCGGCGAGAGCGCGGCAGCCAGGGACAGCAGCGCCGACGCAATCAGCGACGCGCTCATCAGACGCTTGCGATCGATCGCCTCGGACATCAATCCGGCAAAAAACAGGGTGAACGCGAGTACCCCGGTGGTGATCGACAACGACAGGCTGCTCTGCGCCGGACTGATGGCGAAATTGTGCGAAAACAGCGGCATCAGCGGCTGCACGCTGTATAACGACGAAAAGGTCGCGAAACCGGCGGCGAACAGCGCAATGTTCGCGCGTCGATACGCCGGCGTGCCGCGCTCGAGCCAACCCGACGATGCCGACGCCCCGGCAACAGTTGTGGAATCATTCATTGGCGCGATTATCGCATGCGGCTCGGCGTGGTCAGCCGCTTGCGCACGCCGCCGGCGCCAGGGGCGCACGAAGCGCCACGAACCGCGAATAGCCGGACAGTTTTGCTTTTATTTACGCACAGCGCTAGCCGGGAGCCCCCCAATGCCCGATAATGCGCGCGTTTTTCGCGAAGTCCGCGCGCCCTATCCCTTCAGCGCGCACCGCGCCCGATTCAATCCAAAGGTTTCTTAATGATCGATAATCTTCGCAATATCGCGATCATCGCCCACGTCGACCACGGCAAGACCACGCTGGTGGACTGCCTGCTGCGCCAGTCCGGCACGTTCGCGGCGCGCGAGGAAGTCGCCGACCGCATCATGGACTCCAACGATCTGGAGCGCGAGCGCGGCATCACGATCACGTCCAAGAATACCGCCATCGAGTGGCGCGACCCCGACAGCGATGAAAACTATCGCATCAACATCGTCGACACCCCGGGCCATGCCGACTTCGGTGGTGAGGTCGAGCGCGTGCTGTCGATGGTCGATTCGGTGCTTCTGCTGGTCGACGCCGTCGACGGCCCGATGCCGCAGACCCGCTTCGTCACCGAAAAGGCCTTCGAGCTGGGCCTCAAGCCGATTGTCGTGATCAACAAGATCGACCGCGACGGCGCGCGCCCGGACTGGGTGCTGACCCAGACCTTCGACCTGTTCGACTCACTCGGCGCGACCGACGAGCAGCTCGACTTCCCGACGGTCTACACGTCGGCGCTGGGCGGCTATGCCGGGCTCGAGGACGACGTGCGCGAGGGCGACATGAAGCCGCTGTTCCGCACCATCGTCGAGCGCGTGCCGGCGCCGCCGGTGAATCTGGACGGCCCGTTCCAGATGCAGATCACCACGCTGGACTTCAACACCTTCGTCGGCCAGATCGGCATCGGCCGTATCGCCCGCGGCGCGATCAAGCCGGCCACTCCGGTCACCATCGTCGATCGCGAAGGCAACAAGAAGAACGCCAAGATCGCGGGCGTGTTCGGCTTTCTGGGCCTGAACCGGGTGGAAGTCGACAGCGCCCAGGCCGGCGACATCGTCGCCCTGACCGGCATGGACGGTCTGGATATCTCCGACACCATCTGTGATCCGGCAACGCCCGAGGCGCTGCCCGCACTGACCGTGGACGAGCCGACCATGAGCATGACCTTCGAGGTCAACAAGTCGCCCATGGCCGGCAAGGAAGGCGACTACATGACCAGTCGCCAGATCCGCGAACGGCTGCTGCGCGAACTCAAGTCCAACGTCGCTCTGCGGGTCGAATTCACCAACGATCCGGATCGCTTCAAGGTCTCCGGTCGTGGCCTGCTGCATCTGTCGGTGCTGCTGGAAACCATGCGTCGCGAGGGCTACGAGCTGGCCGTGTCACGCCCGGAAGTGGTCACCCGTGAAGTCGACGGCGAGATCCACGAGCCCTATGAACTGCTGATCTGCGATATCGAGGACGGCCATCAGGGCACGGTCATCGATAATCTGAATCAGCGCCGTGGCCAGTTGCGCAACATGCAGCCGGACGGCCTGGGCCGTACCCGCCTGGAATTCATCATCCCGTCGCGCGGGTTGATCGGTTTCCAGACCGAGTTCATGAGCCAGACCTCGGGCACCGGCATCGTCACCCATGTGTTCGATCACTACGGCCCGGTCGGCTCGCTGGGCATCGGCCAGCGGCATTCCGGCGTGCTGATCTCCAATGCCACCGGCAAGGCCGTGGGCTTCGGCCTGTTCAACCTCCAGGAGCGCGGCCGCATGATGGTCTCGCCCAACGAAGAGGTCTACGAAGGCATGGTCGTGGGCATCCACTCGCGCGACAACGACCTCACCGTCAACGTGCTCAAGGCCAAGCAGCTGACCAACGTGCGTGCGTCGGGCACCGACGAGAACATCGTGCTCACGCCGGCGATGCGCATGACGCTGGAACAGGCGCTCGAGTTCATCAACGACGATGAACTGGTCGAGATCACCCCGGCCACGATCCGCGTGCGCAAGCGCTGGCTCAAGGAACACGAGCGCAAGAAGGCCGGCCGCGGCAACGCCTGATCGGGCCGTAGTGCCGGCCGCGACGAGCCGGGCTGAACAACGGCCCGGCTTGAAAGCGGTAAGCCTGATAACCATCAACGGGATATGTCCGCTTGCGGGCCTGTTTTTCGTTCTTCAAGGTTTGACTCAATGACCACCGCCACTCGTCGTTCGCGCCTTATCGTTCGCGCTGCCACCCTGGCCGATATCCCGGCCATCAACCGGGTGGTACAGAACACCTATCCGAACCTCGACGACTACACGTTCGATGAGCTGCGCGGGCAGATCAACAACTTCCCGGCCGGCCAGCTGGTCGCGGTCTATGAAGATACCGTGGTCGGCTACTGCGCCACGCTCTGCCTGCCCGAAGTGCAGGTCATGGCCAACCACACCTGGGCCCAGATCACCGGCAACGGCTACGGTTCGACCCACGACACCGACGGCGACTATCTCTACGGCTACGAGATCTGCGTGGACCCGGCCGCGCGCGGCCTGCGCATCGGACAGCGTCTGTATCGCGAGCGCGAAGCGCTGTGCATGAAGCTCGGGCTCAAGGGCATTGTCTTCTCCGGCCGGCTGCCGGGGCTCAAGCGTCGCTTCAAGCGTTTCGGCAGCGCCGAAGCCTACGTCGAGGCAGTCAAGGACAAGCAGATCCGGGACTCGGTGCTGTCGTTCCAGCTCAACCAGGGCTATGAACTGCTGGGCGTGCAGGAGAACTACCTGCCCGCCGACACCGCATCCATGGGCTACGGCGCTCACCTGCTGTGGCGCAACCCCGAATATCATCAGCCCGAAGACGTCGCCGGCGACTCGCACGTGCATCTGCAGCGCCGCAATCGTGTGCGTATCGCCACCGTTCAGTACGGCCAGCGCGCGATCGACTCGTTCGACGAGTTCGCCCAGATCGTGACCTACTTCGTGCAGGAAACCGCCGACGCCAAGGCCGATTTCGTGGTGTTCCCGGAACTGTTCACGGTTCAGCTACTCTCGATCAAGAACGAGGAGCTGCGCCATCGCGCCGCGATCCAGCGCCTGGCGGATTTCTGCGACGAGTTCCGCGAACTGATGGCCGACCTGGCCGTGAAGTTCAACATCAACATCATCGCCGGCTCGCATCCGACCTGGGTCGGCAAGGACCTGCAGAACATCGCCTATATCTATCTGCGCGACGGTTCCGAACATCTGCAGCCCAAGATTCACCCCACGCCCGGCGAGCGCCACTACTGGAACATCGTCGGCGGCGATTCGCTCAACGCCATCGAGACCGACTGCGGACCGATCGGCGTGCTGGTCTGCTACGACAGCGAGTTCCCCGAGCTGTCGCGACATCTGGCCGATCAGGGCATCAACATCCTGTTCGTGCCGTTCTCGACCGAGGACCGCAACGGCCATCTGCGGGTGCGCTATTCCGCGCATGCGCGCGCGGTCGAAAACCAGATCTACGTGGCCACCTCCGGCAACGTCGGCAACCTGCCGCGTATTCACGCCATGGACCTTCACTACGGCCAGAGCGCAATCATCACGCCCTGCGATTTCGCCTTCGCCCGCGACGGCATCGCCGCCGACACTACCCCGAACGTGGAAATGGTGGCGATCGCCGATGTGCGCGTCGATCTGCTGCACGAGGCACGTACCACCGGCTCGGTACAGAACATGCTGGACCGCCGCCACGATCTCTATCATGTGCAGTGGAAGCCACGCCGGCGTGCCCTCAAGGGGGCGAAGGCGCGCTGAGGCGCCACGTCGACGCGCGGTGGACGCGCACAAGGGTCATCGATCTCTGAAATACTGCGACCTCACGCAGCTTTCACCATGGCGCGCCGATGGCCCTCAACGACGCAATCGAACGAGCCGCCCTGGCCCTGACTGACGCGCGCCATGTGCTCGTGCTCAGCGGTGCCGGCATGTCCGCGGAATCGGGCATTCCGACGTTTCGCGAGGCGCAGACTGGCCTCTGGGCGCGGTTTCCGCCCCAGGATCTGGCCACGCCCGAAGCGTTCGCGGGCAATCCGGAGCGCGTCTGGCAATGGTATCGCTGGCGTCGCACCCTGATCGCACGCGGCGGCGTCAATCCCGGTCACGTCGCCCTCGCCGCACTCGGCCGCCATATCTCACTGAGCATCGCGACCCAGAACGTCGACGGCCTGCATGCCGCGGCCGGCAGCTCGCGAGTCGCGGAACTGCACGGCAGTATCTGGCGCGAACGCTGTACCGCATGCGACGACGAAACGCTACAGCCGGTCGCCGAAGCCGACGAAGACGCGCCGTTGCCGGCCTGCGCACGGTGCGGCGCCATGACCCGCCCGGCGGTGGTCTGGTTCGGCGAGATGCTGCCCATGACAGCGCTCGAGCGTGCCCAGCGGCTACTGGCGGCCGCAGACCGTGTGCTTGTAGTGGGTACCTCCAATCAGGTGTACCCCGCGGCCACGCTCGTCGAACAGGCCGTGGCAGGATCTGCCATCGTGATCGAGATCAACACTGAGAAAACAGCGATCTCCAAGAAAGCCGATATAAAGATTGCGCAGTCGGCAAGTTCGGCACTTCCAGCAATCGCAGCTCGCGTCGCGCGCCTCATGATTAACTGACGTGTATCCGTAGCGAAGCCCTGCATCGCCACCGCCATGAAAAAGGCCCTATGCGGCATCGCATAGCGCCTTTCCACTTTTGCCCTGCCCCCCGTCTCAGATTTGCCGACGCCTGACTGCCACAAAGGCCACAAGCCACGCGAGCCCGAACGCAAGCGTAAACAGCGACCCGGGCTCAGGGACGTCTGTAGCGCCGGGTCCACCGGGGAGATCTCCATCGACGGTTTCGTCATCCAGATCGCCATTCGCCAACTCTGTTATAGCCCCCTGCAAGGTAAAGACGTCCAAAAGACTAGGTCCGGAGAAAACGATTTCAAAGATTGATGCCTCCAGATCGGTATCATCCAAAAACGACAGGTCTTGTGGTAATGCGACGCTATCGAAAAAATCCGGCGATTGTTGCGAGATCAAGCCTATAGACACGAGATCGACCGAAACGTCGCCAAAAGTTTCTGTGGAGAGGGCCGGGCCGAAGTCTGCTTGCACATCAGTGCCCCCGATGGAGAAGGACAGCGCGTCGCGCGGGGTGAATTCGACTGTGCCGCCTGTGTTGACGATTTGAAATTCAGTGTCGTTGGTCACCTGAACGACATTGCCAGTAGCGACGTGTGGCAGACCAACGCTCTGACATCCCAATTCGCTGCCGCAAAAGCCTCCCCCTACCGCGTTGAACCCCACCGAACTGGTGCTCGAGTTCGCCCGAATTGTGTCGATGTTCGCTCGCGCGCTCGTTCCGCCAAGACTGACGTTGGCATCCGTGATGGCGATGTATCCCGCCGAGGCATTATTGCCATCGAATTGCGGTGCTGCATTGTTGTAAGTGAACGATCCGCTGAGCGTAGCACTGCCGGTGGAGCCAATACCCGGACCGAAAAGCTCGTCGACAAGTTGGGCGGCATTCTCGCCGCCGGCACCCACTGTGGACGATGGATCGAAGCCGATGCTCGTTGAATATGAATATTTGATGGGCGCACCCGTAGCAACCCCCGAGATAGCGATCGCTGCGAGAAATACCACCGTCGTCGTTCCGGTCTTCATATTTTTTGTCATTTTTATCCCCGTTCTCGCGACATATGTGAATGTGTGCATGGAAACTTAGCAATATCGCGGCCAACGAACACAAGCATCTGATGGGGAACTCGTTTTCTCCTGACGTTAAAGCGCGGCTGAAATTGCCGGGCAGACAGTTGTTAGATCAGTCGACACCTCAAAACACTATTAGGCGGATGATACTTAAATAACTGTTCGATAATTTTTCTAGACCACAGGCTCAAAACCTGTAAAACAAACCGACATATCCACAAGCTCGACGCTCAAGCCCTTCGTCGATAAGCTGAACGTAGGTCACAATTCAAATACGGTTTGGCAACGCCAGAGCGAGCCAGCACACAGGAGTCGGGCATGACGCGTCGGGTGGTCTTCAACCAGAAAGGGGGCGTCGGCAAAACCACGCTGCTCTGCAATCTCGCCGCCATCAGCGCGCAGCGCGGCAAGCGCACGCTGGTCATCGACCTCGACGCCCAGTGCAACGCCAGCCAGTACCTGCTGTCGTCCGGCGAACGCCAGGCCGAGGCCGGCAGCGCCGACTTCTTCGAGGCGACCCTGTCGCGCAGTCGATCGACCACGCAGTTCAGCGATTTCATCACGGCCACGCCGTTCGAGAACCTGTCGGTCATGGCGGCCCATCCGGATCTGGAAGAGCTGCGCGTCAAGCTCGAGGCCAAGCACAAGATCTACAAGCTCAAGCAATCACTCGAGCGGCTCAAGGATTTTGACGCGATCTACATCGACACCCCGCCGGCGCTGAATTTCTATTCTCAATCAGCATTGATCGCAGCCGATCGCTGCCTGATTCCCTTCGACTGTGACGACTTCGCCCGCCAGGCGCTGTATTCCCTGTTCGACAACATCCACGAAATCCAGGACGACCACAATCCGGAACTGGTGATCGACGGCATCGTGGTCAACCAGTTCCAGCCGCGCGCCAAGCTGCCCACGCGCATGATCGAGGAGCTCAAGGCCGAGGGCCATCCGCTGATCGAAACACGGATCACGGCCTCGGTGAAGGTACGCGAGTCCCACGACGCGTCGATTCCGCTGATCCACTACGCACCCAACCACAAGGTCACCCAGCAACTGGTCGCACTCCATGATCGGCTGGACTAGATGGCACCAGGCCCGGCTTTCGCCGGCCGCTGCGACAGCCTGGCGATAGCCGTGCGCCGTGGCCTTCATATCGTCCTGCTGTGCTGCACGCTGCTGTGGCCCGCCGTGGCAACTCAGGCGCAGCCCGCCGACCGAGCTGACACGGCGCCGGCGGCGCGCGAAATTGCCATTGTCGGGGCGATCGGCCCGGCCACCAGCCGCTACGTGACCGATGAACTCGAGGACGCCGCTGCCGCCGACGCCCCGCTGGTGATCCTGCGTCTGGACACGCCGGGCGGGCTCGACGGCGCCATGCGCGAGATCGTGCAGGCGATTCTGGCCTCGCCGGTGCCGGTCGCCGGCTTCGTCGGCCCCTCGGGTGCGCGTGCCGCGAGCGCGGGCACCTATATCCTCTACGCCAGCCATATCGCCGCGATGGCGCCGGCGACGAATCTCGGGGCGGCCACGCCGATCAATATCGGCGGAGGCGGAACCGGGTCCCGCGACCAGCCCGACCCCGCCGATTCCGATGACAACGCCGACGCCGGGCAACAGGCGCCTGCCGACAGTGACACCGCGGCGCGCCGCAAGGTGGTGAACGACGCCGTGGCTTATATTCGCGGGCTGGCCGAGCAACGCGGCCGCAACGCGGACTGGGCGGAACAGGCGGTGCGCCAGGGCGTGAGTCTCACCGCGCGCCAGGCGCAGAAACAGCATGTCGTCGACGATGTGGTGGCGGATGAAAGCGCGCTGCTCGCCGCCATCGACGGACGCACCGTGAGCACGGCGGGCGGCGACGTACGCCTGAACACGGCCGGATTGAGCATAGAACAGCGCGAACCCGGCTGGCGCACGCAACTACTGTCGGTAATCACCAATCCGACCGTGGCGTATCTGCTGCTCATGATCGGTATCTACGGGCTGATTCTCGAAGGCCTGAACCCGGGCAGCGCGGTACCCGGCGTGATCGGCGCGATCTGTCTGCTGGCCGCGCTCTATGCGTTCCAGATCCTGCCGATCAACTACGCGGGTCTCGCCCTCATCGTGCTCGGCGTGGCGCTGATGATCGCGGAGATGTTCGCGCCGAGTTTCGGCATTCTCGGTCTGGGCGGTATCGTGGGGTTCGTATTCGGCTCGATCATGCTCATGGACACCGACGTGCCCGGCTTTGAAATCCCCCTGGGGCTGATCGGCGGCATCGCGGTCGCGGGCGCGCTGCTGCTCATGTTCATGCTCTACATGTTCCTGCGCTCGCGACGCGAACGCGTCTGGACCGGCCGTGAAGGCCTGCTCGGACAACGCTGCGTCGCCCTTGAGGATTTCGACGGCGAAGGCCGGGTGCTGCTCCAGGGCGAGTCCTGGCTGGCGTTCTGCGACGCCCCGGTCGTCGTCAAGCAGAAACTGGTCGTCACCGCTGTCGACGGCCTCAAGGTGCAGGTTCGGGCCGCGGAAACAACGCCCTCGAAGCCGTCCCGCCACTGACCGGCGCACGCACCGATCACCGACCGCGCCCGCTCGTTTGCCGGCGCCAGCCCGGCGGATATTCGGTGGTGGCCATCTGTCGGCGCCTGCCGTTGATGTTATTGTCGCGGCAACGGCACAAGACAGCGGCGCGTATCAACGCGGCAGCCCCGTTCCGGGCAAACCGCAGCCAATATCGCAGCGATACACGAGCGGCCAAGAACCCTACGGAGACACACGTCATGATCCTGAATTTCGGTTTCGCGGTCATCGCCCTGATCGTCCTTTTCCTGTTCACCTCGATCAAGATCCTGCCCGAATACGAGCGCGGGGTGATGTTCACGCTCGGCCGCATGACCGGCGTGAAGGGCCCCGGGCTGTTTCTGGTGATTCCGTTCATCCAGAACATGGTCAAGGTGGATATGCGCACGGTGGTCATGGACGTGCCGCCGCAGGACGTGATCTCGCGCGACAACGTCTCGGTGCGAGTCAACGCGGTGGTCTATTTCCGCGTGATCGACGCCGACAAGGCGATCATCGAGGTCGAGCATTTCTACGACGCGGTCAGCCAGCTCGCCCAGACCACGCTGCGCAGCGTGCTCGGCAAGCACGAGCTCGACGACATGCTCGCCGAGCGCGACAAGCTCAATATCGATATCCAGGCGATTCTGGATCGGCATACCGACGCCTGGGGCATCAAGGTGGCCAACGTCGAGATCAAGCAGGTCGATCTGGACGAGAGCATGACCCGGGCGATTGCGCGTCAGGCCGAGGCCGAGCGCTCACGGCGCGCCAAGGTCATCAACGCCGAAGGCGAGATGCAGGCAGCCGAGAATCTGCGTGGCGCCGCCGAGCAGCTTTCGCGCGAACCCCAGGCCCTGCAGCTGCGCTATTTGCAGACGCTGGTCGATATCGCCGGCGAGAACAATTCCACCATCGTGTTCCCGCTGCCGATGGACCTGATCGAACCGCTGATGGACATGAAGAAACGCTTCGACGGTACCAAGAGCGAATAGCCAGCCACACTGTTCCAGAGCGTCTCGGGATTGCGCGCCACGGGCCGACTGGGCGGCCAGGGACGGCCAGGGACGGCCAGAACCCCGCTTCAGCGGCTGATACAGCCGGGGCGGGCGATATCACGTTGTTCGACGTGCCCCAGACGTTGCAGCAGTCCGTAGAGAATACCGGCGGTCGCGCCCCAGATATGGTTGGCGTCGTAGTCGATCGAATAGACTTGGTAGGTACGCCCACCCCGCTCCATCGGCTCGCTGCGAAAATGCTGATGATCGAGCGCGTATGCGAGCGGTACGCCGAACAGGCGCTCGACTTCCACTGCGTCGGGGGCCACGGTCGCCGCCGGATCCACCCAGCCGACAAAGGGGCTGATCACGAAGCCGGTGACGGTCCGGTATTCGGGCAGTTCGCCCAGCACCTCCACAAACGCCGGGTCGAGTCCGATCTCCTCGTGAGCCTCGCGTAGCGCGGCAGCCTGGACACTGTCATCGAAGGTCTCGACGCTGCCGCCCGGGAAGCTGATCTGGCCCGGATGGTGGCGCAGCGCGTTGCTGCGCTGGGTGAAATAGATATACGGCTCGGGCGCGCCGACGATCGCAATCAGCACGCCCGCCCGGCGCGCCGCGTGGTCGTGGTGGCCACTGCCCCGGGTTTCGCCCGGCGCGGCCTCGCGGCGTGTCAGGGGCTCCGCCAGCGCGGCCTGCAGTCGCTGGCGCCAGGCATCGGCCGGCCGAGTATACGGATTCAATCGTTCAACCGTCCTGTCGCGTCTTGAGGTCTTCGGCGTATTGCTTGGCGAGCGCCTGAAAACGCGGTGTCAGGCCGGCATCGGCATACATCGGGTCACCCATTTCATCGTAGGCCGCCACTTCGTCACCCGGCTCATAGGTGAAAGAACTGGCCAGCTCATCCAGAGCGGCCGCCAACAGATCGGTGATGATGCGCTCGCGGGTCAGTCCTGGAAACATGTCGCACAGCGCCGCGACCTTGGCGGCGTCGTAGATGGGCAGGCGCACTTCATAACTCTCGTCGGTGCGCTGCTCGCCGGCGTTTGCCTTCCATTGTGCAACCAGCTCATTCACTTTCATATCGTTTCCTCGGATCTTTACGACAGGGCCAGACGGTACTTCCTCAAGCGCATAGGTTACGCAATTACCAGGCGCCTGAGAAACCTGCCAGTGCCCGCCAGAGCGCGCGTTGACCGCGTCTGGGGCGCCTGCTAGCTTGGCGGCAATTTCCACCGCGAGTCACGCATGGCCAAGACCGAAAAGACATGGAGCCTGAAGGAAATCGACCACTCACGTGGCGATAGCAAGGGCACCGCCTTTCTGGCGTTCAAGCAACTCAGGGAGAGTTTTGACGAGGGCCGCGACTACTATTACCTCAACAGCACGGAAGACGCGCGCGAAATCGAACAGCTACGCTCCGCCGGCCGCATCTACGAGACCACCGTCAACGCCATTCTGCTGACCGAGGGCGGTTACAGCGCCATCGTCGATTATCTCGACGGTTAGCCGGTCAGCTCGGACTCGAGCGCGCGCTGGTCGGCCGCGAAACGACGTATGCCCTCGGCCAGCTTTTCGGTCGCCATGGCATCTTCGTTCATGGCCCAGTCGAAGCCGGCGCGATCGTGCATGACGCGGGCGTCTTCCGACGGCGCCTGCACCAGACCGGGCACGTTGCTTGCCTCCAGCGACGCCAGTTCTTCCAGCAGCGCCGGTGAAATCGTCATCAGATCCGCGCCCGACAGCGCCAGAATCTGATCGCGGTTACGAAAACTCGCAGCCATAACCTGAGTGGCGTAGCCGTAGCTCTTGGCGTAGGCATTGATACGCTGAACGCTCAGCACGCCCGGGTCTTTATCGCCGCTGTAGTGATCCACGCCGTCCGCCTTCTTGTACCAGTCGGTGATCCGACCCACGAACGGCGAGATCAGCGTCACGCCGGCGTCGAAACACGCCTGCGCCTGGGCCAGAGAGAATATCAGCGTCATGTTGCAGGCCACGCCTTCGGCCTCGAGCACGCTCGCTGCCTGCACGCCCGCCCAGGTGCTCGCAATCTTGATCAGGATACGGTCGCGGCCCACGCCGAGCGCGTCGTAATCGGCCAGCAAGGCACGTGCCTTGGTAATGGTCGCGGCGGTATCGAAGGACAGCCGCGCATCGACCTCGGTCGACACGTAGCGCGGCACGACCTGGGTCAGTTCACGCCCGAACAGCGTCATCAGACGCTCGACCTGTGTCACCCCCGGCGTCGGCGTTGCGGCCAGTGCCTCCTCCACCAGATGTCGGTAGCGGGCATCGCGCGAGGCCTGCAGCACCAGACTCGGATTGGTGGTCGAATCGGTCGGGTGATACGCCTTTATCGTTTCGAAATCGCCACTGTCGGCGACGACGGTGGTGCGGGCACGCAGCGCTTCCAGTGCGTTCGCGGCGTGGTTATGGGTCGCGGTTTCGGCCATGATCGGGTCCGTGGTAGTACAAATCGTCGGATAATCATCCGCTGATGATCGTGCACTATAAGCCAGCAGCGGGGGCGCTGGCCAAGCGCCGGACGCTCACGCATCATGCGCACCATTATTCGAGTGACTGCCCAGCCGCCATGAGCGATGCCAACGACATGATCCGCCGTATGCCCGGCGCCTTCGACCCGGGCGCGGCGGGCGATCTGCACATGACCGTGCAATACATGACCGAACAACCGATGTTCGTGACCATCGCCGCCGGCGAATGCCGAGTCCACGAGGGGCTCGCCGATGCCCCGGACGTGACCCTCCGGATCCGTGGCGATCACCTGGTCAAACTCATGACCGGACGCATGCGCGGCATCACCGCATTCCTCACCGGCCGCCTGAAGGTGGAGGGCAACATGATGCTCGCCCAGAAACTGCAGCACGTCTTTGATCGGGAGCGACTGGCGTGATGGGCAGCGTCGGCCCGTGAACACGGATCGTCCAGCCGCCATTCCGTTGCTGGCCGCCGGCGCGGTGACTGCCGCGTTGCCCGGGATCGAACCGATAGAGCGGCCGCCTGCCACCGGCTTCTATCTCGATGCACGCCCGCAGGGCCTGACGCTGCAGCACGCCGAAACCGTCGATCGCGATAGCGGCCTGTGCATCGACCTGCTCGACGGCAGCATCGAACGCCGGCTAGCCGGCGGGCGCAAATCGCCACTGGCACGTGCGCTCGGCCTCAAGCGCCGTTCCCGCCCGACGGTGCTGGATACGACCTGTGGACTGGGCCGCGACAGTGCAACGCTCGCCGCGCTGGGCTGCGACGTGCACGCGCTGGAACGCCATCCGGTGCTGTTCGCCCTGCTCGATGACGCCTTGATGCGCGCGCGGCGTGCCGACACGCCGCCGGCCTGGCTGACCCACTGGCAGGCGTTCGAGCACGCCGACGCCCATGCCTGGCTCACGCCCCCGCCACCGCGCCGCTTCGATATCATCTATATCGATCCGATGTTCGCCGCCGCCCGTCGCAAGGCGCGCCCGCAAAAAGCCCTGGCCTGGCTCAATGAGTTGATCGGCACCGACCACGACGCCGACGCGCTGCTGGCGCTGGCGCGCGGCCATGCCCTGCGCCAGACGGTGGTGAAGCAGCACGCCCGCTCGCAGCCGCTGGCCGCGCCCGACCGTCAGGTGCACGGCAAGGCCGTGCGGTTCGATATCTATCTGGCGGCGAGCCCGCCTGCCGGCTGAAACGCCGCCAGCGCCGTATTGGATTCCGGGGGCGCCAAGGCCGCTCAGACGGGCCCGAACGACGCCAGAAAACGCTTGTAGTTGGCCACGTAGCGTGCAGACGCGCCCTGCAGGCCCTCGATCTCCTGCGCGCTCAGCTCACGCTTCACCCGGCCCGGCACGCCGATGACCATGCTGTTGTCGGGGATGGTCTTGCCTTCGGCAATCAACGCACCGGCGCCGATCAGGCAATTCCGGCCGATCTTCGCGCCGTTGAGCACGATCGCCTTCATGCCGATCAGGCTGTTGTCGCCGATCGAGCAGCCGTGCAGCATCGCCTGATGCCCCACCGTCACGCCCTCGCCCACCGTGAGCTGATAGCCCGGGTCGGTGTGCAACACACTGCCGTCCTGGATATTGCTGCCGCGACCGATGACGATTTCGTCGTTGTCACCGCGCAGCACCGCGTTGAACCAGATACTGCTGTCGACCGCGAGCGTGACCTGCCCCAGCACCGTGGCATTGTCGGCCACGAAAAACTGCCCGGGCTCGGGTGTTGTGGGCCGCCGGCCCTCGAGTTCATAAAGCATGGTATCTCCTTGAGTGGGCCATCATCCGCGATCCTTCGCCTTGCGCGCCACATCGTCGCGCACGTAGACCGGCAACGCCTGATCGGCGCCCAACCCGTCTCCACGGGCAAGCACCGGCGCCGCCAGCCGCGCAATATCCAGCGCATGCGGCCAGATCTCGAGTACCTCGGGGCCCGTCGCCGAGCGGGCATCGATCACCAGCGGCCAGCCGTTGCCTGCCGCGGCCCAGTCGTCGGCGTCGGGCAATAAATCGACCGCCGCCGGCTCGATGACACGCTCGACGCCCTGCAACCGCGGCGAACCGCCGTCGCGCGAGAAATCGGCGGTATAGACCTCGCCCATGCGGGCATCCTGCACCACGCGTACGTGGCACAGGTCGGCGCGCGTGAAGCAGCGTGCGGCGAGCGCGGCCAGCGTGGATACCGGCACCACCGGGCGATCCAGGCCCGCGGCCAGCCCCTGAATCAATCCGGCCGCGATACGCAGGCCGGTGAAGGCCCCGGGCCCGCGTCCGAACGCCAGACCGTCGATATCGGCCAGCGTCCAGCCGGCCTCTTCCAGCAGGCGCTCCAGCGTCGGTAACAGCCGGCGGGCATGCGCCTGCGGAGCGATCTCGAAATGCTCGCGTTCGCCGACCGGTGCCTGGGTATCCAGCAAAGCGACCGACAGCGCCTCGGTCGATGCATCGAGCGCGGCGATCTTCATGCCGGGGTCAGCGCGTCCAGAAATTCACAGGCCACCGCCCGCTCGCGGGTAATCGGCATGGGCGGCAGGCTGGCGCGGATCGCGCCGCCATAGCGCGCCGTGAACAGGCGTGGATCGCATATGGCCAGCAGACCGCGATCGGCGGCGTCGCGGATCAACCGGCCCACGCCCTGCTTGAGCGTGATCACCGCCTGCGGCAGCTGGTAATCCATGAACGGATTCTGACCGGCCTCTTTCATCGCGTTGAAACGCGCGGCGAGCACCGGGTCGGCGGGCGAGGCGAACGGCAGGCGGTCGATGATCACCAGCCGCAGGGCGTGGCCGCGTACATCGACGCCTTCCCAGAAGCTGCTGGTGGCCACCAGCACGGCATTGTCGTCGGCACGAAAATCGGCCAGCAGGGTCGCGCGCGGCGCGCTGCCCTGAGTGAGTACGTCGAGCCCGGCCGCGTGCAGCGCCTCGCCGTAGCGCGCCACCGCGCGATAGCTGGTACACAGCAGAAACGCGCCGCCGCCGGCCGCGGTGAGCAACGCCAGCGTCTCGGCAATCACGGCGTCGTCGAAATCCGGCGTGTTCGGCAACGGCATGGCCCTGGGCGCATAAAGCATGGCGTTGTTTTCGTAGTCGAACGGGCTGGCCAGCACTTTCTGTTCGACATCGACCAGGCCGAGGCGGTCGCAGAAATAGCTCAGCTCGTTCTTCACCGCCAGAGTCGCCGAGGTGAAGATCCAGGCGCCGGGGTAGCCCTTGATGGCACGCGAAAACGGGCCGGCCACATCCAGCGGCGTGCTGTGCCAGATCCAGGCGGCGCCGCGTTTTTCCAGCCAGCTGATGCGCTCGACGTCTTCCTTGCCGACCGTTTCCAGAACAGTGACCAGTTCAGCGCAGCGACGCGACAGGGCCTTGACCCGGTCGCTCCGGGATACCACCGGTTCGAGCCCGACCTTGAGCGCGTTCAACGCTTCGTCGAGCGCGGCATGCGCCTGTGACAGCTGTGGCGTCGCCAGCTCTTGCCAACTACGACTGCCGGCCGCGGACCCCAGCGCATCGGAGAAGCCGCGCTCGGCCGCGCCCACGTCCTGCAGGCGGGCCTTGAGCACCGGCATGTCGCCGCCCAGCGCGTCCAGTTCGCCCAGGCCGTCGCGCACGAGATCCTTGAGCTGGCGCGCGGACAACGCCTGACCAAAGAAACGACCGGCGATATCCGGCAGCCGGTGGGCTTCATCGAGCACGATCGCGTCGGCGCCCGGCAGCACCTCGCCGAAACCACTCTCGCGCAGGGTCAGATCCGCAAACAGCAGATAATGATTGACGATCACCAGGTCCGCGGCCTGGGCCTCGCGACGGGCATTCACCACCCAGCACTGATCGAACAGCGGGCATTCCTGGCCCAGGCAGTTGTCGGTGGTCGAGGTGATACGCGGCCACAGTGCGTCACCGTCGCCGAGATCACCAAAATCACCCAGATCGCCGGTCTTCGTACGCGCGGCCCAGTCCCGCACCGCGCGCAGTTTGCTCGCCAGATACAGGTCGCCGCTGGCCTCGGTCAGATTGAGCCGGTGCAGGCACAGATAGTTGGCGCGACCCTTGAGCACGGTGACGTGCAGCTTGCGTCCGAGCACCGTCTGCGCCAGCGGCACGTCCTTTTCGTCGAGCTGGCTCTGCAGATAGCGCGTGGCCGTGGAGACGATGACCTTGCGCCCGGAGGCCATGGCCGGCAGCAGATAGGCCAGCGTCTTGCCGGTGCCGGTGCCGGCCTCGACGACCAGACGACCGCCCTCGTCCATCGCCTTCGCCACCGCATGCGCCATCTCGGCCTGACCGGCGCGCGCGGCATAGCCGGGCAGCGCCGCATTGAGCGCTGCGTCGTCGTCGAACAGCGCGGCGCCCGCCGCGGCGCTCATCGCATCATCTGCTGACTGGTTTGCTGATAGCTGGTCGCGCGGGCCGACGCCTCGCTGGCGCCGCTGCTATCGCCGGCGGTCCGCCTTGCTTCGGCGATCAGGCGCCAGTTGTCCGCGCGTACGAACGGATTGTTGCCGCCCACGCTGTTGGATTTGCGGGCCATCGCCTCGGCCTGATCCGGCTGGCCCTGGGCCAGTTTGACCGCGGCGAGACGCTGATACACGAACGGGTTGCGCGGTTCGAGATCGAGCGCGCGTTCCAGCGTTGCCGCGGCAAGATCCATATTGCCGTTGCGGGCCAGCGTATCGGCGCGTCCGAGCAGCGATCGGACCGCCGGACTGCTGGCTTCTTCCATCGTGCGCGGCGGCATCTGCGCCGGCGGGGGCTGGCGCTCGGGCTGAGTCCGGGTGCTCGGCGACGACGACGATTCTCCGGGCGACGGCGTGATCACCGTGCCCGGGCTTTCGTCCGGCGGCGGGAAACGTGTCTGCTGGGTCGTCGCGCAGCCCGCGAGCACGAGAATGGCGAAAAGAACGAGAAATCGTTGTGTCATGATCATCTGAAGATTTTCTGCAGCCAATTGCCTTCGTCTTCCTGCTCGCGCGACTTGCGCGCGGCGTTCTCTCGCATGATATCGCTATCACAGCCGGAAAGCCCATCCGGCACATAGCCGCGGGTGAACGGCACCGGCGTGGCGTTGCCGCAGCTCTGCGCGTACTGATAGAGATCCTGGTTGCCCGAGGCGCCCTGGCCCGCGGGGTTGAAGCGCATGCGCAGCGGCACCTCGACCACGTCCTCGGGCGGCACGTCGAGCAGCCCGCGCGGACTCACATCACTCATGATCCGTGTCCACAGTTGCAGCGCGCCGGTGGCGCCGGTGAGCTGGGCCGGCTGGTTGTCATCACGCCCGACCCAGACCACCGCGAGACGGTTGGCGCCGAAGCCGGCAAACCAGCTGTCGCGCAGATCGTCTGTGGTGCCGGTCTTGCCGGCCAGATTCAGACTCTTGGGCAGCACGTTGTACATGGACGCGCCGGTGCCGTAACGCGCCACACGCTGCATGACCCAGTCGGTCAGATAGACCGGGGCTTCATCGACCACGCGCTTGATCTGCAGCGGATAACGCGCCAGCGGCTCGCCATCGCGGGTGGTCACGTCGCGGATCGCCAGCAGCGGCGTGTAGTAGCCGCCGGCGGCAAGCGTGTTGTAGACCTGTGCGACCTGCAGCGGCGCCATCCCGACCGCGCCGAGCGCCAACGACGGCACGGCCAGCGGATCGCCGGTATAGCCCAGCTTCTTGAGCGTATCGACGACGTTCGGAATCCCGACGTCAATCGCCAGCCGCGCGGTGGCAAGGTTGTAGCTGTGGGTAAGCGCGTAGTGCAGCGGCACGTCGTGGCCGTGGCTGGTCTTGGAATAATTCTGTGGCCGCCAGGTGTCGCCGTTGGCGAGCTTGACCGCGAGCGGGCCGTCGTCGAGCGGCGTGATCACGTTGTATTTCGACGGCTCGGACAGCGCGGTGAGATAGACCACCGGCTTCATCAGCGAGCCGATCGGCCGACGCGCATCGAGTGCACGGTTGAAGCCCGCATAACCGGCATCGCGACCGCCGACCAGCGCCAGCACGCGTCCGCCTTCCACGCTGGTGACCACGGCCGCGCTCTGCAGGCTGTCCTTCTTGATGCCGCGGGCGCGTTCGACGTCGTCCAGCCCCTTGTTCACGCGCGCCTCGGTGGCCGCCTGGATGGTCGGGTCTAGGGTGGTGAAGATACGCAGCCCCTCGTTGGTCAGATCGGCGTCCTTGTACTGGCCGTGCAGTTGTCGGCGCACGAGGTCGATGAAGGCCGGATACTGGCTGGTACTGCGCACCGAGCGCGTGGTCACGCCGAGATCGGTCTTCTTGGCGGCCGCCCAGGCATCGTCTTCGAGAAAGCCGGCGCTGTGAAACATGTCGAGCACGAGATTGCGACGGGCGAGCGCGCGCTTGGGATTGCGGCGCGGGCTGTAGTAGCTCGGCCCCTTGACCATGGCCACGAGCAGCGCGATTTCATTGGGTTGAAGCTCTTCCAGCGGTTTCTGAAAATAGAAATAGCTGGCCAGGCCGAAGCCGTGGATCGCGCGGCCGCCGTCCTGTCCGAGATAGACCTCGTTGAGATAGGCCTCGAGGATTTCCGGCTTGGAATAATGCGCGTCCAGCAGCACGGCCATCAGCGCTTCCTTGGCCTTGCGCACCAGAGTCTGCTGGTTGTTGAGGTAGAAGTTCTTGACCAGCTGCTGGGTGATGGTCGAACCGCCCTGCACTACGTGGCCGGCCCGCATGTTGGCGAACGCGGCGCGCAGGATGGACTTGGGCGACACACCCCAGTGGTGCAGAAAATCCCGGTCCTCGACCGTGATCAGGCCGGCCGGCAGCATCGGCGGCACTTCGCCAAGCTTGACCAGGATCCGATCCTCGCCCTGGGCCGGATAGATGCTGCCGATCATCAGCGGGTCGAGCCGGATCAGCGCCAGATCGCCCTGCTTGTCGATGGCCTGCAGGGAAGACACGCCGCTCGAGTTGAAACCGAGCCGAATCTCGCGGTCGCCCTGATCGCCGTCCCAGAACGTGAACGGCCGGGTATGGATATCCAGACGACTGCCGCTGCTGTGGTAAGTGCCAGCGTTGTCGACGCCGCTGCTGTCGCGATAGCCCTGTCTCTTGAGGCGCGCCACGATGTCCGCGCGCGACAGGTCGAGCCCGGCATAGAGTTCGAGCGGTGCGGCATATACCTTCGCCGGCAGCGTCCAGCGCGTGCCCTCGAACTGCGAGCGGACTTCGCCGTCGAGATAGACCGCGTAGGCGGCCAGCACGACCGCGCCCAGGCAGCACAGCAGAAAGACATAGGGCAGCAGGCGCCGGAAAAAACCGGGCCGGCGGTTCGCAGGCTTTTTCGCCGTACGCCGTTTGGGTTTACGTGTTCCTCGGGCCAATGCAGCTATCCGCGCCGAACAGGGGCGCTGATAGTACCAAAGCCGGGCGGCGCTGGGTCGAACCCGCCCACATCGGCTCGCCCGAAAGGCTTATTCGGGCTTGTTGCGGCGCCGCGGGCTGTTGGCGACTTCCTTCTCCATCGCCTCCAGGCCGATATGGCGCACGTCCTTGCCTTCGACGAAATAGACCACGTATTCTCCGATGTTGGTGGAATGATCGCCGATGCGCTCCAGCGCCTTCACTGCCCAGAGCACGTCCAGCATGTGCCGGATGGTGCGCGGGTCTTCCATCATGTAGGTAATGCACTGGCGCACCACGCCCTCGTACTCGCGATCGACCTCGGTGTCGGCCTGGGCCACGCTGACCGCGGCCTCCGAATCCAGACGCGCGAAAGCGTCCAGGGCGTCGCGCAGCATCTCGCGCACGTGCCTGCCGAGCACCTCGATCTGACGGAACGCGCTCTTGGGGCGGTCATAGCTGGCCAGCTGCGTGGCCATGCGGCCGATCTTTTCGGCTTCGTCGCCGATACGCTCGAGATCGGTGATGGTCTTGGCGATGGCGATGACCAGGCGCAGATCGCCCGCCTGGGGGGCGCGCCGAGCCAGAATACGGGTGCATTCCTCGTCGATCTCGAGTTCCATGCGATTGACCTCGCGGTCGCCGCGCACCACGTCCTCGCCGAGGCCGCCCTCGCCGGTGATCAGGGCGCGCACCGCGTCCGCGATCTGCTGCTCGACCAGGCCGCCCATGGCGAGCACGAGCTCGCGCACGTCCTCGAGATCGGCGTCGAACTGCTTGGACGTATGTTTTTCCAGACCTACCTTTTCCATGAGTCGTTCCTCAGCCGTAGCGGCCGGTGATGTAGTCCTCGGTCTTCTTTTCGCGCGGATGCGTGAACAGCGAATCCGTATCCGAGAATTCGATGATATTGCCGAGGTGGAAGAACGCGGTGTAGCCGGCCACGCGGGCCGCCTGCTGCAGGTTATGCGTCACGATCACGATCGTGTAGTTTTCCTTGAGTTCATCGATGAGCTGCTCGACCGTGGCCGTGGCCACCGGGTCCAGCGCCGAGCAGGGCTCGTCCATGAGCAGCACCGACGGACTCACGGCGATCGCACGGGCGATGCACAGCCGCTGCTGCTGGCCACCGGACAGCGCCAGCCCGGGCAGTTGCAGGCGATCCTTGACCTCTTCCCACAGCCCCGCGCGCTTGAGCGATTCCTCGACCAGGTCGTCCATCTCGGTGCGCTTGCGCACCTTGCCGAGAATCCTGGGGGCGTAGGCGATGTTGTCGTAGATGCTTTTCGGGAACGGATTGGGCTTCTGGAACACCATGCCGATATGCGAGCGCAGTTCCACCACGTCGACGTGCGGGGCGTAGACGTTCTCCTGCTCGAATTCGACCTCACCCTCGATGCGCACGCCCTGAACCAGATCGTTCATGCGATTCAGGCAGCGCAGGAACGTCGATTTGCCGCAACCGGACGGGCCGATCAGAGCGGTCACCTCGTTTTCGATCACGTCCATCGAGACGCCGAACAGCGCCTGTTTTTCGCCGTACCAGACCGACAGATCGCGCACGCTCATCTTCGTGCTCTGTTTCACCCGTGTTTGCTCCACCGTGGGCATGCGCACCAGATCCGGCGCGACATCGCTTGCGTTACGAGTGAGCATCCTAAATCCCCGGTCCGAAAATTGAAAAAGAGTTGTGTCGACTGCCAATCACGCGCATGCGGCTACCAGCGCCGCTCGAAGCGGTTACGCAGCAGCACCGCGCTCGCGTTGAGCAGAATCAGCAGCGTGAGCAGCACCAGGATGCCGGCCGCGGTCAGACTCACATAGGCCCGCTCGGGCATGCCGGCCCAGGTGAATATCTGGGCCGGCAGCACGGTCGCGGCCTGGGTCATGCTCGTCGGCGCGTCCGGGATATAGGCGATCATGCCGATCAGCAGCAGCGGCGCCGTTTCGCCCATGGCCTGGGCGATGCCGATGATGGTGCCGGTGAGAATGCCCGGCAGCGACAGCGGCAGCACGTGATCACGCACCGACTGCCAGCGCGAGGCCCCTACCGCCTGCGCGCCCTGACGGATGTTCTGCGGTACGGCCCTGAGCGCGGCGCGCGTGCTGATGATGATCACCGGCAGCGTCATCAGCGACAGGGTCAGTCCCCCGGCGAGCGCCGACGAGCGTGGCACGCCGAAGAAGTTGATGAATATCGCCAGCCCCAGCAGACCGAACAGGATCGACGGCACCGCGGCGAGATTGTTGATATTGATCTCGATCGCCTGGGTGAAGCGGTTGTCGGGCGCGAATTCCTCGAGATAGATGGCCGTGGCCACACCGATCGGAAAGCTCACCGCCAGCACCACCAGCATGACGTAGATCGAGCCGACAAACGCCGACCACAGCCCGGCGTTGGACGGGATCTTGGAATCGCCGGAGAAGAACAGGCCCTTGTTGAAGCCCATGGCGACATCGCCGTCAGCCTCGAGCCGTTCGAGCGTGGCCAGATCGTCCGGATCCAGACTGTCGATATGGCCCTTGCGGTACTGATCGATATCGGAGTTGGCCACGACCCATATCGTCTCGGTGGTATCCATCAACGCAGGATCGTTCTTCACCCGACGCGGAATCTGGCGAAAAAACGCGCGCGAGACCAGCGGCGCGACGTCCTCGTCCACCGACTCCATCGTGAATTTGACGGTATCGGCGTTGTAGGTCACATCCACTTTCAACTGGGTCTGGGCGAACGCCGAATGGCCCTGATGAATCATATCGGCGAAGAACACGACCAGAAACGTCAGCGCCAGCAGCAGCGCGCCCAGGCAATAGGCCTTGAAGCGTTTCTCGGCGCGATAGCGTTTCTTGAGCCGACGCGAGGGTTGTAGGGAAATACGTTGATTCATGGGGCAATCCGTGACCCGAGCGGGCGCCGGTTATTCATAGGACTGACGGAACTTGCGAATGACGATGATCGACACGAGGTTGAGCACCAGCGTGACCACGAACAGCACCAGCCCGAGCGCGAAGGCAGCCAGCGTCTCGGGGCTGTCGAAGGACTGATCTCCCGTGAGCGCATCGACAATACGTACCGTGACCGTGGTCATGTCCTCGAGCGGGTTCCAGGTCAGATTCGGCCGCAGACCCGCGGCCATGACCACGATCATGGTCTCGCCCAGCGCCCGCGAGACACCGAGCAGCGAGGCCGCCATGATGCCCGGGAACGCCGCCGGCAGAACGATCCGCTTGATCGTCTCCGAGCGGGTCATGCCCAGCGCATAGGAGCCTTCGCGCAGGCTGTTGGGAATCGAGTTGATCACATCGTCCGACAGCGACGAGATAAACGGGATGATCATGATGCCCATGACCAGCCCCGGGGCCAGCGCATTGGTATACGAGGCCTGCAGCCCGAATGTCGCCGCTACCTGCACCACCAGCGGGCTGACCGTGATCGCGGCGAAGAAGCCGTACACCACCGTCGGAATCCCGGCCAGAATCTCCAGCAACGGCTTGGCAATGGTGCGGACCCGATAGCTCGCATACTCGGACATGTAGATCGCCGACAGCAGGCCGACCGGAATCGCCACGAGCATGGCGATCGACGTGATCATGAAGGTGCCCGCGAACAGCGGCACCGAGCCGAACTGCGAGCTGGCCGCGTTCTGGCCGGGGCGGAACGTTGCCACGGGACTCCACTGGGTACCGGTGACGAAATCCCAGACGCTGACCTGGTTGAAGAACTTGAGTGCTTCGAAAACGATGGACAGAATGATGCCCAGGGTGGTGAGAATCGAGACCAGCGACGCGGCGAACAATGCCCAGTAGACGAATTTCTCGATCGAATTGCGCGCGCGCAGCGTCGGCTCGACGCGACGCAGCGCCATGGCGCAGCCGATGGCCGACCCCACCAGCGCAAAGGAAAGAATGAACGGCGCTGCAGGCACCCGCAGGCCGAACAGATAGGCGGTCCCGGTGACGAAGCCGATGGCGATTGCCGGCAGCGCCATCCAGGTCGCCACATAGACCCCGTACTGGCCCGGCAGCGAGTGCAGACGCGTGCCGCGGGCATCGGCGATCAGCGCCTTGCGCCGACCGAGCACGAACGCTACGGCCGCCAACGGCACGAGGCCGCCGAAGAATATGAGCAGGATCTGGCTGGTATCCAAAACGCGTGTCCTGAATGGCTGCAAGCGGGCTGACCGCGGTCATGATACGCAAAACGCGAAGGCGCGTTGATGTTAGGCCCGACTCGGCCTCGAACACCAACACGCCCCTGTAAAAAACCGGCCACGGGCCGCCCCGTAACCGGTTGTTTCAACCCGTCGGGGTCAGCTTTCCAGGTCGGACGCGCCGAGCTTGGCCTTGCTTTCCCACTCGCTGCGCTCTGCCTTCAGGCGATCGGCCGGCAGCGGGATCAGGCCGAGGCGTTTGAGGTAGCCACGGTCGCTGACCATCTGATCGGACAGGAACATGTCGACGTAATCGCTCATGCCGCCGACCTTGTCCAGATGCGCGTTCTTGGTATAGAAGAACAGCGAACGCGACACCGGGTATTCGCCCGATGAGATCAGCGCACGCTCGGGCGTTACGCCGTCGATCTTCGCACCCTGGATCTTGTCGCGGTTCTCTTCCAGATAGGAGTAGCCGAAGATGCCGAAGGCGTCCTTGTTCTGGGCCAGCTTCTGCACGATCAGGTTGTCGTTCTCACCGGAGGGTACGTACTTGCCGTCCTGACGGATGGTCGTATACGCCTCGCCGTAACCGTCGATGTTCTCCGAGCCGTGTTCCATGACCAGCTCCTCGAACGCATCGCGGGTGCCCGACGAGGTCGGCGGACCGTAGATCAGGATCTCGCGATCCGGCAGCGACGCGTCGATCTCGCTCCACTTGGTATACGGGTTGTCGACCAGCTTGCCGTCCACCGGCACCTTCGCGGCGACCGCCAGGGTGACCTGCTCGCGGGTCAGATCGATGGCGTCGTCCTGCTTGCTCTGGGCAAAGACGATTCCGTCGTAGCCGACCACGTTCTCGGTGATGTCGGTCACGCCGTTGTCACTGCACAACTTCAGTTCCGACGGCTTCATCCGACGCGAGGCGTTGGTGATGTCGGGCGTGGTGTCGCCGACGCCGGCACAGAACAGCTTGAAGCCGCCGCCGGAACCGGTCGACTCGACCACCGGCGTGCGGTAATCGGTGGTCGCGCCCAGCTCTTCGGCGACATAGGACGAGAACGGATAGACCGTGGACGAGCCCACGATACGCATCTGTTCCTTGGCCATCGCTACGGTGCTCAGACCCAGCGCGGTGGCGGTTACCGCCGCGACGCGCAGGGACTGCTGCATGAATGGTTTCATTGATATCTCCCTGTGAAATCGGTTAGTCACCCCTCGATGACCTCGTGGAGTGTGGGCGGTGGCAGTGAAAACTGTATTGCAGTTTGATGACGTTTTTATGACAACGCCTCAACCCCGTTTCACCGCCACCGCCGCGGGTCCTGGCTATTCGACCGACAACCGATAAAGCGTGGTTGAACCACTGACCTCGTTGCCGACCGCCACCAGCGCGGTCTGCCCATCCGGACTGTCGGCCGCCGGGATGAACACGATGCTCTCCGGGCCCAGATCGCCGGCGTTGCCGCTGTCGGCATCGACGGTCAGGTCGCGGTTGTTGATATAGGTCACCAGGGACGGCGCGTTGACATCGGTGATGTCGTAGACGACGAAACCACTCATGCGCTCCAGACCGATGAACGCATAGGCCCGCCCTGCCACTTCGCCGTAGGCGATCGCTTCGGGTTCCGGCCCCTTGTTGTCGGAGCGATCGTCGCCCTCGTTGTCGGTATTGTCGGCGTTGAAGCCGTCACCATAGCGCGCGCCGGTGATCTGCTCCAACGCGTCGCCCGAGTCGAAGACAAGCGCGCCGGTATCGGTCTGACGTACCGAGAACGAGCGCGCACCGAACACATAGAGCGCATCGTAGTCGCCGTCACCGTCCGTGTCGCCCAGCGTGTCGGTGACTTTCAGATCGCCGAGCTGGTCGTCTTCCTGCAGCGCCGCCGCGTTCGGAAACACGGTCGGATCCAGGGTGAGGTCCTTGACGTCCGCCTCTTCACTGAAGCCGTCGTAGTCACGCGAATCGCCTTCGTTTGCGGTGAGCAGATAGCGCGTGCCGCCCTGTTCGAACACGTGGATGGTGTCGGGCTGATACATGCCCAGCACGGGCACGGATCGTACGTTGAAGCCGTCCTCGTTGCTCGGATCGATGCCCTGCCCGGCAATGCTGTGATCCTTGTAGCCGAGCGGCTGGATAGCGGTGACCGTAAGCGTGGCCAGGTCGATGACGGCAATGGCGTTGTTTTCCTGCAGGCTGACATAGGCCAGGCTGCCGTCGGCGCTCACCGTGATGTACTCCGGTTCAAAATCCTGCGCCACGCTGGCGCCGGGCCCGAAGATACGCACGCCTCGGGCACGCAGATCGTCGGCTTGATCATTGAACGCGGTAAAACCGATCTCGGTGACCGGGGCGTTGTCGAAACCCGAGGACACATCGATCACGCTGACCGTGCCCTGCGGATCGTTGTCGTAATCGTCGCTGGGTTCGCCTTCGTTGGCGACCAGCACGCGGCTGCCATCGGGCGTGAACGTCACCATGTCCGGCAATGCGCCGACCGTGGCTTCGCCGACCTTGCTGAAGTCGGTGGTGTTATAGAACACCACTTTTCCGGGCGCCTGCTTGTCATCGGCTTCGATCGCCACCGCGACCGTCTGTCCGAACACGGCCACGCTGTTGGCCGACGCGCCTTCGGCGGTCGCATCGATCGAGTCAAGCTTCATTACATTGTCGACGTCGCTGATATCGAGCACATCGACCGTGCGGGCGCTGGAATTGACCACGAACAGCCGGTTGAGCAGCGCATCGTGGGCCAAAATTTCAGCCGCGCCCTCGTCGAACGCGAACGGGCTGACCTGAAAACGCCCAGCCTGGGTCACGGTGAGCTGGGCCGCCGGGCTGGCGGGCGTCTCGGTCGAATCGGTAACCGTGGCGTTGGAGTCGCCGTCATTACAGGCCGACAGGCCGAGTGCCAGTACAAGCGCCGCCACCGAATAGATCTTCTTGTTCGAAACCATCGATAGGTCCCCAAAAGGTGATAAAAAAAGACCCGGGACATGCCCGGGTCGCTAACATCGGTCGATAAATCCTGATCGGCGGTCCGGTTCCGATCGCCATGCCGAATCGCGGAATCGGAACCGGATGCCGTCATCCGAAGGACGAGGTGGCGCCGGGCGCCACCTTTGGTTCGGCTAGAACGAAACCAGCAGATCGGCCTGCAGGATCTGCTCGTCCTCGTCGGTCGACTTGCGCTCGGTGTTGTAGTAGTCGAGGCCCAGTTCGACCGCATCGTTCAAGGCATAGGAGCCCGCGACCTCGTGGCCTTTCATGTCGGTGGCGCCGCCCATGCGATCCGAGTCCGGGAACGTATCCGGCACGGCATTGGCGTCCAGGTCCGCATAGATGTACTTGAACTCCCACTTGTCGACGCCGACCTTGGCGCCGAACGCGAAACCGGTGTCCTCGTCGGTATCGGTCTCGGTGTTGAGCACGTAGTCGCCGATCAGTGACGCCTTGCCGCCGGAGAACTTGGTACCCAGTTCACCCGAGACATTGACCACGCCGAACTGATCGTCGGTGTTGGTGCCCGCGCTGTAATCGGGATTGAACGTGCCGTCCTGAGCCGTGTTCTCATAGCCGTAGTAGGTGCCGGCCAGGGTGCCGAACGCATTGCCCGCGCTGAACTTCTGGCCCAGCTGACCGTAGTACAGATAGGGATCGCTGCTGTTCGAGCCGAACTCGTTGAGCACCCAGAGACCACCGTTGACGAAGCTCGTGCCGAGCCCGTTATCGACGTTCAGTCGAGCCGACACACCCTCGGGGTTGATGTCGCCGTCCCAGATCAGGTCGGTGGGTACCCAGAGATAGTTCTTGAACTTGAACTTACCGGCGATGGCCGCGAGATAATCGTTGAACTCGTACTGCGCATAGGCGTAATCGAGATTGATGCCCTTCGAGCTGAAGTCGTCGCCGAAGGTCTGGTTGGTCGAACGCGGATCGGAGCCGCCGCTGGCGAGACCGGCGCCCACTTCCAGGTTGTCGAGCGGCGTGGTGATGATGCCCAGGCGATAACGCACACGGCCGCGGCTACGACTGACGTTGTTGCCGGCGGCGTTCTCGCGGGTGCTGTTGTCGCCGTATTGATAGCGCAGACGAATATCGCCCTTGAGCTTGACCTTGGACGCCCAGTCGAACTTGGCCAGCTTTGCGTCGACCTTGTCCTCGATGGACTGGCTGTCGGCCTGCTGCATCGGCTGCGTCTGCATCTGGCGATCGTCTTCGACGGCGGCTGCACGCAGCTGGTCGTACTGAGCCTGACTGATGCTGCCGTTATCGCGCATGATCTCGATGAGCTGCATGGTCGTTTCGTTGGCGAACGCGGGGGTCGCGATGGCCGAACAAACGCCCAGCAGCGCTGACGCGCATATCAGGCCCGGCTTGTTGTTCCTGGCGAGAAATTTCGGCATCGGCCCAAGCCGTGCGGGCAAATTCTTCATTGGTTGACTCCCTGGTGATAACGGCGGTTAAAGTCGAAATGCTTTTCCCGTCAAGCATTCGATTCGCCGCGGAGGTTACCGACCGCAAAAGTCATCAACATGAAGGCTTTATTAACTATTTATGACGGACAATCGACCGATGCCTAGTGGTGATTGTCCGTGTTCGCGCAGCCGGGCAAAGCGCCGCCCGAGACCAGCCGGTGGTCCTGCGGCATACGGGGTCGCACAGGCAGCTCGCGGACTATCGGGTGGCTCGTCGACCGGCCTTGAGGCGCCTCAGGCGGCGCGGCGGTTCAGGCAGCGCTGGCTCGGGAAGCGGCAGGTGAACGTCGAGCCTTCGCCCGGCGTACTGTCGATCGCGAGTTCCCCCTCGTGATGCTCGAGGCAGTGCTTGACGATCGCCAGCCCCAGCCCGGTGCCGCCGCTGCTGGCCTTGCGCCCCGGATCGACGCGATAGAAACGCTCGGTCAGACGCGGCAGGTGGGTCGCATCGATGCCCGGACCGTTATCGCTCACGCTGAAACAGGCGCCGGCATCGTCCGACCACCAGCGCACGTGGATCTCGCCCTCGGCGGGGGTATAGCGCACCGCATTGGACAGCAGATTGGAGAACACGCTCTCCAGTTCGCTCGCCCTGCCGTAGAGCGACAGTCCTGCTTCCAGATCAACGCTGACCGCATGCTCGGCCCCCGCCGCCGCGCGCCGGATATCCTCGACCAGCGAGGTGATCATCGCCGGCACGTCCACCCGCTCCTGACGCTGCTGCAGCCCTTCCGCTTCGACCCGCGCAAGCTTGAGCAGGCTCTCGATGATGCGGTTCATGCGTCGCGACTGTTCGCCCATCTCGTGGATCGGCGCCTTCCAGCCGGCCAGTGCCTCGCTGTCGGCGGTTTCCTCCTCCATCATTTCGAGATAGCCGCGTAGTACCGTCAGCGGTGTACGCAACTCATGCGAGGCGTTGGCCACGAAATCGCGGCGGGTATGCTCGAGTCGTTTCTGTTCGCTGATATCCCGGGCGATCAGCAGACGCTGGTTATTGCCGTACGGGATCAGCCGCATCAGGATCGTGTCGGCCTCGTTGACCGGCGACGGCATTTCCAGTTCGCCACTGTCGGTGGCCTGGGAGAGATACGTCGAGAAGGTCGGGTGCCGGATCAGATTCGCGATCCGCTGGCCCATGTCCTGTGGGCTACGCAGGGCCAGCAGCGCCGCGGCTGCGCTGTTGAACCAGACGATTCGCCCCTGCGAGTCCAGCACCACCGCGCCATCCGGCAGCGCCGCGGTGGAGGCCTGGAACTCGTGGACAATGCTCTTGAGGCGTTTCTTGCGCTTGCGATTGCGCTGCTTCAGGCGATACAGCTCGGTATAGATCTCCTGCCAGACACCGATGCCATCGGACGGCTCGATACGGTCGGAAATCAGCCAGCGGTGCAGCTGATAGGCATAGATCAATTGCATGGCGAGATAGATCGACACGCCCGCCAGCACACACACGAGCACCCGGCCCACCAGCAGCCCGGTCATCAGGCTGATCGCCAGCCAGGCGATGATGAGCATCGCCTCGCGTCGCCATACCCGGCGCACGCCCATCGACGGCATGCTCATGGCCGCGCCGCGACGGGTCTACATCGTTTTGCTGGAAAAACGATAGCCACTGCCCCGCACCGTCTGAATGAAACTGTCGAATCCGTGCGGCGCCAGTGCCTTGCGCAGCCGCCGGATATGCACGTCCACGGTGCGTTCCTCGACGAACACATTCTGGCCCCAGACGCGGTCGAGCATCTGTTCGCGCGAATACACGCGTTCCGGATTGCTCATGAAGAAACGCAGCAACCGATATTCGGTGGGCCCGAGTTTGACCGGCAGTTCACCGGCCGCCACGCGCTGACTGGCCGCATCGAGAATCAGGCCATCGAGTTCGAGTGTTTCGTCCTCGCCGCCCGGCAGGCTGCGGCGCAGCACCGCGCGTACACGGGCCACCAGTTCGGAGGAGGAAAACGGCTTGGTGACATAGTCGTCGGCGCCGAGGTTGAGCCCGCGTACGCGATCGTCTTCATCGACGCGCGCGGTCACCATGATGATCGGCACATCCGCGGTGAGATCCTCGCGGCGCAGTTCGCGCGCGAATTCCGCCCCGGATATGCCCGGCAGCATCCAGTCGAGCAATACCAGATCCGGGCGCTGCTCGGCCATCGACAGGCGCGCGGACTGGGCATCCTCGGCTTCGGTCACACGAAAATCCGCACGCTCCAGCGCAAAGCGGATCATGTCGCGGATCGGCGCCTCGTCTTCGACCACAAGCACATGTTTATGTTGCATCACGTTAGGTTTCATGCGGATATGACGCCGTAACGCTAGGGACTAGATATTACAGCAATATGACATTCCCGCGTCAGCGCTGCGCCGGCGGCGGCTAGGCGAGGCCCGCGGCCACGATTTCACCCGTATTCGCCGACAGATCGGACGCGGCCAGACGAGTCAACTGTTCACGCATGGCGGTGCCCTGCGGGCTGGCATAACGCCTCCAGGGCGCGAGCAGTCCGGCCAGCGCGGCCGCAAGCTGCGGGTTGAGCCGATCCAGACGCAGAATTTCGTCGGCCAGCAGCTGATAACCCTGGCCGTCGGCGTGATGAAACGCCTCGCCGTTGCCGCGGGCGAAACCGCCGAGCAGCGCACGCACGCGATTCGGATTGGTGAAATCGAAGCGGGCATCTTCGAGCAAGGCACGGACCTGGGCGATCGCATCGTCGCGCCGCGTCGAGGCCTGTAGTCGGAGCCACTTGTCCATCACCAGCGGGTAGTCTGCCCAGCGTTCGGCGAAATCGGTCATCGCGCGGGTCCGCGCGTCGCCGGTCAGGTCCCGCAGCGCGCCGAGAGCGGCCATGCGATCGGTCATGTTGTCGGCGTCGTTGTAGACGGCGAGCGCATGGTCGCGAATACCCGGCGCATCGATGGCCGCGAGATAATCGAGCGCCAGCGCGAATACCCGCCGGCGACCGGATTCAGCGACATCGAACACATACGGGCCACTCGCGGCGTGCGCGTCGCGCAGGGTTTCGAACAGGCCGGTGAAACGACGCGCGATCTCTTGCTTGAGGGCACGGCGGGCACCGTTGACCGCGAACACGTCGGTGGCGTCGAACTGCTCGCCGATGCGGGTCTCGCTGGGCAGGGTCAGCATCTCGGCGAGCAATGCGCGATCGTCCGGCGGCGTCGCCAGCAGCGATTCGATGGCGTCGAACAACGCCTGCGGCGCGGCGGCCGGTGGCTGATCCGCGCCGCGCGCACGCGCATCGGCGACCAGCGTATTCAGATACAGCGCCTGGGCGGCGTCCCAGCGCGACACCGGGTCGCTGTCGAACGCCATCAGGCGCGCAAGCTCGGCGTCGCTCTGTGGGTAGTCGAGTTTCACCGGTGCCGTGAATCCACGCAGGGCCGAGATCGTCGGCTGCGCGTCGAAGCCGTCGAACTGCCACTGCTGCTCCGCCTGATTCAGGCGCAGCACCTGCGGCTCGCCCACGGGCAGCCCCTGGGCGTCGAACATTGCCAGTGCGACCGGTATGTCGAAGGGCTGTTTCTCGCTCTGGTCGGGCGTCGCCGGAGTGGACTGGGTCAGGCGCACACGCAGCTGATTCTGGTCGAACTCGGTGGTGAGGGTCAGCCGCGGGGTGCCGGCCTGGGCATACCAGCGCCGGAACTGATCAAGGTCGAGGCCGGTGGACTCCTCCATCGCCACGACGAAATCCTCGATGGTCACGGCCTGACCGTCGTGCTTGTCCAGATAATGTCTTACCGCGCGCAGGAAGGCGTCGCGGCCAGCCATCTGGGCGATCATGCGAATGACCTCGGCGCCCTTCTCGTACACCGTGATGGTGTAGAAATTGTTCATCTCCACATAGGATTCGGGGCGCACGGGGTGGGCACGCGGGCCGCCGTCCTCGGGGAACTGCACTTCACGGATGGTGCGCACCTGGCCGATACGGGTCACCCCCGGCGAACCCTGATCGATGGCGAACTGGTGTTCACGATAGACCGTGAGCCCTTCCTTGAGAGACAGCTGGAACCAGTCGCGGCAGGTCACGCGATTGCCGGTGTAGTTGTGAAAATATTCGTGGGCGACGACGTCACGCACGAGCGCGAAATCGCCGTCGGTGGCGGTGTCCGCCCGCGCGAAGATACAGGCCGTGTTGAACACATTCAGGCCCTTGTTCTCCATCGCGCCCATGTTGAAGCTGCCGACGGCGACGGTGACATAACTGTCGAGATCGTATTCCAGACCGTAGGTGTCCTCGTCCCAGGCCATGGCCTGCTTGAGCGAGGCCATGGCGTGATCACACTGATCCTCGTTGCCGTGCTCGGTGTACAGGCGCAGATCGACCTCGCGGCCCGAGGCCGTGGTGTAGCTGTCGCGGATCATGCCCAGATCACCGGCCACGAGCGCGAACAGATAACAGGGCTTGGCGAACGGGTCCTCGAAAACGGCGTAATGACGGCCCGCGCCGGCGTCGCCGCTCTCCACGCAGTTGCCGTTGGCCAGCAGTACCGGATACTGATCGGCATCGGCCTCGATACGCGTGGTGTAACGGGACATCACATCGGGGCGATCGGGAAAATAGGTGATGCGTGAAAAGCCGGTCGCCTCGCACTGGGTACACAGGATATCGCCGGAGCGATACAGCCCCTCCAGCGCCAGGTTGTGCTCGGGGTCGATCTCGTTTTCGATCGTCAGACTGAACTGCGACGGCGGCGCCGCGATCACCAGCGCGTGCTCGCCGAGCTCATATTCGTCCGCGCCCAGCGCGCGGCCGTCGATGGCCACGCTGTGCAGTTGCATGTCGCGCCCGTCGAGCTGCAGCGCCGCGGCACCGGCGGCGTCGGGATTGCGACGAACCTGATATTGCCCGCGCACCCGGGTGCCGGTGTCGCGGATATCGAAATCCAGCGCAACGTCATCGATCAGATACGCCGGCGGCTGGTAATCGGCACGATATTTACGCTGGGTGTTGGCCGTCATGTCGTCCTGTTCCTGAATAGTTGGATGTCGCCGATGCCCGCTGGCATCCGCCATGGCGGCCAAACGATCGCCGCTCGCGGCCATGCCACGGCGTGGTCTTGTCCGCCCTGCTCGCCCGGACGCTAATCAAGCTGCGCTAGCGTCGTTTGACGATGACGCTGCCGGCCGAGTAACCGGCGCCGAAGCCGCAGAGCACGCCGATGTCGCCGCTGTCCATGTCGTCCGAGAATTTGTGGAAGACGATGACCGGCGACGCCGAACTCGTGTTGGCGTATTCGGCCAGTACCGACGGCATTTCGTCGGTGGTGGCGTCGCGCCCGAGCACCCGCCTGCAGATCAGCGAATTCATGTTGATGTTGGCCTGGTGCAGCCACAGGCGCTTGAGATCCTCGGCGGACAGATCGTTCTCGCCCAGGTGCTCGACGATCATCTGGGCGACCATCGGCCCGACTTCCTTGAACACCTTGCGGCCGTTCTGGACGAACAGGCGATCGGCATCACTGCGCGGATCATCCTCGGAGCGGTTGAGAAAACCGAAGTTGTTGCGGATGTTGTTGGAAAAACGCGTCTGCAGACGCGTTCCCAGCACATCGAAGCCCTGCCCGTCCGTGACGTCGTCGGCGTGCTCGAGCAGCGCCGCGGTGCATACATCGCCAAAGATGAAATGGCTGTCGCGATCGCGGAAGTTCAGGTGCGCCGAACAGATCTCCGGATTGACCATGAGCACGCGCCGCGCGCTACCGCTGCGGATCATGTCGGCGGCGGTCTGAATGGCGAATGCGGCAGAGGCGCAGGCGACGTTGATATCGAAACCGAAGCGCCCGCCGCCCAGATACTGCTGCACCTCGACGGCCAGCGCGGGATACGGTCGCGGCAGGTTGGAGCAGGCCACGATCACGGCGTCGATATCGTCTGCGGTGCGACCGGCCCGTTCCAGACAGGGCTCGATCGCCTTGAGCGCCATTTCGCACTGCAGCGAGGGCTCGTCGTTGGAGCGGGTGCGAATACGCGGATGCATGATCTCGGGGTCGAGAATGCCGGCCTTGTCGACCACGTAGCGGCTCTTGATCCCCGACGCCTTGAAGATGAAATCCGAGTTCGAGGGCGACAGTGCCTCCACGTCGCCGGCATCGATCGCCGACGCATTGTCGCGATTGAACTGTTCGACATAGGCGTTGAACGCGGTGACGAGTTCCTCGTTGGAGACCGACTCCGGCGGTGTGTACAGGCCGGTGGCCGAGATGACGACGTTGTTCACTGGTAACCCCTTCGCTGGATCAACAAGGCATATATAGCCGGGCATTCTCGCGCGCAGGCCATCGCATCACAACCAAGGGCCGGTTAGCACTATCGAGATCGCCGCGCCGCGGGCCTTTTTTTCGCAAGACAAGGCACAGTGAGTGTCGTGTAGCCGTGCTACACGAGCGAGCTGCAACGCCGTATTGCGGGAAAATGGACCGCGTCCCTTGCCGCTCGAGGCGAGGAGCAGAGCTCCCGCCGCAGGCGGGGTGCGACCGCCGGCGGGCGGCATGAGCGACGAGTACGCTCGCGGCCATCGCGACGCCGAGGGTCGCACCCCACCGCTGCGCGGCAGGGCCCCGCTCTGCCTCTCGTCGCGATGCTTGCGCCCAAAAATGCGCCATGCGGCGTTGCTCGTCGTTCATTTGGCTCACCCAACGTCTCTCCTCGCGCCTTGCCTGGCGCATTTTTGGGCAGCAACGGGGCGATCGGCGGTGGTGCTAACCGGCCCTAGCCTCAACGCGGCGCAGTCAGGCCCGTTTCATGAAGCGCGGAATCGATGAACGCCCGGCCGCCGTTTTCGCGGCGCACGGACAGATGCGAGCCGTGATACCAGTGCATGGCCGGCTCGCCCCAGTGTTGCCAGAGACGTAGCGGCTGCTGCGGCGACACCATCTGGTCGGCCGTGGCCGCGAATACATAACGGCGTTCAGGGGCCACGGCACAGGGCAGATGCAACGGCGACACCGGCGCCATCAGCGCGCTCAGCTGCGCCACATCAATGCCCTGGGCTTCGATATAACGCCGGTGCAGCAACGGCATGTGCTGCCAGACCACGGCCGGAATATCGGTGACCGGAATACCGGCGATCACACAGGCCAGCGACGGTTCGTAGGCCGCCAGCAGCGCGGCGTTGTAGCCGCCCAGGCTGTAACCGAGCGTGCCGACATCGGCGCCCGGCTGGGTGGCATGAATCCACTTGAGACAACGCCGCAGGTCCCACAACGCCTGCGACTCCGCATGCAGCAGATCCACCATCGGTCCGTCGAAGAAATACCCGCCCGTCATGCGACTGACGCTGCGCGCGCCGTGCAACGGCAGAATCGGCATGAGCAGATTCAGGCCGAGCTTGTAGTGCAGTCGCTTGACCTCGAACAACGACAGATCGAGCGCGTCGATGCCCATCCGATACCCGTGGATACAGACCAGCCAGGGCCGGGACTTGCCCGGATGCTGGAATACGCGCGCCGCCACACGCTCGTTCGGCCGATGGGCGCGCCAACGCGCGGCCCCCGGCAGACCCGGATCGGGTGCGAACTCGCTGGTGAACGACAGCCAGTCGAAATTACAGCCCAGCGAGCGGGTCCGCTGGAGACGTGGGTCGGCGGGTGCGGCGGGTGCGCGGGCGAAATCGGCGGGCGTCTGCGCCCAGCCGTCGGCATCGGCACGCCGCTGCAACAGCGTGATTTCATGGGCATCTCGGGCCACGGCGTCGCCCAGCGGGATACGCGCGCAGGTGATGAAGAACCCGAGCAGTGCTTCGTCGGTGGCCGCCTTGCGCGCGGTCGCGAAACATACGTCCGGTGCAGGCACACCGTCGATCAGAACGGCCTGCAGCAACGCCGCCCGACCGGCCACGATGAACGAAGCGGCCGAGGCGAGCGCCAGCAGCACAGCCGTCAGCACGCCCAACCAGGGCGACAGCAGCACCGCCAGAACCATGCCGATGAGCCCGCCCAGGGCCAGATAATGGGTGATATAGCGATCGCCGGGCCACAGCAGAAGCGCCGTGCCGCTGGCCAGCAGCAGTGCGCCGGGCACAGCCGCGATCAGGGTGACGATCCAGGCGCCGCCACTGCCCAAAATCAGCCAGCCTAGCCCGGTCAGCAACGGCAGCCAGGACGCATGAAACCAGCGCTGCTGCGTGCGCATGCCTGCGCCCATTACCGCAGCAGGCTCAACGCTGCGTCCACACAAAGGCCACCAGCGCTACCGCCGCGACCAACAGCATGACCTGGCCGCCCCACATCAATGCATGACGTTTCTGCAGCAACCAGGTCGACAGTCCGGCGACGGCGGTGAACACAGCGAGCCCCACGGTAATACCCAGCACCTGATCGAACCCGCCGCCCGCGTTTTCCACCAGCTGCGGATACGGCAGCATCATCAGACAGACCACCGCGTACAACAGCGCCATGAGCGCGGCCATGCCGAGCACGATCCAGTTCAGGAAAGCCAGGAATTTCAACGACGGACTCCGGGTGGGGCGCTTGCCGGCTCAAACCTGCCAGCGACGCATGGCATAGTACGCCGGCACTTTGACCAGCGTCCATCATGAAACCGACACACAACGAATCCGAATCGCAGTCCCTGGCACGGGTGGTTTTCGCTCACGGCAAGGAAAGCGGGCCCTGGGGCAGCAAGATCCAGCATCTGGCCGCGATTGCACAGGCCCTCGACTTCACCGTGGACAGCCCCAACTACAGCGCGATGATGAACCCCATAGATCGAGTCACCCATCTGCTGTCGCTCGCGCCACAGGGCACGCCGCTGGTGCTGGTCGGATCCAGCATGGGCGGCTATGTCTCGGCGATGGCCTGCGAGCGGCTCCAGCCGGACGCCCTGCTGCTGATGGCGCCGGCGCTGTATCTCGACGGCTATCCCGGCGACCCGGTCGGATGTCCGGCCGACACCGAAGTCGTGCACGGCTGGCACGACGATATCGTGCCGCTCGCCTCAAGCATCGACTTCGCCCGCGCGCGCAGCGCCGGTCTGCATATCGTCGACGACGGCCATCGTCTGGCCGACAGCATCGATTTCATTGGGGCGGTGTTTGCTCGTCAGCTGCAGCGCGTACGCCAGCGCCATCCTGGGTTCGGTCGCGCCTGACGATGCTGGCCTGCATGATCACCCGCTGACGTGCCTGCCAATGCGCGGCGGCGATTGCGCACTCACGTATCAGCGCCGGGCCGTGATAGATCAGACCGGTATAGATCTGGAGCGCGTTCGCTCCGGCTTCCAGCTTCTGGATCGCATCCTGCGGGCTGTCGATCCCGCCCACGCCGATGATCGGCACTTCATCGCCCAGGCGGCGGCGCAGCCCGACAATGATCTCGGTCGAGCGCTGGCGTAGCGGCACACCGCTCAGACCGCCCGCCTGAAACCACCAGCGTACCGGCAGTTTGTGGCGGGCGATGGTGGTGTTGGTGGCGATGACCGCATCGATGCGGTGATGCAGCAACCGCTCGGCGATGGCGTCGAGCTGGTCGTCGTCGAGATCGGGCGCGATCTTGACCGCCAGCGGCACGCGTCGCCCGTGCGTATCCGCCAGGCGATCGCGTTCCTCGGTCAGCGCCGCCAGCAGCGTATCCAGATGCTCGGCGCCCTGCAGCTCGCGCAGGCCCCGCGTGTTGGGCGAGGACACGTTCACGGTGATATAGGACGCCACCTCGTGAACCGCGCGCAGACAGGCCAGATAATCGTCCACGGCATGCTCGGGCGGGGTCTTAGCGTTCTTGCCGATATTGATACCGAGCACGCCGCCGTAGCGCGCCGCTCGAATACGGCGCACGAGCGCTTCGACGCCGCCGTTGTTGAAGCCGAGCCGGTTGATCAACGCGCGTTGCTCGACCAGGCGGAACATGCGCGGCTTGTCGTTGCCCGGCTGGGCTACCGGCGTGACCGTGCCGAGTTCGAGGAAGCCGAAACCGAGCGCGGCCAACCCATCGATGCAGCGTCCGTCCTTGTCCATACCCGCGGCCAGACCGATCGGGTTCGCCAGCCGCAGTCCCATGACCTCGACCGGCGCATCCGGCACGCGATCGCCGTAGACCTTTCGCGCCACGGCAGCCGTGCGCGCGAGAGAACCCAGCGTGAGGCGATGGGCACGCTCGGGGTCGACTTTGAACAGGCCGGCTCGGGCGAGTGCGTACATGCAGGCGATTCTCCGGTGCGGGCGCTAATCGTTCATTGTGCAGGCCATGGTCGCGACTTGCGAGGTAAGGCCGCCGGGCGCCTCATGGATTGACGATCTTTGCGATAATACCGCGCATGTCGCAGACCGCCTCCAACCGCGCCACGCCCGGCAGCCGTATATCGGTTGCGCCGATGATGGCCTGGACCACGCCCGCCCAGCGTTATTTCATGCGTCGGATCACGCGCTCCGCCCTGCTCTATACCGAAATGGTGACGACGGGCGCGCTCATCCACGGCGATACCGCGCGTTTTCTGGCTTTCAACGCCGACGAGCATCCGGTGGCACTGCAGTTGGGCGGCAGCGATCCGGCGACCATGGCCGAGTGCGCGCGACTGGCCGCAGACGCCGGCTTCGACGAGGTCAACATCAACGTCGGCTGTCCGTCCGATCGGGTCCAGAACGGCGCGTTCGGCGCCTGCCTGATGGCCGAGCCCGAGCGCGTGGCCGACTGTGTGAGTGCGATGCGCGCCACGGTCGCGATTCCGGTCACGGTCAAGACCCGGATCGGCATCGACGATCAGGACAGCTACACCTTCCTGCGGCATTTCACGGCCTGCATGATGGCGGCCGGCGCCGATCATCTGACCGTGCACGCCCGCAAGGCCTGGCTGTCGGGGCTCAGCCCGAAGGAAAATCGCGATATTCCGCCGCTGGATTATCCGCGTGTGCATCGGCTCAAAGGCGAGTTTGCCGATCTGCCGATGAGCATCAACGGCGGTTTCACCGATCTCGATGCGGCCGCCGCACAGCTGGATCATGTCGACGGTGTGATGATCGGCCGCGAGGCCTACCGCAATCCCTATGTGATGGCCGCGGTCGACCGGCGCTTCTTCGGCGCCGAAGCACAGCCGCCGACGCGTGCGCAGATCGTGGCCGACATGCGCGATTTCATCGGCCGCCACCTGGCCGGCGGTGGCGCGCTCAAGGACATCACTCGCCACATGCTCGGCCTGTATCATGGCCGGCCCGGCGGCCGCGGCTGGCGACGCGTGCTCTCCGAGCAGGGTCATCGCAGCGACGCCGATCTGTCGGTGCTCGACCGCGCCCTGGCCCGGGTCGAGCCCACTCATGCACTTGAGGACACTGCTGCCTGATGAAACATCTTCTGCGTCTGACTGCTTTCACCCTGCTTTTTTCTGTCGCATTTGCTGCGAATTCCGCGACCGGCGACGCCGGCAACTCCAACAAGGAAGACCCCATGGTTGTCATGCACACCAATCTCGGCGATATCACGATCGAGGTGTTTGAAGACGAAGCGCCCAAATCCGCCGCCAACTTCATCCAGTATGTGAAGGACGGCTTCTACGACGGCATCATCTTCCACCGCGTGATTCCCGGCTTCGTGATCCAGGGCGGCGGCTTCGACGAAAACTACAAGCAGAAGAAGACGCGCGATCCGATCGTCAACGAGTCCGACAACGGCCTCGACAACGACCGCGGCACCCTGTCGATGGCGCGCACCAACGACCCCGACTCGGCCACCTCGCAGTTCTTCGTCAACCTGTCCGATAACGCCCCGCTCAACGCCGGCCGCGGCCGCCCGGGTTATGCCGTGTTCGGCAAGGTCACCGACGGCATGGACGTGGTCGACAAGATCGCCGCTGGTCAGACCGGCGCCGCCGGCCCGTTCCGTCAGGACGTGCCGCAGGACATGGTCACCATCGAGTCCGCCGAAGTCATCGCCAAGTAACGCGGCCGCGCCGCTCGCATGTCGACGCACCTGCTCGCCGATGTGCATCTGCGCGGCGCCGACGATCCCAACGCCGAGCGCCTGAAGGCGTATCTCGCCGGGCCCGCGCGCGAGGCCGAAGCACTCTACGTGCTCGGAGATCTGTTCGATGTATGGATCGGGGACGACGGTTCGATCCCGATCCATGCATCGATCCTCGATGCCTTTGCCAAACTGGCTGCGACCGGCGTACCGCTGTACTTCATGCGCGGCAACCGCGATTTCGCGGTCGGAGAAGGTTTTGTCGCGGCGAGCCGGATGCTGATTCTCGACGACCCGGTCGTCGTCGACCTTCACGGCACGCCGACGCTGCTTTCGCATGGCGACATGCTGTGTACCGACGACACCGCGCATCAGGCGTTTCGTGCCCGTTATACGAATCCGCGCTGGCGCGCGCGCATGCTCAGAATCCCGTTATGGCTGCGCCGCTGGCTCGCCGCGCGGGCACGCCGCAAGAGCACGGCGGGCAAGGCGAGCAAGCCCGCCCATATCATGGACGTGAACGGCGACACCGTGCGTACAACCCTGCGCGAATACGGCGTGACCCGGCTGATCCATGGCCATACCCACCGGCCCGCCAGCCACCGCGTCGACCTGGACGGCACGCAGGGTGAGCGTATCGTCATCGCCGACTGGCGACCCGAACAGGCCGAAATTCTGGTTGCGGACAGTCAAGGCGTGCATCGACGATCGCTGATTCAGGACAATTCAAGCGTATAAGACGGTTTCGCCGGAGTCCTGCGCAGATATCTCGTACTGACGCCGATTTCACGCAGAACCGCTGCGTCTCTTGCGCATTCATCTGCGTCATCTGCGGATAAATTCTTTGGCTTTTCTGAAGCTTCAGCTGCGGCACTCATCGCTTTTCTGAGCTGCAGAGATTTACCTTGGGATTGGATTTCTCGAGCGCCGCGCCCGCTCAGCGCGAATGGCGCTGCGCCAGCCAGTCCAGTTCGGGCTCGGAGAACTTCGCTTCGCGGCGGGCGGGAAAGTTGTACGGCCCGGGCGGGCCGCCGTTCATGTATTCATCGAGCAGCTGTGTGAAGGTCGTGTCGGGGTCCAGGCCGCGCGGCTCGGCGCAGTAGCGAAACCAGCGCGTACCGATCTCGACGTGCGGCACTTCCTCTTCGAGAATGATCTCGAGAATCGCCACCGTCTCGTCGTCTTTCGCCTGCCGCAGCTTGTCGATCATGCCCGGAGTGACATCCAGCCCCCGCGCCTCGAGCACGCGCGGCACCAGCGCCATGCGGATCATCACGTCGTGGCCGGTCTTGACCGCCATTTCCCAGAGACCGTTGTGGGCATCGAAATCGCCGTAGACATGACCGTAGTCGACCAGCCGCGCATTGAGCATTTCGAAATGACGCGACTCATCCGCCGCCACCCGCAGCCAGTCCGCGTAGAAATCGACCGGCATGCCGCGAAACCGATAGGCCGCGTCCAGCCCCAGATTGATGGCGTTGAACTCGATATGAGCGATCGCGTGGATGAGCGCGGCCCGGCCATCCGCCTTGCCGAGCCCGCGTTTGGCGAGTTTCGCCGGATGCACGAGATCGGGCCGCTCGGGTCGTCCGGGCACCTCGACCCGCCGCGGCTCGCCGCCGGCCTCGGCCAGCGGCGCACTATCGGCCGCGTGCAGTGCACGCGCCATCGCACACTTGCTCGCCGGATCGCGCTCCATCAAGGCGGCGAACACGTCATCCGGTTGCATCAGGCCAGCCCCGCCGCGAGATCGGCGATGATGTCGTCCACGTTCTCCAGCCCGACCGATATACGCACAACGCCCTCGGTAATGCCGGCGCGGCCCCGGTCCTCGGCGGAAATCCGCGCATGGGTGGTGCTCGCCGGATGCACGATGGTGGTTCGCGTGTCACCCAGGTTGGCGGTGATCGAGATCATCTTCGTGCCGTTGATCAGCTTGAACGCGGCATCGCGGCCACCAGCCAGCCGCAGCGCCAGAATGCCGCCATAGCCACCCGGCTGCTGGCGCGTGGCCAGTTCGTGCTGGGGATGCGATTGCAGGCCCGGATAATAGACGTGCTCGACGCCGGGCTGGGCTTCCAGCCACTCGGCCACTTTCTGGCCGGCCTCGCAGTGGGCGCGCATGCGTACTTCCAGGGTTTCCAGCGCCTTGTAGAAGATCCAGGCATTGAACGGACTCATCGTGGGACCGCAGGTGCGCAGGAATCGGAATACGCGATCGCCGACGATATCGGCATCGCCGACCACCGCCCCACCCAGGGCTCGCCCCTGCCCGTCCAGAAACTTGGTCGCCGAATGGGTGACCACATGGGCGCCGAAATCCAGCGGCCGTTGCAGCACCGGCGTACAGAAGCAGTTGTCGACCACGAGTAATGCATTGTTGTCGTTGGCGAGCTCCGCGAGGGCCGCCATGTCCACGACTTCGGTGAGCGGGTTCGACGGTGTCTCCACGAACAGCATGCGCGTGGCCGGCGTGATCGCCGCCTTCCAGGCGGCGTTGTCCTCGGGCGAGACATAACTGGTGGTGATGCCGAGCTTGGCCAGATAATTGTTGAACAGGCCGATGGTGGAGCCGAACAACGTATGCGCGGCCACGATGTGGTCGCCTGCCTCGAGCGTGGCCAGACACGTCGCCAGAATCGCCGACATGCCCGACGCGGTGGCGACACAGCTCTCGCCGCCCTCCATAGCCGCGAGGCGTTTCGAGAAGGCATCGACCGTGGGGTTGGTGAATCGGGAGTAGATATTGCCCGGCGCATCACCCGAGAAACGGGCCGCGCACTCCTCCGCGGATTCGAACACGAAGCTCGACGTCATGTAGATGGCGTTGCTGTGTTCACCCTCCGGTGTGCGGTGCGTGCCGGCGCGTACACCGCGCGTGGCCGTTCCCCAGTCGGGATCGAAATCTTCGTTCATCGTCGTCTCCGTTGCGCTCGGAATCGAAGCACAAAAAAAACCCGCTGACGCGCCGCGTAGCAGGCTTGCTGTCCCTCGACCCGTTTAGCGGAATTTATAGGGCGCCCGCAAGCTGTTCCAAATCGGCGCAGTTGCAGTATGCAACGACGGCTGGGTTCAGGCAACCGACGCCAGCCGCCGTCAGTCGTGCCTCGCCCTACTCGTCGTTGTGCAATTCCAGTACGGCGTTATCGGAATTGCGTCGATCTTCGCGCGCCGCGTCGGCACGGAACAGTTCCAGCTGGGCCAGATAATCCTGGCTGATATCCGCCGTGATGTACTGCCCGGAAAACACCGAATCCTCGAACTTCTCGAGGTCGGCGTTGCCGGCATTGACCGAACGCACCAGGTCGTCCATGTCCTGATAGATCAGCTTGTCCGCGCCGATGACCTCTGCGATCTGTTCCTCGGTATGTCCGTGGGCCACGAGTTCGGTGGCGCTAGGCATGTCGATACCGTAGACGTTGGGGTAACGCACCGGCGGCGCCGCCGACGCGAAATAGACCTTGCGTGCGCCGGCTTCGCGCGCCATCTCGATGATCTGGCGCGAGGTGGTGCCACGCACGATGGAGTCGTCCACCAGCAGCACGTTCTTGTCGGCGAATTCCAGGTCGATCGGGTTGAGCTTCTGGCGCACCGACTTCGCGCGCTGCTGCTGGCCCGGCATGATGAAGGTACGGCCGATATAACGATTCTTGATGAAGCCTTCGCGATATTTCACATCGAGCTGGCTGGCGAGTTCCACCGCGGCCGTACGGCTGGTCGAGGGAATCGGGATCACCACGTCGATATCGTGATCGGGCCATTCACGCAGGATCTTCTCGGCGAGATAGGTGCCCATGCGCAGGCGCGCCTTGTAGACATAGACGTCGTCGATCACCGAGTCCGGACGGGCGAGATAGACGTATTCGAAGATGCACGGCGAGTAGACCGGATGTTCCGCGCACTGCTGCACATGCAACTCGCCGTCGAGGGTGATCACCACGCACCCGCCGGGGTTGATATCGTCGATCAGCTCGTAGCCCAACGCGTCCAGCGCCACCGACTCCGAGGCGATCATGTAGTCGGTGCCGGCCTCGGTTTCGCGCTTGCCATAGACCACCGGGCGAATACCGTGCGGGTCGCGAAAACCCACGAGCCCGTAGCCGGTGACCAGGGCCGTCGCCGCATAGCCGCCGCTGCAGCGGCGATGCAGGGCCGACACGGCCTCGAAGATATCGCCGGGGGTCAGGTTGAGACGTTCGCTGCGCATCAGTTCGTGAGCGAACACGTTGAGCAGGATTTCCGAATCGGAGTCGGTGTTCAGATGACGCCGGTCGGACAGATACAGCTCTTCCTTGAGCTGCTCGGCGTTGGTGAGATTGCCGTTGTGCGACAGACAGATGCCATACGGCGTGTTGACATAGAACGGCTGGGCCTCTGCGCTGGTCTCGACCCCGGCCGTCGGATAGCGCACATGCCCCACCCCGGCGTTGCCCTGCAGACGCAGCATGTGGTCGGTCCGGAATACATCCCGTACCAGGCCGTTGTCCTTGCGCAGGAAAAGCTTCCCGCCGCAGGTGGTGACAATGCCGGCGGCGTCCTGGCCGCGATGCTGAAGCACGGTCAGCGCGTCATAGATTTCCTGATTGACCGCCGAATGAGAGACGATACCGACAATGCCGCACATAGGAGTTCCGGAAACTGTATTTAAGTGGAAGACGTGTTCGTAGACGACGGCGCGTCCGGCGCATCGGGATAGGTCACTGCCCCGGCCAGATCAGGCGGCAGAAAATCCCGTACCCAGAGTGCGCCCTGTTCAAGGCGCCCGATGAATACCGACTGCTGCCACCAGTCGTCACGCGGTACGGGCGTGACCCCGGCAAGCAGCACCAGCACGATCAGCACGGCGACACCGCGCAGTACACCGAACACACCGCCAAGGACGCGATCCGTACCGGCGAACCCGGTCCGACTCACCAGGCGGCCAATGATGAAATTGAAAACAGCGCCGATGATGAGCACGACAATGAAAACAACGACGAAAGCCACCGCCAGACGCGCCGAGTCGCTGCTGATCCAGCGTTCGAGGAACATGGCGCCGGATTCGGCAAAAACAAACGCCAGATAGAACGCCACGATCCAGGTCGCCAGCCCGATGGCTTCGCGCAGAAAGCCGCGGAAGAAGCCGATGACGGCCGACAGGGCAATCACGGCAAGTATGGCGATGTCGACCCAGATCATTGCATCGGCTCGTGCGCGGCCCCGTCAGAGTGCGACAGTCTAGCAAACGGCGCCGCGCCGAACGTCATTCGGCGCGCTGCACCAGGGTACTGCGGCCCTGCTGACGCAACTTCGCGGCCGTGCTGCGCGCCTGCGATTCACTCTCGAAGGGGCCGATACGCACGCGATACCAGGTCTTGCCACCGACACTGCCGGCGCGATAGAAGGCCTTGTAATCGGCATTGAGCTGCGCGGCCAGCCGGCGTGCGTTGTTCTCGTCCCCGAAGCTCGCAACCTGGACCACCCAACCGCCGCTCGCACTTTCGGTGCGCCGCAACGAGTCATCGCTGCCGGCGTTGCCGCTGGTGGTTGACGGCGGCGCGGTCGGCGTCGGCTTTGCCGGTGCCGGAGTCGAGCGGTCTTCGTTGGACGCGTTGCCCCGAACCGGCGGCGTTTCGAACGTATCCGCGCCGTCGCCGGATTCGGGCGCCTCGTCGCGAGCGGCCGGCGATACCCGTTGCGGCGGCGGGGGCGTGTCTTCACGCGCGTCGCGCACACCGCTCGATCCGTCGATGTTGTCGCGCTTGCCGGCCTGCGTCGACGATGCGTTGTCGGCCGCGGTCGACTGGTCGCCGGCACCGGCCGGCCTAGCGTTGCCGTCGGGGGTTATTTCATACACCCGCGTGGATGCACTCTCGCCGCTGTCGCCGTCATGCAGACACCGGGCCAGGAGCAGCGGCAGAAGAATGCCGAGTATCACCAGCACGATCGCGCCGATCACGCGTTTTTTCATTACGTCATTCATGACGGACACTGCTCCCGGGCGTGCGCCACGGTCAGAAAAGAACCACAAACCACCACGCGATCGCCGGCGACGCCGGCCGTCAGCGCAGCCTGCTGAGCGCGCTTCGGATCCTCGAACATCCTTGCCTCGCGCTCTCTCCCCAGACGCGCGGCGAGCTCGCCACTGGAGAGCCCGCGCGGACTGATGCCGTCGAGACCCGCCAGATAGAATTGATCGCCCACGTCGTCGAGTATCCCGCCCACGGTTTCAACCGGCTTGTCCGCCAGCATGCCAAGTACGAGATGGGTTTTGCCGGACACCGGGTGATCGGCGAGATAGCGAGCGAGTACCGCCACTGCCTCGCCGTTATGGCCGACATCGTAGATGATAGGCAGCATGCCGTCGACACGCTCTCGCCGGCCGGGCAATGCGGCCTGGGCACGACAGGCACGGGCGGTATTTTCCGCCGTGGGCAGGGTATCGAAAAGCGCTTCGTATACAGCGATGGCGCCAGCGAGATTGTCGGCCAGCACGCTGTCGTTGACCGGCGTCTCGAGCCGGCGCACGGCGTGGCGCCAGTGCCAGGTACCGGCATCCGCCTCGAGCTCGAAATCATGGCCGATACGCCAGAGCGGCGCCGCCAGCGCAGCCGCCTGCGCGCCGATGGTCGCAGGCATGTCGCGATCGGCGCAGATCGCCGGCCGCCCGGTCCGCATGACGCCGGCCTTCTCGAAGCCGATGCTGTCACGGTCGGGGCCCAGCCAGTCGACATGGTCCAGGCCGATGTTGGTGATCAGGGCGACATCCGCATCGACGATATTGACGGCGTCCAGGCGTCCGCCGAGGCCCACCTCGAGCACCGCGAAATCCACCTCGTACGCTGCAAACAGCCACAGTGCTGCCAGCGTGCCGTACTCAAAATAAGTGAGCGGCGTGCTGCCGCGGGCCTGCTCCACGGCCACGAACGCGCCGCGCAGGTCCGCGTCGGCGACCGGCGTGCCGTCGATACGGATGCGTTCGTTGTAACGCCACAGATGCGGCGAGGTATAGGTGCCGACCCGCCCTTTTCCAGTCAACAGTGATTCGATGAGCGCCGCACAGCTGCCCTTGCCGTTAGTACCGGCAATGACCACGCTGCGGCCGGCCAGCGGAAGCAGGTTCAGCCGGCGCGCCACCTCGGCCACGCGCGCGAGACCCAGTTCGATCTCGCTCGCGTGCAGCGTCGACTGCCAATCGAGCCACTCGTCGACGCTGCCCCCGAGAGGCGCAGCCGCGCTCACGCCTCGGCAGGCGTCGCCGGCGCAACCGGCGGCTGGTGCATGAGCACGCCCAGAACCTCGTGGATACGATCACGCAGGTGCTGGCGTTCGACGATCATGTCGACGGCGCCGTGTTCAAGCAGAAACTCGCTGCGCTGGAAGCCTTCCGGCAGCGTCTGCTTGACGGTCTGTTCGATGACCCGCGGGCCGGCGAAGCCGATCAGCGCTTCCGGCTCGGCCACGTTGATATCGCCGAGCATCGCGTAGCTGGCCGCCACGCCGCCCATCGTCGGATGGGTGAGTACCGACACGAACGGCAGACTGCGGTCGGCCAGCCGCGTCAGCGCGGCACTGGTCTTGCCCATCTGCAGCAGTGAAAACAGGCCTTCCTGCATGCGCGCGCCGCCGCTGGCGGAAAAGAACACGAATGGCGTACCGCGCTCGATGGCGGCGTCGACCCCGTTGACGAAGACCTCGCCCACCACGCTGCCCATGGAGCCGCCCATGAAACCGAAGTCTAGGGCACCAGCCACGATCGGCATCTGCTTGAGGGTGCCGCCCATCACCAGCGCCGCTTCGCGTTCACCCGAGTCCTTCTGGGCCTGATTCAGGCGATCACGATATTTCTTGCTGTCGCGAAACTTGAGCGGATCGCGCGGCTCCAGCCCCAGGGCGAGTTCCTCGCGATGCTCGGCATCCAGAAACAGATCCAGCCGGTTGCGTGCGCGCAGGCGTTGATGCGCGTTGCATTTCGGGCAGACCTGCAGGGAGCGCTCCATTTCCGCGCTGTAGAGTACCGCCCCGCAGTTGCTGCACTTGGTCCACAGCCCTTCGGGAACAGCGTTCTTCTTGGCAGATGCGTCGCTGCGCATCTGCGACGGCATCAGTTTTTCGAGCCAGCTCATGCGCGTCGTGCCTCTCTTGCCTGTGTGTCTTGTTCGTCTATCGCGGTTCGCATCGCCCCTAGCGTAGCGCGTAATGCGTCACGCGTGGCGTCGAGATCGTTACCCAGATCCGCCACGCAGCGAACCAGCGCGCTGCCCACGACCACCGCATCCGCCACACGCGCCACATCGGCGGCGTTCTGCGGTGTGCTCACGCCAAAGCCCACGGCCACCGGCAGTTCGCTGAACCTGCGGATACGCTCGATGTTTGCGCCGATCGACGACACATCGAGGCTGGCCGCGCCCGTCACGCCCTTGAACGACACGTAATAGATGAAGCCGTCGGCATTGGCGCACACGCTCGCCAGGCGATTTTCGCCCGTGGTCGGTGCGACCAGACAGACCGCGTCCAACTCGGCGGCGCGCAGGCTGGGCATGATCTCGGGCGCTTCCTCGGCGGTCATGTCGACGATGAGCACGCCGTCCACGCCGACCTCGCGGGCGCGAGCGGCGAAATCCTCGAGCCCGAAGCGATCGATCGGGTTGAGATAACCCATCAGCACCACCGGCGTCTCGGTATCCTGCTGGCGGAACTGCGCGACCATCTCCAGCACGCCGCGCAGACTCGTGCCATGCGCGAGTGCGCGCTCGCAGGCGGCCTGGATCACCGGGCCGTCGGCCATCGGGTCGGAAAACGGCACGCCCACTTCGATCACGTCGGCGCCGGCCTCGACCAGCGCATGCATGAAGCCGACCGTGGCATCCGGGTGCGGGTCACCCGCGGTCAGGTACGGGACCAGGGCCGTGCGGCCAGCCTCGGCGAGGCTGTCGAAACGTTGCTTGAGACGACTCACAGGGTCTCTCCGGCGGCTTCGGCCACGCTGGCCATGTCCTTGTCGCCGCGCCCGGACATGTTCACCAACACGATCTGATCGGGCGACATGCCGGCGGCGAGTTTCTGCGCATAGGCCACCGCGTGAGCGGACTCCAGCGCCGGGATGATGCCTTCGATACGCGTGCACTCGTGGAAGGCGTCGAGCGCGGCCCTGTCGTCCACGTCCACATAGTGCGCGCGACCGATATCCTTGAGCCAGGAATGTTCGGGGCCGACGCCGGGGTAATCGAGGCCGGCGGATACCGAGTGGGTTTCGCTGATCTGGCCGTTCTCGTCCTGCATGATGTAGGTACGATTGCCGTGCAGCACCCCCGAGCGCCCCGCCGACAGCGGCGCGGCATGACGACCGGTGGCCACGCCGTCGCCGCCGGCTTCCACGCCGTAGATCTCCACGCTTTCGTCGTCGAGGAAGGGATAGAACAGACCGATGGCATTGGAGCCGCCGCCCACGCAGGCCACCAGCGCATCCGGCAGGCGGCCACAGCGCTCGAGCATCTGGGCGCGCGATTCGCGCCCGATCACGGCCTGGAAATCGCGCACCATCGCCGGGTACGGATGCGGACCGGCCACCGTGCCGATGATATAGAAGGTGTCATCGACGTTTGCCACCCAGTCACGCAGCGCTTCGTTGAGCGCGTCCTTGAGGGTCTTGGAGCCGGAATCCACGGGTCGCACTTCCGCGCCCAGCAGCCGCATGCGATAGACGTTGGTGGCCTGCCGGCGCATGTCCTCGCTGCCCATGTAGACGACGCATTCCATGCCCAGGCGCGCAGCGACCGTGGCCGACGCCACGCCATGCTGGCCGGCCCCGGTTTCGGCGATGATGCGGGTCTTGCCCATGCGCGCGGCCAGCAGGGCCTGGCCGACGGTGTTGTTGATCTTGTGCGCGCCGGTGTGATTCAGATCCTCGCGCTTGAACCAGATCTGGGCGCCGCCGGTCTTTTTCGTCAAGCGCTCGGCGAAATAGATCGGCGACGGCCGGCCGACATAATCGGCCAGATCGGAATCGAGCGCAGCCATGAATTCCGGATCGTTGCGCGCGGATTCATAGGCGGCAGCGAGTTCGTCCAGAGGCGCCATCAGCGTCTCGGCGACAAAACGGCCGCCATAGGGGCCGAAGTGCCCGCGCGCGTCCGGCATATCGCGCCAGGCCTGTGCCAGCGGCGTCGAATCGGCGGTCGGCTTCTGGGAAGTAATGGCCATGATTATCCTATGGTGTTGATTACCGCGGCAGCGAAATCCTGCATGCGCTGCGCGTCCTTGATGCCGGGGGCGCTTTCCACGCCGCTGCTCACATCGACCGCGTAGGGCGTGAACCGCCGGATCGCCTCGGCGACATTATCCACGCTCAGACCGCCCGCGACCACGAGCGGCAGATCCGGGCGCTCTGCCTCGGCCTGCCAATCGAAGGTCTTGCCGCGCCCGCCGGCCTCGCCCGCCCGGTTGGCGTCGAGCAGCAGACCCTGAGCGTCGCCGTAGGCCTCGGCCCAGGCGCCGAGGTCGATATCGTCCTCGCCCATGGGCACCGACTTCAGATACGGCATGCCGAACATACGGCAGAATTCCGGCGCCTCGCGCCCGTGGAACTGCAGTACGTCCGGGCGCAGCGTTTCGATGACATGCCGCACCTCGTCTTCCGACGCGTCGAGAAACAGCGCGGCGCGGGCCACGAAAGGCGGCAGCGCACGGCTGATCGCACGGGCCTGATCCATCGTCACCACGCGCGAACTGTCCGGATAGAACACCAGTCCGATCGCATCGACACCGGCGCGCGCGGCGGCCAGGGCGTCTTCGACGCGGGTCACGCCGCAGATCTTGATTCTTACGCGATGCATCGTGGGTCCAGGCAACGGCCCGCACTTGGAAAAACCAGTCCGCTATTTTACCAGCCGACGTCGTCCGACGCCGCCTCGGGCAATACGAACGCCGGCGGATAGTGCACACGCCGCAGCGACAGCCCCTGCGCCGGCGCGGTCATGCCCGCACGGGTGCGATCGCCCGTGGCCAGAACGTCGGCGATCCATTGCGGCGGTTTTTCCGCGCGACCGACGTGCAACAGGCTGCCCACGATATTGCGCACCATGTGATGCAGGAAGGCATTGGCGCGCACGTCCAGGCGCAGCCAGTCGCCGCGCCGCACGACCGTAATCGTCTGCAGATCACGCCAGGGTGTCTTGGCCTGACACGCCGCAGCGCGGAAGGCACTGAAATCGTGGCGCCCCGCCAGATGCTGGGCGGCCGTATTCATGGCCTCGGCGTCGAGCCGACTGTGCGAATGCAAGGCTCGATTGCGCCACAGGGCCGACGGCGCCGTGCGATCGAGAATCCAGTAACGGTATTCGCGCGCGATCGCGCCGAAGCGGGCATGGAAATCGGCAGCGGCCGGGACCACCCACTGCAGGGCAATATCGTCGGGAAGGTAACGGTTCGTCCCCAGCAGCCAGGCGCGTGTGGAGCGCTCGACCTCGGTGTCGAAGTGCACGATCTGGCCTTGGGCATGCACGCCGGCATCGGTTCGCCCGCTACAGACGGTGCGGATCGAGCCGTCGGCCAGACGTGACAACGCGGCTTCGAGCGTATCCTGCACGCTTGAAGCGTGCGGCTGGCTCTGCCATCCGTGATAGCCGGAACCGTCATATTCGACGCATGCCGCCCAGCGCATTCAGCCTCCTTGCGCCATCGTTGCACGTGACGCAGGGGTGGCTCTGTCGCCTGCGTAGTGCCGTACCCATACCGAGTCGGCCACGGCACAAGCACTGCATGCGCGCACCGACCGTGCCCGTGGTGTCAATTGCTCGTGCACGTCGCCGACATCCAGCACGCACGCGCGGCGACATTCAGAGCGCGACAAACGCTCGTATAACCACCCGGAGCCCAGCGACTGGCGGACTGTCAAAGACTGTCCAGCAACTCGCGGGCCGTGCTGCGCTGTGCTTCGTTACCGTCGCCGAGGGCTTCTTCAAGCAGCTCGCGGGCGGCCTGCTGATCTTCCATGTCGAGATACATGCGCGCCAGATCGATGCGTATATCCACGGCGTCCGCTTCGGCTTCACCCGCGCCGAAATCGCCATCGTCATCCGGCGACTCGTCGCCGAGGTCGAATTCGCTGGTATCGATCGGCGCGAATGCATGCGACTTGGGCGGTTCGGGTTCGATCGGCGGCCGCTGCCTGTCGTCCGGAAAATCCGATGTATCGAGCTCGAACGCCATGCCGGGTTCATCACCGCGGTCGTGCTGGCGCTCGCCGCCGCTGCTGACCTCCTGCGGCTGCCAGTTGTACTCACCGGCCTCAGCGGCGCCGGTATCCAGCGACAGCGTGTCGTCGTCCCCCGGCGCATCGACCTGATCGTCGCCGGTCACCGACACCGGCGCGACCACCGTGTCGTCGGCAAAGAAATCCTCGGCCGCCGGCTTGGCCGGCTCGTCCATGATCGACTCCAGATCTTCTTGCAGTACGTCGTCCGATGGCGCAGCCGGCGTCAGCGTGCTGGCCGCAGTTTCCGCCGGCGGCTGCGGCGTCGTCGCCGCATCACTCCGCGACCCGGAAGCCTGCGACGGCGTGGCCATGCGGCCGGCGGCCACAAAGCGCGGGTCGTGTGGCAACAGAATACGCCCCATGGCAGCCACCCCCGCCCAGCGCACGCCGTTGCCAGACAGCTGCGCATCGAAACGGGTCACGTTGTGCTCGAAAGCGGTAGCGTCCCCCGCCAGATAATCGCGCTCCAGCAGTTTGTCCTGCAGGCCCGCATCGGTCGGCGTCTGTGCCAGCCCGTTTTCCAGCGTGGTGCGCGCGCCGTCGAACAGGCCCAGCTTCATTTGCCGGTCCGCATCCTGGACACGCACCAGTGGAGCTACGCCGGCGACCGCCGCCGGCGCCGGACCGGCCGCTACACCCGGCGGCGTGTCGATCTCGTTATCCTGCGGCGCGGGCGCAGCTGCAGCCGGGGTGTGCGACACGTCGTCGGCCTCAGCGTCGTCGGGGTCGAAATCCAGCTGTACCGTCTTGTACTGGCGACGGCGATTCCACAGCAATAGCAGCAGGAGCAACGCGGCTGCCGCGAGCAGCAACAACAGATTGAGCGGACGAAACAGCCCGGCCCCCGATCGGCCGACCACGTCGCGCTCGCCGGCCGATATCGGCAGTGCGGCGTCGTCATCGCCTACCGCGGGCGCCGCAGCGGCGGCCGTCGAATCCTGCGCTGTTGCCCCCGCAGACGGTTCGGCGGCCGTCGACACGGCGTCCGGCGATTGCGTCATCGCGCTGTCAGCGGTCGCACCCTCGCCCATCGCCGCATCCACAGGCGGTGCCGGTTCGGGGTCTGCTGCTTGCGGAGCCGCGCCGGCGACCGGACCCTGGGCGGCCGACGGCACCGTCTCGGCGGCCTGCGCTGACGATATCGGCGACGAGGACGGCGCTGTCGTCGCACTGAAATCGGGCTCGACCAGGCGGCCGAAGAACGCGCCATTGGCGGCACGCGTGGTGTCTGACGCGAGCCGTGGCGGCTCCAGTCGAAGCCGGGCCTGGGTCATGGCCGGCGGCTGGGTCGCATCTGCCGCCGTTGTCTTGCCAGTCGATTGCGCCGTATCTGCCGTGCGCGTTGAGGGCGGCGTCGCCGATCTGCGGTTCTCTGCGATCTGGGCGCGCGCTTCGCTCTCGCCGATGGCGGTGATGCTCTCTACCGGCGGTATCGACAGCATGGCGCCGCGCAGCAGCACATTCATGTTGCCGCCGAACGCCTGCGGATTGTCGCGAAAGATAGCGACCTGCATCTGATCCTGGGTCGTGCCCGGGCGCCGCGTTTGCGTGGCAACGCTGAACAACGTGTCACCCCGGGCAACCGGTCCGTAGGTATCGGCCGTGGTGGCAGACGGAGCAGGCACCGCGGCTCGTGGAGCCGTGGCCCGGCGAGGCGCCGGCGATGCTGGGGCCGTGCGCCGTGGCGCGCTTGGCGCCGTCGCGGGCGTTGGTGTGGGCGTGGCAGCGACTCTCGGCGACCGCGTCGGCGGATCCAGCAGCACCGTGTACTCGCGCAATGCCTTGCCTTCGCTGGAATTGGCTTCGATGAGAAAACGCAGGAACGGTTCACGCACGGGACGCCGTGTCGTCAGCCGGACCGTCATGTTGTTCGATCCCGAGACCTGGGCGGTATCGACGCGCAGTTCGTCGTCGAGCGAGGTGCGCTCGATGCCAAACCGCTTGAACATGTCGGGGCTGGCCACGCCCACCGACAGCGAACTCTGTTCGGCATCCGAAAGAGAGACCAGCGTCAGGGTCGCGTCGAGCGGTTCGTTGAGCGACGAATTCACCCGGATTTCCCCGAAACCGAGCGCGAACGCGCCACCCGCATGGCAAAGCAGCCAGACGAGGCCGGCCGCAGCAATACATCGCTTATTACGCAACTTGGTATCGAACACAGTCCCTGCGTATCCCCTGGAAATTTGATGCGCCCTGTCCGGCCGCCCCAACTACATCGGCCGGATGCGGCTTGAGCAAAGCCGCGAGCGCAAAAAACACTCGAAATGCAAAACGTATTTCCATAATGCTAGCACCGTTTGCGCTTTCCGCACGTCCCCGGTGGTGCGCTCCGATCAAGGCTAGATATATGAAGCGATGAGTATTTCCGCGATCTGCACGCTGTTGAGCGCCGCCCCCTTGCGCACGTTATCGGCCACGACCCACAAATCCAGCCCTTTGGCGTGCGATAGATCCTCGCGGATACGAGAGATGAACACATTGTCGTCGTTGGCGGCTTCGGTGACAGCCGTGGCATAGCCGCCGGACTCCCGGCTATCGAGCACCTTGACGCCAGGCGCCGCCGCAAGCAGTTCGACCGCTTTGGCTCGCGATACCTTGTCTCGCGTTTCGATATGCAGAGCCTGGGAATCACCGAAGAACACCGGCACGCGCACTGCGGTCGGGTTGACGCGGATGCCCGGGTCGCCGAGTACTCGAGCCGTTTCCCACACCAGCATCATTTCCTCGCGGGTATAGCCATTGTCCATGGCATCGCCGATCTGCGGGATCGCGTTGAACGCGATCTGCTTGGCATAGGCGACAGGCCGGGTAATCGCCTTGCCGTTGAGCAAGCGTGCGGTCTGATCGGCAAGCTCGCGGATCGCGTCGGTGCCGGAACCGGACACTGCCTGATAGGTCGCCACATTGATCCGCTCGATGCCCGCGAAATCATGGATCGGCTTGAGCGCGACCAGCATCTGGATGGTGGAGCAGTCGGGATTGGCGATTATCCCCCGCGACCGATAATCGGCGATACGTTCCGGGTTGACCTCGGGCACGACCAGCGGCACATCGTCCGTATCACGGAAGAACGGGCTGTTGTCGATGACCACGCAACCGGCCGCGGCCGCCTTCGGCGCATACGCTTCGGCCAGTTCGCTACTGCCGGCAAACAGGCCGATTTGCACCGTGGTGAAATCGAAATCAGCCAGATTGCCGATCCTCACGTGGCTGTTTCGGAATTCGATTCTCTTGCCGGTAGCGCCTTCGCCAGCCAGCGGATAAATCTTGCCGACCGGGAAGTCGCGCTGCGCGAGAATTTCCAGCATCGCTTCGCCGACGGGGCCTGTCGGCCCTACCACCGCTACATCGTATGTCTTGGGCACGCTATCCCCGGTTGTTGAGGCCTAGCGTAGCATGTCGACGATCGCGCCCCCCATCTCCTGGGTACTCGCGATCTGGGTTTCGTCGTCGACGATATCGCGCGTACGCAGTCCACGATCCAGGGCATAACCGACGGCGTTTTCCACCTTGTCGGCAAGGTCCGCGCGGTCCAGCGTGTACCGCAACATCATGGCGACCGACAGGATGATCGCCAGCGGATTGGCCACGTCCTGACCGGCGATATCCGGCGCGCTGCCGTGTACGGGTTCGTAGAGCCCCTTGCCGTTAGCATCCATCGAGGCCGACGGCAGCATGCCGATCGATCCGGTCAGCATGGCCGCCGCATCGGAGAGGATATCGCCGAACAGATTGCCGGTGACCACGGTGTCGAACTGCTTGGGCGCACGCACCAGCTGCATTGCGGCGTTGTCGACGTACATATGGGTGAGTTCGACGTCGGTGTAGTCGCTCGACAGCTCGTTCATCACGTCACGCCATAGCTGCGATACATCGAGCACGTTGGCCTTGTCGACGCTGCATAGCCGACCGCCGCGGGCGCGCGCGATATCGAAGGCGGCGCGGCCGATACGTTCGATCTCGGCCTCGTCGTAGCGCATGGTGTTGAAGGCTTCGCGCCGTCCGTTGGCGTTCGTGTGCATGCCAGAGGGCTTGCCGAAGTAGATGCCGCCGGTGAGTTCACGCACGATCATGATATCCAGCCCGGCGACGATATCCCGCTTGAGCGCGGACACGTGCGCCAGCTGCGGATACAGGATTGCCGGCCGCAGGTTGGCGAACAGGCCGAGTTCGGCGCGTAGACGCAGCAGACCGGATTCCGGGCGCTTGTCCCGCGGCTGACTGTCCCAGGCCGGGCCACCGATGGCACCGAACAGCACCGCGTCGGCGGCGCGCGCCGCCGCCAGCGACGACTCGGGCAGCGGGTCGCCTTCGGCGTCGATGGCGGCACCACCGACAAGCGCCTCGTCCAGTTCGATATCCAGGCCATGGTCGCTGGCGAGCGCCTCGAGCACGCGTACGGCTTCACGACAGATTTCCGGGCCGACTCCGTCGCCCGGCATGACCAGGATTTTTGCGCTCATGGGTTCCCCTTGTTTGATTCGAACTTTGTGCAGACGTTTATTTTGACGTTATAGATCACGGAAAAGCCACGGCTTTTCCTGCGCGCGCCTGGCTTCGAAGGCGCGAATGGCATCCGCATGCTGCAGCGTCAGCGCGATATCGTCCAGACCCTCGAGCATGTTCTTGCGCCGATGTTCATCCAGATCGAACGCATACGCGCGTCCGTCAACGAGCGCGATCCGCTTTTCGACCAGATCGACACGCGCGGTCAAGCCTCGCTCGGCTTCGGCTGCGGCGAACAGCTCGTCAATATTTTTACTTTCCAGAACAATCGGTAACACGCCATTCTTGAAGCAGTTGTTATAGAAAATATCGGCAAAGCTCGGGGCAATCACGCAGCGAAAGCCGAAATCGTCCAAGGCCCACACCGCGTGCTCTCGCGACGAACCGCAGCCGAAGTTCTCACGCGCAAGCAGGATACTGGCGTTGCGATAGGGTTCGGTATTGAGGATGAAATCCGGATTCTCGCGGCGCGTGGCGATATCGGTATCGAGCGTGCCTTCGTCCAGATAACGCCAGTCGTCGAACAGATGCGGACCGAAACCGGTGCGCCGGATCGACTTCAGGAACTGCTTCGGGATGATGGCGTCGGTATCGACATTGGCCCGGTCCAGCGGCGCGACGATACCGTCGTGAATAGTGAATGCCTGCATGAGTGTGATTTCCCTTCTGTAGGTATTAAGCGGGCTTGATGGCCGCGAAGCGCAGTCGCACGTACGGTGCGGTCCAGCGCCCGTCCGCATCCTGCATAAGCGGCACGAGCCGCTCGCGTACCGCGGCCACGTACTCGGCGCGTGGCGCACCGGCGGCAAAGGCCTGCACAAACGGCCGCGCGAGCGTCTCGAGCCAGTCGCTCATATCGCCCGGCAGCGGTGTCGGCCGGGCGAACAATTCTTCACGCGCTATCGAGAATCCTGCGCTACGCAATTGCTTCATATATGTTTCTTTCTCCGGAAAGAACCAGGGGTCCAGTTCATCCGGATGCTGTCCGCGCACCTCGGCCTCGGCTCGAAGCGCGTCGCGTATCGGGGCACAGTTACCCGCGCCGCCGAACTCGACCACGAAACGGCCGCCCGGCGCCAGGCAGGCGAACACGCCGTCGATCACGGCCTGCGGGTCACGGTGCATCCAGTGCAGCGCGGCGTTCGAGAACACCGCATCGAAAGGACCCGCCAGACGCGGATTGTCGCCGAGCCGCTGACCATCGGCGAGGACCGCGTCCAGGCCGCGGCCGCGCGCGGCGGCTACGAAATCCGGGCTGCTGTCGGCGGCCACGACAACAGCACCCCGGCCGGTGAGCGATAGCGTGAGTTCGCCGTCCCCACAGCCCAGGTCGAGAATACGCTCGCCCGGCTGCGGGTCGAGCCAGTCGATCAGCGACGCGGCCATATCGGCGACAAAGCGCGCGTTGCGGCCGTAGGCGTCCGCGTTCCAGCCGCCCGCGGTCTCGCCGCTCGTGCGGGCCTCGTTCTCCTGCGTATTCACGCCGGCACACCCATTTCGCGGATATCCACGAAATGACCATGCACTGCGGCGGCCGCAGCCATGGCGGGACTCACCAGATGGGTGCGCCCGCCCTTGCCCTGACGGCCCTCGAAATTACGATTGGACGTCGACGCGCAGCGCTCGCCGGGGGAGAGATTGTCGTCGTTCATGCCCAGACACATGGAACAGCCCGCATCGCGCCATTCGAAGCCTGCGGCCTTGAAGATCGTATCGAGCCCTTCTTTTTCGGCTTGCTGCTTGACCAGGCCGGAACCGGGAACGACCATCGCCAGCGTGATGTTGGGCGCGATTCGCCGGCCTTCCAGATACTTGGCGGCCACCCGCAGATCCTCGATCCGGCCGTTGGTGCAGGAGCCCAGAAAGATCTTGTCGAGCATGATCTCGGTGATCGGCACGCCGCCGGTCAGATCCATGTAGGTCAATGCCTTGCGCCAACCTTCCGCCTGAGTGTCGTTGCCCGCGTCCTCCGGCATCGGTACGCGGGCGGTCACCGGCGCCACCATTTCCGGCGACGTGCCCCAGGTCACCTGCGGCGCGATCTCGGCCGCGTCGAGCACCACTACCTTGTCGTATTCGGCGTCCTCGTCGGACACCAGCGAACGCCAGTAGGCTTCGGCGGTGTCCCACTGCGCGCCCTCGGGCGCATAAGGCCGACCGCGCATGTAGTCCACGGTGGTGTCGTCCACTGCCACCATTCCGGCCCGCGCACCGGCCTCGATCGACATGTTGCAGATGGTCATGCGCCCTTCCATCGACAACGCGCGCACGGCTTCGCCGCCGTATTCGATCACGTAGCCGGTACCGCCGGCAGTGCCGATCTTGCCGATGATGGCGAGCATGATGTCCTTGGCCGAAATGCCCGGCGCGGTCTGCCCGTCCACGCGCACCAGCATGGTCTTGGAGCGCCCTTGCGGCAGCGTCTGCGTGGCCAGCACATGCTCGACTTCCGACGTGCCGATGCCGAAGGCCAGGGCCCCGAAGGCGCCATGGGTGGCGGTATGTGAATCGCCGCAGACAATGGTCATGCCCGGCTGGGTCGCGCCTTGCTCCGGGCCGATGATATGCACGATGCCCTGGCGCGGATCGCCCAGGCCGAACAGGCGAATGCCGTGGTTATTGCAGTTCTTCAGCAGCGCATCGACCTGGGCCCGCGATATCGAGTCGGCGATGCCGCCTTCGCGGTTGGCCGTGGGCACGTTGTGATCGGGCACCGCCAGATTGGCGCTGATCCGCCACACATCGCGACCCGCCAGTTCCAGGCCTTCGAAAGCCTGCGGCGAAGTCACTTCATGGACCATATGGCGATCGATATAGAGCAGCGCATCGCCACCCTGCTCGCGCACCAGATGCTCGGTGTAGATTTTTTCGTAGAGGGTCTGGCCCATGCTCCGCTCCTGTGCCGGGAAAGTGGAAGATAGACTAGAGCGCCCAGGCAAATTACTCAAATGAATCTTTTGGATATAATCAATATCCATTTGGAATGATTTATCCATGCAAACCGAAGCCATTCGAGCCTTTGTCGCGGTCTGTGATCTGGGCTCGTTCCAGTCCGCAGCCGACGCCCTGCATCTGAGCCAGCCGGCGGTGAGCAAGCGCCTGGCCAACCTGGAGAGCCGGCTCGGGCACGCGCTGTTCGATCGTGTGGGCCGCGGCGTCGCGCTGACCGAAGCCGGTCGCGCCTATCTGCCGCATGCGCGCGAAATGCTCGCTGTACTCCAGGACGGCGAGCGAGCGTTGGACAATCTGGGCGGGCACGTCGCCGGCCCGCTGCGGCTGGCGTTGTCGCATCACGTCGGGCTGCACCGCATGCCGGATATTCTGCGTGCGTACGTCCAGCGCTATCCGGACGTGGCGCCCGAAATCGTTTTCGAAGACTCGGAAGCGGCCTGTCGCAGCGTTGTCAACGGCGACCGCGAACTCGCAGTGATCACCCTGCCCACTCCGGCCCACCCGATTCTGCTCGAAGAGGATATCTGGGCCGACCCGATGAGCGTGTTCGTCAGCCGCTCACATGCGCTGGCCACCGGCGCCGCGCTCGAGCCCGCCGCGCTGGCGAACCACCCGGCCGTGCTGCCCCCCACCGAGAGTTATACCTACGCCATCATCCGTGCCGCCCTGGCCAGTCATGGCGTCACGATTGCTCCTCGGATGACGAGTCATTATCTGGAAACACTGGGCATGCTGGCCGGCGCCGGCATGGGCTGGACGGTATTGCCGTCATCCATGCGGCAGGACGATCTGGTGCGACTGGAGATCAAGGGTTTGTCGATAGGCCGCCGTCTCGGGGCGATTCGGCATCCGCAGCGCAGCCTGTCGAATGCGGCCGGCGCGATGCTGGCGATGCTCGAGCAGGCGCGGGACAAGGCGCGCTGAGCGAAAGGCGTGGGCTTGGGCGAAGTACTTAGCTTTCGCGCACGATGCGCCAGCCGCCATCCTCGTGGATCAGGGTCACGCGTTTACGTTCCCGGTCCTCGTGGCTGTCGGACTGGTAATGCTGGTTGAAGCTTGCCTGGGCACGATCGTCGCCGAGCAGGCTGATCTGGACGTCGCTGAGATCGATACGAATCCAGTTCGGGCTCTTCAACGCAGACTTTCGTTCACGCACCCAGTCGGTGCGTGACTCCCCTTCGCGCGGGCGATAGTTGTCGCTGTAGGCGTTCATATACGCCTGCATGTTCTGGTTCGACCACGCCTGGGCCCAGCCCTGCAAGGCATCGCGTACCGCCTGGCGGGCCGCCTGCGTTTCGCTGGCGGCCTGCAGTTCGGCAGGTGCCGAGCGAAGGCCGGCGGGCGTCGCGTTGTCAGCCGTCGAGTCGCTCGCAGCGTCGTCGAGCGACGATGACGGCTGCCCCGCTTGCTCCGTCGACGCGGCGGCCGGCGCCGATGCCTGCGGCTGAGCCGCGACCGTGAAGTCGATATCGTCGGCGCTGCCCTCACGCAGGATCTGCCAGCCGTCGGCGCCCTCGCCCATCAGCAACGCCTTGTGTTCCCGGTCCTGATAGGTGTTGGAGCGATACCGCTGGCTAAAGCGCAGCAGCGCCTGTTCGCCCCGCCGCGTGACCTGGACATCGCTGATGGTGACCTCGATTCGGGACGGCGCGCTCACCCGCTGACGACGCTGGGCGGCCCATGCCGAGCGCGACGCGCCGTCGTCCGGCACGAAAGCATCGCTATACATGGCCAGATACGCGCCCACGTCCTGATCCGACCATGCCTGCGACCAGGTCTGCAACGCCGCCTGTGGCGTACTGGTGTCGACCATGGCCTGACCCTGCGCGCCGCGGGTAACGTTGGGTACCGGCGGTGGCGTCGATGCACCGCTCGAGGCCTGAGCGCTCGCTGTCTGCGCCCCACCCTGAGCATTGCCTTGATCACTTCCCTGATCACTCCCCTGGCCACTGCCGATGAACGCAGCCAGCTGCTGGCTCTTGGCCCGGGCCAGGGCGTTGTCGGATTCCAGCTCGCCGGCACGGCTATAGGCGTTGCGCGCCAGCGCGACATAGATATCGCCGAGGTTCTCCTGTGCCGGCCCATGCTGCGGGTCGATCCGGGTCGCCTGCTGCAGGGCATCGCGGGCGCCGGTCAGATCTCCGTCGCGGGCCCGCAGTACACCGAGATTGTTCCACGCCTCGGCCATGTCCGGCTGATCCTCGACCAGCGCGTTGAACACTTTCAGGGCGCTATCGGTATCGCCACTGCGTGCGAACGCCAGCCCCTTGAGAAAACGCGCCTCTTCATTCTTCGGCGATTTCTCGAGCACCTGGTCGAGATCGGTGATTGCATCGCTGTAGTTGCCCGCGGCCAGCGCGTCGCGCGCCGAGCCCAGATCGGCCTGGGCGATACCGATCGTCAGTGCAGCGACTGCCAGCGCCAGGGTCGTCTTTGCCGCGACCCTGCTAATACTCAAGCCTGCCATCAATGTATCCCCCAACTGGAAATAATTCCCAAGCATACTAACGTCACCCGCAGCCCATTGGCGACTACGAGCTGTTCAAAGGCGTTCGGCCGCGATCGGCGCCAGACCGCTGTTCACATCCGCATTCTGCGCCCGATTGCGCAGCGCATGATCGAGCAGCGTGAGCGCGAGCATCGCTTCCGCGATCGGCGTGGCCCGGAGGCCGACGCAGGGATCGTGACGGCCGGTGGTGCGCATCTGCGTGGCCTGCCCGCCGGTGTCGATCGTGTCGCCCGGAATGATGATGCTGGAGGTGGGCTTGAGCGCCATGCTCGCGCGGATGGTCTGGCCGCTGGAGATACCGCCCTGCACGCCCCCGGAATGGTTGCTCGCGAACCCGTCCGGGGCCATTTCATCACGATGCTCCGAGCCGCGCTGGGTGACCACGTCGAAGCCGTCGCCCACTTCCACACCCTTGACCGCGTTGATACACATCAACGCCTTGGCGATATCGGCATCGAGGCGATCGAACACCGGCTCCCCCCAGCCGGGCGGCACGCCGGTCGCCACCACGTTGATACGCGCGCCGATCGAGTCGCCGTCCTTGCGCAGAGCGTTGATATAGTCCTCGAGCTCGGTCAGCCGCGCCGGTTCGGCACAGAAGAACGGGTTCTGATTGGCCGCGTCCAGATCCGTACAGCCCAGGGTGATCGGCCCCATCTGCGCCAGATAACCTTGAATGCGCACGCCGAAGCACTCGAACAGCACCTTGCGCGCGATCGCGCCGGCAGCCACCCGCGTGGCGGTTTCACGTGCCGAAGAGCGGCCGCCGCCACGGTAGTCGCGGATACCGTATTTCTGCAGATAGGCGTAGTCGGCGTGATTGGGCCGGAACACGTCCTTGATCTTGGAATAGTCGCGCGAGCGCTGATCGGTGTTCTCGATGATGATGCCGATCGGCGTGCCGGTGGTCTTGCCTTCGAACACGCCGGAGACGATGCGCGCTTCGTCGGCTTCGCGGCGCTGGGTCACATAACGCGAAGTGCCGGGCTTGCGCCGGTCCAGATCCACCTGCAGATCGGCGGCATCGATCTCGATGCCGGGCGGACAGCCATCGACGACACAGCCGATCGCCGGACCGTGGCTCTCGCCAAACGTGGTCACCGTGAACAGCTGCCCCCAGGTATTGCCGGCCATGCTATGCCTCCTCGATCATGGACTGAACCGTTGCCGCCAGACGCGACTGCTGCGCAGACATGATCATCAGATCTCGACCTGCTGCGCCTTGACCCAGGCCGCCAGGTCGCAGGCCTCGATCACCCCGACGCCGAGACCGCCGCGCTGCAGATCGACCCAGGTGATCGGCAGGTCCGGGTATTGCTGCTCGAGTGCGAACGCGCTGTAGCCCACCTCGAGCACCAGCAGACCGTCGTCGCTGAGAAAGTCCGGCGCGTCGAACAACAGTCGCGACACCAGCGACAGGTCATCGGTATCGCCGTGGAAGGCAAATCCCGGCTCGTGCTTGTATTCGGGCGCCAGGCCCTCCCATTCATCGCGCGTCACATACGGCGGATTGGTCACGATCAGATCGAACCGCTGGGCCGGCAATCCGTCGAACAGGTCGGCGCGCACGTATTCCACCTGCGGGCCGATGTCGTGCTTGTCGCTGTTGATCGCGGCCACGGCCAGCGCATCGTCGCTGGCATCGGTGGCCACCACGCGCGCCTCCGGGAATGCCATGGCGCAAGCGATGGCGATCGCCCCACTGCCGGTGCACAGATCGAGCACCGACAAGGGCTCGCGATGGCCGAGCCAGGGCTGGAATTCGGCCTCGATCAATTCCGCGATCGGCGAACGCGGCACGATCACGCGTTCGTCGACGAAGAACTCGATGCCCGCGAACCATGTCTTTTGAGTCAGATAGGCGGCCGGCATGCGCGACTCGATACGGCGTTCGAGCACGGCAATGACCGCGTTGCGCTCGGCCGGGGCCAGGGTCGCCGCGAGATACAGATCCGGCAGGTTTGGATCGAGTCCCAGTGTGTCCAGCACCAGATGCGCGGCCTCGTCCAGGGCATTGTCGCTGCCGTGGCCGAACGCCAGTTCGGCGGCATTGAAACGCGTAGCGCCCCAGCGGATATAGTCGAGTACTCGCGTGAGCGTGTCCGCGATATCGTGATTGTTATCGATGCTCATAGTCCTGCTGCCCGCCGCCCATGCCGCGCCGTGGAGAATTACTGACCTGCGTAGTACCGGATCCGATCCGGGCGCGCATAGTGTAGTGCATCGCAGATCGCGCCCTGCCCGAGATCGCGACGCCTCGCGCTAGGATAAACCACAGCCGTGCTTTGCGTGGGACGCATCCGGCGCTACGCTGCGCAACCAGACTTCCACATCAAGCAACACATGGCCGGTCCCTCCACCGCGAGCCTGTCCGACAGGGTGTTCGCCGCCCTGCTATGGATACTGCCCACCCGCGCCATTTCGCGCGCCGCGCACGCGCTCGCGCAATCCCGACTGCCGTGGCTGAAGCGCGCGCTCGTGAACGCGTTCATGCATCTTTTTCCCGGCATCGACATGGACGAGGCCGCGGAGCCGGACCCGCAGCGCTACGAAAGCTTCAATGCATTCTTCACGCGCGCGCTGGCGCCGGGCGCGCGGCCCATGCCGGATGATCGCGAGCTGATCGTATCGCCGGTGGACGGCGCGCTCGGCGCCTTCGGCGATGCGCACAGCGGCGAGATCTGCCAGACCAAGGGTGTCGCCTACGATCTGCGCACGCTGCTGGGCGGCAACGAAAGCTGGTCGGCGGCGTTCCTGGGCGGGCGCTATGCCACCTTCTATCTGGCCCCGGACAACTATCACCGCGTACATATGCCGCTGGACGGCTGCGTGCGCGACATGCGCTATGTGCCGGGGCGGCTGTTCGGAGTCAATCCACGCTGCGTGCGCGCGATACCGCGTTTGTTCTCACGCAACGAACGTCTGGTCACGCTCTTCGACACCGCGGTCGGCCCGATGGCGCTGGTGATGGTCGGCGCATTCATCGTGGGCGGCATCCATACGCGCTGGGCCGGCCAGATATGCCCCCCGCATCGACGCGTGCCGCGCGAGGAAAGCTTCACCGACGCAACGCTGGAGCACGCGTACTACGCACGCGGCGCCGAGATGGGCCGCTTCTCGATCGGTTCCAGCGTGATCCTGCTGTTCGGACCGGGCGCCCTCGCCTGGCATGACGAACTCGGCGCCGGGCAACCGCTACGGCTGGGGCAGCCGATCGCCCAGATGGGGCGCGGGGCCTGACGCGCCGCTACTACCGGCTAACGCCGCGCCCAGTCGAACGCGAGTACCGGCGCCAGCCCGTCGCAGCCGCGCATGAGCGCCAGCAGCCGATCCACGCCGAGCGCGACCCCGGCGCAGGCGGGCAGGCCCGCGTGCATCGCGGCGAGCAGGCGTTCATCAGGCGCCCGCGGCGGCCCGCCGGATTGCGCGATCGCCGCGCATTCCCGGCGCATGCGCTCACCTGCAAGGACCACGTCGGTCAACTCCTGAGCCCCGTTGGCCAGTTCCACACCCTGCCAGTAGCATTCGAAGCGCTGCGACAGGCGGTCGTCCTCGGGATCGGGCGCAACCAGCACCGCGTCGTCGGCCGGAAAACCGGTCACGCACTCCGGTCCGTCCAGCCCCAGCCGCGGCTGCACGACGAGACTCATGATCAGATCGAGCCAGAACGCTCGGCTGTCAGGGTCTTTATCGTCGGTGCCGACGGCACCCGGGGCCACGTCATGATCTCTGGCGCAGCTCGCGAGTTGCGCGGCCGTGCTCTCCAGGGGATCGATGCCCGCATGGGCTTGAAAGAGGTCTCGATAACGCCGGCGTGGCACGCAGGCCACCTGCGCAATCCGGCCGATCAGGCGCTCTGTCTCATCCATGAGATCGGCCATGGTCGCGCCCGGCCGATACCACTCGAGCATGCAGAATTCCGGATTGTGCCAGCGTCCGGACTCACCGGCGCGAAACACGTGGCCGAGCTGGAATATCGCGCCGGCGCCCGCGGCCAGCAGTCGTTTGAGGGCATGTTCCGGCGACGGCACCAGATAACCCGCGCCGGCGACCGCAAAGCTCTCGAGCCCGCGTTCGCTGGGCGGTGCCGACGCCAGCACCCCGGTATCGACTTCCATCACGCCGGCGTCGTTCATGAACGCGCGGATCGCGGCGAGCAGATCGGCCCGCGCCCGCAGCGTCGCAAGCGTCGCCGCCGGACGCCACTCGGTCATTTCGCGTCGTCGATCTGCCAGCCCACCGGTCTCAGCCGTCGTTGGCGCGCGACACGTATTCGCCCTTGCGCGTATCCACCTTCAGGGTCTCGCCTTCCTCGATGAACAGGGGCACGCGCACCACTGCGCCGGTTTCCAGCGTGGCGGGCTTGCCGCCGCCGCCCGAGGTGTCGCCACGCAGACCGGGATCGGTCTCGGTCACGGTCAGGGTGACGAAGTTGGGCGCGTCCACCTGCAGCGGTGTGCCATCCCACAGGGTCACGTGGCAGGTGTCCTGGGCCTTGAGCCATTTGGCCGAATCGGCCACCGCCGCTTCACTGGCCTGATACTGCTCGAAGGTGTTGGGCTCCATGAAATGCCAGAACTCACCGTCGTGGTACAGATACTGCAGGTCGACATCGAGCACGTCCGCGGCTTCCACGGTATCGCCCGACTTGAAGGTGCGCTCGATCGTGCGGTTGGTCTTCAGGTTGCGGATCTTGACCCGGCTGAAGGCCTGGCCCTTGCCGGGCTTGACGAATTCGTTCTCGACGATCGTGTACGGATCACCGTCGAGAATGATCTTGAGTCCACCCTTGAACTGGTTGGTGCTGAAAGTCGCCATAAAACCGTCCGATGTTGAAAGGCTCGGCGCGCCCGGCGCCGGCCCGATGTTGGCGTGTCGAGGGTTGCGTTCTACACTGCGGACAATCAATGCCCGCGCACGAGCCGAGCCCATGAGCGCCCCCGCCCGAAAACGCGTCAGTCTATCGCAAAGCGCGCACAGCTGGCAGCAGGCGATGCGCGAGGCGATCACCGACGCCGACACGCTTTTCGAGCGCCTGCAGTTGCCTGCCGACCAACTCCCCGGCGCGCGGCGCGCGGCACGCCTGTTCCCGCTCCGGGTACCGAGCGGCTACGTCGATCGCATGGCCCGTGGCGATCTCGCCGATCCGCTGCTGCGACAGGTGCTGCCACTGGACATCGAACACGCCGTGGCGCCCGGTTTCACGGCCGACGCCGTCGGCGACGGCCCGAGCGACCTCGGCGACGGGGTGCTGCACAAATATGCCGGGCGCGCGCTGTTGATCACCACCGGCGCCTGCGCGGTCCACTGCCGCTATTGCTTCCGCCGTCATTTCGACTACGCCGCCCATCACGCCGGCGGCGAGCACGGCCGTGCCGCGGTCGCGCACATTGCGGCCGATACCAGCATCCATGAGGTCATCCTGTCGGGCGGTGACCCGTTGTCGCTGTCCAATACGCGCCTGGCCGCGCTGGGCCGGCAACTCGACGAGATCCGGCACGTCGAGCGTCTGCGGCTGCATACGCGTACCGCCGTCGTGCTGCCCGAACGCATCGACGACGGCCTCGTGGCCTGGATCGCGAGCCGGCCACAACGGGTGGTGCTCGTCGTCCACGCCAATCATGCCCGGGAGATCGATGATCACGTCGCCGCGGCGATGGCCCGCCTGAGCGGTGCCGGCGCCGTGCTGCTCAACCAGGCCGTGCTGCTGCGCGGCGTCAACGATGATGCGGCCACGCTCGCTGCCTTGAGCGAGCGGCTCTTCAGTGTCGGCGTCATGCCGTACTATCTGCATATGCTGGATCGGGTCGCCGGCACGGCGCATTTCGAGGTCGACGCGGACCGCGCGCAGCGCGTGCTGGACGAATTGGCCGCGCGCCTGCCGGGCTATCTGGTGCCACGACTGGCACGCGAAACAGCGGGCGAAGGCGCGAAACAGGTATTCGGCCATCGCGCGAGCGCGAATTAACTCGGGCTTGTTGCCGTTTCATACGAGCACCGCGTTGGGCTTAAAATTGCGCCAGGCAAGGCGCGAGCCGCCGGTCGTGGCGAGCCACGGTCAAGGGGAGCAACGCTGTATGGCGCAATTATTAGGCCCAACCCTTCGGGACAACGGCCATTTGTCCGCAATCCAGCGTTGCCGCTCGTTTGTGTAGACTCACTACACCGCACTCGCGGCGCCTGGTCTTGCAGACAAATGACCGTTGGCGCGGACTCGGATGAAACGGCAACAAGCCCTAGGGGAATGCTTTGAATCAGACGATGACAGCCCATGCCGCACCACCAAGGACCGGTCTCATTCCGGCGTTGACGGTAGTGGTCGTCACCGCGACCGAGGCGACGCGGGAAATACTGGCGGCGACCATCGCCGCCGTGGACAGCAGCATCGAGATCGTGGCGGCCGCCGATCCGGCCGGTATCGTCAATATCGAGACCCATCACCCGGTGGCGACCTACTGCCTCGAGTGCGACGAGGACGCATCGCAAGCCCACCGCGCGCTCGGCCTGATACGCGAGGCCAGTGGTCACGCGCCGATTCTGGTCATCGACAGCGGTGCCGCCGGACTCGATCTGGAAAGCGCGATCGCCGAAGGCGCGGCCGATCTCGTGCCGCTGGCGCGCAACGGTCTGCTCACCACACGCCTGCGCCAGGCCATCTCCGCCGGACGCACCCGCCTGGAACTGCTGGAAGCCGGCCAACGACTGAATCAGTCGCAGCGGCGACTGGACGTATTGCTCAGCCAGGGTCAGGACGCGCGCGCCACCCTGCAGAATGCTCGCATCATTGACCCGAGTGCGGCTTTTGCCCGCCTGATCGGGATCACCGACGTCGAGTCGGCACGCGGCCTGGACATGCTCGAACGCGTGGCGCCGCACGATCGCGGTCGCGTGGCCGAAGCGCTCGACCAGATCGCCGGCGACAGCATCGAGACATCGCTGGTCATCGATGTCATCGCCCGCCAGAACCAGCGCCAGACCGTGCGCGCCCTGCTGACCCCGGGCGTGAACGAAGCCGGCGACGCACCCTGCATCCACGTGGTGTTGCAGACCGTCGACAACGAACATCTGCCGCTGGCCGACGCCAACCGGCACGCCGGGCTCGACGGACGCATGGCTCTGCACAGCGTGCTGGCGCGCACCACCGGACGTGCCAAAGAGCGCGTTCTTGGCCTCGTGTTCATCGCCATCGACGATATCGCGGCATTACGTGACGACATCGGCCTGTCCGAAAGCGATCTGCTGCTGCAGGAGGTGGGGCTTTTCCTGCTCCAGAGCATGCGCGGCGAAGATCGTATCTTTCGCTTCGGCGCGGGCGAATATGTGCTGCTGGTGGAGCGCCATTCCTCCAACGAACTGGAGGACTCGACCCACCAGCTGCATACCTCGATTTCCAACGAAGTGTTCGGCGACGGCCGCCGCAGTGCCGCGCTCACGGCGACACTGACCTACCGCGTGCTCTCCGGCAGCGCAGAGGACAACGGCGCGCGCCTGCATGCATTGATGGAAACCGCCTACGAATTGCGCGACAACGGCGGCAATGTCTGTCGTGAATGCGGCGACAGCGCGGGCACGCAATCCGATAGCGCCGACCAGCAGCAATGGATCGAACGCCTGCGCCAGGCCATGACCCAGGATCGCTTCAGCCTGGCCTATCAGGGCATCACCAGTCTCGCTGGCGACAGCCAGCCGTATTTCGACGTCCTGCTGCGCTATGTCGACGACCACGGCTCGCTGGTGCGGCCGGGCGAATTTCTGCCCGCAGCCGAGAAAGCCGGCATGATGCCCGCGATCGATCAGTGGGTGGTACGCCGCGCGGTGGAAGTGATCTGGCAGCAGCGCGCCCGCGACGCGCATATCGCGCTGTTCGTGAAACTGTCGGCGGCCACGATTGCCGCCGGCGAAGAGTTTCTGCCCTGGATTCAGGACGTGCTCAAGGCCCGCGCGATCGAATGCAAGAACATCATTTTCAGCTTCCGCGAAGACGATGTCCGCGGTCAGACGCGTCAGGCACGGGGCTTGGCGACCGAACTCGAAGGCCTGGGGTTCCAGGTCGCACTCACCCATTATGGCAGTTCGCCGAAAGCGGCCCAGATTCTGGACAAGATGCCGGCCCAGTTCATCAAGCTGGCGCCGGAATTCGCCCGCCAGATGCTGGGCGGGCAGGAAGACGAACGCCTCGCCCATATCATCACCAGCGCGCGCGAACGCCAGATCCCGCTGATCGCCGAACAGATCGAGGATGCCAACAGCATGGCGCGCCTCTGGCAGGCCGGCGTCAACTACGTCCAGGGCCACTTCATTCAGGAACCCGATACCGAGGCGCTGTCGAACACACAGCAGCTGTAATCGGTGGCGGCGTGCGGCCCGCCGCCGAGCGACCGCTCACCGGGAGGTGCTGTCGGCCCGCGTCGCGGCCAGGGTCAAACGCCCTCAGTCACCATCCACCGATAACGCCTGCACCTGGGTATAGCCACGGGGCAGCTGCTTGCCGCGCGAGGCCCGGGGCCCGCGATAGATGTCTCTATCCGCGGCCTTGAGAGTCATATGGCGCCGGCCACTGTGAATCACCAGTTTCGCGGTCGCCGACAGCGCCTGCACCGCAACCACCTGTTCGCCCTTCTTCAGCGATATGAGCTTGTTGCCCTTGCCTTTGGCCAGTTCCGGCAACTCGCCCAGCGGGAGACACAGCAGCTGCCCTTCGCCGGTCACAACGCACACTTCCGGGTCGGCCCCCGTGACGGTCGACGGCGTGAGCGCGCTGTCGTTCCGGCCCACCCCGAGCGCGGCCTTGCCACTCTTGTTGCGGCTGCTGATCTCACCCAGCGTGGTCACGAAGCCGTTGCCGGCCGAGCTGGCCAGGACACAGCGGGTCTGTTCGTCGCCGATGGCGATGCCGACAAAGCGTGCGCCGTCCGACGGGTTCAGGCTTCCGGTCAGCGGCTCGCCCTGGCCACGGGCCGACGGCAGCTTGTGTGCCGCCAGCGTATAGCTGCGCCCGGTCGAGTCGATCACGATGAGCGTCTGGTTGCTGCGCCCGGCGGCGTGAGTCAGATACTCGTCGCCGCTGCGGAAACTCAGGCCCGGCGCGTCCACGTCGTGGCCCTTGGCGGCCCGGATCCAGCCCTGGCGTGACAGCACCACGGTGACCGGCTCGCTGGGCAGCAGATCGGCTTCGGACAGGGCCCTGGCCTGATCGCGCTCGACCAGACGACTGCGGCGATCGTCGCCGTACTTGTCGGCGTCCGCTTCGATTTCACCGGCAATCAAGGCATTGAGCTTTTTCCTGGAACCGAGCGTGGCTTCCAGCGTCTTGCGCTCCGCTTCCAGTTCCTCCTGCTCGCCACGAATCTTGAACTCTTCGAGCTTCATCAAGTGGCGCAGGCGCAGATCGAGGATCGCGTCCGCCTGCGTGCCGGTGATATCGAAGCGCTTCATCATCACCGGTTTGGGCTCGTCCTCGGTGCGGATGATATGAATCACTTCGTCGATATTCAGGTAGGCGATCAACAGGCCTTCGAGAATATGCAGCCGGTCGAGCACCGCATCGAGGCGATACTGCAGGCGTCGGGTGACGGTATCGGTGCGATACACCAGCCATTCCGACAGGATCTCGCGCAGGTTCTTGACCCGCGGCGCGCCGTCCAGGCCGATGACGTTGAGATTGGCGCGTACGCCCTTCTCCAGGCCGGTCGTGGCGAACAGATGCGCCATCAGCGCGTCCATGTCCACGCGGTTGCTGCGCGGCACGATGATCAGCCGGGTCGGATTCTCGTGATCGGACTCGTCGCGCAGATCCGACACCATCGGCAGTTTCTTGGCCGCCATCTGACCGGCGATCTGCTCCAGCACGCGCGCACCCGAAGTCTGGTATGGCAGCGCGTCGATCACGATCTCGCCGTTTTCGATCGTATAGGTGGCGCGCAGCCGCACCATGCCGTTGCCGGTGGCATAGAGCTGGCGGATTTCGGCGGCCGACGAGATGATCTCCGCGCCGGTGGGGAAATCCGGCGCCGGCATGAACTCGCATAGCGCGTCGAGATCGGCGTTCGGATTCTTGAGCAGATGCACGGTGGCGGCCGCCACTTCGCGCAGATTGTGTGGCGGGATATCGGTCGCCATCCCCACGGCGATGCCGGTACCGCCGTTGAGCAGGACGTTGGGCAGGCGCGCCGGCAGGGTCTTGGGCTCATCGAGCGTACCGTCGAAGTTCGGCTGCCAGTCGACCGTGCCCTGACCCAGTTCGGAGAGCAGCGTGGCGGCATAGGCGGTCAGCTTGGACTCGGTATAGCGCATGGCCGCGAACGACTTGGGGTCGTCCGCGGTGCCCCAGTTGCCGTGCCCGTCGATCAACGGATAACGATAGGAAAACGACTGCGCCATGATCACCATGGCTTCATAACAGGCGGAATCGCCGTGCGGATGGAACTTGCCGATGACGTCGCCCACGGTGCGCGCCGCCTTCTTGGGCTTGGATACCGCCGACAGGCCCAGCTCGGACATCGCATAGACGATGCGCCGCTGAACCGGCTTGAGACCATCGCCGATATGCGGCAGCGCGCGATCGAGGATGACGTACATGGCGTAGTCGAGATACGCCTTTTCCGCGAAGATCCGCAGCGGCTGTCGCTCGCTTTCGTGTTCCAGAGTCGTTGCCATTCGTCGTTTGTTTCCGTCCAGTGCTGTCGTTTATCGAGTCTGGCGAGTGATCTTGTCGATTGGGCCGAAGCCGATTGCACGGCGCCAGCGCTACCAGCGTCGTTGCGGGCGCGGCAGATGCGCCCTAGACCTCGGCTTCGTGGCCCTTGGTCTCCAGCCAGCTGCGCCGATCGCCGGCGCGTTTCTTGGCCAGCAGCATGTCGAGCATTTCATCCACCTCTGTATCGGCCACGCCGTCTTCGCCGATACCCAGCTGCACCAGCCGGCGCGTATCCGGTGCCATCGTGGTTTCACGCAGCTGCAGCGCGCTCATCTCACCGAGACCCTTGAAGCGGGTCACGCTGATCTTGCGTTTCTTCTTCTCGTTCTCAAGGCGCCGCAACACCGCGTCGCGCTCATCGCGATCCAGCGCATAGAAGACTTCCTTGCCGGCGTCGATACGAAACAGCGGCGGCATCGCCACGAACACGTGACCATGCTCGACCAACGGCCGGAAATGCTTGACGAACAGCGCACACAGGAGCGTGGCGATATGCAGGCCGTCCGAGTCGGCGTCCGCGAGAATGCATATCTTGTGATAGCGCAGGCGCTCGAAATTGTCGCTGGCCGGGTCGAGGCCGAGCGCCACCGAGATATCGTGAATCTCGTTGGAAGCCATGATATCGACCGACTCGACCTCCCAGGAGTTGAGGATCTTGCCGCGCAGCGGCATCACCGCCTGGAAATTGCGATCGCGCGCCTGCTTGGCCGAGCCGCCGGCCGAATCACCCTCGACCAGAAACAGTTCGCCCCGGGCCGGATCATCCGATACGCAATCGGTGAGCTTGCCCGGCAACGCCGGACCGGAGGTGACGCGCTTGCGCTTGATCTTCTTGGCCGAGCGCGCCCTCGCCTGGGCATTGCCGATGATCTGCGCGGCCAGCAGTTCGCCGGTCTCCGCGTGCCGATTGAGCCACAACGAGAAGCCGTCCTTCACCGCGCCGGAGACGAAACCGCTGATATCGCGCGACGACAGCCGTTCCTTGGTCTGACCGGAGAACTGCGGCTCGTTCATCTTCACCGACAGAACATAGGTGCAGCCCGACCAGACATCCTCCGGCGCGATTTTCACGCCGCGGGGCAAAAGGTTGCGGAATTCGCAGAACTCGCGCACGGCTTCGGTCAGGCCGGTGCGCAGGCCGTTGACGTGGGTGCCGCCGGACGCGGTCGGAATGAGGTTGACATAGCTTTCGGCGACGCCGTCGACGCCCGGCTGGTCGGGCGCCAGCCAGGTCAGCGCCCAGTCGACGGTCTGGGTCGCTTCGTTCTCGCCGCCGGTGAACGCCGGACGTATCACGCAATCGATATCGGTCAGCGCATCGGCCATGTAGTCGGCCAGACCGTCGGCATACTGCCAGGTGATGTCTTCTTCGCCCGCCTCGTCGACGTAGTGCACTTTCAGATTCGGGCACAGCACTGCCTTGGCGCGTAGCAGATGCTTGAGTCGGGGTGTGGCAAAGCGCGGGCTGTCGAAATACTGGGGGTCAGGGGTGAAGCGAAGCAATGTGCCGGTGCGGTTCTTGGCACAGCGACCGATTTCGGTCAGGCCGCTGACCAGCTCGCCGCCGGCAAAACGCATCTCGTAATGGATGCCGCCGCGCCAGACCTGGGCCACCAGTTCCGTCGACAGCGCGTTCACAACCGAAACACCCACGCCGTGCAGGCCGCCGGAGAATTGGTACTGCTTGTTGGAGAACTTGCCGCCGGCGTGCAGGCGCGTGAGGATCAGTTCGATCCCCGGCACGCCCTGCTCGGGATGAATATCCACCGGCATGCCGCGACCGTCGTCCGACACCGACAACGACCCGTCCGCGTGCAGGGTGACGTCGATCGCGCTGGCGTGGCCGGACAGCGCTTCGTCCACGCTGTTGTCGATGACTTCCTGGGCCAGATGATTCGGACGCGCGGTGTCCGTGAACATACCAGGGCGCTTGCGCACCGGGTCGAGCCCGGAGAGCACTTCGATATCGGCGGCGTCGTAGCGACTGGCCATGAACCCTCGAGAATGACGTGTAGCGGTTGCGCGGCACGTTAAGCCACCGCGCGGGGACTGGCAAGACGGCGCTGACGACCGCCGCGCTTGGCGCTACACTGCGCGCAGCCAATCATTCCCGGATAGCGACACCCTGCCATGGCCAAGACCCGCGACAACGCGACGGAAAAGTCCGACGACGACGCCCCGCGACTCGCCCAGTTCGAATCATCCGTCGCGGAACTGGAAACGCTGGTGGAAGCACTCGAAAGCGGCGACGTATCGCTCGAGGAGGCGCTGGGCAAGTTCGAACGCGGGGTCACGCTCGCGCGCCAGTGCCAGACGCTGCTCAAGAACGCCGAGCTGCGCGTCGATCAGCTGCTCGCCGACAGCGACGGCGAGCGGGTTGCGTCTTTCGACTCTTTAGAGGAGTCGGAATCTAGCCGCGCGAGCGACTGATCCGGCGCGCGAAGTCCGGGCTCGACAACTTGCCGACGCCCTGTTCCCCGACGACGGCCACAAGGCCATTGTCGTCCTCCGGGCGAAACACGCGAACGGCTGCCTTGCCGTTGCGCTTGACGGTATATAACGCGCAATCGGCGTTGTGCATCAGCCGGTCTGCGCTGGCACCGTGCGCCGGATAGATTGCCAGGCCGATGCTCACACCGACCGCCACGCTGATTTCGCCGTCCTGTAGCGGCACCACAACCGATTCGCTCAACTGACCGCGCAGTTCGGTACAGAAGTCCGCGCAATTGTTCTCGTCGTGAATCGCCTCGAATATAAGGGCGAATTCGTCGCCACCAAAACGCGCCACCGTGTCCGACTCGCGCACATGGGCCTGCAGGCGCGTAGCGATGGTCTGCAGCACCGCGTCGCCGGCCCGATGTCCGTATTCATCATTGACCTGCTTGAAGCCATCCAGATCCATGTAGCCGAGCGCAAAACGCGTGCCGTTGCGACGCGCGCGCTGGATACTGGATGCCAGCCGGTCCACGAACAACAGACGATTGGGTAGTCCGGTCAGCGCGTCGTGCGTGGCCAGCTGCTGGGCGCGGGCCTCGGCGTTCTTGCGTTCCTCGATTTCACGTTGCAACGCCAGGTTGCGTTCATCCAGTGCCGCCAGTGCGGCCTTGAGCGCGCGGCGGCTTTCATAAAGATCCAGAAAGTTGCGTACCTTGGCCGACAACAACGGCGGGTTCAGCGGCTTGGTGATGTAGTCCACCGCGCCCACGTCGTAACCCTTGAGCCGGTCCATGTCGTCGGTGGAACCGGCGGTCACGAAGATCACCGGCGTATCGCGGGTCGACTCTTCGCCATTGAGCAGCTGCGCGACCTCGACGCCGTCCATGCCCGGCATCTGCACGTCCAGCAATATCAACGCGAACTCGTGCTCGAGGCAGGCGGCCAGCGCTGCATTGCCGCTGTCTGCCTCGATCAGTTCGACACGAAGACCGGTGAGCACGTGCCGCATCGACAGCCGATTGGCATAGAGGTCGTCTACGACGAGTATTTTCGGCCTGAACAGACTGGGCAGGGACGAATCTTTCATAAAGGCTATGGCTTTACCCGCGACATCTCGCCTATCGCGAGCCCGAGTTGTTGGGGTGAATTCTCATGGTCCGGGGTGAAAAGCGCCAGTGCCGCACGTGGCATCTGCTCGGCGCTCGCCGTGTCCGGACGCTGGACGTAGGTCAATCCCCCCAGTTCGTGAATATAGCGCAGTCCCCGAGCGCCGTCCGCGTTCGCGCCCGACAGCAGCATTGCAGCGAGGCTCTGGCCGTAAGCCTCGGCCATGGTTTCGAAAAGAACGTCGATGCTGGGCCGCGCGTATTCCACGCGCGACCCGGCGCACAGGGCAAACTCGCGACACCGCTCCACCAGTAGATGATAGCCGCCGCAGGCGACATAGACACGGCCCGGCGCGAGCGGCTCGCGCTCGCCGGCTTCCTGTACCGGAATCGCGCAATGACGGGCGAACAGTCCACACAATTCGTCGATATCCCGCGACCCGGTATGCACGCAGACCACCACCACAAGGCCGCTATCCGCGACGATGTGCTCGAGCAGCATCGACAGGACCGACAGACTCCCCGACGAGCCGCCGATCGCGAGCGCCCGAGTGCTGCGCACGCTCATGCGGCTTCCGGCTTGAGGCGGTAGATGCGTTCGCGCTCGCTGACGATTTCGAACCGGTCGGCGAGCGCGGAAAAACGCAGCGTCTCCTTGCTGCCGAGCACCAGGAAGCCGCCGCGCACGAGACTGTCGGCAAAAAGCTGCAGGACACGGTCCTTCAGCGGCTGCGAGAAATAGATCAGCACGTTTCGACACATGATCAGGTGCGCCTCGGCGAAGACACCGTCGGTAACCAGATTGTGATGGGCGAACACGACTCTTTCCAGCAGTTCCCGACGCATGCGCACCAGTTCGTAGCGCGCGTGGTAATAGTCCGCCAGCTTCGCGCTGCCTCCGGCGCGCCGGTAGTTGTCATCGTATGCCGCCAGATGACGGGCATCGAATATACCCTCGGCCGCCCGTTCCAGCGCGTGATCGTTGAAATCCGTGGCATAGATCTGGGCACGCGGGTTCAACCCGACTTCGGCAAGCATGATCGCCAGCGAGTAGACCTCTTCCCCGCAGGCACAGCCGGCCTGCCAGATATTGACGCGCGGCCATGAGGCCAGCACCGGCAGCACCTGCTCGCGCAGACGGGCGAAGACCTCCGGATCACGAAAGAGCTCGGACACGGGCACCGACAGATGCGTGACCACCTTGTCGAGAATATCGGGGTCGTAGAGCAGCCGCGGCAGGAGCGCGCCGATATTGGGCAGCGCAAGCGCATGAGCCAGCTCGATTACCCGGCGTTTGAGCGACGCCCGTGCATAGCCGGAGAAATCGTAGCCGTACCGCAACCGCAGCGTCTGAATGAACACTTCCAGGGCGATATCCTCGACCTTGGCGTCGGTGCCCGCAGAGGTCGTCATGACGAATATCGCAAGCGATCCGGGCGCTGCCCGCCCTGCCGTCGCCCGTTTTCATCTACGTGGCCGGTCATTCAGATCAACGAGCGCACGAGGCTGAGCAAGGCGTCGGTATCCAGTGGTTTGGGCAGATAATCATTGGCGCCCGCCTCGATGCATTTGTCGCGGTCGCCGGCCATGGCCTTGGCGGTGAGCGCGATAATCGGCAATGTCGCATGCGCGGGCTGCGCGCGAATCCGGCGCATGGTTTCGTAGCCGTCCATGCCCGGCATCATGATATCCATGAGCACGAGTGCCACATCGTCGTTGGCGGCGAGCTGATCCAGCGCCTTGAAACCGTCGCTGGCCATGAGCACTTTCAGGCCTCGCGCGCGCAACAGCCGCGAGAGCGCGAATGTATTGCGCATGTCGTCGTCGACCAGCAGCACGGTCTGGCCGGCCAGGTCCGCGTCGGGTACAACGGACGGCATGGCCGCAACCGGCGTCGGTGTTGTCGACCCGTCGGCGATGCGGTGGAAGAACAGCGATATCTCGTCGAGCAGACGCTCTTGCGCGTGCGAGCCCTTGATCACGATGCTGTCGGTGTGCGCTCGCAGCGTCCGTGTTTCCTCGACCGAGAGTTCACGCCCCGAATAGACCACGACCGGCGGAGCCCCCTCGCGCGCCGCAATCCGCTCAAGCAGTTCGAAGCCGCTGATATCCGGCAGCCGCAGATCGAGCACGACGCAGTCGAACGCCTTGCCATCGAGTGCGGCCAGTGCCTGCGCACCGCTGATGACCGCGGTGATCTCCACGCTTTCGTTCTTGAGCAGATGACTGATGGCGGTGTGCGCCTCGCGGTCGTCGTCCACCACGAGTACGCGCCGCGCCGGGCGTCCGGACAATACCTGGGCGCGCGCGAACACCGTGTCCAGATCATCGCGCGAGATCGGTTTCTGGATATAGCCCACCGCCCCGGATTGCCTCGAACGACCGGTATCGTCGGCGGCCGAGACCACGTGCACCGGGATATCACGGGTGCGGTCGCTGGCCTTGAGTCGATCCAGCACCGCCCAGCCGTCCATGCCGGGCAAACCGAGATCCAGCACGATGGCGTCGGGCAGTTGCTGGCGGATCATGTCCAGACCCCGTTCGCCGTCCGCCGCGGTGGTGCATTCAAAGCCGCGCTTGCGGGCCGCCTCGGCCACCACGCCGGCGAACTGCCGATCGTCGTCGATGATCAACAGATGCGGCGTACGGGCAGCGGCGTAGCCGGTGCGGCCATCACGCACCACATGGCGCGGCGCGGCGACATCGGCATAGGCCACCGACGCGGGTTCTTCGGGTCGATCCCCTGTCTGGCCGCTGTTGTCGGGCCCGAGTTTAGTGGCCACCGTCAGCGTGAAACGACTGCCCTCACCCAGCCGACTTTCGACCGATATTTCGCCTCCGAGCAGACGCGCGAGTTCGCTGGATATCGACAGACCGAGACCGGTACCGCCGTAGGTCCGGCTGGTGCTCGCATCCACCTGTTCGAAGGCCTGGAATATCTGCTCGAGCCGATCGGCCGGAATGCCGATACCGTCGTCGGTGACCTCGATCGCCAACGCGGCGTCGGCATCGAGTGCGGCGTTGCGAAAACGGCTGTCCGCCGTCGGCCGGGTGAACACAACGGCAACGGTTCCGCGCTCGGTGAACTTGAGCGCATTGCTGACCAGATTGCGCACGATCTGCTCGAGCTTGCCGGCATCGGTAATCAGCGTCTCGGGCACGTCATCGTCCACCGTCACCGTGAAGGCCAGCCCCTTGCGTTGCGCCATATGCGCGAAGCTGCGGCGGATCCGCGTCGCCAGCGCCGACACCGAACTGCGCTCGGGCAACACCTGCATCTTGCCGGCCTCGATCTTGGACAGATCGAGAATATCGTTGATCAACCCGAGCAGGTTGCTGCCGGACTCGTGGATGATCTGGGCCGCCTCGGCCTGCTCTGCGTCGAGATTGCCCTGTTCGTTATCGGCCAGGCTGCGCGAGAGGATCAGCAGACTGTTGAGCGGTGTACGCAGTTCGTGCGACATGTTGGCCAGAAAATCCGACTTGTACTGGCTTGCGCGGGCCAGGGCCTCGGCGCGTTTTTCGCTTTCCGTGTGCAGGCGCGACAGCTCGGCCTGCTGTTCGCTCATGAGTTCGTGCTTCTGGCGCAATTCCTCGTTAATGGCCTGCAGTTCATCGGACTGGACCTTGAGTTCTTCTTCCGACGCACGCAGTTCTTCCGACTGGGTACTGAGCTCCTCGCTCTGAATACGCAATTCGGCGTTGACCGTCTCCAGCGCCTCCTGCTGCGATCGAAGCCGCTGCTCGGACTCGAGCAGTGCCCGGGTCTGCTCGCGCCCCTGTTCGAACAATTCAGTCGCACGCTGGGTGCGCGCCAACGACACGAACGCGAGGCCGATATGCGGCATCAGTGTGTCCAGCAGTTCCAGTTCCGAGGTCGACGGTTGCCGGAACAACGCCATCTCGATGACCGCGCAGACTCGGTCGTTGACCAGCGCGGGCGCCAGCTGCAGCACCGTCGGCGCTGCGCCACCGAGACCGGATCGAATCGGCACATAGCCGTCCGGCAGATCGTCGAGCAATACCTTCTCGCGCGAGACCAGCACCTGCCCCACCAGCCCTTCACCGGGCGCGAACCGCTGCCTGGCGTCACCGTCATAGCCATAGCGCGACAGCAGCGCGAAATTCTGTTCCTCATCGGCGAGCGTCGCCGGCGTGAAGATGGCGCCATAACCCGCGCCACACAGCGGCACCAGCTCGCCCAGCAGCACATCGCCCAGCTCCCTGGCGCTGCGACAACGCTGCATCAACGCACTCAGCCGGGCACGATTGTCGCGAATCCAGGACTGACGATCCTGTTCGAGGATGATCTGCCGAAAATGCTCGAGCGCACGCGAGACCGCACCGATTTCATCCTGGCGCTCGCGAAAACTGATATGGACATCGCGCTCGCCGGCAGCCAGTCGCGCCGTGGTCCCGGTGAGCTCGCTCAGCGGCCGGGTCACCCGTTTGACGATCGCCCGTATCGACAACAGGCCGATGCACAGTCCGAATATCAACACGCCCAGCAGCAGCCAGCGAGCACGCTGCTGGCGATATTCCAGCTCGGCGTTACTCTGGTCGAGCTGGTGCTGAATATCGGCGCGATACAGACCCAGCGTGTCACGCAGCGGATCGAAAATACGCGTGCCATCACCGGCAATCAGCCGATCCCGGGCCGCGTCGAGCTGGCCCGCCTTGACCTGCGCGATGATCGGCTCGGCCACGGTGGACCGCCAGCGCTGTTCCAGCGCATCGATCTGACGCAGTCGGCGTTCCTGTACCGGCGACTCGCCGCTGGCGTCGGCCAGTGCCTGCAAGGTCGTGTCGACGCGCTCCTGCATTCGCGAAAGCGTCTGCAGAAAACGGGGCAGCGCGGCCAGCGCGTAGCCGCGCAAGGCGCCTTCCTGGCGCACCACTGCATCGCTGAGCTCGCTGGCCTGCATGAGCGTGGTATTGACCTGATCGGCGAAATTACGCGCGTCGTGCACATTCTCGAACATCGCGATGCTGGTGACACAGGCCACCCCGAACAGCAGGAGAATGCATACGATGGCGCCGACCAGCTGCTGGCGGATCGACAATCGGTTCATCAGGCCCGCAGCGGGCGTTGCTCTGGACGCGGTGGTCGTCACCGAAGCTCCTTGTCGACGAGATTATTATCGGCGCCGGCAAGCGGGCCGTCGCAGCGATTATATTGTAGGCGAATTAAATCGCGATCTCGCCAGCGTTGGCTGTAGCGCGCGGGCTGGCAGGCGAACTTCGCGAAGCCGAACCGCGCCGCCGGCGCGACACCCGCTTCCAGGCGACGCTGTTCGGCCACGGATAACGAGGCCATGAAATCGAGACCGGTCAACGCCTCGATACGGTCGATCGATACCAGATAAGCATCCAGACGTTCGTCGCCGCGCACCCGCTGCGGCACGAGCAATGCCATCGCCTGCCAATCGTCGTGGCCGGGTGAACGCGCCAGCCAGATACGATAGAACGCCGATGGCGGCTCGCCCTCGGCGCCCGGCACCGGCCCGACGAACACCCGGAGACTGCCCACGCGCGGCGCGATATCGTCGACCTCGATTTCCTCGAGCCGCTGCCAGAGCAGTTGGTTCAACCGTGGACGCTGGGGCGCGATATTGCTGTAGTAGAAGGTCTGACGCTGGGCTTCGACGCCGTAGAGCTGACTGATTGCATAATTCGGCGCCAGGTGGCCGCGGTCATAGACCGGGCCGGCATACGCCGACAGCGAGGCCGGCCGGTCCAGACGCGGGTCCTGCCGGAAATCCGGCCTCGGCATGCGTCGGTATTGCGCTACCGGTGTCACCCGATAGGCCACCCAGGACGCGCGCCCGGCGGTCTCGTCGTAGCCGATGGTGAAGCCGTCGTTGCGCAGAATACGCAAGGAACGCTGCGCAGTCGTCGGCCAGCCGATGGCGGCCCGCGACGTCGAGTCGCGATCGGTACCGGTAGAGGTACAGCCGGCGAGCAGAGAAAACACAAGCAGGAGCAGCAATATGTCGCTTGCAACCGCCAGCGGCGCCCCGATATCAGGCCATGGAATCGGACGTTGTTTCGGCGGATTTATCTGCATTGTTCAGCCAAAGATTCCTTATTTCGGGAGGCGTGCTAGCCTCTGATTCAGGCACTTACGAAGATCAAACACATGACTGCAGAACGGACTGTCCAAACTTCACGCGCGCAGACGGCGCTGGCCACCAACAGCGTGCTGCGTAACACCTACATGCTGCTGTCGCTGACGTTGCTGTTCTCGGCAGCCGTCGCCGGCACGGCGATGATTCTGAACGCCCCGCATCCGGGCATCATCATCACGCTGGTCGGCTATTTCGGCCTGCTGTTCGCGGTGGAAAAGACCAAGAACAGCGCGATGGGGCTAGTCAGCGTGTTCGCGCTCACCGGCTTCATGGGTTACACCATCGGCCCGATTCTCAATCTCTACATCAACTCGTTCTCCAACGGCGGCCAGATCGTGACGCTGGCGCTCGGCGGTACCGGGGCGATCTTCCTCGGCATGTCCGCCTACGCGCTGACATCCGGCAAGCGCTTCAACCAGTGGGGCGGCATGTTGTTCATGGGCATCCTGGTCGCCTTCGTGATGAGCATCATCGCGGTGGTCTTTTCGATCCCTGCGCTGTCGATGGCCGTATCCGCCCTGTTCGTACTCTTGATGTCGGGCCTGATCGTCTATCAGACCGGCGAGATCGTGCACGGTGGCGAGACCAACTACATCAGCGCCACCGTGACGCTGTTCGTGACCATCTACAACCTCTTCCTGAGCCTGCTCCAGCTGCTGGGCGTGTTCATGGGCGAGGAATAGAAATAGCGCTGGTGGGCTGAACGATCACGCCCTGAACGTGCTCGTTTGATACCGGCCCGGCGTCGTCCTCGACGCCGGGCTTTTTCATGTGCGGCTATCAGGCTCCGGAACACCGGCGGGCCGGAACCACCCGAGTGTCTCGTGCAACCGCACCACTTCTCCGACGATAAGCAGCGTCGGACCGTCGATCGTGAGCCGGGCCGCCCGTGCCGGCAGGTCGGCCAGCGTACCCACGACCAGGCGCTGGCGCGCCGTGGTGCCGTCGATGACCAGCGCCGCCGGCCAGTCCGCGGCCAGGCCGTAGGTCTGCAGCGCGGCGCAGATGATCGGCAGGCTCTTCAATGCCATGAAGAAAACCACCGTCTGGCCAGGCTGCGCCAGTTGTTGCCACGACAGATCGAGCGCGCCCTCTTTCAGATGGCCGGTGACGAAGGTCACCGACTGAGCATAGTCGCGGTGCGTCAACGGAATACCGGCATAGGCCGCGCAACCACTGGCCGCGGTGATGCCGGGCACCACCTGAAACGGAATCCCGGCCTCGGCCAGCTGCGAGATCTCCTCACCGCCCCGCCCGAAGACGAAGGGATCCCCGCCCTTGAGGCGCAGCACGCGCCGTCCCGCGCGGGCCAGGCGCACCATCAGTGCGTTGATGTCCTCCTGCGGCAATGTATGCCGTGATGCCCGCTTGCCGACGTGGATACGCTCGGCGTCGGCATCGACGAGATCCAGGATCGCGGGCGCGATGAGGCTGTCGTAGAGCACGACGTCCGCGCGCTGCATCAGACGCAGGGCACGAAACGTGAGCAGATCCGGATCGCCCGGCCCGCCGCCGACGAGATAGACCTCGCCGGTATCTCCTTCGGCGGCGGTCTGCGCTGTTTCGAGTGCGTGATCGAGGGCCTGGCGCGCCTGCGACAGCCGTCCGGCGAACACCTGCTCAGCTATCGGGCCGTCGAGTACGCGCAGCCAGAAGGCGGCGCGCTGCGATTGAGGCAGGCGTTGACGCACGCGCTCGCGATAGGCGCCGGCCAGCGTGGCCAGTTCACCATAGGCACGCGGCACCCACGCCTCGAGGCGCGCTCTGAGAATGCGCGCCAGCGTGGGCGCCGTGCCGTCGCTGGCGATCGCGATCTGCAGCGATTCGCGCCGCACCACCGCGGGCGTGAGAAAATCCGACCCATCGGCGTCGTCGGCACGCTGGACCAGAACGCCGGCGGCCCGCGCCGCCGCCGCGATGTCCGCGTTCGCTACATGATCGTCGGTGAGCGCGAAGACCAGCCGCTGGTTATCTACATCGGCCGCGTTCGCCGCGCGCTCATGCCAGACCAGACGCCTCGCCTCGTGCCATGCCTGAATACGCGTATCGGCGCGTGGCGCAACCACGGTCACGCAGGCGCCGGCCTTGATCAGCCGCTCGATCCGGCGAGCCGCCACGCGCCCGCCGCCCACCACCAGCACCGGCTGGCCGGCGAGACGGATGAACAACGGCAATGTGGGAGGCGAACTCGACAAAACAGGTCAATCGGTTGGGCGAACACGGCGCCGACGCCTTGTCAGCTGCCCATCAGAGAACGGGCGCTGTCGAAAAGCATGCTGGAGCCGATCACCAGGAGCAGAACCGATATGATCGGGCGCAGCAGGCCGTCTGGCAAACGCGTGCTCAGCCGGGTGCCGATATAGATGCCGGGCAGCGAGCCGAGCAGCAGCATGCCGAGTACCGGCAGATCGGTCGTACCCAGGCTCAGATGCCCGATGCCGGCAATCAGGGTGAGCGGCACCGCATGCGCGATATCGGTACCCACGATCTTGATCGCCGCCCGGCGCGGATAAAGCAGCAACAGCATGGTCGTGCCCAGCACGCCGGCGCCGACCGACGACAACGTCACCAGCACCCCGAGCAGCACGCCGCCGCCGACCGTGATCGGCTCACGCCAGCGCAGCAGGCTCTTCGGAAGGCCGGACTCGTTGTCCGGATCGTTCTCCATGCGCGCCACCAGGCGCTTGCGAACGAGACTGAGCACGGCGGTGGCGATGATCGCCAGGCACAGCGTCATCGTCATCATGTTCTCGACCCATGGATGCAGGCCGACAAAATGCAGCCACAGGATCGTCAGGGTCGCAGCGGGCAGACTGCCGCTGGCCATCAGACCCACAACGCGCCAGTCGACGGTGCGCTGGCGGCCATGCAGCCAGGTACCGAAGCCCTTGGTGCCGGCGGCATAGAGCAGATCGGTGCCGACAGCGGCCGACGGTGCGAACCCGAAGAGCAGAATGAGCAGCGGCGTCATCAGCGAGCCACCGCCCACGCCGGTGACACCGACGGCCAAGCCTACGATCAAACCTGCCACGCTAAAAGCCAGCATCGCCCGTGAATTCCTGAGTCATCAAAGCGCGCAGGCTAGCAGTCGGGCTTAAAATCGGATAGAAATATATATTTATAGTTTAATAATGCTAGAGCATATAAAACTTCCGCCAGCAGCCAATCGAATCGCATGAAACTACGCCAGCTCGTCTATATCAACGAAGTCGCCAAACGGCGCTTGAACATCACCGCCGCGGCCCAGGCGCTGCATACCTCGCAGCCCGGGGTGAGCAAGCAGATCCGCCTGCTGGAAGAAGAGCTGGGCGTGCTCGTGTTCGAACGCAACGGCAAGCACCTGGACCGGATCACGCCGGCCGGCGAGCGGATTCTGGAAACCACGCGGCGGATACTCTCCGAGGTCGAGAACATCACCCGCACCGCCACCGAGTTCGCGGACGCCGACCGTGGCTCGCTATGCGTGGCCACCACCCATACCCAGGCACGCTACGCCCTGCCGGACGTCATCGGCGCGTTCCGGCGCGAATACCCGCAGGTTTCGCTGCATATCAACCAGGGCGCGCCGCCGCAGATCGCGGGCTGGGCCGCGGCAGGCGATGCCGATTTCGCGATCGCGACCGAGGCCATGGAGCACTATGACGAACTGATCATGCTGCCCTGCTATCACTGGAACCGCTGTGTACTGGTGCCCCGGGGTCATCCGCTGGCCGACACAAAGGAGCTGTCACTGGCCGCGCTCGCCGAGCAGCCGATCGTGACCTATACCTTCGGGTTCACTGGCCGTTCCAATCTGGACGCGGCCTTCGACGCCGAGGGCTTTACGCCCAATGTGGTGCTGACCGCGGTCGACGCCGACGTGATCAAGACCTATGTACGGCTGGGGCTCGGGGTCGGCGTGGTCGCCAACATGGCCTACGACGAAGGCAGCGATCAGGACCTGGTGCGCTTGGATGCCAGCCATCTGTTCGAATCGAGCACCACGCATATCGGCTTCCGCAACAATCTGTTCCTGCGCGGCTATATGCGCCGCTTCATCGAGACCTTCGCGCCGCATCTGACCAGCGCGCGCCTGGATCAGGCCATCGCCAGCTATCCCGGCGACGATTATGACGCGCTGGTGCGAGAACTCTGGGCCGAGTTGCCCTGCCGCTGAGGCACCGACGCGCGCGACAGCCAGCCGCGCGGCGCCGGTATCAAGCCGGCGCGAGCCGCGTCATGCCGCCGGCGAATGGCTGCAATGCGGCCGGAATATCGACGCTGCCATCGGCGTTCTGGTGGTTTTCCAGCAGCGCGACGAGGGTGCGACCGATCGCCAGCCCCGAGCCGTTGAGGGTATGCAGCAACCGCGGCTTGCCGCTCTCCGGGTCCCGATAGCGCGCGCCCATCCGGCGCGCCTGAAAATCGCGCGTGTTGCTGCAGGACGAGATCTCGCGGTAGGTCTCCTGGCTGGGCAGCCAGACCTCGAGATCATAGGTGCGGGCGGCCGCAAAGCCGATATCGCCACCGCACAGATCCACGACACGATACGGCAGTTCCAACCCCTGCAGCACCGATTCGGCGCTCGCCACCAGCGCCTCGAGCGCCGCGGCCGAGTCGTCCGGATGGACGATATTGATCATCTCCACCTTTTCGAACTGGTGCTGACGAATCATGCCACGCACGTCGCGACCCGCCGAACCGGCCTCGGAGCGGAAACACGGCGAATGGGTCACGTAGCGCAGCGGCAGGTTCTCGTATTCGACGATCTCGTCGGCGACGATATTGGTCACCGGCACTTCCGCGGTCGGGATCAGATAATAGTCGTCGGGCTCGGCCAGCCGGAACAGATCCTCGCCGAACTTGGGCAACTGCCCGGTCCCGAACAGCGACCGCGCGTTGACGATGTAGGGTACGTTGAGCTCGGTATAGCCGTTGCCCGTATGAATTTCGAGCATATAGGCGATCAGCGCACGGTGGATGCGCGCGACACCGCCCTTGAGCAGCGAAAACCGCGCACCGGTGATCTTCGCCGCGGTCGCGGCGTCGAGGCCGTCGATCAGCGCACCGATTTCGACGTGATCGCGTACGCTGAAGTCGAAACCGCGCGGCTCGCCCCAGCGCCGCACTTCGACGTTGTCTTCCTCGCTGGCGCCATCGGGTATATCGTCCTGCGGCAGATTGGGCAGGCCCGCGCGGATATCGTCGAGCTGCTGCTGGACGGTGTCCAGTTCGCCCTTGGCAAGATCGAGCTGTTCACCAAGCCCGGCCACGGCCTGCTTGAGCGGTTCGATATCCTCGCCGGCGGCCTTGGCCTGGCCGATCGACTTGGAGCGCTTGTTGCGCTCTGCCTGCAGTTCCTCGGTGCGCGTCTGCAGATCCTTGCGGCGCGCGTCGAGCGTTGCGTAGGCATCGGCGTCGAAGACGAAACCGCGCCGGGACAGGGCCGCGGAAACGGCCTGCGGATCGTTGCGTAGCAGGCGGGAATCGAGCATAACGTGAAGAATCGGGAATTTGCGCGGCATTATATGGCCGACAGAAGTCGGCTGCAGCCACGCGGCGTCGATAACGAATCCGTGATTACTGCAACGACGGAATAAACCGTCGGGGGACAACATCATCGTCAGCGCCTGGATACTTGTCTGCATATCGATCGTCTATATCGGCGTGCTGTTCGCGATCGCATGGTTCGGCGACCGGCGCGGACGCCTCAACAAGCGCCCCGGGCCGCGGCCGGTGGTGTATGCGCTGTCGCTGGCGGTGTACTGCACATCGTGGACGTTCTTCGGCAACGTCGGCAGCGCGGCGACCCAGGGCTGGACCTATCTGCCGATCTACGTCGGCCCGATGATCGCACTGCTGGTGTTCTCGCCGGTGCTGCGCAAGATGCTGCTGATCGCCAAGCAGCAGAACACCACCTCCATCGCCGACTTCATCGCCGCGCGCTACGGCAAATCGCAGGGCCTGGCGGCGCTGATCTCGGCCATTGCCCTGGTCGTGGTGCTGCCGTATATCGCGCTGCAGCTCAAAGCACTGACGATGTCGTTCTACACCCTCACGCAGGGCGCGCACGCCTCTCCGGCGGCGAGCACGCCGGACGCGCCCTGGTCGGATACCGGCCTGTATGTCGCCATTCTCATGGCCCTGTTCACGATCTTCTTTGGCACGCGGCATGTGAATCCGCGCGAGTCGCATCAGGGCCTCATCCTGGCGATCGCCTTCGAGTCGATCGTCAAGCTGGTGGCATTTCTGAGCGTCGGCCTGTTCGTGGTCTACGGTATGTTCAACGGCCTCGACGACCTGTTCGCACAGGCCGCGCAGGTACCGCGCTTCAACGCGCTGTTCGACGGGCCGCTGATCAGTCCGCGCTTCATCACCACTACCCTGCTCGCCGTTTCCGCGATCCTGTGTCTGCCGCGTCAGTTCCACGTCGGCGTGGTCGAAAACACCGATACCCGCGATCTGGTCACCGCGCGCTGGCTGTTTCCGCTGTACATGGTGCTGATGTCATTGTTTGTGGTGCCGTTGGCGGCGGCCGGCCTGATCATATTTTCGGGCGGTGGCATCAACCCGGACCGTTTCGTGCTCGCATTGCCGCTGCAGGGCGATGCCCATGCGATCGCGCTGATCGCCTATATCGGCGGCATGTCGGCCGGCACCAGCATGGTGATCATGGCCACGGTCACGCTGTCGACCATGCTCTGCAACGAGATCGTGGTACCACTGGCCCTGCGTCTGCCGCGTTTGGGCTTCGTCAGCGGCCGTCATATCGGCGATTCGTTGCTGCGTATTCGACGTATTCTCATCGTCGTGATTCTCGCGCTCGCCTGGTGTTGTTACCGGCTGTTCGGCTCGTCCGAGGCGCTGGCCTCGATCGGCCTGCTCTCCTTCGCCGGTGCTGCGCTGTTTCTGCCGCCGCTGGTCGGCGGTCTGTACATACGCCGGATCGGCAGCCAGGGCGTCATTGCAGGCCTCGCCGCCGGAATCGCGGTCTGGGCATATACCCTGGTGCTGCCCAATCTTGCCGCGGTCGGCTGGCTGGATACCGGCTGGATCACGACGGGCCCGTTCGGCATCGCCTGGCTCAAGCCCCAGGCCCTGTTCGACTACGACTTCGGCGATGCCCTCACCCACGGTGTGTTCTGGATCCTGGCCGTGGATATCGCCGCCATCATCGCGGTGTCTTTCAATACGTCCACGAGTCTGATCGAACGCGCCCAGGCCATCGCCTTCGTCGATCTCGGCATGCAAAGCCAACCTCGCCGGCGCGTGGAGACCCGTCAGCCGGCCATCCGCGTGGCCGAGCTCGAGGTGCTGCTGCAGCGTTTTCTCGGCGCCCAAGCGGCCCGCGCGACGCTCGAAGACTATGCCGGCAACCACAGCCACGAAATGCTGGGCAATCAGCTGGCCGACGCCCACCTGCTGCAGTTCGCCGAGCGGCGGCTGGCCGGTGTGGTCGGCAGCGCATCCGCGCGGCTGATGCTGGCGTCCGGGCTGCGCCAGCGTGATCTCGCCATCGACGATATGGTGCGCCTGCTCGATCGCACCGCCGATGCGGTCCAGTTCAATCGCAACGTGCTGCAGGCGGCGCTGGAAAATATCGACCAGGGCATTTCCGTGATCGATCACGATCTGCGGCTCGTGGCCTGGAATACGCGTTATCTCGAATTGTTCGAGTATCCGCCGGGGCTGGTACGCGACGGGCGTCCGGTGGCGGACCTGATCCGGTTCAACGCCATGCGCGGAGAATGCGGGCCGGGCCCGGTCGAGGAGCATGTCAGCAAACGCCTGGCCTACATGCGTGAAGGCCGGCCGCACCGTTTCGAGCGCCATCGCCACCACGGCACCGTGCTGCAGATGACCGGCAGTCCGATGCCCGGGGGCGGCTTTGTCACCACCTTCAACGACATTACCGCGTTCAAGGAAACCGAGGCCGCGCTGACCCGCGCCAATGAACAGCTCGAGGCGCGCGTGAACGAACGCACCGCCGCCCTGAGCCGCGCCAACGAAGGGCTGCGGCGCGAGAACGATCAGCGCGCGGCGGCCCAGCGTTCGGCCCACGACGCCCGGCGCGAGGCCGAACGCGCCAATCTCAGCAAGACCCGTTTTCTGGCCGCGGCCAGTCACGATCTGCTGCAGCCGCTCAACGCCGCCCGGCTGTTCGCCGCCTCGGCACGCGATAGCGACGTCGAACAGCAAACCCGGGCGTTGACCAATATCCAGTCCTCGCTGGAAGCGGCCCAGGCCCTGCTCGAACCGCTGCTCGATATCTCGAAGTTTGACGCCGGCGCCTGGGAAATCGACGAAAGCGACTTCCCCCTCGCCCGCGTGCTGGAACCCCTGACGGTCGAATTCGATGCGCTCGCGCGCGATTCCGGCCTTGCGTTCCGCCATGTCCCCACGCGCTGCTGGGTACGCAGCGATCCCGCGCTGCTGCGACGGATTCTACAGAATTTTCTGTCCAACGCGGTGCGCTATACGCGCGAGGGGCGCGTGCTGCTCGGCGTTCGCCGCAGCGCGGATCAGGTGCGTATCCAGGTGTGGGACACCGGCGCCGGCATCGACCGACATCAGATGACGTCGATTTTCGACGAGTTCCAGCGCGGCAGTTCGAGCGCGGCGTCGGGCGAGCGCGGGCTCGGCCTGGGTCTGTCGCTGGCCGATCGCATGGCGCGCCTGCTCGGACATACGATCGAGGTCCACTCCGAACCGGGACAGGGCACCCTGTTCTGTCTTACCGTCAACCGCGCGACGCCACAGCTGCAGCCCGAGAGCGCGACCGCGCCAAACCACCTGAGCAGCACACGCTCGATCGGCGTACGCCAGGTGCTGTGTGTCGACGACGATTCGGCCTCGCTGGATGCGCTCACCGGCCTTCTCGAACGCTGGCAGGTCGATTGCATGACCGCCCCGCCCGCCGACGCGCCTGCAGTCCTAGCGGATTCGCCAATCGATATCGCGATACTCGACTACGATCTGGGCGAGAACGTGCCCGACGGCCTCGCCCTGGCCGAAACGCTACGCGCCGTCCGGCCGATCCCGTGCCTTCTGGTGACGGCCAACCGCGACCCGGAGATTGCAACCCGCGCGCGGGCGCTCGACGTGACGGTGCTCTACAAACCGCTGTCGCCGGCCAAGCTGCGCGCGGCGCTTACCCAGACGGTGGCCGTGAATGCTTGAGAGTACGCGGCTCGGCACCGCACGACGGCCTCGGGGCAGTAGTGCTCATCACCAGCCCAATGCGTAGCCGCCAACGACGGCAAATCGTTTGGTCTTGCCGACGTCGATCAAGCTGGGGTTTCACACTACAGCGCGACTCCCCTAGTTTGGCTTCTGCCTGACAAAAGCACGTAAGCCAAAGCACCAAAACGTTCAAGCCATATGTGCTGTTGCAAACAATACCCTGCCCGTAAGTCGGATCAGCGCGCGGCGCGTAATCCGACGCTCACCTGGATTTGTGGCTCGTCTTTTCGGATTACGGTGCAAGCACCTGATCCGGACCTACGTAACTGTATTCAAACCCTTGGCGCTACGCTGAGTAGCGGGGTCAGGACGAAAAAAGCAGCCGCATATCCGAGTGCAGCGAGTTCCGGCTACGCTCCCAGAAAGATCGACCCATCGGCGAGCAGCGCAAGGCATCGGTGCGAAACCCCAGGGCCAGTCGACATAACAAACGCGACCGATCCTGCAGTAACCGGTTTATCGGGAATCAGCCACGGCCGCGGCCAAAGCTTGAGACATGATTAGAGGCGACAGGTGATCCAGTCAATCGGCAGGCTGCGCTGCTTAAGGCAACAGCGTCAAGCCACCAGAAGCCCGTGTTATTCGCCCGGTGCGCCGGGCGAGCCGCGACCGTAACGGGTCCAGTCGATCTCCAGGCTGCGGGCCGCGATCACCGCCTGGGTGCGTGTATGCACGCCCAGCTTGCGCAGGATGGCGGTGATGTGGGCTTTCACGGTGGCTTCCGAGATCGCCAGATCGATCGCGATCTGCTTGTTGAGCAGGCCGTCGGTGAGCATCACCAGGACCCGCTGCTGCTGCGGCGTCAACGACGCCAGCTTGTCGGTGAATTCACGATCCACGTTCGCCGAACCGAGCGTCTCCAGCGGCGCCCAGGTTTCGCCGTCCAGCACCGCCGCGATCGCCTTGGCCATGGTCTCCGGTGACGACGACTTGGGGATGAAGCCGGACGCCCCGTGATCAAGCGATGCGCGTACAACGCTGGCCTCTTCGTAGGCCGAAACCACGATCACCGGCAAGGCGGGCACGACGCTGCGCGCATGAACCAGCGCCGAGTAACCGCGCGCGCCGGGCATATTGAGATCGAGCAGCAGCAGGTCGGCGTCACCGTCCGTCTTGAGAATGGCCTCGAGTTCATCGAACGAACCGACAGTGATCAGACGGGGCTCCTCCAGCGACTGATAAACAGCGTTGCTAAGTGCAGTTCTGAACAACGGGTGGTCATCGGCGATCACCACCTTCATACCGCTCGCCTGCTGTTTGTTCGTCATAGAAACCTCTGCTCAATTCACGCGACGAATCGTGTAAACGCCTGATTGTGACGGTGGGATTTCGGGCACTGGCAGCGTCGCGAGCCACGACATTGAAAGTGCGAGATAAAACCCGCGCCGTACTCCAAGTGCAATGGTATACGACCAAGGGCGATTAGACCTATTGCCAATAGTCCGCCCTGATGAACATACAACCGTCGCAGTCTTCGTCATGCGAACGACAAATCGTCCGACGGGCACTTAATAATATGAATTACCTTTCAGCGGATGGCGTGAAAGGCGCATCGAAATTCGATTAGGCGGATAATGCGACGGCCGCATATTTCATTTTATTTTTCTTTATTAATATTATTACACAGTACCTTACAGGACGTCTCATTTCAGGCCAGATCGCAATTTTCAGTGTACTGCGCAGCATTCTTCGATTCGGGGCGTCGCTCTGGAAAATCCACCAGCCGCCGGCTCGCGTCGTATTCTGGAAGTGCTTGTTTCCAGGCTGAATCAAGATTGCCTTTTCTTTGCCATCGCCGCTTTTGCGCTATCGCTCACCGTGGTCAGCTAACAACGCGAGCAGAACCGGCCATCCGCGGCGCAAGCACCGGTTCTTTCGTCAAGGCGCGCCCGCATCGCAATCTCCGCCATATTGCCCGCACCGGCTTGTGCGACTAGCCTTGCGCCATCATTCGCCACCGAGCGCGCCATGCCGTCCCATCATCTTGTTTTCGACGTCAATGAAACCCTGCTGGACCTGTCACCGCTGGACGCGGTCTTTGCGGATCTCTTCGGCGCCGTATCGACACGGCGGACCTGGTTCGCGAGCATGCTTCACTGGTCGACGGTGACCACGCTGACCGGCGAATATCAAGACTTCGGCGTACTCGCCGGCCACTGCCTGGACGCACTTGCCGAACAACAGCGGCGCCCGATCAGCGCCGACGATCGGCAGCGTGTCTTCGACACCATCGCCACGCTCGCGCCGCATCCGGATGTGGTGCCCGCGCTCGATCGGCTCGGCGAGAACGGCTTCACCCTGGTCGCGCTGACCAATTCGGCACAGAAGACGGTGGACGCCCAGTTTGCGCATGCCGGCCTGACCGATCATTTCGCGCATGTGCTGTCGGTGGATCGGGCGCGCTGCTGCAAGCCGCACCCGAAAGCCTACGGCGTCGCGGCAGACGCGCTCGGCTGCAAACTCGCCGAATTGCGTTTGATTGCCGCGCACGACTGGGATGTCACCGGCGCCCTGCGCGCCGGCTGCCAGGCGGCGTTCGTGGCCCGCGAAGGCGCGGTGCTCAACCGGGCCGGCAAACGACCGGACGTGATCGGACGCGATCTGGCGGACGTGGCCGAACAACTGATTGCACTGGACGGCCAATAGTCGACGCGGGAACGGACATCGACGCATGCTTTGGCGCCGTGTCTGCTAGCCGCGCCCCTGTCCGGATGCGCCGGCGAGTGCGCGCAACCGTTCCAGCTTTTCGCCGATCTTGATTTCAAGCCCGCGCGGTACCGGCTCGTAGTAGCGGGTGCCCACCAGCGCGTCCGGCAGATAGGTCTCGCCGGCGGCAAAGCCGTCTGTTTCGTTGTGGGCATAACGATAGCCGTCGGCGTAGCCCAGCTCCTTCATCAACCTGGTGGGCGCATTGCGGATATGCATCGGCACTTCCAGACTGCCCTTGTCGCTGGCGTCGCGCCAGGCGGCGTTGAAACCCGCATAGACCGCGTTGGACTTGGGCGCGCAGGCGAGATACACCGCCGCCTGCGCGAGCGCGAGCTCACCTTCGGGCGAGCCCATGCGCTCATAGGTGTCCCAGGCGTTGAGCGCAAGTTCGAGCGCGCGCGGATCGGCATTGCCGATATCCTCGCTGGCCATGCGGGTGATGCGTCGCGCCACATAGCGCGGGTCGCAGCCGGCTTCCAACATGCGCGACAGCCAGTAGAGCGTGGCGTCCGGGTCGGTGCCACGCACGCTCTTGTGCAACGCCGACATCTGATCGTAGAAATAGTCGCCGCCCTTGTCGAAACGCCGCAGCCCGGAGCTGAGCACCTCATCGAGGTCGGTCTGGACCACTTCCGCATGCGCTGTATCCCGGCCGGCGGCGATATCGGCCGCCAGTTCTAGCAGATTCAGCGCGCGCCGGGCGTCGCCGTCGGCGCGCAGGGCGAGCTGGTCACGCAGCGACGCGTCCATGGTCAGGGCGCGATCGCCCAGGCCGTTGTCGTGATCGTCCAGCGCACGATCGATGAGCGTACGGATCGCCTCCACGTCGAGCGCGCGCAGTACGTAGGTCCGCGTCCGCGACAGCAGCGCATTGTTGACCTCGAACGAAGGGTTCTCGGTGGTCGCGCCCACCAGCACCAGCGTGCCGTCCTCGACGTAGGGCAACAGCCCGTCCTGCTGGGACTTGTTGAAGCGGTGCACTTCGTCGACGAACAACAGCGTGCCCTGCCCGTGCTGGGCACGCGCATCCCGGGCCTCGGCCACCGCCGCGCGGATATCCTTCACCCCCGCCATGACCGCCGATATCTGCACGAAACGGATATCCACCTGCGCGGCCAACAGGCGCGCCAGCGTGGTCTTGCCGGTCCCGGGCGGCCCCCACAGGATCATCGAGTGAATACGTCCGCCCGCCAGCGAGCGGGCGAGCGGCTTGTCCGCGCCCAGAATATGCTGCTGGCCGACGTAATCCTGCAGCCGCGTGGGGCGCATGCGATCGGCCAGCGGACGGCCGATCTCCTCGGCCGAGCCGTTATCCAGACGTATTTCTTTTTGCTTCGACACGGCGATCAATATAACCCAGCCACCGCATGGCGCCGAGCCGTGCCAGGCCGATGCCGACCATTGCGCCCAGGCCGTCGGCCACGGCGTCGCCGACCTGGGCGTCGCGATAGCCGGTAAGCCCCTGCAGGATCTCGATCAGTACACCGAACGCCAGCAGGCCAAGGAACACGCGCAGATAGTGCGGGGCCAGAATGCCGGCGAACCAGGTGCCGAGCACGGCGTACGCGCCGAAATGCTCGATCTTGTCGGCATAGGTGCCGCTGAGTACCTGCGGCGGGCTGGGCATGAGACAGCCGTAGAGCACGATGCCGCAGCCCAGAAAGCCCACGCTCAGCCAGAATCGCAGCAGCGCCAGTTCACGTGATGACACTAGCGATTACCCTGCTGCATGCCGCGGCCATCCACGACTTCCACATCGTCGGGGATATCGAGCGTGAAGTTCGATCCCGCCAGCTTGGGGTTGAGTTTGACGTCGGTGAACTGAATGCCGGTGGTCTGACCCAGGTTGTCGTCCAGTTCCATGATGCTGGGCACCTGGTTCTTCAGTCCGAGCCGGACTTCCTTGAAATCGGTGTCGTCGGCGCGCGGCGTCAGGCGCACCCAGCTCAGGCCATCGTGATTACCGCCGGCTGCGATATTGAACGCGTCCTCGAGTGCGGCGCCCCCGGTGAGCAGCAGCGCCGGCGTGGCCCGCAGCGTGGCATCGATATTGCGGATGGTGACCTGGGCCAGATCGACGTCATAGAACTTGAACTCCTTGCCGTCGCTCACGATGATCTGCTTGTAGGGCTTTTCGTATTCCCAGCGGAAACTGTCCGGACGCGAAAGCAGGAACGTACCGCTGGCGCGCTGCAGTACCTCGCCGTTGTCGTCGGTCTGCAACTGATTGAATTGAGCCGAGAGACTGTCGACGTTCTTGTAGAAGCTCTCGAGATCGGACACGCCGTCGGCGTGCGCGCTGGCGGCAACCAAAAATACCGCGGCGGCAAAGAACAGGCGGCGGAGAAGCATGAGCAATCCTTGTGGATCAAATCGAAATGACACGGTCGGCAATGGCGCAATCCTAGTCCGCGTCGATGAATCGAGGCTTAAGCAAGCGATGCCGTATCGCAACAATGGCGCCGTAGCCTGGAAATCCGCGCACTGGAAATCAGACGGACCGCAACGCCCCACTACGAACATGGGCCCGCATCGAAGTTCAATCCTCGGGCGGCGCCGGGGCGAGCACGTCGCGACTGCCGCTGCCCTCGAGCGGGCCGACGATGCCGGCATTTTCCATCTGCTCGATCAACCGCGCGGCGCGGTTGTAACCGACCCGCAGCCGACGCTGGACATAGGAGATGGACGCCTTGCGGGTCTTGAGCACGATCGCGACCGCCTGATCGTAGAGCGGGTCGGCTTCGATATCGTCGCCGTCGTCCGCGCCGCCTTCGGCGTCGCTGGTCCCGCCTTCGAGAATCTCCTCGATGTAGTCCGGTTCGCCCACCTGCTTGAGGTATTCGACCACCTTGTGGACTTCGTGATCATCCACGAAGGCGCCGTGCACACGGGTCGAAAAGCCGGTGCCGGGCGGCAGATAGAGCATGTCGCCGTGGCCGAGCAGGCTTTCGGCCCCGGACTGATCGAGAATCGTGCGCGAATCGATCTTGGAGGCGACCTGAAAAGCGATACGGGTCGGGATGTTGGCCTTGATCAGACCGGTGATCACGTCCACCGACGGCCGCTGGGTAGCCAGAATCATGTGCAGGCCCGCCGCACGCGCTTTCTGGGCCAGGCGCGCGATCAATTCCTCGACCTTCTTGCCGACCGTCATCATCATGTCGGCCAGTTCGTCGACGATGATCACGATAGACGGCAACGGCTCTAGCGTGGGTACGTCTTCGCCGGCCTCGGCCTGATCGTTGGACTGCGCGTTCTTGAGAATCGGGTCCTCGATCGGCGTACCCGCCTCGATCGCCTTGCGCACCTTGGCGTTGTAGCCGGCCATGTTGCGCACGCCCAGGGCGGACATCAGCTTGTAGCGGCGCTCCATCTCGCCCACGCTCCAGCGCAGCGCGTTGGCGGCGTCCTTCATGTCGGTGACCACCGGGGCAAGCAGATGCGGAATGCCTTCGTAGACCGACAGCTCGAGCATCTTCGGATCGATCATGATCAGTCGGACTTCATGCGCCTCGGCCTTGTGCAGGATCGACAGGATCATGGCGTTGATCGCCACCGACTTGCCCGAACCGGTCGTGCCTGCGACCAGCAGATGCGGCATCTTGCCCAGGTCCGCGGTCACCGCATTGCCGCCGATGTCCTTGCCCAGCGCAATCGTCAACGGCGACATCGCCTTCATGTACAGCGGCGATTCGACGATCTCGCGCAGCGCCACGATCTCGCGATCGGCGTTGGGTATCTCCAGCCCGATCACCGACTTGCCGGGAATCACCTCGACCACGCGCACGCTGGTCGTCGACATGGCCCGCGCCAGATCCTTGGCCAGATTGCTGATCTGGTTGACCTTGACGCCAGGCGCCGGATCGACCTCGAACCGGGTCACCACCGGACCCGGCTCCACGGCCACGATCTTGGCCTGGACGTTGAAATCCGCCAGATGCTGTTCCAGCTGCTCGGACATGCGGCGCAGGACTTCTTCATCCTGCTGATGTTTGGGCTCGCGCGCCGGGTCCAGCAGCATGGTCGGCGGAATCGGGCTGTCTTTTTCCGGATCGTAGGTCGGCACGTCGACCTGCTCGTCCATCGGCAGATCGAGCTGCGTGGCCTTGATCGTCTTCTTCGGTTTCTTGACCCGCAGGAATCCCGAAGCCGAGGGTTCTGGCGCTGGCGCCGCGCTTGCCGGCGCGGGCTGGCCACTATCGGCCCTCGGGCCAATCGTCGGCTCGACGCGCGCCTTCTTCGCGGCCTTGCGCTCCACTCTCGAGACCTTAGGCGCCGCGGCGCGGCGCTCGGCGCGCGTGGCCTGCCAGGCCCTTGTCCGATCGATGATGCCGCGCACGCCGCCGCTGAGACCGGTCAATACGAAGTGACCGGTGCGCTCGGTCACCACCAGCCAGGAAAAACCCAGCCCGACCGACAGGGTGATCACGAAAACCGTGATCAAAAGCCAGGCCGCGCCGACCTGATTGATCACGCCGGCCAATGCGCCGGCACTGGCCGCACCCACGATGCCGCCACTGCCCTGCGGCAGCCCGTCGCCGCCGTTGCCGAGCACCAGCCAGGCCAGACCACAGCCGGAGACCAACCAGAGCAACAGCGCGCCACCGCGTACGCTCTTGGAAAACACATCATTGGCTGGACGGTCGCTGTTGGCGAACACCAACCAGCCGGCATAGAGCACCATCCAGGGAAAGATGAAGCCCAGATAGCCGAACAGGCTCAGCAGGACATCGGCAAACCATGCGCCCGGCACGCCGAACAGATTATCGATCGCCGTACCGTCGCCCATTGCCGACCAGCCCGGATCACGCGGGCTGTACGACACAAGTGCGGCAAGCAGAAACAGCGTGACCGCCGCGGCGGCGAACAGCACCGCCTCCCGTATCAACCGGTCCAGGCGCTGACGGTAGCGGCTCGGCGGCAGATCGTTCTTGTCCTTGGCGCTGCTCCGACTGCTGGATTTCGGTCCCGCCTTCGCCGCCTTGCCCTGTTTCGCAATCGCTTTTGCCATGCCTGCGCCCTAAACCGTATCGATGCCTGAATGCGATGAACGCCTCGAGACGCGCGCATCACAGGCGTGTACACAGCGTGACGCGTCTACATCGCCGGTACGGCAATCAGGGAAACACGAAACTCGTTGATCTACAGCAGGCAAGCGTTACTCCTGTGTCTGGTCGGCCGTGGAAGCGACCGTTCGGCCGTCGCGGCCCCCGTCCTGGTATCGGCAGCTCGCGACGCTGCCTGACGTGTCACCGCCGGCCATGCCGAAAAGCGCGGAAACGAACGGCGCCGGAGAGAAGCGATTGTACCCGACGCGGGGCTTGGCAGCGCACCCGCGGCTTCAAAACCGACACGCAGCTGCTTGAATTGGCGCAATTTATGCACAGTTTCCATGGGAGCCAATACTGTCATGAGGATAATCATGTCCGTACGTCATTTCTTGTTGACCCACGAAGGCGCGATCACGGAGTTCACGGAATCCGAAGCCTCGGCCGTGGCCGAGGGCAAGCGCGAACTGCCGCAGTTTGCCGACAAACGCTTGCGCTATGTACAGGTCGCTTATGAAGACACTGCCAACGACGAAGGCGAAATCCACGTACGCACGCTGGGTGCGATCGTGACGTTCGATGCCGACGGCCGTTTGCGCGAAGCGGGCAGCGCCGACGACGAAAGCGACAAGCTCGATCCGTTCGAACACGACGCCTGCGTTCAGTACGCGTTGCGTGAGACCGTCGGCCAGAGTTACGCGTTGAACTAGACCCGCCTTTCCTGCGTACTGTTCACTATGCCTGGCGCCCATGAGGCGTCAGCGGTTGTATTTGCCAGCATTCTGCGTTGTCATCGTTCCATGGCTCGAGCCCGTCAAGTCGAATCGATTCTCGATGTGCCCTCGGCGCAATGGAATGCGTTGACCGGCACCGCCCAGCCGTTCGTCCAGCACGGCTTCATCGCGGCGCTCGAAGCCAGCGGCAGCGTGAGTTCACGCAACGGCTGGCAGCCCGTGCATCTGCTCATCGAAAACGATGCCGATGAATTGATCGCCGCCGCCCCGCTCTATGCCAAGCGCCATTCCTATGGTGAGTTCGTCTTCGATTTTTCCTGGGCGAATGCCTATAGCCAGCTTGGCCTCGATTACTACCCCAAGCTTGTCAACGCCATTCCGTTCACCCCGGTGGCCGGCCCGCGACTGCTGGCGCGCGACGATCAAGCGCGCGCAATACTGGCCGACCAGATGGCGGCGCTGCCGGGCGAACTCGGCCTGTCCTCCATTCACACCCTGTTCGGCGACGCCCCCAGCACTGGCGCCATGACCCGCGCCGGCGCCGTTGCCCGTCGCGGCTGCCAGTACCGCTGGTACAACCGCAGCTACACGGATTTCGACGCATTCCTCGGCCAACTGTCCTCCAAGCGACGCAAGGAGATCCGGCGCGAGCGCAAGCGTATGCGCGACGGTGGCGTCGAAGTCGTCGTGCGCACGCCGGCCGAGATCGACGACGACCTCTGGCATACGCTTTATGCGTTCTATGGACGAACCTACGCGGTGCGTGGACAGGCGCCCTATCTCACGCTGCAATTCTTCGACGAGCTCAAGACCAGGCTGCCCGATCAGGTGCTGTTCTTCATCGCCATGCACCGCGACCAGCCTGTGGGCATGGCTTTCATGATGCTCGGCGGCGACACGCTCTACGGTCGCCACTGGGGTTGTGCAGCGGACTATCACAGCCTGCATTTCGAGACCTGTTACTACGCCGGCATCGATTACTGCATCGAGCATGGCCTGGCCTGTTTCGACGCCGGCGCGCAGGGCGAACACAAGATCCGCCGCGGCTTCGAGCCGGAAGCGACCTGGTCCAATCACGTCATCGTCGACCCGCGTCTGGCCGGCGCGGTCGAGAACTTCTGCCAGCGTGAAGCCGAAATGATGGAGTCGTTCCAGGCCGAGCAACGCGAACGCTGCAATTTCAATCATGCAGAATTGAAAGCATCGTGAGCGCGCTGCGTGTCTACTGGTTGGACCCGAATACGTCCGAGGGCGTATTCCCCGACCCGGAACTGGCGCTGGACGAGCCTAACGGCCTGCTCGCCATGGGCGGCGACCTCTCGCCCAATCGCCTGCGCCGGGCCTACTCGCAGGGTATTTTCCCTTGGTACAACCCCGATGAATCCATTCTCTGGTGGTGCCCCCATCCACGGACCGTTTTCTCCACGGACGCCGTGCATGTATCCCGACGCCTCAAGCGAACGCTCGCCAAGGCCGACTACGCAGTGACGCTCGATCAGGATTTCAACGGCGTCATCAGCGCCTGCGCCGGCCGGCGCGCGGGCAACCCCGGCACCTGGCTCGGGCCGCAGATGCGTGCCGCCTACGCCAAACTCCACGCCATGGGCGATGCCCATTCCATCGAAGTCTGGCGCAGCGGCAACTTGATCGGCGGGCTCTATGGCATCGCACTCGGCCGCATGTTCTTCGGCGAATCGATGTTCAGCACCGAGCGCGACGCCAGCAAGATCGCGCTGGTCTGGCTCGCGCGCCAGCTGCAGGCCTGGGGGTTTCCCATCATCGACGGCCAGGTCGGTTCCGCGCATCTCTACAGCATGGGCGCGGTCGATCTGCCCCGCAGCAAATTCCTGCGCTACGTGGATGAAGCCGTCCGGCAACCGGCGCCCGATACCCCGTGGCGCTTCGATATCGAGGTCCCCCGCGCGCCCGAACATCTCGGCGATTGATCGCTCAGCGCCGCGAAACACGGCGTCATACATTGAACCCCGGGCGCAGATCACCGATAATCCACCGGTTAAACCGCTAATCGAGATCAGGAGTCAATGGCAAAAGAAGAACATATCGAGATGGAGGGCACCGTCGTCGAGACATTGCCCAACACCACCTTCCGAGTAAAGCTGGATAACGGCCACATCGTCACCGCCCATATCTCCGGCAAGATGCGCAAGCACTATATCCGCATCCTGCGCGGCGACAGCGTCACCGTCCAGATCACCCCATACGACCTCACCAAGGGCCGCATCACTTACCGCGGCCGCTAATCGACGCAAAGCGTCACATTGTGACGCCCGCCGACGTGACGCAGAGCGTCACTTTTAAATAAAAAAGCAATATCGGCGCGGGTTTCCCCATTGGCACGAAGGCTGCATTGTAGATTGCGCGTCGTTCATAGACGCCCATTTTCAAGGCATCATTTCACCAAGGGGGAACCCATGCAGAAACAACAGGGCTTTACGCTTATCGAACTGATGATCGTCGTGGCGATCATCGGCATTCTCGCGGCGATTGCTATTCCGCAGTATCAGAATTATGTGGCGCGCTCCAAGATCACCGAACTAATCGGTGCCGCTTCGGCATGCAAGACTTCGGTTGCAGAGTACTACACGACGGCTGGCAATCTTCCCGCCGATGCTCAACAGGCAGGGTGTAGCAATCAAAAAAGCCAGTACGTTAGCGGAGTGACTTTTGACGGAGAGGAAATACAAGCAACAGCTACGAACATCAACTCGGAAGTAGACAGCAAAATCTATGCGCTGAAGCCGACCGTAAATTCAAATGATGGTGGCTCGCTCGACTGGAGTTGTACTACTTCGACTATTCCCAGCAAGTATCTTCCAGCCAATTGTCGTAGTGCGGCGGCCACTACCGAAAACTAGAAGCACACGATAATCGTTATACGCCAAGATTTGGTCACGTATTACATTTTCGCGTTTTGATAAAAGGAGGGCCAATGGCTCTCCTTTTTTGATACATCATTACTAGGCAGTTCTTTATTTCGAACTCAGGCCGCTTAAAGCATCCGTCAAAGAAATGTCGGAACGAGCTCTAAAATTCGCATACAAAGGGCCGCCCACGACCTGCTCAAAAACATAAGGGGGGTCAATACATGAAGTCTAGCGTTCGATAGCGCATCTATGACCGATGGCCGCATGCCACCATTTTCAATCGACGCTGTTTACGCGTAAGTTGCTCTCGCAACTCCTCAGAGCAAAATCATGAATTTTCCGTTTAGTTCTCCGCTGTTCTAATGATGCTGTCCTCCTCGCGGAAAAAAGGCTTTAGTCTAATCGAACTAATGATCGTCATTGCGATCATGGCGATCTTGGCTGCAATCGCGATTCCGACATATACGGGTTATGTCGGTCGCGCCCAGTTTTCCGAGGCCATGAGTCTTTCATCAGGCGTTAAAACAGCCATTGACGATGCTTACCAGAATTCCAACACGTTGGATGGGCTTGATAGCGGCGTCGACAGTATTCCAGGCGTCGATAGCGTCAAGGGCACCTATGTCGATCGCGTCGAAGTAAACAACGGCGTGATTACCAGTTATTTTTCGGCCAACAGTTCACTTGCGGAGGCTGAAGCCGTGCTGCAGCCACAGGTCATTGGCAACTCGTTAATCTGGTCTTGTCAGACCACCGCGCCGCCGACGAAGACACCGAGCCAATGCGAATCGGTCACCGAGATCGTGCCGATCGACTCGGACTAATACCATGGCCGGCACCTGCAGAACCATCTAGCCGTCTTTATTTGAGCGGCCGTTTTCGCACGATGGGTGTAGTGGATGCCATTCAATGGTCGCGATGCCGATACAAGGGTGAGAATGATCAAGTCATCACTACCGACGGATTCATCGACCCACGCCCTGCTTTTCAAGCATTTCTGTCGCAGCGTCGCCGAAATACAGTGGCTTCTGGTTATTCTGGTCTTGCTCTATGTCGTGGCAACGGGCTATTCCCTCGATTCATCGCCTTCGGTATTGATCACGATCGGCCTCTATTTCCTGTTCAGCCTGGCCACGAACTACGCCGGCTTGTTCGATCTCAATCGGTCGGTGCTGATCACGGCACATACGCTGGTGATGATGGCTTTCATCACCACGATTCTCTATCTGACCCACGGCATCGATGGTCCGCTGGTCAGCCTGTATCTGGTCGTCATCATCACCAGCGCACTGGCGCTTGGGAAGATGGCGACACTTCTCGAGGTTGGCGCGGTCGCGGCCTGTTATCTGCTGCTGACGCAATACGCTGATAGCTCGGCCGAAAGCGACTATTCGTTGATCGCAGCCAATCTTCTGATCTTCATACTGGTCGGCTATCTCACAACGACCCTCGCCGAAGCCATTCACTCGGCCAACGAGCATCTGAAGACAATACCGCGGCTGGAACACGGCCTGGAGGCCACGGTTCAGCGCTGGAAATATGTCGTCCAGCAATCCAGCGACGCCTTCATCGAGGTCGACAGCCTCGGACAAGTCACGGAATGGAACCCGCGCGCGTCGTCCTTGTTCGGCTGGTCCGAGGACGAAGCGGTGGGCCAGAATCTCCGCGATTTGATCATCCCGCCGCAATCCCGGCAGGCGCAGTTCAATAATCTCCAGCAGTATTTCAACGCCACCGCCGATAACGTCATGGATCGCCGCGTGAAGGCCCAGGCGTGCAAGCGCGACGGCACGGTCTTCACCGTCGAAGTGCTGATCCACGATTTCCAGATGCCCGACCAGCGTTACTTCAACGCTTTCCTCCACGACATCAGCGACCGGGAACGCCAGCATACGCGGCTGATTCACAAGGCCCATATCGACGCCGTCACCCAGTTGGCGAACCGGTATGTATTCGAAGAGCGATTGGCGGCGGTTCTTGGCCACGATCACCCGGGCACGATATCGCTGCTCTTCATGATCGATCTCGACAACTTCAAAGCGATCAACGATCGACATGGCCATACCACGGGGGATCGCCTGCTACGGGAAGTCGGCGAACGCATTCTCGGTGTGGTCCGCGACAACGACTTGGTCGCCCGGCTTGGCGGTGACGAATTCGTGGTGCTGATGGAGCAACTCAAACCGCTGGACGATGCCAAGCTGATGAAAATTGCAAATAAGCTTGTAGATGCAATCGATCAACCCTATCTTGCAGGGCATCAGGCGATCGAAATGACCGCCAGCGTCGGTGTGGCCGTTCACCCGGGAGATGCAAACACCGCCGAAGAACTACTGAATCTCGCGGATCAAGCGATGTATCGAGCCAAGCAGGCCGGCAAGAATCGCTATCGCATCGAGAACCGGAGCCCGGGCTCACCCGCCATTTTGTGACGGATCCAGGTGGTACTTTCGGGCGATAGCAATACGTCCCGCGCTCGATTGGCCAACGCGAAAACTGTTGCAAGCTGTCAAAGTTCGCGCCATTATCCGTGCTGACAGTGAGTTAGTAGGGTATCCTCGCGCAATCTCGAGATAGTGCCGCTTCTGCAGAAGCAGGATTAATGCAATGAAAAGACGCTCGTGGGCTGTTGCTGGTCCCGTCGCGCTTGCCGGTTTGGCCCTCGGCGGCGGCGTTGCGTTCTGGGCAACTGGCTCGTCACCTTTTCACTTGCGCACTCAAACCGACGACTCAAGTTCGGCGCTGGTGACCAACTCGCCGGATGTCAGAGTTCAGCGCCCCACTCCGCCGTCGCCCGCCGCGGAAGCCGATCTGAAAGTCGACAAATCCGCGCCATTGACGCTGCGTATGGACGAGTCGCCACCCGAGTCCGACAAGACGACCGAGACGCCGGCCAGGAAAACGGAATCTCTGCGCGAGTATGCCACCGGCAAGGACAACGCCGAGCAAGACGATTCGGATCTGCCGCTTGCCTCGACCGACTCGACGCCTTTGAATCTGAAGGTGCCCGAAGAGGTCGATCCGACGGATGCAATTCAGGACGCGGACATCGTCGGCCCATCCGCTACCGCTTCCGACGACGAAAAAACGCGTGATGCCAAGGTGCGCAAGGCGTTTGACCTGAATGAACCACCCGCGCCGACGCCGAAGGTGGCGTCCTATAGCTTGTTCAACCCGGAATACGGGCTGCGCGGCTTCATGAAACAGGGCTGGGTGAACAACACATTCGGTGTGCAAGGCGGGCTGGGCTTCAACGACGGCCGCCGTATCCAATCGGATAACAACGACATCCGCGACGATATCGCCGTAGGCATGGGCGTCATCCTGGCGTTTTGAGCGGCTGCCCAAAAGTCGTCTAATAACTAGTCGTTGTAGGTCGGATTAGCGCGCAGCGCGTAATCCGACGCTCGCCTGGATCTGTGGCTCGTCTTGTCGGATTACGGTGCAAGCACCTAATCCGACCTACGTAACTAGGGGGCGGCCAATATCCGGTTCGGCCTCGAAAAGCTTGAATTGGCGTGTTATAGATTCCGCGGCGCGACGTGCGACATTCGGCGCCTTGGCATCCAAGAACCTGCGGCAACGCTGCAAACCTTCGACTGCACCCTCGGTGACGATTATTCGTGACACTTGGGTATTTCGTTATCGTCGCTACCCCAGGCTCTTAACCAGTCGCTGGTCTCCGATCCCGTGATGTGAAGTCCGGTTTCCTTATACGATGACCAAGCGTCCAGCGCTTCCTGTTTAAACACGTCGCGCTGTTCCTCGCGCTTGACATATTGCGCTATCGCTTCACGCATGATCCAGTGCGGCGACCGACGGCGATTGTCCGCCAGTTGGCGCACCCGGGACTTCATTTCTTCATCTATCTTGATGGAAGTTGCCATGCATCACCTATTCAGAGGTACTACCCCTCAATAACATATCACGCTGGACGATGCCGCCATCAACGACTACGTACAAATACAGGTCGATCTACCCTTGCCGCTGGAGCATGAACGTCTGGTAGGTGAGGCTTTGAAATTCCCGGTCGAGCACGGCCAGCCCGGCGAGCGAGGACAGCATGAGCGACAGCGCAAAACCGTAGCCATAGAAGATCGCGCCCAGGTACTGGCTGAGCAGCGTCAATAGCACGTTGGCCACGAAGAAGAACAGGCACAGCACCAGCGCGAGCCGAAGCTTGTCGAGATAGAACAGCACGTTCAGGATCGCCATGAACAGCACCTGCATGCCCACCGCAACGATATCGATGTTGAACAGCGGTACGTAGTACGGCGAAAACCCGAGCCAGTTGATCAGCGCCGGCCCCACGAGCAACAGCGACACCACCGTGATGCCCTGGATCTTGAAGATGTCGTAGATGCCCTGGCGCACCGTATCCACCATGCGATCGAGTCGTTGCTCGATATGGGCAAGCGTATCGCCCCCGCGTACGGCGCCATAGAAGGCGTCGTAACGCTCGGCGAAGTCGGTTTCCATGCGAATCAGGAAAACGGCCATGCCGGGCACGATCGACAGATAGGCCAGAAAAATCGGGAAATCGTAGATCGGTGACGCGCGCAGCGGGCCGATCACGTGCTCGGAGGTCGCCGGGTTGTACCAGAACAGGAACTTGTCCGCCCAGATACCGAGATTGTAGAACAGACCGGTGAAAATGAGCGATCGATAGGTCTGGTCCGCGCGCCGCAGATCGAAAGCGAACATGCGATCACCCGGGTAATAGCGCAGCACCAGAAACAGCAGCGTATAGAACAGCACGCCCTGCCCGACCACGAAACCGCCGAGCAAGCCTTCGAGGTTGTAGCCACGCAAGGCCATGCCGAGTACGAACGTGACGCCGTAGCCAAACACGAATGCCCATAGCACCTGTCGGTAGGCTTTCATCCCCGTCACGAATACGGTGATGCACCAGATATTGGTCAGCAGCACGAACCCGACGAACATTTCCACGCGATAGAGCAGCGTGGTGCCATCGAACAGCGTGATCAGAATCACCAGCCCGAGGCCGGCCGCGGTCACGTTGACCAGGGTCAGCAGACCGATCAGATTGGGCAGGATGCTGGCGTCTTTCTTCTCGAACAGGCGGTCGGCCACGAACCGGGTGAATATCAGCTGCGCGAGCCCGGAGAGCACCAGCGACGCTGCCACGATATAGGTGACCGACACCAGGAATTGGGTGACGTGACGGGACTGGTCCGGCAACAGGCCGAGCGAGAGAAAGCCCAGCGCCATGATCACCAGAATCGACAGCACCCACGGCCCGGAGCTGATGATGCCGGCATAGCCGTAGGCGCGCAGCAGCCCGAAATAGCTATCCTTGCGCAGCAGCTTTCGCAGCTCGAAACCGATACCTGCCATCGTCTATTCCCCCGCCGCCCGCGTGCGTCCGGGCGCCGCGGCCGTTTCCTCGTAAAGATGCTCGTAGCGATCCAGCATCAGCCGCTCGGAATACTGGGCGTCGACGCGGGCGATGCCGATCGCGCGAGCCGACTCCCAGGCCGCGCGGTTGACCAGCAGATCGAGCATGGCGGCGGCGGTGGCCCCCGGATCGGCGATCGGCACGATGCGGCCGGCGGCGTGGGCCATGTCCGGACCGGTGGTGGCACTGGTCAGATGCGCCTTGGGATGGCCGTGAACCAGTTCATAGCAGGAACCGACGTCGGTACAGACCACCGGCAGCCCCGACGCCATTGCCTCCAGCGCCACCAGGGGCTGTGCTTCGCTGATCGAGGTGAGTGTAGCCAGCCGAATCTGCGACATGACGTCTTCGGTACGCTGAAAACCCATGAACTTGACGGTGCCGTTCAGATCGAGCTGCTCGGCCAGATCACGACACTCCTGGGCATATTCCGGATCCTCGGATTCCGGCCCGACGATCCAGCCCTGCGCTCCCGGCAAGTGAGTGGCCACGATACGCATGGCCCGCACGAAGGTCTTGATTTCCTTGATCGGCGTTACCCGCCCGATCAGGGCGATGATGGGCGCGGTATTGTTGAAGGTGGTTTCGCGCAACGGCCGGAAGCGCGCGATATCGATCCCGTTGGGAATCACGCGGGTCCGTTCGGCACGCGCGCCGTCGATGATCTGGCGTTCGCGATTGCCTTCGTAGAGCGTGGTGATCGGGTTGGCCGCCGAATAAGTCAGCCGGCCGATGCCGTCGAAGAACCGAATCCACAGCCGGCGGATATAACTCACGTCGCTGCGAAAGCCGTGGGTCAGCACGTCATTGTAGGTCTTGATCCACTCGGCCTCGGTGAGATCGATCTGGCGTTCCTTGGTATAGATGCCATGCTCGGTCACGATGAACGGCAGCGCGTGGATATGATGGGCGAGCGCGCCGAGAAAGCCCGCATAGCCGGTCGAAATGGCATGAAGGCAACGCGTCGGCGGCATGGCACGGGCGATACGCGCGAGCATGAACAGCGGCGAGTGCATGTTGCGTACCGACCAGAAATAATCCACGAACGACGGGTCGGTGCAGTACTTGCGGTAGTAGTCGACGATCTGCTCCCAGGCCTGGCGGCTGTAGAGAAAATCCTCGTGCGACAGGCCGCCGTCCCGACCTAGCATCTGCGCGATGTCGCACAGCTGTTTACCGGGGTCGGAATCCGCCGGACTCTTGAAGTAGCGGTGCAGCGCATCGCTGGCGCCAAAGGCCTTGTGGCTGCCTTCGTACTGGCGCGGTTCATCCACGCGCCCGCCGGCGTCCATCAGGTAATGGCATTCCAGATGCACGACGTTTTCCGGCCGGTCGTAGAGAATGCCCTTGTACGCGGATTCGCTGCCGCCCATGAAGATGAGCGCGAAACGCCGGTGCGGCAGCCCGCGTATCAACTGGTCCACCCAGCCGGAGACGCCGCCTCGGACCATCGGGAAGGTACCTTCGAGCAGCAGGGTTACATCCGCCGGCTCGTCGCCGGCTTTCAGGGTCGGCCACTTCTTCATAACCAGTACTCCAGAACCGGACGCATGACAGGATTGGCGCCGGCGCGCGGGCTCATGCGCTCGAGCGCGGGGGCGACCTCGTCGAACCGGCCACGCCGATAAGCGAGCTCTGCCCAGCGCGGTGCGGAATCGTCGTCTTCGAGGCCCATCTGCTCGGCGCGTTCGAGCGCGTCCTGGGTGTCGTCGTGGCGATCGAGTTCCATGCAGATACGGGCGCGCAGCAACCAGCGCTGCGCGGTCGGGCGGCGATCGCTCGCCATGTCGATAGCGGTCAGCGCCTTGGTCAGCATCAGTTCCTCGACGCTGCCGCGCGCGAGCTGCAGATAGGAGAATTCCCAGAACAGCTGGGCGCGTTCCTCGTGCAGTTCGCCGTCCTGGTCGCCGCTGGCGGCAATGGTGTCGCGCACGACGTTGAGCTGGTTTTCGAGATCGCGCTCGATCGAGTTGATCATCGCGTAGGCCAGCAGCCGCACTTCGTCGGCCGAGTCGCCCAGGCCCGAGCGCAGAATCGGCACCGCCTCACGACGCGGCAGATGCCGGCAGGCCAGGATCGCCTGTTGGCGGCGGTTGCGGTCGTCGAAATGCAGGAGTACGGACGACAGGCCGTCGCGCATGAAGACATCGTTCGGGTCGACCTGCACCGGCTGGAACGGCAATTCCGGAATCTCCAGTGAATCCCAGGCTTCGGGCTGTTCGTGATAGGCGAAGTACAGCCCGGGAAGCATGCCAAGAACCAGCCCCACCGGGCCGAGCAGAGGCACGAACAGCGCGCTCGTGGCCAGAAACGCCAAAGGACCGGCCTTCGCGCCGCGGTAGGTCGACGGCAGCGCCAGATACAGACCCGCGACAAGAATCGCGACCGCCAGCAGATGGCCGAGCAACAGCGTGAGCAGCCCCAGCGGCACCGCCCAGCCGGCCAGACACGCCCAGACGACCAGGAGTTCGATGAAGATCCCGACCGGGACCAGAATCAGGCTAAACAGACGCATGGTTTTCGGCCTGCCGGCGGATATCCGCGAGCAATACCGACGCCGACTGCTTGCCGGTGACATGACGCTGATGAAACACCAGCCCGCTGTTCGCCACATCCACGCCGAAGCGCTCGTTGAGCATTCGCGACATGCGTTCGCGGTAGGCCGCGGCGCCGCGCTCCGGCGTCAGCGGCATGAGCACGTAGATGATCTGCGTGTCGTCACCGGCATCGGTTGTCCAGGCGAAATCCAGCGCGCGCAGTTGTTCATAGACCACGTCGGTCAGTGCCTCGTTGCTGATGCCCCGGATCCGGCCCGGAATCTCGTAAGCCATGAGCAGAGAACTCAGCCGATAGCGCGCGCCGTACCGGGCCCATCGCTTGAGCCGCTCCTCGAAGCGATAGCGCGCCAGCGCGTGGTCAGTCGGCGCGCGTTCGTAGCCCTCGGCAATGACATCGCCAAGATTGCCGCCCAGCACCGCCAGCAGGTGGAGGTTGCCGCGTTCGAAATCCACGAACGGCATTTCCGTGACCGTGACCACGGCCCAGATCCGGTCGTTCACGTCGATGAGCGGAATCACCGCGAGCATCGGATGGCTGGTCTGCTGCGGGCTGTCCTCGGCCATCTCGCTCTTGAGGCTGATCATGCACCCCTGCTCGATACAGGCACGCACCATCGGATGGCCGGCCACATCGGTATGCCGCGCCTGGCCGCCAATGAAGTCGATGGGCTGACGTTCGACGCAATGCTTTTCATCCACGCGGTACAAAGCACACTGTTCGACGCGGCCCTCGGCCGCCATGAAACTCAGCAAGTCGGATGAATGCTGGGTGAGCACGTCCTCCACCGGGTCCGCGTCGTGGAAGCGCTCGGCCAGCGCCAGCAGCGCATCGCGCAGGTTGTGCGGATTGGCCGCAAGCCGTTCGGCCAGCTGATCATGGGAGACCCGCAGCACATGGTAGTTGCGTACGAATTCCGCCAGCCGCGTGGCCTGGTACTCGTTGATGATCTTCATCTGGGTGAAACGCCGACGCCAGATATCGGTGAACTCGCCACTGACCATCCCTGTCAGCACCAGCCCGATGGCGTACTGCACCGGCAGCGCGGTATCGATCCACCCCATGCGCGGCGCCAATGCCATGAAGGCGATCGTGGCGAGCGCGCTGGCAAAGCCGTAGATGAACCCGTAACGCAGACCGGCAAGCAAGGGCGCGGCAATCAACCACGCAAAGGGACTGTCGTAGAACAGCGGGTCCTGCGGATTGAACAGCCAGCCGATCGCCGGTATCAGCGCGGTGATGACCACGCTTTCGAGCACGCTCATCCATACCGGCGGCGCCTCGTAATTGACTTCTTCGATCTGGGTGACCATTGGAACCTCTGATCTAGTCAGACGCGGTCGCGCCGGAGTCTTTGCGCGCGACTGGCAAGGAATGAGAAGAGCGATGTGCTTGTTGCACATAAACGACGAATGACGCTATCCAGGCGTGCGCAAAGGCCCGGCCGCGCAGCGGTTTGGCCCCAAAGGCGCAGCTACCGCGTTGCATGGCTGGACCCGGGAATGGCCCGGGCGCGGCGCCATGCGCCTTGTATCTGCGCCTTTGGGGACGCAAACGCGATCCGTGTCTGACTAAATCAGAGGTTCCCATATCTAACCTTCGCGTGTTCGCGGACGTTCGCCGACTAGCGCTGTAACGGCATGTCGGAGACGAGATCGCTCATCAGCTGCTGCGCGGTGCCGCTGAGCGTGCTGTAACCCCAGCCGGCCTTGGCACCGGAGGCGCTCCACACGGTTGCACCGGTATTCACATCGATCACCCGTAAACTGATGCCCACGGCCGGTTCGCCGTCGAGCCCGGTCTTGTACTGCCATTCCTCGACCGAGCCGGTCACGCCGTACTGATAGCCCTGCCCGCGCGCCCAGTTGAGCGCGTCCTGAAGCACGGCCTGCTGATCGAACTCCGGCAGACCGCCCGAATCACTGCGCGGTGCCGGCGTCAGCTGGGCAATACCGCGCTGGTGCAGCAGCGTGGCCAGAATCGCCCCGGCGCGCTCGCCCGCCTGCGGTGATTCGGCGTAGTTGGCGATCGGCAGCTGTGCCCAGCGCGCGGACGCGGCCAGCTGATCGCCACGATGAACATCCGTCACGGCACAGCCGGACAGCATGACAATAAAAATCGCAAAGATGCCTGCGACGAGTGTTGTGCGTTTCATGATCTGGGGTTCTCCCTGCCTGCGATGGATTGTATTGATCGGTTTCGTTGTCGTTGTGGTATCTATCGGCTGCAATCAGCGACCCAGGAAGTACTGGTACTTGAGCAGGCCGGTATAGGAATTCTGGCGGCTGTCGCTACCGCTCTGGTCGACACCGAAATTGAGGCTGATCTCGTCACTGCCGAACAGCCGGCTGCCGATCGCGAAATTGGCGCTCACGCCGATCTGGTTGTCCGGGAGCACGTAACCGGTATCCAGGTCGAGGCGGTACCGCGGCGAGGCGACGACCGGATACTCCTCGCCGGGGATACCGCGCGCGAACGACAGGCCCGCGCCGATGAAGCTGTATTTCGCCGGCACCACATCGTTGAGATTGGTGCCCGCAGGCAGGCGCGCTGCCATATCCGCCGGCAGATCGTCCTCGAGGAAATTCTGCTCGGTGTTGGCAAACACACGCACCTGGATCTGATGCGTGGGCCCGACCATCAGGGAATGGGCCACGGTGCCCTCAAGCTGATAGCCGTCGCCGAGGAAATTGCGATCCTCGCGCGAATAGAACCGCGAATAGGTCGCCGCCAGGGACACACTGTCGCGCGGGTTGAGCACCCACTCGAGCGTCGTGCCCAGTTCATCGCGCACGCCGAGAATACGCAGCTGGCCGGTTTCGTCGGCCAGCGTGTTGTAGTTGGCGAATACGGAGCCCGCCACATGGTCGGTGATCTGCCAGCTCTGGCCGAGCCCGAGCTGCAACAGGTCCTTGTCGTCGGTCGACACGGTGCCGACCCGGACCGTGCTCACGCCACGGCGCTCGCGCCAGTTGAGTTCGATATTGGCGAAGCGTTCATTGTCGAGCCCGTCCAGATCGACGTCGATGCCCTGGTCCGAGAACTGCCGCGCACCCAGTTCCACCCGCGTCGAGAGCTTCTCGCCGCTGAGGCGGAAGAACACGCTCTCGCCGGTGATATCCAGATCGCTGATACGCCGCACCAGCAGCTGGCTGCCGTAGTACTGCGGCATCTCCTGATACAGCTCGGCGGCGTAGCGTGGCACGACGTCGATACCGGTCACGTATGGCTCATCGGGACGCTCGTGATCGAGCGCCAGGGTAAGCGCGCGTGCGCGCAGGTCGAGCTGGCGCAGCGCGCTGATGCGATCCGCAATGCCGATATCCCCGCCCGGGCGCGAGCCTTCGAGCAGGCGCTGCATCGCCACCTGATCATTGCTCTGCAACGCAACCGCCATCTCCTGCCAGTCTTCCGTGGCCAGGCGACGGCGCTGGGACTGGAGCAGCCAATAGCGCGCGTACGCAGGCTGTTCGAGACTCAGGTAATAGCCGAACAGCATCTCGACGTCGGGCCCGGTCAGCGCGCGATCACGCCGGCCGTCCAGTGCCGTACGCAGCCAGCCGCGGTTGGCGTCAGGGCCGAGCATGGCGGCCTGAACGCCGAGAATGCGTGCGTCCTGGTCCCGCTGTTCGCGGGTCAGCAGGCCCTTGGCGTTGAGATCGCGCATCAAACGCGGGCGCAGTTCCACGACCGCGTACCGGCGCATGCGTCGCGCCGAGTCGAAACGGCGACCGCGCTCGAGCGCGTCGGCATAGTCGAGAACCAGCAGATAATTGTCCGGATCGGCGTGCACGGCACGGTCGAACCACGGCAACGCGCGGCGGGTGTCGCCGAGGCGGCTGTAGGCCATGGCGAACACCTGCCACTGCCGCGGGTCCCGCCATGCATCGCCCCGCCACGCCTTCACGTAGCGCCGCAGTTCGTCCAGGCGACCGCTCTCGGCCAGGGTATACATCAGCGCGGAACGATTGCCGACATCGCCCGGCGCGATCGCCAGCGCGCGCAGATACGCGATGCGTGCCTCGTCCAGATCTCGCTGGGCGAAATGATAGTCGCCGTAGAGCTGCCAGTAATCCGCGGAATCGGCGAACAGCGACGGCCGAGTGGCCGCCATGGCGAGCAATGCCTCCGACAGGTCGGGCCGGTTCTCGCGTTGGGCCGCACCCAGCATCTGGATGATCATGTCGACGTGGCGATTCTCGCGCCAGTCGCGGCGTGCGACCTCCATCGCCATGTCCATGCGACCGGTTTCCACGGCGGTCTGCGCCAGCCGCAGATAACCGTTGTCGTCGAGCTTGCCGGCCTCGTACAGCGGGTAATAGGCATCGCGCGTGGCGGCGGGATCGTTCAGATTCCAGGCCAGTTCACCCATCGTGCTCCAGTAGAACACGTCGCTTTCCCTGTCGGTGCCCGGCTTGTTCGGCAACGACCGCATGACCGCAAGCGCGTCTTCCATCCGCCATTGGCGCGCGAGCAGGCGCCCACGGGCCTGGGTCTCCTCCACGCTGCGCCCGTAGCGCGAGGCGATATCGGTCCAGGACGCAAGCGACCCTTCGGTATCGCCGGTCAGTTCCTGCAGCGTGGCCATACGCACCCACAGATCGCGATCGGCCGAGCCGCCGCGCACCCAGCTGCCGATCACCGCGATCGCACGGTCCGGATCGCCCTCGCTGTTGAGGATATCCACCAACAGCGTCTGCTGGCTCGCGTCGAGCGGATGCCGCTGGCGAATCCGGTTCAGGGCATCGAGCACCGCATTGGTATCGTGCAGGTCGGCCGCCAGATCGATGATCTGATTGTCGTATTCGTCGCTCGAGGCCCCGCGCGCTAGGCGCTCGTAGTTGGCCAGCGCCGCCTGCGGCTGGCCGGCCCATATCTGTACCTGAGCGAGCTTGGCGCGCAGCTCGCGGTTGTCCGGATTGCGTTCGACCAATTGCTCAAGCCCGGTAAGCGCTTCTCCGAGCCGGTTCATGGCCAGCGCGATACGGGTATCGCGTTCGAGCCCCGCGTCGTCATCGGGGCGCAGCGCCAAGTATTGTTTCGACCAGTGCTGGGCGCGTTCCATTCGGTTATCGGCCAGCGCCAGCTCGATGCCGATATCCAGAAATGTCGGATCGTCCGGATAGGCTTCGATGAATTCGCCGGCCAGCGCCAGAGCGCCGCCCTGATTCTGCTGGCGTGCCGCGTCGAGCGCGGACAGGGCCGCGTCCCGGCGCCGCTTGGCATCGTCGGTGTTCTCGAAGGCCGCCCGCCATGCCTGGGCACTGCGCTGTGGCTTGTCGGCCGCCAGCCACCAGCGGCCGGCCAGTGCATACCACGAGTAGGCGTGATCTCTATCCTGCGCAGCCAGACGTTCGTAGTCGGTCGCAGCACGCGCAGGCTCACCCAGTTGCAGCCAACGCTCGGCCAGTATCTTGAGTCGTTCGCTGGAAATGACCGGCCGTTCGGTCGACTCTTCTTCCTCTTCCTCCGCCTCGACACCCCCGATTGCGCGCATGCGCGATTCCAGCTCGTCGCGCCGCTCGGCGCGGGCCGGGCCGTCTTCGGGCGCGTTGTTATAAGCCTGCCAGGCCGCCTCGAAGCGCAGCCATCGAATATCGGCGTTCTCGCTGTCCGGCAACGGTTCCAGGGTACGGTTGGCGGCCGCCACCTGCCCCGCCTTGAGCTGCTGCTCGGCGAGATTCAGACGCAGTTCCTGGTCCTCGGGCTTGGCCTTGAGCAGCGCCTGCAGATACGTGATCGAGATGCTGCTCGGATCTTCCTTGCTCTGCGGCTTCTGGCTCAGCGACGCGAATCGGCGCGCGGGGAAAAGCAGAATGAGTGCGATAACCAGAACGCCGGTGATGATCAGCAGCGTCAGTGGCCGCACGAGGCGGCTGCGTTGTTGCGGCTTGTGCCGCTTTGCCTCGGCTTTGTTGTCAGCCACAGTCGATACTCACCGAACCGGAATCCGTGCCCTGGTAGCGCAGCGTCACCGCATCCCCACCGCCGCTGCGCGCCGCACCGGGTGCGCGCACGCTGCAGCCGCTCGTGCCACCGAGTTCCATCTGCAGCGGCACCGCTTCGGATTGCAACCGCAGCTGCACCGAACGTCCGCTCTGCTGCCACTCGGTGACCCGCCCGTTCGCGCGCCGAAGATACGGCGTGGTCGGCTGGCGCTGCTGCAACACAAGCGTGGCGCGCGGCGCACCGGAGAGCGCCACATACCGTCCCTGGGACTGATCGCGCACGCCCACCACGTCGCGCGACGCGTTCATATCCGGCCAGCCCATCGCCGCCGGCAGACGCAGCGTACGCATCTGCGTTGCACCCGTAATCTGCCAGTCGCCATCGAGCGTTCGTGCCACGCCGGCGTCGTACCAGTTACGTGCAATGCCACTGTAGGTGCTGGTATACAGCGGCAGCGTCTGCTGCGTGCCCACGTAGTCGTAGACTTCCTTGAGCGCGTTCAGCGAGGCCGGCCGGCCCGCGGAATAGAAATGGTAATAGATGTCGATCGGCTTGAGCCGCCGCGGGCTGTCGGTGATCTTGTAGGTCTCGATCACGCGCCGGAAACCCCAGTAGGGTCCGGTCATGTCGTTGGTGTAGACGTTTTCGTTGATCTGCGGCGAAAACACCTGCACCTGCGCGCCGATCGGACGCAGCATCGGCGACACCTCCGTCAGGGACGGGTTGTCCCGGGTTACGTGGGTGTCGCCGCCGTTGAGATTGGCCAGCCCGATTCGGTCGGCGATCGCGAGCGCTTTTTCGGGCGGCAGCGAATCGCCGCTCCAGAGAATGATCTTGACCTTCTTGCCCGGCGGGGCGAGATTTTCGTTGATGTATTCGGTCGACCCGGCGACTTCCTTCTCCAGCGAATAACGATAGTTCTTGATCGGCAGGTTGAAATTGAAGCCCGCCGCTGTTTTGCCCTGGCCGGCAAGTTCGCCTTCCTTGAGGCTGAGCCAGTCGAACGGGTGGCTATAGGTATGCGTACCGATCTCCACCCAGGGCAGCCGGAATATCTCGCGCGCTATCGGCTCCAGGGTGCGGGTGAGTTTCGGATACAGGCCGTCGGGTGCGAGTTCGCCTTCGATGACCGACACGGTCGTGGGCACCCGGTAACGACGCAGAATCTCCTTGAGCATGACTTCGCCGGTATACGGACTGCCCGGGAAATCGGCGCGGTTGACGAAGGCATCGCCGTCGATCTCGTTCATCCAGTAACGCGAGCCGTTCTCGGTGGTCGCATCCGGCACCGGCATCTGCGGCAGATCGAGTGCCTGCTGAAGAAACCGGAACGGATCGACGACCCAGCGCGCCTGTTCGGCGACAGCCTGTTGCAGCACCCACGGCGACAGCGCCACACCGCCCCAGTCGCCGGTGAACACCGGCACGAACTGGGTACCGGCACCGTCTTTCATGGTCAGATGCGCGACGGCATTGTCACCCACCACCTTGTAGCCGCTTTCGTTGATCGGCGGCCGGCCCGGCATGCCTTCGAAACCGATTACGTCGTCATGACCGATCACGGCCAGGCCGTCGTCCTTGATCGACGGCACCACCTGCACGCCCATGCGTTGGGCGAGCGTTCCGGACACAGAAAATCCGGGCTCACCGAAAATCGCGACACGCACGCCGTCGTTCATCTGCCGCGCCAACCACTGGCGATATTCGTTGGTCTGGGTCAGACGCGACTGAAACCAGGTCACGATGCCGGCGTAACGGCCGGCGAGCGTGTCGGTCGGCAGCGACGAGTTCACATCGCGGTACACCGCGCCGTAACCCAGATATTCGAGCGGTACCGCCGCGTAGAGATGGGCGTTGGAAAACGCCAGCTCGCCGTGGTCGGCCGCAGACTTGTCGTAGAGCACCAGCACTTTGCGCGGCATCGGTTCGATCGACCCCACGCCGACCTGATCGAGCGCACCGTCGGTCACCCAGGGCACGAAACCGGCGTTGGCGATCTTTCGGGCCGTCGCACGCGCCTGATCACGATCGGCCGGGGCGACGTAGTCGATCGCGATCGCCGGCAGATGAAACGTGTTGCGGACCCGCAGCAACTGCTTGAGCAGGTAATCGCTGTCCTGCGCCGTGACATCGCGATAGATCTGGCTGGCCGGATCCCACGACTTGTACAGTGACTCGGCGGCCACGCCGACGATATCGTCCTGGACCTGGTCGAGCACTTCGAAGCCGCGGTTGAGCAGCAGCTTGATACCCGGAAATTCGCTGCGAATCCGCTTGATGAGCCGCACCAGCGCCTGCTGCTGGACGGCCGCGGACGCATCATCCTTGGCAAACAGGCGGTAGCTGTCGAGCGTATCCAGGAACAGCGCGCGATAGCCCTGCTTCCAGAGCGGTCGAATACGCTGGTTTATGAGGTAGTCGCCCCACTCGGCGCTGGTCAGATCGGCCGCCTGACTGTTCCAGTTGTCGTTGCAGGCCTTCAACGCCGCCGCCGGCACCTGGGCGTCATCGCCCCGCCAGTGCTCGGCCTCGCCCAGGCTGACATAAGCAAAGGCGGTGGTGCCGTATTGCTCAAGCGTGTCGCGTTGACCGGGGGTCATGTGTTCCGCTTCGACGACCGCCCAGTCGAACTGCGCCAGCATATGCACGGGCACGTCGTTGCCGTAGTAGAACGAAACGCTCGGCTGCGGATCACCCGCGGCGTGCGCGGGCATCGTCACGAGAGCGCCGAGGCAAATCGCCAGCGCGAGAACACTCAGGCACCGGAAGAAAAGCAACGGGAGGATCAGCACACAAGTCGCGCGGTCGTATATCGCCTGGAACATGCTAGCGGGACGCCGCCGCGAGAGCCTGCAGGCCGGCGGCCAGCGTCCATTCCGGCTCGAAACCGAGCCATGACTTCAACCGCGATGCATCGCCACAGGAGTGTCGAATATCGTCCGAGCGTCCGTCCACATGCTTCGCCTGCGCGTCGCTGTCCAGCACATCGCGCAACGTATCCAGCAACTCGAGCAGATTGATGGTCGCGCCGGTAGCCACATTGCATACGCCGACGTGATCGCTGAACAACGCGGCCACATTGGCGCGGGCCACGTCTTTCACATAAACGAAATCGCGCGTCTGGCCGCCGTCACCGAACACCGTCGGCGCCTCGTTCTTCGATAGCAGATCGACGAATTTCGAGATCACCCCGGCATACGGTGATGCCGGATCCTGACGTGGACCATAGACGTTGAAATAACGCATCCCGAGCGATTTCACACCATGCAGCGACGCAAAAAGCGCGGCGTATTGCTCGTCGACCTGTTTTTCCAGACCGTAGGGCGACAGCGGAGCCAATCGCGCCGTTTCCGCAAGCGGCAACGACTCCGGATCCCCATAGACCGCGGCGGAAGAGGCATAGACGAATTTCTCGAGGCCCTGCTCTTTGGCTGCCTGCAGCAACGTCACCGGCCCCAGGATATTCTGGCTGGCCGAATGAACCGGATCCTCGACCGACCGAATCACCGACACCTGAGCCGCCAGGTGCAGGCAATGGGTCACGTCGCGCATGGCGACTTCGACAACACGCCGGTCGGTGATGTCACCTTCGATCAATTCCAGGCTGGTCTCGCCCAGTGGCAGATTGGATTCCTTGCCCGACGAGAGATTATCCAGCACTCGCACCTGCGCACCGTCGGCCAGCAGTGCCTCGACGGTATGCGAGCCGATAAAGCCGGCGCCTCCCGTGACCAGCACGCGAGCGCCTGAAGTCTGCGTCATTCCGAATCCCCTGAAACCCGAAAAGCACGAGTTTTCGGCAACGTCGTTGGTCTTATTTTCCCTAGTGACGGATAATTTAACACGTTGCGAGCCAAACTCATTATAAATATTCAGCCGCTTGTTTTAATAACGAAATTTTGCGTTGAAGCTCGCCATAATCGGGATTTCGCGCGCACCAACTGACGCTGTAGGACACGCCACGCCCCATGCGCGGCGCAATACGACATTTATTGTCACTGTTTCGGCACGGTCTCTAAGGCCCGCAATTCCCAGCGGGCGGCGTTAGCGGCCGGCTGCGGATATATCCGCGCCGGTGGCCCAAGTGGCAGCGCCGTAGGCCTGATCGAGTGCTTGCACCGTAATCCGACCGGCGAGCCACGGAGCCGGCAGGCCAAGCATCGGCTTACGCGCTACGCGCCAAGCCGACCTCGGGGTCACAAGCTCAGCCTGTTCGCGTCCACTGTCGCGGCAGCCATCAGCGCCGCTGACGGCGCACACTCAGCGTCAGACGTCGTAATACCCGCGATACCAGTCAACGAAATTTTTCACGCCGTCGTGCACGGTGACTTCGGGGCGATAACCGACCGCATCGAACAGGCCCGTCACATCGGCGCTGGTGGCCTCGATGTCGCCCGCCTGCATCGGCAGGAACTCTTTCTCGGCTTCTATGCCCAGGCATTCCTCGAGCCGCGAAATATAGTCCATCAACGGCACGGGCTTGCCGTTACCGATGTTGTATATGCGCCACGGCGCACAGCTCGTCCCCAGGGTCGGGGCATCGCTCGACCATGCCGGGTCGGGCTCGGCCGGCTTGTAGAGAATACGGACCACGCCTTCGGCGATATCGTCCACATAGGTGAAATCACGCCGGTGCTTGCCGTGGTTGAACACCGGGATCGGCTCGCCGGCGAGCATCTTCTTCGTAAACAGGAACAGCGCCATGTCGGGCCGACCCCACGGCCCGTACACGGTAAAAAACCGCAGGCCGGTCGTGGGCAGTCCGTAAAGATGCGAATAGGAATGCGCCATCAACTCGGTAGCGCGCTTGGAGGCCGCGTAGATCGCGGCCGGATGATCTGCCGTGCCCTGCGGCGAAAACGGCATGTCGGTCGACAAGCCATACGCCGAACTGGTGGACGCATAGACCAGATGGCCAACCCTGTTATGACGACAGCCTTCCAGCACGTTGAGCGTGCCGGTCACGTTGCTGTCGATATAGTCGTGCGGATGGGTCAGCGAGTGACGCACACCGGCCTGGGCCGCCAGATGAACCACGCCATCGAAGCGCTCACGCTCGAACAGCGCCGGCATCGCCTCGCGGTCGGCGATGTTCATGTATACCGAGGTAAATCCGTCACGCTCGGTCAAGCGCGCGAGCCGCGCCTCCTTGAGCGATACATCGTAGTAGGGGTCGAGATTGTCGACCCCGACCACCGTTTCTCCGCGGTCCAGCAACAGATGAGCGACGTGCGACCCGATAAAACCGGCCGCGCCCGTGACAAGTACCTTCATATCGATCCTTACAGCCGACCGTCGGTATCCGACGCCGGGAACGCGTATTTGACATCGTAAACCACGTGCTCGGGCTTGCAGTACGCCCGAATAGCGGCGATGCCCGCCTGCTGGAACTCCCGGTGCCCGACCGCGATGATTGCCGCGTCGTAGGCACCCTGCTCCGGCGTTTCCACCAGCGGCAGGCCGTATTCCCGTTCGACCTCTTCAGCATCGGCCCACGGATCATAAATATCGACTTCGACATCCATGGTCATCAGCTCACGCGCAATATCGACGACACGCGTATTACGAATATCGGGGCAGTTCTCCTTGAACGTGACGCCCATCAACAGCACCCGCGCACCGTTGACCTGCAGGCGCCGCTGCAGCATCAGAAGAACCAGTTCGTGGGTGATATACCGGCCCATGCCATCGTTGATACGGCGCCCGGCCAGAATCATTTCAGGGTGATATCCCACGGACTGTGCCTTGTAGGTGAGATAGTAAGGGTCCACGCCGATGCAATGGCCGCCGACCAGGCCGGGGCGAAACGGCAAGAAGTTCCATTTCGTGCCCGCCGCCTGCAGCACCTCTTCAGTATCGATATGCAGGCGCGAGAATATCTTCGACAGCTCGTTGACCAGCGCGACATTGATATCGCGCTGGATGTTCTCGATCACCTTGGCCGCCTCGGCCACCTTGATGCTCGAGGCGCGGTGAATACCCGCAGGCACGATCTCGCCGTACAGTTCGGCCAGGAAGTCGCCGATTTCAATGGTCGACCCGGCCACCACCTTGGTAATGGTCGCCAGCCGGTGTTCCTTGTCGCCAGGGTTGGCGCGCTCCGGGCTATAACCCAGATAGAAATCCTCGTTGAAGCGCAGACCCGAGATCTCCTCCAGCAGCGGCCGGCACACTTCTTCCGTGGCACCCGGATAGACCGTGGATTCGTAGACAACGATATCGCCGGCTCGCAGGTGCGGGGCCAGCGTCCTGGTTGCCGCAATGACGGGGCCGAAATCCGGCACCCGCGATTCCGTCACCGGCGTCGGCACGGCGACGACATATACGTTGCAAGCCTCGAGCTGCGACGTATCCGACGAGAACCGCAGATGCGACGCGGCAGTCAACTCCTCGGGCGAGACCTCGCGGGTGAAATCGTGCCCGGCATTCAATTCCTCGATACGCCGCTCGTTGATATCGAAGCCAAGCGTTTCTCTAAGTCCGCCGAATGCCACAGCCAGTGGCAAGCCAACATAGCCCAGCCCCATTACCGCAACGCGGGTATCGTCGTTCACCACTGTTCTGCCTCTCGAATCGATTGTCGAAAATCACGGGACGGCGAACCGGGTTATACCCGGCCGCACATCTGTTATGTGTTTGAATAGCGATACCAGTATCGCCGAGGACTGCCCCTACTGAAGCGAAACCACGTTCGGCCGAACGTGCTCATCCGGCACAAATGCTTCGGACTCGTCGGCGTTGCTGATCGCATCGTGATCGTCCGCCGCCGGACTGTACTCCGATACGACCCGTTGCAATAACTGCTTCACGCGCCCGCGGCGCTGGCTTGTGGCGGCAGCGTCCATCTGCTTGAGCAACGGTACCAGTTCATCCCACGGCAGATAGGATTCCTGCGCACAACCGATCTTGGAATGTTCGGTGCACAGCGAGGATTCACAGATCAGCAGCTCCTCATAGAGCTTTTCCCCGGGCCGAAGCCCAGTGAACACAATCTCGATGTCGCCGTCCGGATTATGTTCATCGCGATGCGTGAAGCCAGCAAGATGAATCATTCGCTTGGCCAGATCGAGGATGCGGATCGGCTCGCCCATATCGAGCACGAACACTTCCCCGCCCCGCGCCATCGCACCGGCCTGGATGACCAACTGCGAAGCTTCGGGGATAGTCATGAAGAACCGCGTAATGTCCGGATGGGTCACCGTGATGGGACCACCATCGCCGATCTGTTGGCGAAAATGCGGCACCACCGAACCGGACGACCCGAGCACGTTGCCGAATCGAACCATGGAAAATATACAGCCCGACTCACCCGCCAACGCCGCCTTGGCCGCCATCGCCTGAATCACCAGCTCCGATGCGCGTTTGGTCGCCCCCATCACGTTGGTCGGTCGTACCGCCTTGTCCGTCGAGATCAGGATGAATCTCTCCACGCCGGCCGCCGCGGCCGCTTCCGCTACTCTCCGCGTACCCAGAACATTATTACGCAACCCCGCGCCCACATTCTGCTCGACCAGCGGCACGTGCTTGTAGGCGGCCGCATGGTAAAGCGTCTGGACGTGAAAACGCCGAACAGCCATGGAAACCAGTTCGGCATCCAGCACGCTTCCAAGAATCGCAGTGACGCGCATCTCCGAATTAGCGCCCGCGGCGCTGCGAATTTCGCGTTCTATGTGAAACAGCGAGGATTCATTGACCTCGAACAGAACCAGATGCTCCGGCTCGAGGCACGCAATCTGTCGGCACAGCTCGCTGCCAATCGAACCGCCCGCGCCGGTCACCATCACGGTGCGCCCGGTTATGGACTTCGATAAAAGCGCCTTATCCGGCGCGACCGGATCCCGCCCCAGCAGATCCTCGATTTCGATATCGCGAATATCGCTGATCCGTGCCTTGCCAGACAGAATCTCGTGGAGAGCGGGCACGGTCTTCACCGTAACCGGGAAAGGCTCGAGCCAGTCGATCAGTTCCTTTTTACGACGTCGCGACGCCGACGGCACGGCCAACAAGACGCTGGCAATTCGCCTCGACTCGATGAGCCCAGGCAACTCGTCCGTGGTAAACACGGGGAAGTCCGCCACCATGGCACCCGCCAGGCCCGGCTTGTCGTCGACGAACCCGAGAACGCGACGGCGCCGATCCGGCGCAAGGCTCTGCGCAACCTGCACACCTGCATCACCCGCGCCAAAGATCACCAGCCGTTCCGCATCGCGATCCGACCCGGTGCCCAGGAAATGGCGCGCGGTCAAACGCCCGGCGCCCAGGGCCAATGCCAACAGGAACCCGAAGTTAACGACCACGAGCGGCTGGAAAAGCGGCGCGGATACAAACAGGCCACCAAGCAGCAACAAGCCCACAACCAGCAGCGCCACCTTGGCAATGTTGTATGCCGCCCGGATCGCGATATAGCGAATAACAGCGCTGTATAATCCGATGCGTACCGCACAAATCTGCGTGAGCAAAAGCACCAGGGGCAGTTGCCACCACGGGTCGATGATCGAAGGCAACGAAGTCGAATGCAGCAAGATTGCGACACAAGCCGCAGCAATAATATTCAACGCATCCGTCACAGCCATCAGCAGCCGCTTGACGGGCCTGGGTAACGCGATCAGTTGTTCTCGTAATTTCTTCAATTGGCGCCCAACATATGGCTAGCCCCCGGTTCGAACGACACGCGAACGCCTCCGCCAAGCCCCTCCTCAAGGTCAATGCATTCTAACGCTGTTGAACGTTTATGGGAATCTGCTCGAAAAACTACAGGATAGATCACAAGGCTAGAGAATAACCTGAGCCATGCTTTATCAATGCACTCAAGTCGTGTTCACAGACGCGGATCATGGCCCACAGACACGCCTATCGATCTTAAACCGTCTCTTTTAACGAAGCTTCCCGCATCACGGCTTTAATCGCATCACAGGTGTGACGGATATTTTCATCACTCAGAGTCGGGTGCACCAGGAACATGAGACTCGTCTCCCCCAATTCCCGAGCATTGGCCAAAGCCGTTTCTGGGCGCCAGCCGGTTTGGTCGAATGCTCTCTCTCGATAGACCTCGGAACAGGATCCAGAGAAACAGGGAACTCCCCGATCCACGATCGCGTTGAGCACACGATCCCGGTCCCATCCCTCGGCCAATGCCTCCGGCCTGACGAACACATAGCACTTATAAGCAGCGTGCCCTACTTCGTTGGGCACATGAGGGACACGCAAGGCGGAACACTCCGCAGCTGCTTGCCAGATACAGCGCGCATTCGCCTCGCGCGACTCGTGCCATTCAGGCATCCGCTGCAACTGTATGCGCCCAATAGCTGATTGCATTTCGGTCAATCGCCAATTCGTGCCGAATGACTCATGCAGCCACCGAAACCCCGGAGGATGTTCGCGCGCGTACACCGCGTCCCAACTCTTACCGTGGTCTTTATAGGCCCACATGCGTTTCCACAGGGCACTATCGCTTGTTGTCACCATGCCGCCTTCGCCACCGGTCGTCATGATTTTATCCTGGCAAAACGACCAACAGCCGACGTGACCCAACCCGCCGACCGATCGCCCGCGCCACGTCCCGCCGTGAGCTTGGGCGCAGTCTTCGATGACATAAAGCCCGTGTTTCTGGGCCAAGACGTTGATGGCGTCCATATCACAAGGCCAGCCGGCCAGATGCACGCAGATGATGGCCTTTGTTCGGGACGTCACAGCGGCGGCAACGGTATCGGCTGTAATATTCTGACTGTCGCGGTCTACGTCTGCGAAAACCGGAATAGCACCCGCCGTCACCACCGCCGAGATTGACGCTATAAAAGTTCGTGGAGTAACCACCACTTCGTCGCCGGGGCCTATACCAAGCCCTATCAACGCCAAATCCAGAGCCACAGTCCCATTCGCCACAGCGATGGCATGTCGTGTCCCGGAAAACGCAGCGAACTCCCGCTCGAAAGCGCGACCCTCTTGGCCCGTCCAATAGCTAACGCGACCCGATAAAAGCACACTTCGGGCGGCGTCGGCTTCTTCCTCACTGAAATCTGGCCAAGGGGCAAAAGGGCCATCAAGCATGCGTGCACTCAGTCAAAAAGGGTTTGCCAGATGTAGCGCAAGTCGTCACGAAAGCGCCAGTTACGGATATATTCAAGATTGATCCGAACCTTGTCCGGGTAAATGATCTCGTCATTGTAGCGCTCCGGGCAGTCCTGCTCGGCGAGGATCGCTTCCTCGTCTCGGTAGGCCAGCGTTGCGGGTCCGGTGATGCCCGGGCGCACACTCAGCAGCAACTTTTCGTCGCCTTTCAGCTTGTCGGCATATCCCGGCACATCCGGCCGTGGGCCGACAAAGCTCATGTCGCCCTTGAGCACGTTCCAGAGCTGAGGCAGCTCGTCGAGCTTCGTCCGGCGCAGGAAACGCCCGACGCGCGTGATGCGCGGATCTCCGGCCCGGGTGATCGTGGTGCCCCGTTCCGGCGTGGGCCGCATCGTACGCAACTTGACCACCGTGAAACGCCGTCCGCCGCGCCCTACCCGCTGCTGGGTGAAAAAACCGTTGGCGCCACTGTCCAGCGTCGCGGCCAACCATGCCGCGCCGATGAGCCAGAACGTCAACGTCAGCCCCAAGGCAGCCACAACCATATCGAATCCGCGCTTGCCGACAGCCTGCGTCCGCGACAGGCCGCCAGTCGGCGTGTCTCCTGATCCGGTCACGGCCTCAGAGATAGCCATAGCGGCGCTGCGTGTCACCGACAAGCGTTTCGAGCTGGCGGATAGTGGCGTCGTCGAGCGCTGCACGCCCTTTGCCGATGCTCGTGCTCCGCACGTTCTCGACAACCGCGCGCTGGCGCTCTTTCGGGACGTCCCGGTCCAGAAAGCCCAGAATACGCTCGAGTGCCTGTTCGGGATGCCGTACGAAGTCCTCGTAGCCGATCTCCAGCCAACGCTGTTCCGGCATCCCGGCAAAAGCCGCTGCAGCCGAATCCACGCAGCGCTGCCATTGGATGGCGCAGACCTCTGCCAGCGAATACTCGCGCTGCAACGCCTCCATATCGTCCAGCCGCGGCCCCCAGAAGGCGACGCGCTGCTCGCTGGAGAACAGGCGATACAACCGGCTCCAGATATACCGCCCACCGTAGTAAGGCAAATCCATCGCGGGCACAAAGCGTGCCTTCTCGGCTAGATAACCAATATCCAGCGACGCCTTCCAGCGGCTCATGGCCGACCCCACGGCGTCGACACCGTCCCGGCGGATGAACAGGTACCGCGCCTGCGGCATCACCGCATCCACGAATGGAACGCGTAGCGAGTTGGCACACGTCTTTTCCACGACCACCTCAGCATCGTGGCGCCGCGCTACCCAGTCGAACCGCCGCGCGACATACGCCCGCACTGCCGGTGTAGCACGCTCCACGGGCAAAGCGTCCGAGGGATAACGCACGTTGCGGTGGCGCCAGATGTAATTGATTTCGTCGCAGGGCCATGTCGACACGCCGTCAAGCGCGGTCAACACATCGCGCAGCATGTTGGTGCCGGAACGCGGCGCGCCGATGATGATCAGAGGTTGGTAACGCATCAAAACCTATTCTGCAGCAATATCCACGCCGAGCTCCCGATACAAAGCGAGATGCTGCGCCTGGATAGAACGAATATCGAATTCGGCTTCCGCGAGACGTCGTGCTGCGGCGCCCATGCGTTCACGAAGCGGTTTATCGGCCAGCAAGCGCTCCACCGCCTCCGTCAGCGCATCCACACCTCGGTCAGGCACCAGCAAGCCGGTTTCTTCATGGCGGACCGCCTCACGCACACCAGGCACGTCAAAGGCAACAACGGGCACGCCGCTAGCGGCGGCCTCCATAACTGCGCGCGGCACACCCTCTCTATACGATGGGAACAACATAAGATACGCATTTTGCAGCCGATCCGGAACGTCTGAGACGCGCCCGACATACTCGAACGCCGTTTGTTCATCCAGCCAACTCTGCGGCACCGCATCCGGATGTCCCGGATCTATTTCTCCCGCCCAGACAAACCGCACCTGCGGATACCGCTGGCACATACTTCGCGCCACTGAAGCGAATTCATGTACACCCTTTTGCCAAATGAGGCGGCCCAGCATTATTACCGTCAATCTATTTGCTGCAGGCTGTGGCATAGGTAACACAAACCGCCCCATGTCGACCCCGGATCCTACGACCAGCCGACAATTGCTTTCTGACAACCACCCGCGCTTAAGAAACAAGGCTCGGTCGTCTCGGTTCTGAAAAATCGTTGCATCCGCACGGGGAAGCGCGAGGCCGTATCCCGCCCCTGCCAACCGGGCCACAAATCCACCGCGCACGAACGCATGACCAAGGCCCGTGATGGTGTTAAGTACGACAACACTGCTGCCGAGCGCCCGCCGGGCTGCTAGCGAGCCAAGAATCACCGGCTTAGCATTAAAATGATGCACCACGCATGGTTGCCATTCGCTGTAAATTTTGAGCAGTCGCCTATACGCAATTACATCCGCGGCCACTGATGCCCCACCCCGATTGAACAGCACACGCTCAATGCGAACACCAGCGTCCACCAGAGCTAGACTCTCCTTATCCTCAGATGTCGCTATGACGACACTCCATCCTGAGTCGATGAAATGCTTTATAAGCGAAGCACGTGAACTAGTTAATGCGTAACCCCTATTCGCGACGAAAACGATACAGGGCTCATTAGCAGACCGAATCACGCAGTCACCCTTGCCGTATCCCGCGATACTTTTGCGTGACACTATGGCCTCTCCCATAGCGAAGTGAAAAATACGGAATACTCCAATTCCGGAGCAATTGGGTCCCGGCCGGACACGATTTCTCCAATACACGGCGGCCAGCTACTGACAACACTTGGCCACTTGTTTGGGAATATCATAGTTCTGCCCAACCCTATCGAAGAAAAATATAAAAAGCGTAGTCTACAATTACGGTGCTAGTTAGGCGCTAATAACATTGGCAGATAATTCAGCAAACTGAAAGCAACTCGGCGCCAACGGGTCAAGCTTTACGCACCTCCTGGGCAAGAAGACTTAAATACAGACCCGTGTACTTCTCGACGACGCCCCCCAGCGAATAAAATTTTTCTATTCGACATCGCGCCCGCTGACCCATCGCCCTGCGATCACTCCCTGTCATGGCCAGCATCGATTGCAAACAATTTAGAAAATCCGACGAATCGTTCGCTTTGGCCAAAAGTCCCTCGTCACCAATAATAATCGCACTATCACCGACGTTTGTTGAAACGCAGGGAATACCGGTTGCCATCGCCTCAGCAAGCACATTAGGAAAAGCTTCGGAAAATGAACTCACGCAAAGCAAATCCATCGCGCACATCAACCGTGGAACATCGCTTCTTTCTCCTAAGAAATAGACACGGTCACGAACCGCCTTCGGTAGCAAATTCACTAATTTATCGTTGCCCGAATCAACACCTCGCCCCGCGAGGATCACGTGCACGTCTTTCCTGTCGCCAATGATCTCAGCGACAGCTCGAAGAAATCCCTCATGGTTTTTAACGGGATGATATCGACCGACGTGACCAACAACTAGAGCCGAGTGGGGAATCGACAGCTCATCTCGAACATTAAAGTTATTTGCAGCGGAAGAAAAATGCACAGACATGTCGAACCCATTAGGAATAACAACCCCAGATTCAGGACGAAATCCAAATTTTTCGTGCTGGACATTGGATAACCGAGAATTATAGATAATTGTGGAAACCTCAGGCGACCAATATCGATTTGCACGGATCACCTGTCGCGTAAACAATTTCTCGTCCGCCAAATCATAAAGACTGTGCCGTACGTTCCATACCAGATGCGATTGATCGCGGGTCATTCGCCACGCTATTCGAGCAACAAAATTTCCGTGATACATCCAGCCTTGAATAATATCTGGAGAAAATTCTTGCACGATATCGTAAAGGTCTTTTATAGCAAAAAAACTAGCAATCGGGTGACCCGCACCGAGAGCATCTACCTGAACACCGACTTCCCGAATCTTCTCGCTGAATGCCCCATGGCTCTTTAACGAGACAACCCTGTTATCAAAAGAAGTCGCCAACCCGCCTTTCAATACCCTATACAGGGCCTGCTCTGCGCCGCCTACCGCAAGGCTGCTAATTATATGTAGCACCTTAGGTCTCACGCTAACCATATTTATCCACTTTCTGCGACCGGCCCGCTCCGCTGAAACTCTTCGCTAATAGCCAAATCATCAAATAGGGCCAAACGATATTACGAATAAACCCGGCAGTTACCGCCACGGAATTGCGATACGAATAAAACGCAACCAGAGCCGCAACTACCGCGATAACAGGCGTTAAATTCCACCGACTTCTCTGCATTAACGCGGCCAACGTAATCAGCGAAACGCCCATCACAACCACAAAAAAGAATACGCCAAGCAACCCCGCTCCGGCATAGAACTCACCGATAGAGTTATAAGCCATGCCTGACGCACGTCCCGGAAACAGCGCAGATTGAAAGAGGTCATTAAACTCGCTGCTCGGCGTAGTGTACAAAGTCCTAGGAATGGGCAATACGCTAAGGGGCCCGCGAAATATATGCCCCCCGGTCGTAGTAAAGTTCTTCAGCACAATCTCGTTGAATATATATTGCGTACCTAGAAACTCTGACCCCTTTTGTGCCAATTGGATTAAACCATAGCTCGTAAAAAGATCACCGATTGAAGCGATACCTCCAGCCTTGAACGAAGCGTAAAGGGGCTTCAGCAGCGCCACCGAGAAAATGGCGGCAACGAGGCCAACCGGGGCGAAAAGCGGAAATCTGCGCACCAAAGAAATCTCCGGCCATGACTTGCCATAAAGCAACATCAAGGAGACGCCGGCAAGCGCGATAGAGGATCGATGACCGATAATTAGACTTACAAGCAAAATGCCGACAGCAAACGCTTTCCCTCGCAGCCCAGAGAAAAAGAACCACCATACGCTGACAAGTGATGTGATGGATATGAATGCACTATGCATCCACGTCGCGGAGTCGACGATCTCCCGCTTAGACTCACCAAACAAAAGTCCACTACCATTTTTGTACAGCAATATACTGAAGACAAAAAACCATATAAGCGCTAGCAGCCCACTCATCAGTCTTCGTTCGGCAAATGAGCGCCTGGCGACTTCACGCGAATTTTTCGTTGTCGCTCGGCCCGAAGAATCCCAACAAAGCGCAGCCACGAAAATAGCTAGGATTAAGAAAACAAAAGAAATATAAAGCGTTGGCTGGACCACTCGATCCGGCAGCCCCGCCGAGCCTGGGAGCGTTCCAACCGCAAGTGGCAGCGAAAACAAAATCGCCGAGACTCCACCGATAAGAAACACGTCCATCTTTCGCTTTGCGTAGAGCAAGTAGCTTAACAGCGCACCCGCTGAAACAATGTATATCGCCTGCTCAACCTGGATAGTCATATAGTTCTAGCTCTGAGTCTAAATATCCAGCGGAAACCAAATAGCGGGCTGCAACGAAGCTAACCATGCGCTTATGTCATGGCATCAACGCATCTATGCGAGGTTCAGTTAAAATTTTATTTTTCAGAGAAATCGCAAAACTTCATGTGGCTAAGAGAATTAGTCAAATACTGGGCTCCAGACCTAGTCAAATGATGACGGTCCTTGAAAAAGGACCATTGACCATTGTGAATCGTTGGCTCAGGCTCACCCCAAATCTCAATTGGATTAAGCGCACAGACTCCTTCCGTAGAAGCAATCTCCGTGAAGAACGGCAGGCTCGCTTTTAAGTATTTGTCGTTGGCCAACCGAAGCGTAGCCAAGCCATTACGATAATCGGAGCGGGTCAAAAATAATTGCGGTGCGAGACGTTTAGTCCCCTGTATCTCAGGATGCGCGCCAATAATAATAACTTTACTACCTTGCCTCCGAAATTCGTCAATCGTCGCTTTTATAAACGGCAACCATTTATATAAAGGACTATCTTCGCTAGGCTCCCGCATGTTCGTCACTTGGCCATCGTACAACGCCCAAGCCTGAGAGAAAACAACGTATCGATAATGTTTTTTTTGTGAAAATAGCTCTTTTCTTAACGAATCGCAAGAAATATCTGAAAATTTATCTCGAAATTCCGCGCCCTTTAATAGAACGCACCCGCCACGCGTGATCGTATCGACCCGGCCCAAGGGAACGCCGAGCGCTTTTGAAATCGGTATAACGTACTGCTGGAGAACGGAGTCACCGAAAAACAGTACCTCAGAATCGGCGCCGGCTCGCACATCAATTCCCCGTTTAAAAATGTGTGAAAACTCCGAGTTCCCCTGCTGCGTCACCTCATAGGCAAATTGGTTCAAAACCTTAAACCGGTCTGCAAGACCATTGGTCTTCGCAACCACCGCACCACAAATGGCACTCACTAGAAGTCCGCTGACAAGAGCCACAAGCAAAACTCTACGACGCTGACCCCGGCTTCGAACACCTTCACGAATCGGCTGCTCTAGATACTTGTAAGTAACCCATGACGCGGGAGCCGAAATCAACAAGGTTGACACAAGCAGGACGTAACTATTTATCTCCTCGTCAAAGTACTTAAGAGCAGATATTACCGGCTCATGATAGAGATATAAGGGATAAGAAATGAGCCCAATCAAAACCAAAGGCCGCCAACCCAACATTCTCGCGATCATGCTTCGCTCAGATGTCATAATCAGGGACGCCGCACCAAAGCAAGGCCAGAGCGCGTTAACTCCAGGAAAAACAGAATCCCGGCTTAGCACAAACATTGGAAATATAACTAATCCGACCCCTATAGAAGAGACCACATTCCGCACGAGCGATCTTTCGAGCATATTTCCGGCATAGCCCTTATTAACTATTAGAGCTACTGCGGCACCTATAAGCAGCTCAAACGCCCTGAATTGCGGAAGGAAATAAGTTTCTGTTGGCGACAATGCGTAGTTCGAGATCGCCCACAATAGTGACGCCACTAATATGACTAACGTCGCACAGAGCCGCCAGCGGTATGCCCACTGTGCTGAGACAACCAGCAATAATGGCCACAACAGATAAAATTGCTCTTCTACACCAAGAGACCATAAGTGTATAAGCGGGCGAACCGACTCATCTTGAGCAAAGTAATCAACCCCTTGTGCGTAAAGTAAATTCGCCGCCCCAAAGGACGAAAAAAATACGCTTTTTCCCAAATAATCGAACCCATCCGCACTGTAGAAAAAGAACCCGAAAACCAAAACGGCGATCAGTGTAACAATCAATGCCGGAAATAATCGCGCTACTCTGCGCCTGTAAAAGCTCGCAAAACTAAAAGTGCCAGCGTCGACTTCGGTCGCAACAACACCGGTGATCAGATAGCCGCTTATAACAAAGAAGACATCGACGCCTACATATCCGCCTGAAAAGCAATCGAATCCCGAATGGAATAAGACTACGGCTAGCACCGCAACACCGCGTAATCCATCTATGTCAGCGCGATAGGTCATGGGAGTCGAAATAGCCATGCTAGCTCGGCATCTAATTTAAAGTGTAATTCGCGGATACTTGACGCTGATAATCGCGAGATAGCGATTACACGAGAGCTTAACGCAGCGTCTCTTTCGTATTCGAGAGCTTTTTCCCTGCACTCATGCAACGTGATCATTACTGAGCGCGGATTTCGCGAATTCGCTACGAGTAGTTATCTATCTCGCGCCGCAGTGTTTCGGGCACGGGATCACGCGGAACTTCTTTAACGTTTAACGTCGCGAAGTAACGGTATAGCCCGAACGACCCGATACCGAGTCGCGCCTTCACCGTCCTCAGTAGCGAGACTGCCCAACGCTGCTGAGCAGCGCTACGCAAAAAGGACCGGACGACTTTACTTTTATGCACTTTGTTTGAATTAACTCGGGGAAAGTCCTCCCGGTAGTCATCTGAAATATTTAGAAAAGACAGAATTTGCTTATAAATTGCTTTGGTATCCTCGACAATCGATTCATGTGAAATGACCAGCACATTACTCGGACCAAATAATTGCTGGTATCGAGCTATATATTTTTCCTGCTGAACCAATTCCCCGTACATCAAACGCCATTCTTCATTTTCTTCAATCGTACATCCGGAATCTCTCGGCCTCCTTCTTTTCCTCAACGCCCAAGCCGTGGACAGGTCAACTTCAGTCTCTACTTGGCTAAACAACAATTGCGAGTGTAGCGACGCAACGAAATCGGCTTTATTTCGGGTCATTGCTATAATTTTTGCGTCAGGATTAAAACGATATATAGCTTCCCGAGCATGATTCGAATATAAATACCATACGGAGGCCTCGCCAATGCTCATTCCGGGGTTGGCGTGCCTGAATATCTTTAAATAGTGAGTTTCTTCTACAATCTTTCTATTTGTGGCTGACGGGTGAAGAAAAAAATGGGGCTCCTTAGGGGTTGCTAAGAAAATATCGGGATGCGCGGACAGATAACTGGCCAGCGCTGTCGTGCCGCATTTAGGCGCGCCTACTATAAAGAAATTCGGTTTATTCATGCTTGCGTCAATTTGCGAAATGCAGAACTCTCAAAGCCGAGCCTCTGATGGACTAAGCGCCAGAGCACAATGTTCCATACGACCATGCCTATCGCGGTCGCCGAAGCTGCGCCGATAGGGCCAAATTTTGGAATAAATATCACATTAAGTATAACGTTAGTCGTAGCTCCAGCCGCAAATCCTTTCAGTGTGTCCCTCTCGTGGCCAGTCATATTGAGAAGTAAACCAACCGACCCAAACGCGGCATTTATAAGTTGTCCCGCAGAAAGAACTATCAGTACCGGATACCCCTGCACGAAAGCCGGCCCAAACAAGAGCTTCAAAAGCCAGGGGCCGAGCACGAAAAACGCTAGCACTACCGGCACCGCAAAAGCTAACGTGACACGCGCACTTAAAGTGATCACGTACTGTAGCGATTTTAAGTCGCCCGCGTTATATAGCCGTGAAAAATACGGAGCGACAACAAGATTCGCCGCACCCAATCCAAAGCTCGCTAGCGTGCCGGCCTGAGCTGATGCTTTGTAAACACCGACGTCATCGGAAGAAGATAGCAATCCAAGCATCACTAAATCGGTGTTCTTATTTATTACCTGTAACCCCGACAATAGAGCTAGCGGCAAAATCGCCGCCATCCATAGCCGATGCTCGAATACGGCCTTTGGTTTTACGCGAACGGACAGCGGCGTGTAACGAGCTAAAAGCCAGATGCCGAGCATAAAAGCACAAGTGGCCGCCGATACATGGAGAATCATCACCATCTGCGGCGAAATCTTGTGGGTCCATAAAAGCATGATCGCCACAATAAACGACAGCAAAAGCCCGGGCACAGCGACAAACTCAGGCAGTTGGCCTTGCACAGTGTGGCGAAGGCCCCGAAGTGCAGCACCACGGAGCATGCCCAGAGCCAGGATAGGCACGAGAATTAATGCCCAAGCAAACGTTCCGCTTTCCTGAGGCGAAAACAACAACCCCCACAACCCCTTCGTTGCAAATAAAAGAGCCGTTATAACGAGCGATGAAATGGCAACGGTAACCGAACTCCAAATCCACACACCCCTGAGACGTGACCAGTCTTGGCGGGCCTGAAATTTCGCTGTTTCCCGCACGACCAGAGTCGGAAAACCAAACTGCACCGGGATAGCAAGCAATGAGGCTATGGCCAATACATACGCATAGACACCGTAGCCGCTGGGCCCGAGAACACGCGCGATAACTACCGTCGTGCCGAGCATCAAAAACAAGTTTGCGACCTTAATTGCAACACTACCTACGCCGCCCCGGACGAGTTGTGCGCGCAGCGCATCACCAGACACCATTGCTCGGCAAAGCGAGAGCCACCGCCTAAAAGGTCTGATCATAAGAGTACGGTCATCAGTAACAGCCAAGACAGTGCAGCATGCGAAATTATACAAAACGAACAGACAGCTTCCGCGGGCACAATAGTTACCGCAAAACCCAACCTAGCGCGACGCTGTTATAATCATCCCGCATCTCTTGCCAATTTCGTGATCCACCAACGAGGCTGAGTACGGCCACGATCTTCCTCGCGCACTTTATCTCTGCAACTCTCCACTAGTATCGCCTACAACGAACAAATATCGGCTACTCGCCGGACATGCGGGGACGAGGGAAGTCAAATATTGTCTTTGCGCTTCCAAGCTTTATGGCCTATGTAGAGCACAAGAAATATGTCGCACGTAAAGAACCTTAGCTAACCGGCATCCTCTCTCGCCGCGCGATTATGCTTGTGATAAAGATTGGTGGTTAGTGGAGTAATAGTGCTTTCTTAGTCACAGATAATCCGGTCGGCGCTGTCAAGACTTATACTCATAGTGATAGTAGTTATAGCCGCCTGCATATTCCGTATGGGATTGTTTGAACGCATTTACCACGACGCCAGTTATTTTGTGATTCTGTCGTGAAAAGCGCTTAACCGTCTCCTGCAATTCTGCGATGGGGTGCGCGCCTGCTCGAACGACTAAAAATGTCGAAATATTAGGAACACTAGCCGCAATTACTGCGGCATCGGTCACAGCCAGTATTGGCGGCGCATCCACTATGACCAAATCGAATTCCTGCTGGAGTTCCGACATAAGCGTTGCAAACGAACTTCGCATGAGCAGTGATGACGGCTTCGGCGGTATCGGCCCGGTTGTCAGCACGCAAGCAGAGGTCCCATCGATCTCGCGTAACGCGTCGCGCCACGACACTTCGCCGGCCAGCACCTGCGACAGGCCAGGATCCCGATCCTGCCCACCGACGAACTCGTGCAGGCGCCCGCGGCGCATATCCGCATCGACCATTACGACCTTTTTATCTGTATCGGCGATAAGGTACGCAAGATTGGCACTAACGAAGGACTTGCCCACGCCGGGGCTTGGCCCGGTTATGAGAATTACGTTGCTGCTCGAATCCATTTGTGAAAAATAGAGGCTGGTGCGAAGGCTACTTAGAGCTTCAACCGCGACCTCATCGCCATGATCGCGTGCAAGCACTGGCGCTGTTTCGCCTTTCCGTTGGGCGCGACGCGAAAATCTCGCCAGCCAGCTACTGAAGGGGATCACCGAATAAACAGGTATGCCCAGTTTACTTTCGATTTCGCTGGGATCGTTGATACCACGTTTGAGCGCAGCCCGAAGTAATACTAATGAACACCCAAATATGCCCCCCAGAATTATTGAAAGTAGCAATGTTACCAACGTCTTCGGACTCACTGACCGCACAGGCTTCACGGCTTTATCGATGATGCGCACATTGCCCACAGTTCCAGCCTTCGCTATACGGAGCTGTTGCGCGCGATTCAACAGCGCAACATATAGTTCGGTATTTACTTGCAAATCACGCTGCAGACCGAGCATTTTCTTTTGCGCATCCGGCAGCTTGCCGACCTGTTTATCCAGATCCCCTCGCTGCGCGTTCAGTTGCGCCATCTGATCTTTGGCAGCCTCAAGCGCCGGATGCTTTGCAGTATAAGTCTGCTGTAGCTCAGCGATCTTCATCTTAAGTTGAGATCGTTGGTCTTCTAGATTGACCGCTTGATTGAGCAAGGACTGGCCTTCTGCATCCAGGTTGATAGCGTTGTTATTCTTTTCCCGGTAGTTCGCAAGATTAGTCTCGGCCGTCTGAACGTCGGTTTTAAGCTCAGGAAGCTGATCGTCCAAGAATTCCAGGCTTTTTTCCGCTTCTTCGGACTTCGCTTCCACGTTCTGACGCAGATAGTTTTCTGCAATAGAGTTTACAATTCGAGTTATCAGATCACGGTCTTCACCCTCGAGACTGATTTTTATGACTCCAGTGTCATCGCCCTGCTCGGACACCGATACGCTTTGTTGCAGATTTTCCACTGTCGACAACCATGCCGACTTGACCAACTCGAAGTCTGTGGGCGGATCGGTCACAAAAGCATCAGCTAGAAACAACTGGACCGGCGCACCGTCTGCTGTTTTACCCTTAGCGAGCTTTCCAACTTCACCGCGCAGAACCTGCTTCCCTTTTGGGCCGAACAACACGAACGCGCCGCCGCCGAGTGCGCGCAACACGAACCCTTTGCCGTCCAACGACGCGGGTACAGACATCTGGCTAACAGAAAGGCTTGTCGGTCGCCATGCGTAGCTCGATAGCCAAACGCCAGAGTCCAATGGCACTGCTTTCGTCGCCGGCGGGCCCGGTTTGCGTCGGCTCGCGATACCCCAACCAACCACTGGAAAATACACGGGCTCCACTGTTGTGGCCAAGCCAAGCTTTTCTACCGTTTCGCCCAATACTGAACGTGATTTGATGATTGGTATTTCGGACTGCGCGGGACTGCTGCTCTTGCCCGTGAGCTGCTGCAAATCCGATGTGACGCCGCTAAGAGGCGACGAACCTTCTTGCTGGATTTGTAGCAACGCATCCACTTGGTATGTCGGGTGCACTACTACCAAGTAGAAAACCGCGAAAACCAAGGCAACAAAAACCACCAGCGCAATTTTCCATTTCCCCCCCCACAAAATCGCCCATAGTCTCGCCAAATCAATTTCGTCGTCTTCTATTCCGATCGGCGCTCGAGGACCCGCCGCCGTGTCGGCGGCATATTGCTGCGATTCATTCATCAATTCTTTACCGGAACCTAGTTGTTAGATGCGCGATCGTAGAGCAGGAAGCTCTGGAACAAGATATCTAGCGACGGAGTTATTTGCGCCAGTGCGCGGTTGAAGTTCACAAGGCTGGCCGGTGCAGCAAAGACTACGTCGCGAGGCTCGAGTTGAAACTGGTTCGCTAGCAGCAGGCCACCCACTGAACTTGCGTCTAGCTTGTATACATTAGGGCGCACGATGGTCTTCACCCCACCGTCGCTGGCAGGGGCGCTGTCAACAAATCCGCGCACAACGTAGATAGCACTCGTATCCGCCGTCCCGAGGCTTACTCCGCCTGCATCTGCAATGGCGTCGTTGAGCGACATACCGCCCGTCGAGTATGGAAGCGCGAGTTGCTGGCTGAACTCGCCCACCATGAAAATGCGATTAGCACTGTCATCTACTAGCAAACGGTCTCCAGACTGCAGCGGCACCGGGCGGCCAGTTGCGTAAATCTGGTTCAAATCGAGGGGCGTGGATTCACCATCGCGAATGAGCACCACGTTCTGCACCCCTATACCCTGGTTGTCGCTATTTGCACTTCTCTGCAAAGCAAATGTGTCGCACTGATCAAGAGCCTGCAGAACCGTCAACGACACATCGGTAATTGGTACGGTGCAGGGTTTCTGGATATCGCCGGAAATGTATACCCGCTGGCTGCGATACTGGGCGACGCGCACGTCGACCTGGGGGTCGCGAATATAGCTGGACAGTCTGCGACTGATCTCTCGGCGTAGTTGCTTTAGCGTCAGTCCTTGCGCTTTCATTTCGCCTGCGTAGGGAAAATAGATCGTTCCGTCGGCGCTGACCAACTGACCTGACGCAGAATTCGCACCTCCACCGCCCCCTGTTCCAGTGGGGTTATTCAAATCTGGCTGACCAAACACGATGATCTGCAACACATCGCCCACGCCAACTTTGTAGGCAATCGATTCGGTAAGGCCCGACGAAATTTTTTCTTGGGCCGCACCCAGCGTCCGTGACGCACGCTCTCTTTGTTGCTGACGGATCAGCGCTGGTGTGACCTGCACCACTCGCGGCTCGTAATCGATGGGCTCCTGCGACAATTGTTCGCCGTAGGTAGCGCGGTCATCGTTACTACCGAAGTCGTACCATGCATCATTGCTAATCGACCCTGAGCTATACCCAGGCAACGCGCAACCCGATAGCGCACCAACCAGGATTAACGCACTGAAGGTTGCCAAACGGTGGAAAGTGCCACCAAAAAATTCAGTCGCTTGCGCCAGTGTTCCCTTATACATCGCTCAGCCACCCAATATTATTTATGTACGCAACATTGTTGCATTAGCACAGCAAATCTATTCAATTAACCCTGCCCTTACGTATTCAAATGCTCGCAATAACCCTATATTCTGGCCGTTTACAGGACGGCGCAGTTTACCCGCTCGCCGTGCAACTCGCATAGCCACTCGCTTGTAGCCGCCAGAGCAACGGCATTACGACGAACATTTTTTAGCGAACCGCTGTTCTGGAAGGTGACCGCGGCGCGAGCTTGGCCGCCCAGTCCGATACGTACTCGGCCAACGCCACGAACACTTCCTCGAAAAACTCTTCGGAGTGTCTGAACGGATCCGGCACGTCCTTTTTGTCGTCCCAATGACTGACCAGGAAAACCCGCCCCCGACTTTCGGGGAACCGATCCGCGAGCCAGTTCTTCTGGCCTTCTTCCATGACCAGCACCAGTTCGTGCTCTCGCAGAATCTGGCTGGTGATCTGACGACCGCGATGATCTTGCAGATCGAGCCGCTGGCGGATGGCGATATTCGCGGCGGCTTCGGGCATCTCGCCGCCAACGACTGCGCCGATGCCGGCCGACGAGACATTCACACCCGGCAGATCGCGGCGAAGCAGTCCCTCGGCGTAGGGGCTCCTGCAGATATTGCCGGTACAGACACAAAGCACACTTTTTACGTTCATAAGGCGACCTGGAAATCTGTCTGTTCGATAGCCTGCAACAACGGCGCTTCGGCGGACGGAATACACGTTGCGATGCCCGACTCTGCGAGCCGTGCCTCGATCCCACGCGACAGCGAGATACTCGGCGCGCTCAGCAAAATCGAAGCACTGCGGTAATGCCTTGGCATTACGACAGCATGACATAACCCAAATACGGAAACTCTAACCAATTCCGGGAAATTCATCGCCTTTGCAGTCTCGAACGGTCGGTGAAAAATCAGCGTACGGCTGCCTCGCCTCGGACGTTGCCCAACTGGTCCACGACACGAATACGGCTGTAGTTGCCGGCCGGGGGACGGATCGCGACACATGAGGCGATCAGTGCCTGGCTGACGGCCGCGTCCAGACGCGGCGCCTTCCATTCCATGCTGAGGGTCAGCGTGTTGCCCTGGACCTTAGTCTTGCTGCGGTCGAGCTTGATGCTATAGCCGCCGGTCGGGCGCTGGCCCATCTCCACGATGATGATGCCGCCGTTCACGGCCATGGATGGCTTGAATTCGCTAATGCTGCGGTAGTCGAGCCAGTCTTCGAATACGCTGCTATCGGCGAAATAATGGGCGTCGGAATCCTGGGACGAAGTACCGCAATACTGGCTTTCACCGACGACGCGCGCCCCGCTGCTGCCGCGAAACGGATTGATGCTGCACGCTGCGAGCAAACCGAGCACGATGAAGATCGTAGCTAATCTCAACATTGACGACGTATCCCAAGCCGTTGATCCACTGCCGAATTGGCGGCGCAAGCCTAGCATGACGTACCGGAGCCGTATATTAACGTCGACCGCCAGCCATCACGTGCAAAAGGCTCCCGCATTTCCGCCTGTAATAATTGCGCAACCTGCTGCGCGTCCTGCGTGCTCAAGCGCGGCCCGCATCCCTGGCGAGGCTGTCGTGAATATAGTCGTGTTCGACCAGATAGGCGATGAGCTGGTCCACGCATTCGGCGATCGAGCATTCGCCGGTTTTGACATGAATTTCGGGGTTCTCGGGCGCTTCGTACGGTGCGCTGATGCCGGTGAAGTTGGGGATGCTGCCCGCCCGCGCCTTCTTGTACAGCCCCTTGGGATCCCGGTCTTCGCAGACATCGAGGGGCGCATCGACAAACACTTCGAGAAAATCGTTGGCGCCCCGCTCGGAGAGCATGCGGGCCATCTCGCGATCCTGCCGGTAGGGCGAAATGAACGCAGTGAGATTGATGATGCCGGCATCGCGAAACAGTTTGGCGACCTCGCCGATACGGCGAATGTTCTCGATGCGATCTTCCGGGCGAAACGCGAGATCGCGGTTCAGGCCGCTGCGAACGTTATCGCCATCCAGACGGTAGGTCCGGCAACCCATCCGGTGTAGCGACTCCTCGAGCGCGACCGAGAGTGTGGACTTGCCGGAGCCGGACAACCCGGTAAACCAGATCGTGAAGCCCTTGTGGCGGTTCATGGCTTCACGCTGCTGGCGCTCGACCGTGCCCTCGTGCCAGACAATGTTCGTGCTTTTGGTGTCGCTCATTCGGTGACTCTTCAATAGGATGAATCGGTCGGCGCTCGTGACTCGCTGCGCGAATACTAACCCAATCGCGCGCTCAACTGGCTTAACGTGTCGGCCGCATTATGACGAAGCGCGACGTGACAAAAGCGCGAGATCTCGGTGGCCTGCGGATTGATCTCGACGGTTGCCCATCCACCGCGCCAGGCTTCGCGAACGGGTGCGGCAATATAAGGAAAGACCGCACTCGTGCCTATGACCATGACGAGATCGAACCCGTCCGCGAGCGCACGCTCATAGCGAGAGACCGCCCTGGACGGCAGCATTTCACCGAACAACACCACTTCCGGGCGCACGAGTCCACCGCATTGCTCGCAGCGCGGCGGACCGTCGGTAAAGCCGCCGTAGTGTTCGACCACGAACGCGTGATGACACTGCGTACATTTCATACGATGAATATCGCCATGCATTTCGATGACATCGCGACTGCCCGCGGCGCGATGAAAGCCGTCCACGTTCTGGGTCAGCACACAGAAACGCTCGAAGCGGGCCGCCAGCCGGGCCAGTACCCGATGCCCTGCGTTGGGTTCGGCACCGCGGCAGGCTTTTTCGATCTGTGCGATATATTTCCAGGTCACCGCGGGATCGCGATGAAAGGTGTCGATCGACAACGCGTCCTCGATCGCCAGGCCATCTTCGGTCACGTCCCGGTCGTAGAGACCGCCTATGCCGCGGTAGGTGGGCAGGCCTGAATCCGCCGACATGCCGGCGCCCGTAATGACCAGCACACGTTGCGCCTGTGACAGCATCGTGGCGGCGCGGTTGATGGCGTCGGTATCGGGGCGCGCCAGAGAAAGACTGTCGAGCAGAGAACGCATGGATCGTCGCGGGAGTTCAGGGGAATACGAAACCGCATTCTGCCTAATCGTGCCGCGCCGGCCAATCGAAGATCCATGTATGGCCTCGCGAAGCGACCGTACTGGCCTTTCTTCAACGCATACCCCATGGGGTCGCCGTGCTGCTGTACACGCAGCCGGAACAATATAGGTCAAGGCGCGATGCGTGGCGCAACACCAAATCACGACAACGGATGGATCGGCTCACGTTCGGCCGTCCGAATCATTCAACGCAGGAGCTTTCATTGAGCACGGTCCGCAATCTGGTCATCATTCTGGGCGATCAGCTCGACGGGAATCTGTCCGCGCTGGATGATTTCGACAGCGCTCGCGACCTCGTATGGATGGCCGAGAACGAAACCGAGGCGACCCACGTCTGGTGCCACAAGAAACGGCTCGTGCTGTTCTTCTCGGCCATGCGTCACTATCGAGATGCACTGCGGACACGCGGTCTCGAAGTCGATTATCACGCCCTCGAAGAAGACAGACGCCACGATAGCGGCGGGGACTTCGGCGAGATACTCGCGGCAGCCATCAATCGACACCACCCGCAGCGGCTCGTGATGACCGAGTGCGGCGATGAGCGCGTGCGCGCGATGCTGCAGGCCACCGCGGATCGCCACGAACTGGCGCTCCAGATCCGTCCCGATCGGCATTTCTATTGCGATCTGCCAGATTTCGATGACTGGGCCGCCGGCCGCGATCGCCTGGTGCTCGAGCATTTCTACCGCACCATGCGCCGCCAACACGACGTGCTGATGGAGGGCGATCAGCCGGTCGGCGGCGCATGGAACTTCGACAAGGACAATCGTGAACGCTTCGGGCGCGACGGGCCTGGCGAACTTCCGGCAGTACGCGCATTCCGACCGGATTCGATTACTGACGACGTGATTGCGCTGGTGGACGCGCGTTATGGCGATCATCCCGGCGATACCGCGGGTTTCGATCTACCGGTAACACACGCCGACGCGCGCCTGGCGCTGCGCGATTTCGTGACGCACAGGCTGGCCCGTTTCGGCTCCTATCAGGATGCGCTTGCGAGCGGCGTGCGCTTCGCCTACCACTCGCGGCTGTCGGCCGCACTCAATCTGCACCTGATCAGCCCTGGTGAATGCGTAGATGCCGCAGTGACCGCCTTCGAGGCGGGCGATGCGCCCATCAACAGCGTCGAGGGGTTCGTGCGCCAGACCCTGGGCTGGCGCGAGTTCGTGCGCGGCGTGTACTGGCGCGAAATGCCGGGTTATATCGAACGCAATGCCCTGGGCGCCGAGTTGCCCGTGCCCAGGGCCTTCTGGGACGGCGACACGGACATGGCCTGCGTGGCCGATGCCATGGCAAACGTGCTCGATAACGGCTACGCGCATCATATCCAGCGCTTGATGGTGCTCGGTCTCTTTGCCCTCGTCGCCGGCGTGCATCCGCGCGCGTTTCACGACTGGCACATGGCCATGTATCTCGACGCCATTGATTGGGTGAGCCTGCCCAATGCGCTCGGCATGAGTCAGTTCGGCGACGGTGGACTGTTGGGCACCAAGCCCTACTGCGCGTCGGGTAATTACATCCACAAGATGAGCAATCATTGCCGCAGCTGTCGCTTCGATTACCGCAAGGCTACCGGCGAAGACGCCTGCCCGATCACCACACTGTATTGGGATTTCCTCGACCGACACCTCGACATGCTCACGAAGAATCACCGTATGGGCTTTCAGCTGAAGAACCTGGAGAAGAAACGCGCGGACACCGATCTCATCGATGCGATACGCGCCCGGGCGGATACGTTACGTGGTCGCATTGAGGCGCAGGAGCGCATTTGAAAACGCCGAGATGCCCGAGCCCTATCCAATCGAATCTCTTGATCATGTACGAAACTCAGCAGGCTTCAACCTGGCGCAACGAGCGGGTAGCTCAAGAACAAAGCATTCCACACGCAAAACCGCCAAGGCGCAGAAATGAAGCACGACTTTCGATGGTGCGCTGTTTTATCTTCTTCGCGTCTTTGCGCCTTTGCGCCTTTGCGTGAAACGGTTTTGGCTTCGACGCTTGAGTCAGAACTAATACAAAAAACGAACTGAGCTTGGTACACAGGCAAGCCGAATCCTGACAATTCCATGAACACATCGGCTGCATGCGGCAAACCGTCTGAGGGCTGCGTAGTGACATACGTCGGATTAGCGCGCAGCACGTAATCTGTCGCTCGAATGGATCGGGGGCTCGTCTATCGGATTACGGTGCGAGCCCCTGATCCGACCCGCGTAATTGGTCCGGTGAGGCAAGCGGTTTTCCAGGACACTTCGGCGGCTATGCCATGTCCCGCGAACCGCGATGGCATCTGCAGCCTGCCTTCGGCCAGAACATCTCTTGCTGCTTCACTACAGTGGTAGTAACGTTCCTACATTCAGGGCATTGAGATCGACACCATGAGAATAAGCTCTTTCACAAGCCGCGAATTCAACCGTGATACCGGCAAAGCCAAGAAGGCCGCAATAAGAGGTCCGGTATTCATTACAAACCGGGGTCGCCCGGCATACGTTCTGCTCGCTTTCGAAGAGTATCAGCGGATCACCGACCGACACGAGAACATTGTTGAGCTACTGTCGATGCCCGACTCTGCCGACATCGAGTTCGAGCCAACGCCGATAAGCGATCGTCTTTACGAACCCGCTGATCTCGACTGATGTATATCCTCGACACAAACGTCGTATCGGAAGCACGCAGAGCCGCCAGCGGCAAGGCCGATATTCGCGTCACGTCCTGGCTGCGTGGTGTTGCGGTAAATTCGCTGTTTCTGTCCGCCATTGTCGTTCTGGAGCTCGAACTCGGCGTATGCCGCATCGAGCGGCGCGACACCGTCCAAGGCGCTGCATTGAGAAGCTGGCTCGATGATCAAGTGCTAAAGACTTTTGCCGACCGTATTCTCGTGGTCGATTCGGCCGTCGCACGTGAATGCGCTCGACTACATGTGCCCGATCCGCGTGCCGACCGCGATGCATTGATCGCCGCGACCGCGATCGTTCATGGCATGACAGTGGTGACCCGCAATACCGCTAATTTCGAACCGACTGGTGTGGCGTTGATCAATCCATGGCAGCACCGCGAGTAGCCTATCCACCGGATACACAACCGGCACCCATCGTCCGGTCTGCAACCAAACACCAGAAGATACGCGTACCGTACGTTCCTGCATTTTTATTCTGGACGCTGGGTATGGGCGGATCGGTAAGGCAGAACGAATACTCATGAAAAACCGCGTCATCGTCTGGTTTCGCCGCGATCTGCGCCTGGCGGACAATCCCGCGCTTCGTGCCGCGATCGACGGCGATTTCGATTCGATCGTCCCTGTTTTCATCCAGGCACCCGATGAACTCGGCGCGTGGGCGCCGGGTGGTGCACAACGGGTATGGCAGCATTTTTCCCTGGACGCACTGAGCACACAGCTCGAGAACCTCGGATCGCGCCTGATCATTCGGCACGGCCCGACACAGCAGGCGCTGGATACGTTGATCGAGGAAAGCGGCGCGACCGCGGTGTACTGGAACCGGCTTTACGATCCGCTCACGATCGAGCGCGACAAGGCGATCAAGACCCATCTCGAGCAGCGCGGTATCGAGACCGCGAGCTTCAAGGCGGCGCTGCTGCATGAGCCGTGGACGGTGAAAACCGGCCAGGGCGGGCCCTACAAGGTATTCACGCCCTTCTGGAAAGCGGTGAAGGACCGCGGCAGCGAGGCCCCGCTACCGATGCCCGACAGGCTACCCGAGGTCTGGTCGCGCATCGGCTCCGAAGCGGTCGCCGATCTCGATCTGCTGCCATCGATCCCGTGGGATACGGATATCCGCGCCACATGGGCGCCGGGTGAAGACGGCGCGCACGAGCGCCTCGAAACCTTCCTCGAGTCGGCAATCGATAAATACGCCGATGATCGGGACCGGCCCGCGATCGCGGGGACGTCGTATCTGTCGCCACATCTGCACTGGGGCGAGATCGGGCCGCGGCAGATCATGCATCGGCTCGCGGAGTGGCTCGACGATCAGGACAGCCAGGCGGTACACGATCACGCCACCACCTTTCGTAGTGAACTGGGCTGGCGCGAATTCGCGCACCACGTGCTCTATCACTTCCCCGACACCCCGGACGCACCGCTCGACAAGCGTTTCGAACAGTTTCCCTGGTCACAGGACGACGAGGCACTCGAACTCTGGCAACGCGGACAGACCGGCATCCCCATGGTCGACGCCGGCATGCGTGAGCTCTGGGCGACGGGTTACATGCACAACCGCCTGCGCATGACCGTGGCCTCGTTTCTGACCAAGAACCTGCGTGTCGCATGGCAGCATGGCGAACGCTGGTTCTGGGACACGCTGGTGGATGCCGACCTGGCCAACAACACGCTCGGCTGGCAATGGGCGGCCGGCTGCGGGGCGGATGCCGCGCCCTTCTTCCGCATCTTCAACCCGGCGCGCCAGGGCGAACGCTTCGATGCAAGCGGTGATTATGTACGGCACTGGGTGCCCGAGATCGCAACGCTCGGCAACAAGCATATCCATCGTCCCTGGGAAGCCCCGGCCGCTGTGCTGGACAAGGCTGGCGTCGAACTCGGCAGGACTTATCCACGACCTCTCGTAGACCTGAAGGAATCACGCCGGGAGGCGCTGTCGGCGTTTGACGAGATCAAGCGTTAGCGACAGCGCCACCGCCGCCGTTACCATATCCTGCGCAAAAAAAAGGCTCCCTCAGGAGCCTCCAATCGCGTTTCCCGTCGTTTTTATTTTTCTCTCCGTGGAACGGAGTACTGCGGGAAGCTGATTCGGTGTCGATCGCGGTGTTGTTCGTCTGCCTCCGAAAGCCTACGCCTGTTGATCTTCCCCCCGATCGGCGTGCCGGATTCTTGGCCGGCGTCGATGCTTATGCATCTCGCACATTCCTTTTTACATGGCAACCCGAACAACGTCAATTATCTATCGCTGCGAAACCGAGTTTCGTTTTCAGCGCCGGTTTTCATCCGCTATCGAAGACACGAACCCTTAGACTTTCAGCAGCGTGTTCCTGTAATAAGCCAGTTCGGCGAGCGAATCGCGGATATCGTCCATCGCCAGATGACTCGATTGTTTGCTGTAGCCGCCGGCCACTTCCGGCGCCCAGCGACGTGCGAGTTCCTTGAGCGTGCTCACATCGATATGGCGATAATGAAAGAACGCCTCCAGGCCCTGCATGTAGCGCGCCAGGAAACGCCGATCCTGACAGATGCTGTTGCCGCACATCGGTGACACGCCAGCCGGCAGGTATTCGGCGAGAAAATCGAGCGTGAGCCGTTGCGCTTCCTGTTCGTCGACATCGCTCGCGCGTACCCGCTCCACCAGGCCCGAGCCGTTGTGCTGGCGGGTATTCCATTCGTCCATCGCCGCCAGCCGCTCATCGCTTTGATGAACAGCCAGCACCGGCCCCTCGGCCAGCACCTGCAGGTTCTTGTCGGTGACGAGTGTGGCGATCTCGATGATGCGGTCGGTATCCGGATCCAGACCGGTCATCTCGAGGTCGATCCAGATCAGGTTCTCTTCGGAGTAGCTCATGGTTTGCTTCAGGCGGGCAAAAATCCATTGTGAGGCCGAGCCCTTGATAGCGCAAAGCGCGGGCCAGTGGAACGACAAAAGCGCCATGTTAATGTGATGATTCAACTTCGAAAGTCAGGCAACCACCATGTCCGATCTTGCTGAACGCCACTGCGCACCCTGCGAAAAAGGCACTCAACCGATGACGGGCGATCCCGTGGCCCAACGTCTGGGCGAACTCTCGAGCCACTGGCAAAACGCCGACGACGAGAAGATCGTCGGGACGTTCAAGTTCAAGAACTATTACCAGACCCAGGCATTCGTCAATGCGGTCGCCTATATCGCCCACGGTGAAGACCACCATCCGGATATCACCTTCGGCTACAACCAGTGCACGATCGAGCTGACGACCCACGCGATCGACGGTCTGTCGGACAACGATTTCATCAGCGCGGCCAAGATTGATCGGCTGCTCGATTGAAGCAGGCTCTCCGCCGCGCGATCCGGGCGGCATGGTGTCGGCTTAGGCCGCAGGCCGTAAGCCGACGTTGCCATTAGCCGCCACGATGGCTTGCCGCCGAACACATGCCGTTTGAAAGGCGCTAAGGTCGGAGATGACCCTTTCGCGCTGCTCGCTACGCCAATGCGCTATCGCCGGATATACCAGAACGGCGGCTGCTATTTCTTCACGGTGGTGACAGCTGGCCGCCAGCCCGTTCTCACCTGCCCTGCATCCATCCCGTTACTCAAAAACGCGTTTCGCACGGTACGGGGCAACCATCCTTTCATACTCGATGCCATCGTGATCCTGCCGGACCACCTGCATTGCCTGTAGACCCGCCCGCAAACGATGCCGATTTTTCAAAGCGGTGGCGGCTGATCAAGACGCACTTTTCCAAGCATTCAGCAATCAATGGGCAGTGCTGGCAACGCCGGTTCTGGGAGCACTGTATTCGAGACGATACGGACTTTCAGCAGCATCTCGCCTACATCCACTACAACCCCGTCAAGCATGGCCTTGTTGCGCGGGCGAGTGAATGGCCCTATTCGAGTTTTCACCGCTATGTGCGGCAAGGCGTCTATTCGGCGGAATGGGGACGTAGCGAACCCGATATCGCACATTCTGTGGGTCGCGAGTGATTGTGCTTGGCATTGGGTTCAAAGTGATGCAATGGTCGCGGGGCTGCGTTCCTCGTCGGATTACGCTGCGCTAATCCGCCCTACCGACACTACGAGGACGTTTTCGTAGGTTGGATTAGGCCGAAGGCCGTAATCCAACATCTGCGGGCCGCATGGCAATTCGATCCTCCGTTACATTACACGTGGCGCCGGCCGAAGATCGACGGGATCAAGCTTGCGTAAGCCGGCTTTGGTTCGCGAGTGATCGAGCTTGCCTTGGGGTCGGAGTGACATAATCACCGCCGGGGCTGCGTCCCTTGTCGGATTACGCTGTGCTAATCCGCCCGACGGGTGACCACAGCGCCGAAGCTTTCATGGGTTGAGTCAGGCGTAGGTCGGCTTAGGCCGCAGGCCGTAAGCCGACATCCGGGGTTCGGCACGGCATATCCAAATGCTATGACTTATATCGGCCGCCGGCCCGAAAACGCCTGGCTCAAGGTGCCGGCATCGACGTATTCGAGCTCGCCTCCGACCGGCACGCCGTGGGCAATACGCGAAACCCCGGCGTTGTGCTGGCGCGCCAGGTCGGCGACGTACTGGGCCGTCGCCTCGCCTTCCACGGTAGCGCCCGTTGCCAGAATGACTTCGGTGACGAGGCCGCGCGACAGTCGCTCGCGCAGGATATCCAGCCCGAGTTCGGCAGGCCCGATACCATCGATGGGCGACAAGCGCCCGAGCAGCACGAAATAGCGCCCGCGGAAATCGGTGTTCTGCTCGATCGCCATGACGTCGGCCGGGCTTTCCACCACGCAGACCAGGGCCGGATCGCGCCGCTCGTTGGCGCAGATATCGCACAGCTCGTTCTCGGTGAACATCCGGCAGTCGCGACAGTGCTGAATACAGGCCAGTGCCTGTTCCAGGCTGCGGGCCAGATAACGCCCGCCCTCGCGCTCGCGCTGCAGCACATGGAAGGCCATGCGCTGCGCGCTTTTGGCGCCAACGCCGGGCAGCACCCGCAAGGCATCTATGAGGCCGGTGAGCGCCGGTGAAAACGCCATCAGCTATTGAACAAGCCGGTGCACGATCTGCGCACCGGCGCGGCAATCGTAAAATGCTTTGCGCCCATCGCTCAGAACGGCAGATTCATGCCCGGCGGCAGGTCCATGCCCCCCGTGAGTTCCGACATCCGTTCCTTGGTCGTGGCACTCACGCGCTGCACGGCATCGTTCATCGCGGCCGCGATGAGGTCTTCCGCGAATTCCGGATCTTCCTCGAAGACGCTGGGATCGATCGATACCTTGCGCACTTCGTGCTTGCCGGTCATTACGACCTTCACCAGGCCGGCTCCGGATTCGCCGGTGACTTCCATCTTGGCGAGTTCTTCCTGCGCCTCCTGCATCTTGCCCTGCATCGCCTGGGCCTGCTGCATGATCTTGCCTATGGAACCTTTCATTGCTCTTCTCGCTGTTGCACCGCCGCTGACGGACGATTGGGCTTGATGGTTTCGGCGCGCACCGTGGCGCCGAGCCGGTCCCGCAGTTGGCGGACGACCGGGTCATTTTCTATCGAGGCGACAGCATCGCGCTGACGCGCCTGTGCATCCTGTTCGATGCGCTGCGCGGGGGTGTCGGTTGCCTCCTCCACATACTCGATGACCAACTGCGGCGCCTCCGCGGGCGCCCAGTAGGCAGCCAGCGCGCCTTGAAGTGATTCGCGCGCGGAAGGTGTGGCCAGAAATTCGTTCACGCGCGCCAGCGCGAGCACGATGCGGCCATCGTCCATATGCTGGCACAGGCCGTTGTTGGCCAGCTGCGCCGCGAAGCCGGCCAAGCCGAGCCGTGGCACCAACGCCGACCAGTCTTCGGGGTGGTCGCCGCTCTGCGTGGCTGGCGGCGGCGAAGGCTGCGTGTCGCTATCGGCTTGTGGTGCGGGCTTCTGCGGCGGCGTAACGTCCGCCGCGTGCCCGTTGACCGGCCTGCTGGCGGACTCGTCACCCGGCACGGAGGCAATCTGCTCTGCGTTCGCCGTATTGCCTGTGGCTGCTTGCTCCAACGCCCCCTCTACCGGCGCGCTTCGGCGGGTTTCATCATCCTGCTCCGGGCTCGGCGTTTTTGCCTGCGGCGCGGGCTCGACTGCTGCGGCCGTATCCGTAGTCGGCATCGGCGGGCGCTGGGGTTCGTTCGGAGCCGGCGATTCGGCCGCCTGCCTTGTCGGCGGCCGCGCGCTATCCGAACGCGGCTTCGACAACTGCGCCCTGACCTGTGCCGCGGCCTGTTTTGCCGTTTGCGCCGGGCTGCCGGACGAAGACGGCGCCGCGCCGCCGTCGCCTTGCGACGCTTGCGGCGGCATATCCTGCGAGGCGCTCGGCACGAACGCCAGCATGCGCAAAACACTCATCTTGACGCCGACCAGCGGGTCCGGCGCGAACGCGAGATCGCGTATGCCGGCAAGCGCGATATCGTAGAACAGTTGCACTGCGCTCGGCTCGGCGCGCGTGGCCGCATCCCGCCACGGTTCGGCCGCCTCGTCCACGACCTCGCCGACAATCTGAATCGTGGCGATATGCTGCCAGGCGGTCGCCAGCGCTTCCAGCAGATAACGCATGTCGATGCCCTGGGCATAGAGTGCGGCGAGTGCATCGAGTGCGCGCGGCGCGTCCGGGGCGATGATCGCGTCTACGAGGTCGGCGACCCGCGCATGCCCGATCGTGCCCAGCATATCCCGGACTTCGTCGGCCGCCAGCGCGCCACCGCCGAAGGCAATCGCCTGATCGAGCAGGGACAGGCCGTCACGCATGCTGCCGTCGGCCGCGCGCGCGATTTCTTCGAGTGCATCGTCGCTCGCCTGCAGCGACTCGGCGTCGACGATATGACGCAGTTGGCCGGCGATCTCGGTGACCGGCAGACGCTTGAGCGGAAATTGCAGGCACCGCGAAAGGATGGTGACCGGAATCTTCTCCGGCTCGGTCGTCGCCAGCAGGAACTGCACGCGCGGCGGCGGCTCTTCCAGCGTCTTCAACAAGGCATTGAAGGAATGCTTGGAGAGCATGTGCACCTCATCGATGAGATACACCTTGGTGCGTCCGCGCGTGGGCGCGTACTGCACGTTATCCATCAGATCGCGGGTGTCATCGACGCCGGTGCGCGATGCCGCGTCCACTTCGATGAGATCGACGAATCGGCCTTCGTCAATCTCGCGGCAGGTCGCACAGCCTTGGTCGCCCTGGCAGGGATGGGCGCTGACCCCGTTATCGCAGTTCAGGCACTTGGCGATGATCCGCGCCAGCGTGGTCTTGCCAACCCCGCGGGTGCCGGAAAACAGCAGCGCATGGTGCAGCTTCTGATTCTCCAGCGCATGCGAGAGCGCACGCACGACGTGCTTCTGACCGACCAGTTCGTCGAAGCGGCGCGGCCGCCACGTCCGCGCGAGCGCCTGAAAGCTCATGCGGTTTGCGGGCCGGTCGGACATGTTGGAAAAACTGGGCTGGTCATGATCCGCCTGATTCGCGTGATGGGACTGCGCGCGTCGCGTATCGCCAGACTATCGCGTCGGTGCCTGCAACTTTCAAGCAAGCCGGCGTTGATGGTCGCCTGCGCACCGTCCATGCGCAACTGTGTCGCGCAACCGTTATCAAACGGTTCGGACATTTCCTAAAGGTGGCGGCCCGCGCCAGCGACACCCCGGCGCCCGAGTCCGCCGCTACCGTTGCTCCCTTCCGGGCCTGGCGGGGTTTGCGGCATATCGTCGCGGGGGCACCGACGCGGGCCACCATTGCTGCTGGCTGGTCGATTAGGGTTCGACTCAGCCGTATTGGCGGAGAGAGAGGGATTCGAACCCTCGGTACGGGGTTACCGCACACACGCTTTCCAGGCGTGCTCCTTCGACCGCTCGGACATCTCTCCTTCAAAACGGGTTCAAATTGTAACTTATGCAGCAGCCCTTGCGGGCTGCCGAGAGAGGGATTGCTACGCGACACTCGCGTGTCGCTTGTCCTGCGGACTCACATGAAGCATGTTCGCGTCAGCCGCAATGCGGCTGGTCGAACCCTCGGTACGGCCTAGTTAATGGTCAGGCCGCACACACGCTTTCCAGGCGTGCTCCTTCGACCGCTCGGACATCTCTCCTTCAAAAACGGATTCAAATTGTAACTTACGCAGCAGCCCTTGCGGGCTGCCGAGAGAGGGATTGCTACGCGACACTCGCGTGTCGCTTGTCCTGCGGACTCACATGAAGCATGTTCGCGTCAGCCGCAATGCGGCTGGTCGAACCCTCGGTACGAGCTGATCAATGATCAGACCGCACACACTTGTATGAGCGTCTACTTCGACCGCTCGGGCATCTCTCCCAGTAATCGAGCGCGAATTGTAACGTATTCAGTGGCTCTTTCGGGCCGTCGCAGGCCGGAAATTCCTGAGCCATGCCGAATCCGCCGGTGAGTTATGGCAATTCAGTAACGTAGGTCGGCTTAGGCCCTGGCCGTAAGCCGACGGAACGCAGGATATCTGCCGTGGATATCGACGATCTTGCGCTCTATACAATTGGTTAGCCAGCCGACCGGCTGTCGGGTTACGCCTGCGGCTAACCCGACCTACGCAAGACGTCGGCATCGATAGGCCATAGACGTTATAGCCGATAGACCCGCGTTTCAGTGGCTTGTCATCGCCGGCGGCGTGACCAGGCAGCGGGCCGCTGGGTCCTCTTCGTCGATTCCGGCGGGCGCCTGCTCGTACGTGCCCACTGGCCCGCTGGCCACATCGGGAATCCGCAAACTCGGGTCGGGCGCTGGCACATCCAACCCCGCCGGGCTCTTCAGCGGCGGAAAGGTCTTGGCGTCCATATAGGACTGGGGCTTGAGGCAGTCCGGCGTGGCGCTACAGGCCGAGAGCAACAGCGCCGATATCGCCAGCATCAGATAAACCGTTTTCTTCACTATGGCTCCCGTACATTCTTGAATAGCAGGCAATCGCGCAGTGGGCCGCCCATGGCGGGCCTGCGCGACCCCACCATCCTGGCGACCTGCCAGGAGCCGCATCCTACCACCTGACGGCACACGCTGACCCGGCTTTCGAGCAGCGACCCGACAAGAGTCGGCAATCCCGGCTTGAGACTCTATTCGTCCTCGTCGACGAAATTATCCCAGTAACGACCCAGCTGACGCTCGTTGGTGATGCCGTAGAGGGTGTAGCGGCGTTGCAGCTTGGCGCCGCCGTCTCGCGTGAGCGGACGCCATGCGACACTCGCATAGTCGCGACTCGACTTGGTGAAGAACAGGTCCAACGGCATGCTGATGTAGATGCCCTTGTCGAAGCTGCCCTCGCCATAGTCGTTGCCAGCATCGGTAAAGGTAGCGTATGCCCCGAGGCGCACGCCCGACTCGAACTGGCGCGAGAAATCCAGGGTCGTACCAAGGTCGCCGGCCAGGTATCGACCGACGCTGATCGCCGCGCGCACGTCCTGGAAGCCGGTATCGACATAGGCCGTGACATTGCCGACCCAGGTTTCATAGTCGCGCAGACCGAAACGGGTGTCGAAATCACGCTGCTTGACGTAATTGGCATCGAACCCCAGCGCGACCGGGCTGTTGAACGGCCGGTACATCAATTCGCCGCCCGCACCGGCATACATCTGCTCCAGATAGCCGGCGTAGGCCATGCCGAACCAGTTGTCCGACAGCCGCGCGGTCCGCGTGTACTGCAGATTCTCGAGGCCGAGATCGGTTTCCTGGAGATAATTACCGATATAGGTGCGCACCCGTGGCAGCTTGGAATCGGCAATGTAATTGTAGTTGTCGAAGTTATCGAGCAGCGTATAGGTCAGCTTCCCGGACAACCAGCCATGATCGTCGGTTCTGTACTCCGCGCTCGCGCGGGCAAGGATCTGGTAGAGATAGCCGTCGGGACCGCCGTAGTTCTGCTTGAGCTCCGGGCCGAGATTCCAGGAAAAACGGTCCTTGGGCGCCTCGTACAACGTCTGTTCGCTGTCCCGATCAATACGCTGTCGCGACGCGGCCACGGACTCAACGCCGAGACGATAGTCATCGTCGCTGAAGGTTTCGGACGGCTCGAGCAGCAATGGCTTCTGGGGCAACGGATCGCGCGGCAGTTCGTCTTCGCGCATTGCCATTCCGCGCACCTTCCAGCGGTAGCGGAACGTGTCGATGCCACCATCTACCGAGTTGTGCAGGATACGGTTCGCGCGCAGCTCGGCCTCCGGGGTGGCGCGATATCGCGTGGATACGCCTTCCACGACGAGCTCCGACCCTTTTTTACTGATACGTGTGGCGGAGACGCCCGCATTGCTGCTCAGCTGCGCCGCGACCGCCTTCCAGTCATTGGTGGCGTTGTCGTCGGTCGGCTTCGGCACCACCGGCGCCGGGTCGCTCTTGGGCTGGTTCACGGTTGCGAGATTCAGGCTGAGCGTGCCGCCGATCATGGCGGTATTGCCTCTCTCCCACGCCGCCGACAGGGTCAGATTATCGCTGACCCGCAGGCGCGCGCCGATATTGATGGGCGAATCCTGATCCTGCGCATTGTCCAGCGGCTCGTTGTCGTAATCGTGGCCATCGTATTCGAGCTGCAGGGTCAGAGGTTTGTATGGCGTCTGGTACTGGACGCCGCCAAAGAGATTGGCTGGACCGGTGAAAAACTGCTTGAAATTGAATTTCCCGCCACCGTCGGCCGTGCGCCCCACCCGGTCTTCGAAACGGTCCCCGAAAACACGCAACGGGTTGTCGATATCGCCACGCGAGCCGAGATAACCCCAGCCGATACCGACGCTGAAGTCCAGATCGTACCAGCGCTTGTTGGCCACGAAATATTCGCTGCCAAACAGTCCGGTTCCGCCCAGATCACGAAAGCCCAGAGCGACGGCCGGCAATAGACGGCTTTCGTTGAGCAGTTTCAGCTTCAGTCGCACGCCTTTGTCCAGCGTTGCACGATCTTCATCGGACGCCTGGTACTGCCGATTGCCGATCGACGTATAGCGAAAGCCGGCCTCCATCCACGAAAACGGCTGAAGACTGAATCCGTAATTGGTGTAGGGATCGATCCGCGCCAGGTTGAAGGAGAAGTCCCCCACCGGAGCCATGCGCGCGGTCGGCGTCTGCAGCAGGCCGACGCCGCCGAAGTCACTCTGAAAAACAGGCAGCGTGCCGGTATGTTCTTCTGCAAGGGCGCTGCTGCCTGCCAATACGGGAACAAGCACAACGCAACTGGTGGCAAGAAGGCGATTCAAGCGACGGCGCGAACAAGCCATTACTTCGCACCTCCGCGGATCGGCAATTCACGACAATTCACGCCGGGGGCACTATGTGCTATCACCCGCGCGATGGTGTCGCGAATCCAGAGCAGGCCGTCGCCTTTCAGCGGCAATGCCGCCACGACCCGCGCGCCCGGCTGCAGGCGTGTATCGGCGAAATTCCATGCCGCCACACCGTAGCGATCGACACTGCCATCCGGATTGACCACTGCGACCTGATCAGAAGGCCCTGCGTCCACCGGATGCGGTTTGCGGGTCACATCAGACAGCATGAGGCCGGATTTCCATGCGAGTCGCTCGACTCCGTTACTGTCCCAGACCTCGACCCATGCGGGGACTTCACAGGCGCCGATCACGGCCAGCGACGACACTGGCGGATTCCTGTTGGGATGAACCAGAAGCCAGGACGGCGACCAGGTGCCCGGCTCGCGAGCGGTATGCATATCATCAAGGGCTGTCTGCCACTGAGCCAGGGCTGCACGGTATTTCTTGTAGCGGCCGTTATCGAGCCGCCAGTCCAGCGAATCCAGCTCTCGAGACAGATCCTGTCTGCGGGCCTGCTGATTGGCGTCAGTCGTCTTTGCGCGAATATAGCTATACGGCCAGGCGATAGTATCCACATCAGGAAAGGCCAGCCATATATCGAGCAACGATACGCGCTCGTTGGCCACCTGGGTGTTGTCGTCGGCGATCGCAACATTGCCCGAAAACATCGCGACAATCATCAAGACAGGCATAAACCTGGCGATCAGATGCCTTCTCCGATCGCCGCATGACGGTTCACTGTCGGTTCTCTTCCCCATGATCGCGCATCCACCCTGATTACCGTACAGCCCGTTCACCACCAGGGTCGGGCGACGCGCCATTCATACAGGGGCGAGCCCGGCCACGCTACCACCTCGGCTGCCCAGACCCGGTGATTTTCCGGATCACGCCACAACACGGAGGCGGTCTGCTTGCCCCGCTCCCATGACAGCGTTTCCACACAACGCTCGAGCGCACGCGTAGTCAGCGGGAGCTTCTTCTCCACCGTACCGGGCGCGCACACCAGATCAGCACTCGCACGCCCGCTGTCGGTCTCACCGTCGGCGTTGGTCCAACTCCGGGTTACCGTGTAATGCACCGGCGCATTGATTTCACCCGACCAGGGCGTTTTCTTGTCGCCCGCCGCATAGCCGCTTATCCGCGTCATGTGCAACTCGGGCACCAGGCCCCCGCTCGATTCCAGATAGCCGTCTCTCAGCACCACCGTCTCGCGCCGGCTCGTCTGCCAGAACGTCAGCCCCTGGGAGATATTGGACAGAATGAGCAAGCCACCGCGGCCACCGATGCCGAAATCAATCGACGCGTAGGAAACATCCCGGGCTCTATCGGACACGTCGGCGCGACCCGGCAGGAAACTGGAAAGCGTGGATACCAGCGGGTTGGCACTGTTGGTCGAGCAACCCGCGAGCCCGACACCCAGAAAACAAACACCGAGCACACAAAGAAAGACCGCCCTAAGGCGGTCTTTCAGAGTGCCGATGAAGGCACAGGTTCTCATCTGGCGAATGCCGGATCGATCAATTGGTACCGGTCGTACCCGTGGTGCCAGTCGTACCCGTGGTGCCGGTGGTGCCCGTGGCGCCATCGCCCAGATCAACACTGTGGTTGTCATCGCCGCTGTTGGCCACGGCAAACGCAGTACCGATCAGAACAGCCGCGCTCACGCCAGCCGCAACGCCATAGGCGGTATTCTGCGCGTTATCCGAACCAGCGGCGCCGCCGGTCGCCATCGTGTCGCTATCGCTGCTGGCGCCGCCCTGGGCAAAAGCCGCGGGGGAGGACAGTGCGAACAGAGCAACGCTGGCAGCAGCAAGAATCTTTTTCATAATGGTGTACCTCCCAAAAAACTTACGAGCAAAAACTACTCGGGCCTTAACTTACTTCGTTATCGACAAAAACACAAGCGAATCAACCCTCATGCATCAAATTTAATTCCCGCACATTTCATCGGAACCATCCTTGTCTATAGCCCAATCCGAGTAGCCACCCAAGGCGTATTACCGAGTACCCGTGGTTCCGGTCGTACCCGTGGTTCCCGTAGTTCCGGTGCCACCGGCATCGACGCTGTCGTTGTCGTCATCACCGCTGTTCGCCAGCGCAAAAGCACCACCGATGACAGCCGCGGCCCCGACGCCTGCCAGCACCATATTAGTGGAGACAGCCGCTTTATCGCCTGCTGCACCGCCCGACTGAACGTTCGATGCCGGCGCGCTCGATTCGGCACTACGCTGCGCGAAGCTTGCCGGCGCCACAAGAAATACGGCCGCGGCAACAGCGATTGTCAAAGCTTTCATGACGGGCGACCTGTCAGGTGGTTTGCACGCGAGTCGAGCCTACGAAAGTCATTTGACAAGCGCAAGTCAGTCCCCGACAGCGCGCACTGAACTGTTGCATGGCTGCTCAAACCAGAGAAAGCCCCGCCAAGGCGTCACGCACCGGCTCGTGAAAATGATCTGCCAGCGGCGTCATCGGCAACCGAATACCCGGACCGATGAGCCCCATTTGATTGAGCGCCCATTTGACCGGAATCGGGTTCGGCTCGAGGAATAGCGTGGTATGCAGCGGCTGCAGCTGGGCATCGAGGGTTTCGGCGCGCTGGCGATCACCGGCTATGGCAGCTGCACACATCTCGTGCATCAGCTTCGGCGCGACATTGGCAGTTACCGAGATATCGCCCTTGCAGCCGACGAGCATCGATTCCATTGCGGTCCCGTCGTCACCCGAGAAGATCGCCATACCGTCGCCGATCTCCTTGATGAGCATGTGCATCCGTTCGACCGAGCCCTTGGCTTCCTTGAGTGCGACGATGTTCTCGATCTCGGCCAGCCGCGCCACCGTTTCCGGCAGCATGTCGACGCCGGTGCGGCTGGGCACGTTGTAGAGCACCTGCGGAATATCCACGGCCATCGCGATGGCATGAAAATGCCGATACAGGCCTTCCTGGGTCGGTTTGTTGTAGTACGGCGTGACCAGCAGGCAGGCATCGGCGCCCGCGCGCTGGGCATGCCGGGTCAGGCGGATCGCTTCGTCCGTGGCGTTGCCGCCGGTGCCGGCAATGACGGGCACACGCTTGTCGACCAGTTCCACCGCGCGCTCGATGACTTCGTCATGCTCGCGAAAGCCCAGCGTGGCGGACTCGCCGGTGGTGCCAACCGCGACGATACCGTCCGTACCCTCGGCGATATGCCAGTCGATGAGTTTTTCCAGGCTGTCCCAGTCGACACTGCCATCGGCGTGCATGGGGGTGACGATCGCCACCATGCTGCCACCCAGTTCCAGATTGCCTTGTGCCACGATATCTCCTCAACGCTGACAACAGCCAAATAGCCCGGCGATTGTACCCGCGTGAAGCAGCCTCTTGTAGTGCTAACATAACCGGCTTTTCCGCTTACCGAATTTATTCAGGATCAAGCCGCGCCCATGCCGGAAATCAAGAAATATCTATCGATCGTGGCACTCGGCGAAAACCGCGACAAACTCGCCCGCGATCTCGTCGGCGCGATTGCGCGTCGCGGCTGTGAAGTCAACGAGTGCCGAATCACGCCGCTGGGCGACCATTTTTCGGCGGCGATGCTGCTGGCCGGCAACTGGAGCGCGATGGGCAAGATGGAGAGCGCGCTGCCCGGGCTGGCGGAACACCTCGGCCTGGCGATCCAGTTTCAGCACGCGCGGCCCGCAGAGCCGCAGACCGATTTCCGGCCCTATGCGGCGGAAGTCGTGGCCCCGCAGCAGCCGCGCCTGCTCGGCGAACTGTTGGATTTCTTCACCGAGCAGGAAACCAACGTCGTCGAAGTCAGCTCGCAGGCCTATGATTCCGGACTGACGGGCGCGGCCATGTGTACTCTGCACATGGCGCTGCAGGTGCCGGTCAATCATCATCCCCAGACCCTGCGGGATGCATTCATGGATGTCTGCGACGACCTGCACGCGGACGGCCTGCTCGACCCGATCAAGACATAGAGAGTTTCTGTTGATGAGCTTAGATATCCAGGATCAGGCGCCCGCCTTCAAGGCGCCGGCCACCGGCGACAAGCAGCTGCGTCTGGCCGATTTCTCCGGCCGCACCCTCGTGCTCTATTTCTACCCGCGCGACAACACGCCGGGCTGTACCCAGGAAGGCGAAGCGTTTCGCGATCTGTACGCACAGTTCCAGCAGGCGGGCGCGGAAATCGTGGGCGTGTCGCGCGATTCGATTCGCAAGCACGAAAATTTTCGCGCCAAGTACGACTTCCCCTTCGACCTGATCAGCGATGCCGACGAGAAGATCTGCGTGGCCTACGACGTGCTCAAGGAAAAGAGCATGTACGGGCGCACGCACATCGGCATCGAACGCAGTACCTTCGTTATCGACGGTGACGGCGTCATCCGTCATGTGTGGCGCGGCGTGAAAGTCGCCGAGCACGCCGACGAAGTACTGGCGGCGGTACGCGCGCTCTAAAGCAAGACACCGACCGCAACCCGCCCCGACCCAGCTTTCATTATCCGACCGGGATCCAGCCGATGTCGCAACGCGTTTTTGTTCTCGACACCAACGTGCTCATGCACGATCCGACCGCCCTGTTCCGGTTCCAGGAACATGACATTTTCGTGCCGATGGTGGTTCTGGAAGAGTTGGACGCCGGCAAGAAAGGCGTCTCCGAAGTGGCCCGCAACGTGCGTCAGGTCAGCCGCTTCATCGACGGCCTGATGGCCGGCAAGAGTCACGAGGAAATCGAAGCCGGGCTGCCGCTGGACCAGGGCATCGAGTTCGTTTCCAACGGCGTGAACAAGGGCGAGACCCCGCACGCCATCGGCCGGCTCTACTTCGAAACCCGACCCGCCCAGGGCAGCCTGCCGGCCATGCTGCCGGGCAACAAGGCCGATAATTCGATCCTGCTGTCGGCGCTGTCGCTGCGAAACATCTTCTCCCAGTCCGAGATCGTGCTGGTGTCCAAGGACATCAACCTGCGCATCAAGGCGTCGGTGATCGGCATCGAAGCCGAGGACTACACCAACGACAAGGTGCTCGAAGACCTCGACCTGCTCTACACCGGCCACGGCGAACTGCCGGAGGATTTCTGGGATACCCACGGCCAGACCATGGAGTCGTGGCAGGACGGCGGGCGAGCCTTCTATCGCCTCACCGGCCCGGAAGTGGCCAACTGGCATCTCAATGAACTGCTGCACTTCGAGCGCGAGAACGATGTCGAGCTGATCACCCGCGAGATCGAAGACGACACCAGCGTGCTCGAACTCGCTCAGGATTACCGCGAGGGCAAGCAGTCGGTCTGGGGCGTGCATGCGCGCAACCGCGAGCAGAACTTCGCACTCAACCTGCTCATGGACCCGGACGTCGACATGGTCACCCTGCTGGGCGCCGCGGGCACGGGCAAGACCCTGCTCACGCTCGCCGCCGCACTCGCCCAGACGCTGGACGAGTCGCGCTACCGCGAAATCATCATGACCCGCGTAACCGTTCCGGTCGGCGACGACATAGGGTTTCTCCCAGGGACCGAGGAAGAGAAGATGACGCCCTGGATGGGAGCGCTCATGGACAACCTGGAAGTGCTCACCGGCAACGGCGCCGGCTCCGACTGGGAGCGCGCCGCCACCAACGAGCTGTTGTCCAAGCGCATCAAGATCCGTTCGGTGAACTTCATGCGCGGGCGCACCTTCCTGGAGCGCTTCGTGATTCTCGACGAGGCCCAGAACCTCACGCCCAAGCAGATGAAGACACTCATCACGCGCGCCGGCCCCGGCACCAAGTTCGTCTGCCTCGGCAATCTGGCGCAAATCGATACGCCCTATCTCACCGAGACCACGTCCGGTCTGACCAACGTGGTCGATCGTTTCCGCAACTGGCGCCACGCCGGCCACGTCACCCTGGCCCGCGGCGAACGCTCGCGTCTGGCCGACTATGCCTCTGATAAGCTCTAGAGTAATCGTCAATACCCGGCGCGGAGCAGGCCCGATATGGCCGTCACCGCCGCCCGTCGACGCCGGCGCTGCTCGCCGCAGATAACGCACGAGGAACTGCCATGGCCGATTCCGCAATCGCCACCCCCCATCCCGCCGACAACGCCGAACACGTGCTCTCAGCACGGGTCGACAAGGCGGCGCTGATCGAAAAGCTGACTGCCGAACTGCCGGCGGAAACGGTCCTGCACGCGCACGAGGATCTGACCCCGTTCGAATGCGACGGCCTGGCCGCCTATCGGCAAGTGCCCATGATCGCGATCCTGCCCGACTCGATCGAGCAGGTGCAGACCGCCCTGCGTATCTGCCATGCCAACGACGTGCCGGTGGTGGCACGCGGCGCCGGCACCGGCCTGTCGGGCGGCGCGCTGCCGCTCGACAACGGCGTGCTGCTGTCGCTGGCCAAGTTCAAGAAGATCGTCGATATCGATCCGCAGAACCGGCGCGCTACCGTCCAGCCGGGCGTACGCAATCTCGCGATCTCGGAAGCGGTGGATCACCTGGGGCTTTACTACGCGCCGGACCCGTCATCCCAGATCGCCTGCTCGATCGGCGGCAACGTGGCCGAGAATTCCGGCGGCGTGCACTGCCTTAAATACGGCCTGACCACGCACAACATCCTGCAGATCGAGATCGTGACCATCGAGGGCGAGCGCCTGACCATCGGCAGCCACGCCCTCGATACCCCCGGCTACGACCTGCTCGCGCTGATGACCGGTTCCGAAGGCCTGCTCGGCGTGATCGTCGAGGTGGTGGTCAAGCTGCTGCCCAAGCCCGAACTGGCGCGTGTGGCCATGGTGGCCTTCGACGACGTACGCAAGGCGGGCAACGCCGTTGCCGCCATCATCCAGGCCGGCATTGTGCCCGCCGGGCTGGAAATGCTCGACAGCCCGGCCATTATTGCCACAGAGGAATTCGTGCACGCCGGCTATCCCACAGACGCCGCAGCCATCCTGCTGTGTGAGGTCGACGGCACCGAGGCCGAAGTGGAAGAACATATCGCCGACGTGCGCGAGGTCATGGAACGCGAAGGCGCCGTGGACATCCGCATCTCCCGCGACGCCGCCGAACGCGCCCTGTTCTGGGCCGGTCGCAAGGCGGCCTTCCCGGCCATGGGCCGTATCTCGCCGGATTATTACTGCATGGATGGCACCATTCCACGCAAGGCACTGGCCGACGTGCTGATCGGCATCAGCGAACTGTCGGAAAAATACGGCCAGTGCGTGGCCAACGTCTTTCATGCGGGCGACGGCAACCTGCATCCGCTGATTCTCTACGACGCGAACAAGGAAGGTGAGCTGGAAGCCACCGAAGCCTTCGGTGGCGCGATCTGCGAGCTGTGTCTGGAACACGGCGGCACGATTACCGGCGAGCACGGCGTCGGCATGGAGAAGATCGACCAGATGTGCGTGCAGTTTCCTGAACCCGAGCTCATCCAGTTCCATGCCGTGAAGGCCGCCTTCGACGCCAAGAGCCTGCTCAACCCCGGCAAGGCCGTGCCCACGCTGCACCGCTGTGCCGAGTTCGGCGCCATGCATGTCCATAACGGCGATCTGCCCTTCCCCGATCTGGAGCGACTGTGACCTCGACCGCCGACCTGACCAACGAACTGACCGGGGCCGTCGCGCAGGCGTTCAATGACCAGACCCCGCTGCTGATCAGCGCCGGCGGCAGCAAGTCGTTTCTGGGTGAGCGCAGCGATGGCGAACTGCTGGACGTGACCGGTCATCGCGGCATCGTCAGCTACGAGCCGGGCGAGCTGGTGATGACCGCACGTGCTGGCACCCCACTGGCCGAAATCGAAGCCGCCCTCGCCGACAAGAACCAGATGCTCGCCTTCGAGCCGCCCCACTATGGCGACAATGCCACCCTCGGCGGCACGATTGCTGCCGGCGTATCCGGCCCGGCGCGCCCGTTCACCGGCTCGGCGCGTGATTTCGTGCTCGGTACGCGCATCATCAACGGGCGCGGCGAGGCGCTGCGCTTCGGCGGCGAGGTGATGAAGAACGTCGCCGGCTACGACCTTTCCCGGCTGATGGCAGGCGCGTTCGGCACGCTGGGCGTGCTGCTCGACGTCAGCCTCAAGGTGCTGCCGCTGCCGCGCGAACAGGTGACGCTGATGTTTGAAAAAGACGCCGACGGTGCGCTGGCGCATTTCAGCGAATGTCTGCTCAAGCCCTGGCCGATCACCGCCGCCTACTGGGAAGCCGGCCGCAGCTATCTACGCCTGGCCGGGGCCGCGACATCGGTCGAATCCGCGTCGAAGACACTCGGCGGCGAACGACTCGACGACGACAAGGCGTTCTGGCAGGCGATCCGCGAACACAAGAGCGCGTTTTTCCAGGACGAGCGCCCGCTCTGGCGGCTGTCGGTGGCACCGGCCACGCCGACGCTCGATATCGAAGGCGATTGCGTGGTCGACTGGGGCGGCGCGCAGCGCTGGCTGCTTTCCAACGCCGACGCCGCCACGATTCGCGAGCGCGCCAATGAACTCGGCGGCCATGCCACGTGCTACCGCGGCGATGCCAGCCCGCGTTTTCATCCGCTGCCCGATGCCATGCTGGCGGTCCACAAACGCGTCAAGCAATCTCTGGACCCGGCCGGCATTCTAAATCGCGGCCGTCTTTATTCCGATTTCTAGTTCGACTGGTTACCGAGTGCTTCCATGAAGACATCCATTATTCCGCAACTGCGCGATACGCCGGACGGCCACGAAGCCGATCGCATCCTGCGCGCCTGTACCCATTGCGGTTTCTGCACCGCAACCTGCCCGACTTACCAGCTGCTGGGCGACGAACGCGACAGCCCCCGAGGCCGGATCTATCTGATCAAGCAGGTACTGGAAGGCGAAACGCCGACCCAGAAGACCCAGATGCATCTGGATCGCTGCCTGACCTGCCGCGCCTGCGAAACCACCTGCCCGTCGGGGGTGGAATACGCCAAGCTCGCCGATATCGGCCGCGATCTGGTCGAACAGCAGGTCGAGCGTCCGTTTCACGAGCGCGCCATCCGCTGGCTGCTGCGCCACGTGGTCGCCTACCGTAGTCGTTTCGCGTTCTTCTTTAATCTTGGCCATGCATTCAAGCCGCTGCTGATCGGCCCGCTGGCGCCGCTCAAGCAGAAGATGCCGCCCCGTCAGCACCGGATCGACTGGCCGGCGAACGAAGACACCCAGCGCACCATGCTCGTGCTGGACGGCTGCGTGCAGCCGGTGGCCACGCCCAACACCAACGCCCACGCCGCGCGTATTCTGGGCCAACTGGGCGTGCGCCTGATTGCGCCGAAAGCCAGCGGCTGCTGCGGCGCGCTCAGCCAGCATCTGGCCCATCGCGACGAAGCACTGGATTTCGCGCGCGCGAATATCGACGCTTGGTGGCCGCATATCGAAGCCGGCGCCGAGGCGATCGTGATGACGGCGAGCGGCTGTGGCGCATCGGTCGCCGAGTACGGCCATATGCTGCGCAATGACGCCGACTACGCCGACAAGGCGGCGCGTGTGTCCGAGCTCACGCGCGATCTGAGCGATGTCCTGGCCTCGGAAGACCTGAGCCGCCTGGGTGATCTCGGCCAGGGCCGCAAGGTGGCCTATCACCCGCCCTGTACGCTGCAGAACACACCGAAGCTGCGGGACCACGTGGCCGACATACTCACCGGTGCCGGCTATGAATTGACCCATGTCCGCGACCGGCATCTGTGCTGCGGTTCAGCGGGCACTTATTCCATCCTGCAGCCGACGATGGCCAACCAACTGCGCGCCAACAAGCTCGAGTCGCTGGCAGCCGGTAAGCCGGATGTGATCGTGACCGCCAACATCGGCTGCCAGCTGCATCTGGATTCAGCCTCCGGGGTGCCGGTTCGGCACTGGATCGAGTTGCTTGAAGCGCCGGCCGCTACGGCCTGATGCCCGGCCTGGCGAATGTCGGCTTACGGCCTTCGGCCTAAGCCGACCTACAAGACACGGAATGGTCTCTGCCAGTTGGTTGACGCAGCGTGACCCGACTGAAGAATGGGATGCAGTCTTCCCGGGCGCCGGAGGTGGCGCCCTTTGATGATCTGCGGCCTGCAAGACTGAATCTTCCATAGCGCAGCTGCGCTTGGAGCGTCCATCCGACGATACGCCACCTCGCGGAAAAGCCCCTACTCAGTAGGTCAACCCGGCGCCTTTCTCCGCGGCCGGCGCCGCCCGCCGCGGCCAGGCCTTGAGCACCGCATGCACGACCGTTGCCAGCGGAATGGCGAAGAACACGCCCCAGAAGCCCCAGATGCCGCCAAAGAACAGCACCGCGGTGATGATTGCGACCGGATGCAGGTTGACCGCCTCGGAGAACAGGATCGGCACCAGCACATTGCCATCGAGCATCTGCAATATCGTGTAGGCGATCAGCGCATACAGTGTCTGCGCCTCCATGCCCCATTGCGCATAGGCCACCAGCACGACGGGCAGGGTCATGCCGAACGCGCCGATATACGGCACCAACACCGAGAAACCCACCAGCGCCGACAGCAGCATTGCGTATTTCAGACCCAGCAGCGAAAACACGAGATAGGCCGCAACCCAGACGATGGCGATTTCCATCGCCTTGCCGCGCACATAGTTACCGAGCTGGGCATTGACCTCATCCCACACGCTTTGCACCAAGCCGCCGTTGCGCGGCACGAAACCGGCCAGCCAGGTCAGGATCTGGCGTTTGTCGCGCAGCATGAAGAACACCATCAGCGGCACCAGAATCAGATACACGCACAGATAGAGCAGGCCCATGCCGACCACGAGCGAGCGGCTGAGCAGGGACTGCCGAATGGAGGCGACGTCGACCGTGGTGCTGTTGACCACCGCGTCGATATGGTCCTGGGTGATCATTGCCGGGTATCGATCGGGCAGGGACGCGATCCAGTCCTGGATGTTGGTGATCAGACTGGGCAGCTCCTGCAGGATCTGGCCGGCCTGGCGGGTGAGCATGGGCAGCAGCGCAAAACTGACCAGCACCACGCTGATCAGCAGTGCAGTGGATACCAGCGCCGCGCCCACCCAGCGCGGCACCCGCACCCGTTCGAGCCAGAGCACGGGCCCATCGAGCAGATACGCCACCACGACCGAAGCCAGCACCGGCGTGAGCAGCGCGCCGAACACCATCACCAGCACGAGCCCGCTGAGCAGGATCAGCGCCAGCGCGACCACCTGCGGATCGGAAAAATGCCGCGAGAACCAATCGCGCACAACGTTCACGGGCGGAGCCCCGCGAACCGTCGACGGGGGATGGCGCCCAAGGCTGGGCCGTATTGCCAGACGGATGTCGGCACAATGTCTCCTTGGTCTAAAAAAATTGGAGCGCGATGTATCGTGGTGTCACCTGCTCATGGCGCTCAGTTTAATCGAATGAACAAAACACGCTAACCTGCGGTCTGATAAACGGGAACTGGGGCACGCCGCAACAGGCGCCGCGTTGGTCATCGCTGCCGGTCCCCCACCCCGCCCACTGGAATCAAACGTGTCGTGATCACTCGTGCCCTAGTCTTCCGTTCGCTGTTCGCAGCGCTGGCCTGTCTGGTCTCGGTCAGTACATTCGCGGCCGCCAACGACTACCAGCTGCCCACGATCGGCCAGCCCGCGGATGCCTATCTATCGCCCGCCGAGGAAGACAAGCTCGGGCGCCAGGTGGTGTCGCAGCTGCTCAGCCACAATCTGATCATCGAAGACGTGGAACTGCGCGAATATCTGAACGCGGTTGGCGCCCGCCTGGCGCAGCACACCTCGCACGCGGCCGACGCGTTTCACTTCTATGTGATCGACAGCGGCCAGATCAACGCGTTTGCCCTGCCCGGCGGATACATCGGCGTGAACGCGGGGCTGATCACCGAAACCGACAACGAAAGCGAGCTCGCCGGCGTGATGGGGCATGAAATGGCCCATGTGACCCAGCGCCACATCGCGCGCCAGATCGAAGCCACCTCCGGAATGGGCTGGGCCACGGCGGCCGCGGTCATCGTGGCCGCCATCGCCGGCGGCGGCGACCCGGACGCGATTTCCGCAGCGGTGGCCGCGGGCGTATCCAATCTCGGCCAGCAGCAGACCAACTACACCCGGGCGCACGAATTCGAGGCCGACCGTGTCGGCATCCGCACCATGGCCACCTCCGGCTTCAACCCCGACGCCATGGCCAGCTTCTTCGAGAAACTGCAGAAACGCTCCCAGCTCTACGGCACACAGCTTCCCGAGATCCTGCTATCGCATCCGGTGAGCAACACCCGCATGGCCGAGGCCGAGGCCCGCGCCCGCGACTATCCGTCGCCCAAGATCGACGAAAGCGCGGCGTATCCGCTCATGAAGGAACGCGCGCGGGTGCTGGCCAACCGCCAGCTCAGCGACCTCAGCCGCTACTATCAGCAGCGGCGTGGCGCCACCGACAAGCCCACGCCCGCGCTCGACTACGGCTATGCGCTGGTACTCACGCAACTGGGCCAGAACGACGCGGCCATCGCCCTGCTCGCGCCGCTGGCCACCGCAGCGCCCGACCAGCTGGCCTACAAGCTGGCGCTGGCCAACGCCTATTCACAATCCGGCAAGACCGGCGACGCCCGCAACATGCTCCTGTCGATCCAGAAGCAGTTTCCGCACAGCGCCGCGGCAAAACTCGACTACGCGCGCCTGCTGATCCAGAGCGACGAGCCCAAGGCCGCCCGCCAGTTCCTGCTCGGCGAGCATGCCCTGATCGACCAATCCTCGGATGCGCAGCAGATGCTCGCGCAGGCCGCGAGTCAGGACAAGAACCTGGGCGAGGCCTACTACCGACAGGCGCGCTATTTTCAGCTGCGCGGCGCCTATCCGCAGGCCATCAACCAACTGCGCGCTGCGCTTCAGACCGCACAGCTGAACGCTTTCGACAAGGCCCGCCTGCGGGCCCTGCTACAGCAGATGGTACAAAGCTGTCACGCGGCGTGGTCCCCGCAGGAATGCCGCAGGCAGGTCGAGGACGATACGCGTTACTAGCGACCCCTGCGCGGCCCTACAGACAACTTGTCGCGCTTCCGACCAATGGTTCAGCACGAATGAGCCGTGGCCGGCGTGCACGCCTCGGCTTCTTACAAAAGACCAGTAATCTGCTCTGCGCCGTAGCGCTCATTCACGTCCAATCTCCAGGCTTCGGCTGATTGGACTCGATATTGCTGCGCTACCCGATATCGGCGGATGATCGAACCGACGACACGACAGAGTCGCATCGCTGTTGCGCTCTGTAGCCTGCCAGCCAACCCACCGACCCACGTCACTGACGCGCGGCCGACGACGTGCCTGACTGTCGTTACGCAATACGCGCCGCTCGGGTGGGTGCCGGTTCGCCGGGGCGTACGTCGCGCACCGGCACGATGGTATTCCACTGCCGACAACTCGGGCACTGCCAGTGCAGATAACGCCCGGAAAAGCCGCATTGTCCGCAATGATAGGTCGGCTGGCGTTCGATGATCTGGCCCAGGGATTGGCGCAGACTGTCCAGCGGGCCGGTCAGATTGCTACGCGTCTGCGACCAGGTCAGATCGAGCAGGTGATAGAAGCCGATCCAGTTCGGATCTCCTTGAAGATACTCGGAGATATGGGCGATCGCCTCGTCGCTCTTCTTCTGCCGATGCAGCAGACGGGCATAGGCGACGTGCGGGTGCGCACCGTCGTATAACGGCATCAGCTCACGCAGAAAATCGGCGTAGCCGCGTGGGTCCTCGATCGCGTCGAAACAGCGCCGCATCGGCTCGATGATCTCGCTGCTGAAATCGATGTCCTGACGCAGGACCTGGCGATAGATCCGGATCGCCCCGCGATGATCGCCGCCGTGCTCCGCCATCAAGCCGCCGATCAGGCTGGTGCGTGCGCAGTCGCGAAATGAATGCCGTGCGGATTTGAGAAAACGATGAGCCTGATCGATCGCCTGATTGCCGCGCGCCTGTTCCGCCAGCTCGCAGAAGTACTGCGCGATCACCGGCCGCAGCGAGGTGCCGCGCACGGTCTCCAGGCGCCGAGTAGTGTCGATGGCCTGCTCCCAGTCGCGCCCCTGTTCGTAGATGGCCACGAGGCCAGACAAGGACCGCTCCAGAAACAGGTTCTGGTCGGCCAGTTCACGAAACAGGTTTTCGGCGCGGTCGAGCACACCGGCACGCAGATAATCCTGGGCGAGTTCATAACGCGCCTGATTACGATGAACGGCCTTGAGATTAGGGCGCGCCACCAGATTCTGGTGCATGCGCAGCGCACGATCCACCTCGCCCTGACGACGAAACAGATTGCCGAGTGCCAGGTGTGTTTCCGCGGTGTCGTTGTCGACCTCCAGCAGCCGCACGAACGTGGCGATCGCGCGATCGGCGTCGTCGTTGACGAGTTGGCTTATGCCGCGCAGATAGTCCGCGTTGACCGGCGGCGTGGGTTCATCTTCACCGGTGGCGCGGCCCCGCGCATACCAACCGGAGGCGGCCGCCAGCGGCAGCAGCGCCAGAAAAACCCACCAGATGCCATCAAGCATCGTGGATTGGCATGCTCCGCAGGTTGGAGATTTCTGCTTCCGCGTCCTTGAGCCGTCGACGCGCGCTCGACAGTCTGCCGCGCAGACGCGCGATACGCGCCATGCAGGCCAGTCCGGCAATAAGCAGACCGAGGACAAAAACGATGACCAGCAGCACAACCAGCGGGGCCTGAGTGTTCGTGAACAGCAGGTCGATATTCACCGGTTCGAAATTGAAGAAGCCGAAGGCGATACCCACGACCAATCCCAGGATCACGATAAGGTTACGTATCAGGCGTAGCATTGAAATCCCGTTTTCTGGCCGATGCCGGCTACCTTAGCAGCCTCTGTGATCAGCGTCCGTCGACTTTTATGAGTTGCTGATGTTGACGCGCTCGCGCAACTCCTTGCCGGGCTTGAAGTGCGGCACGAACTTGCGCGGGATATCCACCGACTCGCCGGTTTTCGGATTACGTCCGCGGCGCGCTGGCCGATGATGCACCGAAAAACTGCCGAACCCGCGAATTTCGACCCGGCCGCCCTCGGCCAGTTCGCCAATCACGTCGTCAAGCAACAATTTGACAGCCAACTCCACGTCACGATGCGACATATGCGCCTGACGCTGAACCAGCCGTTCGATCAGCTCCGATTTAGTCATTCAGCGCTCTCTCCCTAGAAACGCCGCCCCCGATACGCACCGGCTGGTGCGCCCCACTGACCTTTAGGCTAGTTAAAACACAGGGCGCACGCAAGCGCCCTGTGCTCTGTACTGCCGTGTTATTCGACTAATTATTACGATCGCTGGCGTCGATCTGCTCTTTAAGCAGCTCGCCGAGGCTGGTCGTACCGGTCGAGGCATCGGTATCCGCGTAGTCGCGCATGGCCTGCTGCTCGTCCTTCTCGTCCTTGGCTCGAATCGACAGGCTGATCGTGCGGTTGCGACGATCCACGCCCACGAAGCGGGCTTCGACGTCGGCACCTTCGGACAACGCGGTACGCGCGTCCTCGACCCGGTCGCGAGAGATATCCGATGCACGGATGTACCCGACCACGTCGTTGCCGAGATCGACGTTGGCGCCCCGGGCGTCGACGCTGGCGATCTTGCCGGTGACGATGCTGCCCTTCGGATGATCGGCGACGAAATTGCCCATCGGATCCTGCGCGAGCTGCTTGATGCCCAGCGAAATACGCTCGCGGTCGGCGTCGATCGACAGCACCACGGCCTCGACCTCGTCGCCCTTGGCGTAATTGCGCACGACGTCGTCGCCGGTCTCGTTCCAGGACAGATCGGACAGATGCACGAGGCCGTCGATGTTGCCCGGCAGGCCCACGAAGATACCGAAGTCGGTGATCGACTTGATCTGGCCGACGACCTGATCGTTGCGCTGATGCTGGGCAGCGAAGTCTTCCCAGGGATTGGACTTGCACTGCTTCATGCCCAGCGAGATACGACGGCGTTCCTCGTCGATCTCGAGCACCATGACCTCGACCTCGTCGCCGACATCGACGATCTGGTTCGGGTTGATGTTCTTGTTGGTCCAGTCCATTTCGGAGACGTGAACCAGACCCTCGACACCGGATTCGATCTCGACGAAGGCGCCGTAGTCGGTGATGTTGGTGACGTTGCCGAACAGACGGGTGTGCTCGGGATAACGACGCGCAATATCGACCCACGGATCGTCGCCCAGCTGCTTGAGGCCGAGCGAGACGCGGGTGCGCTCGCGATCGAACTTGAGCACCTTGACCTCGATCTCTTCACCGACGTTGACCACGTCGGTCGGATCCTTGATGCGCTTCCATGACATGTCGGTGATATGCAGCAGGCCGTCGATGCCGCCGAGGTCCACGAACGCGCCGTAATCCACGAGGTTTTTGACGATGCCCTTGAGCACGATGCCTTCCTGGAGCGTGTCGAGCAGCTGCTTGCGCTCTTCGCTGTACTCTTCCTTGAGCACGTCGCGACGCGAGACGACCACGTTGTTGCGCAGACGATCCAGCTTGATGACGCGGAACTCGAGCGGCTTGCCTTCGAGGTAGGTCGTGTCGCGCACGGGGCGCACGTCGACCAGCGAACCGGGAAGGAAGGCGCGAATATTGCCAACGTCGACGGTGTAACCGCCCTTGACCTTGCCGCTGATCTGACCAACCACGGATTCGCTGTTCTCGTAGGCTTCGGTGAGGAAGTCCCAGGTACGGATACGCTGAGCTTTTTCCTTGGACAGACGGGTCGCGCCGAAACCGTCTTCGACGGCCTCCAGGGCTACTTCAACCTTGTCGCCCGCAACAACGGAGATTTCACCGTTGTCGTCGTAGAATTCGTCGATCGGGATCACGCCTTCGGACTTGAGTCCGGCATCGACGATGACCACATCGGATTTGACTTCCAGGATCTCTGCGTTGATCAGGGATCCGGGCTGCATGGTACGACCCTGCAGACTTTGCTCGAATAGCTCAGCGAAACTTTCAGACATGGGTGGGGCTTGATCCTGCGGCGCAAAGCGAACGCGCCATCGGTGGTTGATTAGACAATCCGACGAAGGCATTGCGCCGCCGCCGGTCCAGTGGGTGTAGGCCGGACATGAGAGACTCAGATCCAGCCGTTTTCTCGTACCAGGCCGCGCACTCGCTCAAGCGACGCGGACACTGTCTCGCCGGTGGTGTCGATCACATGCGCGTCCACCGCCGGCTTCAAAGGGGCGACCACACGCGATGCATCGCGCGCGTCCCGCTCCAATATCTCTCGATATATCCGTTCAAGATTAGCATCAACACCGGAGCCCGACAACTGTGCATGTCGTCGCGACGCGCGCTCCTCCGCCGAGGCGGTGACATAGATCTTCAGATCGGCATCCGGAAACACGATCGTGCCCATATCGCGACCGTCTGCAATCAGTCCCGGCGGGGACGCGAAATCGCGCTGACGGGACAGCAGCGCCTGTCGAATCGCGGACTGCACGGCCCATTTCGACGCCGCATCCGAAATCGCATCGCTGCGGATGACCTCGGTCACGTCCTCGCCGGCCAGCAGCACCCGCTGGCCCTCGCCGGCATCCGGCTCGAACACCAGATCGAGGCCGCGCGCGGCCTCGGCCGCCTCGGCACAGTCGGCCGCATTGTCGGCATCCAGATCTTCACGCAGCGCGATCAGTCCGACGAGCCGGTACAGCGCGCCACTATCGAGCAGCCGCCAGCCCAGTTCGCAGGCGAGCGCGGACGCGAGCGTGCCCTTGCCTGCCCCGCCCGGCCCGTCGAGTGTGAGCACTGGCGCCTGTGCGCTCATGACATGCCGCGAGACTGGATATCGAGCCCCGCCGAACGCGCGAGTTCGACGAACCCCGGAAAAGACGTGTCCACGAAATCGCAATCGTCGATCGTGATCGGTGCACTGGCGCGCAGCCCCGCCATCGCGAAGGCCATGGCGATGCGGTGATCCTCGTGACTATGCACATGCCCGCCGCTGAAGCTGTATTCCTCGGGACGACCGATGATCGTGAGTCCGTCGTCGGCCACGCTGACATCGACGCCGAGCGTGGCCAGCCCGTCGGCCATCACCTGGATACGGTCGGATTCCTTGACCCGCAGCTCCGCGGCACCGGTCAGCCGGGTGGTGCCGCTGGCGCAGGCCGCGGCGATGAAGATGGCCGGAAATTCGTCGATAGCCAGCTCGACTTCATCGGCACCGATATCCACGCCGCGCAGTTCGCTGCTGCGAATCTCGATGTCGGCAACGGGCTCGCCTGCCTGCTCGCGCTCGTCGCGCAGGAGGAGGTCCGCGCCCATGCGCTGCAGAATCTCGATAATGCCGCGACGGGTCGGGTTCACGCCCACGCCGCGCAGCGTCAAGGCGCTGTCGCTGGCGATGCAGGCGCCGACCATGAAAAACGCCGCCGACGACAGATCCGCAGGCACCGCCACGTCGAAGGCGTGCAGTTCCTGGCCGCCGGCAAGCGCCAGCTGGCAGCCCTTGCGCTCGATGCCGACCCCGAACGCTCCCAGCATGCGCTCGGTGTGATCGCGGCTCACGCCCGGCTCGTTGACCCGGGTTACCCCGTCGGCGTAAAGCCCGGCCAACAGCACGCAGGACTTGATCTGGGCGCTCGCCACCGGCGGCGTGTAATCGATGCCGGCGAGGGCCCGGCCGCCGCGGATCTGCAGCGGCGCGCGCCCGCCTTCACTGCCCTGGATATCCGCATTCATCAGGGTCAGCGGCTCGATCACACGCGCCATGGGTCGACGCGACAGTCCGGCGTCGCCGCTGAGCACGCTGTCGAATGCCTGGCCGGCCATCAGCCCCGACAACAGCCGCATGGACGTGCCCGAGTTGCCCAGATCGAGCGCGCCGTCGGGCTTTTGCAGGCCATGACGACCGACGCCGTCGACGATCAGATCGCCCTGGTCCTCGCTGTGGCTCACGCCCATCGCCGCGAACGCACGCAGGGTCGCAAGACAGTCCGCGCTCTCCAGAAAGCCGCTGATCCGCGAGCGGCCGTCTGCAATCGCGGCAAACATGATCGCCCGGTGCGATATGGACTTGTCGCCCGGCACGCTCAGATGTCCGCTCAGACGACCGCCCGGCGCAATCTCGAATTGGCGCATGGTCAGCCCTGGTCCTGTATGTATTGACTGGCGAAGCGGTCGCGCGCCTGCTTGGCACGGCCGAAGGCACTGGTAAGCATGGCACCATCGCGCCCGGCGATCGCGCCGCGCAGGGCTTCGAGGTCGCCGATATAACGATCGAGCACGGGCAGCACCGCATCCCGGTTGGCGCTCACGATATCGCTCCACAGCGCCGGATCGCTGGAGGCGATACGGGTGAAATCCGCGAAACCGCCGGCCGCATATTCAAAGATCTCGGTGCGCTCGGCCATGCGCGCCAGCGTATCCACGAGCGCAAAGGCGAGCACATGCGGCAGGTGGCTGGTGGCGGCAAGCACTTCGTCGTGATGGGCCGCGTCCATTTCGGTGACGCGCGCGCCCAGCGCACGCCAGAGTGCTTCGACCGCCGCGAAGGCGTCGCGGTCGGTCTCCGGCGTTGGTGTGAGAATGACGCGGCGATCCTCGTACAGCGCGCCAAAACCCGCCTCCAGACCGCTGTGCTCGGTACCCGCGATCGGATGACCGGGCACGAAGCGGCCGATCCGGGCACCCAGTTGCTCCCGCGCCGCCGTGATCACAGCCATCTTCACGCTGCCGACATCCGTGATCACCGCAGCGGCCGGCATGGCCCGCGCCAGATCGGCGAACACATCGGCCATGGCGCCGACCGGCACCGCAACCACGACCAAGTCCGCCCCGGCGACCGCCTTGCCGAGGTCGGTGGTGGCCTCGTCGACAATGCCCAGTTCCACGGCGCGTTTCGCGTCCTCCGTCGTCGCCACGCAGCCGACGATGGACGCCGCACCACCGGCGACACGCAGGCCGCGTGCGATCGAACCGCCGATCAGACCCAGGCCGATGATCGCAACATGCTGTCCATAGCCGGTCTCGGGCGCCGCATTCATAGCGCGGCCAGCACCTTGTCCAGCGCTTCGAGAAAGCGCAGGTTTTCTTCGCGGGTTCCGACAGTTACGCGTAGATGTTCAGGCATTTCATAACTGGCCAGAGGACGCACGATCACGCCCTCGCGCAGCAACGCTTCGTATAGCGGGCCGGATTCGCGACCACAATCGAAGGTGATGAAATTCGCCTCCGACGGCAGGCAGTCCATGCCGCGCGCGGTGAGTTCGCGCCCCAGCGAACTGCGTTCCGCGTTATTGCTGGCGATCGAGCGCTCGATGAAATCGGTATCGTCCATCGCCGCCGCCGCGCAGTGCATGGCGACCATGTTCACGTTGAACGGCTGGCGAATACGATTGAGATAGTCCGCAACTTCGGCGCTCGACAACCCGTAACCGAACCGCAGCGCCGCCATGCCGAATATCTTGGAGAAAGTGCGGGTGACGATCAGGTTGGGAAACCGGTCCAGCCAGCTCCGGATATCCGGCTGCGCGGCCGTGGTCTGGTATTCGATATAGGCCTGATCGAGCAACACCACCGTCTGCGCCGGCACCTGCTCGAGAAAGGCTTCCAGCGCACTCGCGCTAAGCCAGGTGCCGGTCGGGTTGTTCGGACTGGCGATGAACACCACCCCGGTGTGGTCGTCGATGCGCGCCAGCATCCCGTCCAGGTCGTGCCCGAGCGGCATATCGGCGGCGGTGCCCAGCGCGGGGACGATGCGCACCTCGGCGTTGACCGCACGCGCCACGATCGGATACACGGCAAACGAATACTGCGACACGATCGCGTTCTTGCCCGGGCCGAGAAATACCCGCGCCGTGAGTTCGAGAATATCGTTGGACCCATTGCCCAGGGTGATCCGCGCCGCTTCGATAGCATGCCGGGCGGCGATCCTGGCCTTGAGATCGAAGCCGCTACCGTCCGGATAGCGATACAGATCGCCGTTGAAGCTCGCCAGCGCCGCGAGCGCGGCGGGTGACGTACCCAGCGGATTCTCGTTCGATGCCAGCTTGATGATCGACGACAGACCCAGCTCGCGCTTGAGGTCCTCGATCGGCTTGCCCGGCACGTAGGTGTGCAGGCTACGAATCCCGTCGTGCGCCTGATCGGTGAGCGTAATACTCATGACATCAATCACTTGAAAGAATTATTGAAAGTCCGTTCTCAGACTGGCTCGGGGCCTATGGCGCGCGGATACGATCCCAGTATCTTGAGCATGACGGCCTGGCTTTCGATAGCCGCGATCACGTCGCGCACGCGACTCTCGTCGGCATGGCCTTCGATATCGATGAAGAAATTATAGTCCCACGCCTGGCGCCGCGACGGGCGCGATTCGATACGCGTAAGGTCCACCCCGGCTTCAGCACCCGGTGTCAGCAGACGATGAAGCATGCCCGGCTGATTGCGGATGGCCACCAGAATCGAGGTCATGTCGTTGCCGGTCGCCGGCACATGCTGCTTGCCGAGGACCAGAAACCGCGTCGTGTTGTTGGGCTCGTCCTCGATGTTGGAGGCCAGCATCGCCAGCTCGTAGAACTCGGACGCGGCCCGTCCGGCGATCGCGGCGGCCTGGGTTTCGCCGGCCACCATGCGCGCCGCTTCGCCGTTGCTGGCGACCGCTTCGCGGACCACGCCCGGCAGGTGGCTGTCCAGCCATTTGCGACACTGCGCCAGCGACTGGGCATGAGCGACCACGCGTTTCACGCCGGCCAGATCCTCGGCCCGCGAGAGCAGATGATGATGCACCGCCAGCGCCACCTCGCCGCAGATCGACAACGAGCTGCCGACCAGCTGATCGAGGGTGTGGCTAACCACCCCTTCGGTGGAATTCTCCACCGGCACCACGCCGAAATCGGCATTGCCGGCCTCGACCTCCCGGAAGATCTCGTCGATCGCGGCCAGCGGTATAGCTTTCACCGAATGGCCGAAGTGCTTGTAGACGGCCGCCTGGGTGTAGGTCCCCTCGGGGCCGAGGTACGCCACCTTCAACGGCGATTCCAGCGCCAGGCACGCGGACATCACTTCCCGCATGATGCGCGTGATGGTGGCATCATCCAGCGGGCCGTCGTTGCGCTCGGCCACGCGTCGTAGCACGTCGGCCTCGCGCTCGGGCCGATAGAAATCGCTGCGACCCTGGGCCTGCTTGATACGGGCCACATCCAGGGCAACCCCCGCGCGCTCGGCGATCAGACGCTGGATCTGCTGATCCAGCGTATCGATACGCTCGCGCGCCTGGGACAGCGCCTGATCGTCGGATTGCGTACTCATCTACAAATCGCGCCCTATGCCGCTTCGCTGCCCACCGCGCCCAGATAGCGTACGCAGAGCACGCCTTCGATGGCCTTGAGCTCATCGAGCACCGCCTCGGGCGCCTCGGAATCCACGTCCACCAGGGTATAGGCGATTTCGCCTTTCGACTTGTTGAGCAGGTCCGCGATATTGAGCTCGTGCCGTGCCAGCGTCGAGGATATCTGGCCGACCATGTTGGGCACGTTGTGGTTGACCACCACGATCCGGTGCGCATTGGCGGTCGGCGGCATGATCGCTTCGGGGAAATTCACCGAGTTGCGGATATTGCCCACTTCCAGGTAATCGCGCAGCTGGTCGGCGATCATCATCGCGCTGTTGTCCTCGGCCTCGTCGGTGGAAGCGCCCAGATGCGGCAGCGTGATCACGCTGGGGTGCCCACGCAGCTTCTCGGACGGGAAATCGCACACGTAATAATGCAGGCGGCCGGATTCGAGCGCACCCAGCACCGCATCCTCGTCCACGATCTCGGCGCGCGAGAAATTGAGCAGCACGGCGTTCTTGCGCATCAGCTTGAGGCGCTTGGCGTCGATCAGGCCGCGGGTGTCGTCGACCAGCGGCACATGCAGGCTCACGAAATCCGAGCGCGACAGCAGTTCGTCCACCGACAGCGCCTGGGAGACGTTGGCGTGCAGGCGCCAGGCGTTGTTGACGGTGATGCCGGGATCGAAACCGAGCACGCTCATGCCCAGATCACGCGCGGCGTTGGCCACCTGCACGCCGATCGCGCCCAGACCGGCCACGCCCAGCGTACGGCCCGGCAGTTCCACGCCCTTGAACCGCTTCTTGCCGGCCTCGACCTCTTTCTTGAGCTCCTCGCCGGTCGAGGTCAGTTCCTCGACATAGCGCCAGGCGCTCATCAGATTGCGCGATGACAACAGCAGACCCGACAACACCAGTTCCTTGACCGCGTTGGCGTTGGCACCGGGCGCGTTGAACACGGCCACGCCGCGCTTGGTCATGTCGGGCACGGGGATGTTGTTCACCCCGGCGCCGGCGCGGCCGATCGCGCGCACGGTGTCCGGGATCGCCATGTCGTGCATGTTGTGCGAGCGCAGGATGATCGCGTCCGGCGTCGACAGCTCCGAGGCGATCTCGTACTTGTCGCGCGGCAGGCGATCGAGGCCCTTCGAAGAAATGCTGTTGAGGGTTTGTACCTTGAATGTCATAGGAAACTTATCCGCAAATTCAGTAAGCAGTTGATCCGCAGATGACGCAGATGACGCAGATTGTTAAAAGAAGATGCGGTCGCTTTCTTTTCTGAATCCGTGAAATCCGCGCAATCTGCGGATAAGTGTCTTTGTCTTAACCGTTGTCCTTCTCGAAGGCGCGCATGAAATCAACCAGTGCATCGACGCCTTCCTGCGGCATCGCGTTGTAGATCGAAGCGCGCATGCCGCCCACCGAGCGGTGGCCCTTGAGCGTGGACAGGCCCGCTTCCTCGGCCTTGGCCAGAAAGCTCTTGTTGAGGCTGTCGTCGGCGAGCAGGAACGGCACGTTCATGCGCGAACGCGCGCCCGGCGCCACCGGATTGCTGTAGAAGTCCGAACCGTCGATGGCGTCATAAAGCGTTTTCGCCTTCTTCGCGTTGCGCTCGGCCATGCCTTCCAGACCGCCATTGTTCAGGATCCACTCGAAGGTCAATCCGCACATGTACCAGGCGAAGCAGGACGGCGTATTGAGCATGGAATCGGCGTCGGCCTGCTGCTTGTAATCCAGCACCATCGGCACGCCCGACTGCGGCTTGCCCATGAGATCGTCGCGCACGATGACCATCGTCATGCCGGCCGGACCCGCATTCTTCTGCGCGCCAGCGTAGATGACGCCGTATCTGGAGACGTCGATCGGCTTGGACAGGAACGCCGACGACCAGTCCGCCACCAGCGGCACGCTGCCGGTATCGGGCACATCCGGATATTCGATGCCTTCGATGGTTTCGTTGGGCGTGTAATGGACATAGGCCGCATCGTCGCGAAGCTGCCAGTCGGCGCGCGGGGCGATATCGGTGAACTTGCCGTCGACGGCCGAACTGGCCGCGACCTGTGCGTCGCCGAATTTGCCGGCTTCCTTGACCGCTTTTTTGCCCCAACTGCCGGTGATGACGTAGTCGGCTTTCTGCGACTCGCCCATCAGATTCAGCGGTACGCCCGCGAACTGGCCGGCGGCGCCGCCCTGCAGGAACAGCACGCTGTAGCCGTCGGGTACGTTCAGCAGTGTGCGCAGGTCCTGGGTCGCTTTTTCGGCGATGGAGACGAATTCATCGCCGCGATGGCTCATCTCCATCACCGACATGCCGCAGCCCTGCCAGTCGAGAAGATCGGCCTGGGCTTTCTTGAGCACTTCCACCGGCAACGTCGCCGGACCTGCACTGAAGTTGTAAACGCGTGCCATATGCAGTCTGTCTCCGATTAATGTAGTAGCGCCGCGCGCTTATTCAGTGGTGTCGTCGGTGCCGCTATCGTCGTCGCCGTCGTCCGATGCCGCGTCGCGGTCATCGTCATCGGTCGAATCCGAATCCGCCGAATCGACGGCGAGATCGCCTTCGCTTTCGCCGTCGTCATCGGTCTCGTCCTCATCGACCGCGATACGATCGACACCCACCAGATGCTGGTCGGCGCCGACGCGGATGATACGCACACCCTGGGTGTTGCGCCCGAGCACCGAGATTTCCGCCACCGCGGTACGAATGAGCGTACCCAGGTTGGATATCAGCATTATTTCATCGTCTTCGAGCACCTGGGTCGCACCCACGACGGCGCCGGTCTTGTCCGACTGCTTGAGCGCGAGCACGCCCTGGCCGCCGCGACCGCGCAGCGGGTAGTCGTCGACCGGTGTGCGCTTGCCGTAGCCCTGTTCGGTGACGGTGAGAATCTCGCCCTCGCGGATGACGATCAACGCGATCACGGCCGCGTTCTTTTCGCCTTCCGGCAGACGGATACCGCGCACGCCGGCGGCGGTCCGGCCCATCGAGCGCACGTCGTTCTCGCCGAAGCGAATCACCTTGCCGCCGGAGGAGAACAGCATCACCTCGTCGTTCTTGCCGGCCGTGAGATCGACGCCTACCAGCGCGTCGTCCTCGCGCAGATCGATGGCGATGATGCCGTTGGCACGCGGACGCGAGAACTGCTCGAGCTCGGTCTTCTTGACCGTGCCGTTGCGGGTCGCGAAGAACACGTTTTCGCCGGTGTCGAAATCCTTGATCGGCAGAACCTGCGAGATGCGCTCGTCCGACTCCAGCGGCAGCAGATTGACGATCGGCTTGCCGCGCGCGCCGCGACCGGCGCTGGGCAGCTCGTAGACCTTGAGCCAGTACGCCTTGCCCGCCGACGAGAAGCACAGCAGCGTGTCGTGAGTGTGGGTCACCCACAGCTTGTCGATAAAATCGGCGTCCTTGGTGGCGGTCGCCGACTTGCCGCGCCCGCCGCGGCGCTGGGCGCGATAGGCATCCAGCGGCTGGCTCTTCACATAGCCTTCGTGAGTGAGCGTGACCACCACGTCTTCCGGCGTGATCAGATCGGCAGTGGTCAGATCCAGGTGGTTGTAGAGGATCTCGGTCTTGCGTTCGTCGCCGTAGTCGGCGCGTACCGATTCCAGCTCCTCACGAATGACTTCGAACAGACGCGCCATGCTCGAGAGAATCTCGATATAGTCGGCGATCGCGTCGAGCAGCTTTTCGAATTCCTCGACGATCTTGCTCTGCTCGAGGCCGGTCAGACGATGCAGACGCAGATCCAGGATCGCCTGGGCCTGGGTCTCGGTCAGGCGGTAGCCACCGCCTTCCTGCAAGCCATAGGCAGCGGCCAGGTCGGCCGGACGCGAGGCGGTGGCACCGGCGCGTTCGAGCATGTCCACGACCTGCCCCGGCGGCCATTCGCGGCTGATCAGCGCCTCACGGGCCTCGGAAGGCCCGGAGGACGCCTTGATCAGGGCGATCACCTCGTCGATGTTGGCCAGCGCGATGGTCAGGCCTTCCAGCACATGGGCACGGGCCCGCGCCTTGGCCAGTTCGAACTGGGTGCGGCGGGTGACCACTTCGCGCCGGTGGCGGATGAACGCCTCCAGCATCTGCTTCAGGTTGAGCGTGCGCGGCTGGCCGTCGTCGAGGGCGACCATGTTGATGCCGAACACGGTCTGCATCTGGCTGTGGCGATAGAGATTGTTGAGCACGACCTCGGGCGTCTCGCCCCGGCGCAGCTCTACCACCATGCGCATGCCGTCCTTGTCGGACTCGTCACGCAGCTCGGTGATGCCTTCGATGCGTTTTTCCTTGACCAGTTCGGCGATCTTTTCCAGCAAGCGCGCCTTGTTGACCTGGTACGGCAGCTCGGTGACCACGATCGACTGCTTGCCGCGCTCGTCGACTTCCTCGAAGTGCGCCCGTGCGCGCATGTAGATGCGCCCGCGCCCGGTCTCGTAGGCTTCGCGGATACCATCGGCGCCGTTGATCATGGCCGCGGTCGGGAAATCCGGGCCCGGCACGTATTCCATCAGCCCGAGAATATCGATCTCGGGGTTGTCCATCACCGCGAGCACGGCGTTGACGATCTCAACCAGGTTGTGCGGCGGGATATTGGTGGCCATACCCACGGCAATACCGGTGCCGCCGTTGACCAGCAGGTTTGGCAGCCGGGTCGGCAATACCGCCGGCTCGGATTCGGATTCGTCGTAGTTGGGGATGAAATCGACGGTATCCTTTTCGATATCCGCCATGATTTCGTGCGCAAGCTTGGACATGCGCACTTCGGTATAGCGCATGGCCGCCGGCGCGTCGCCGTCGACCGAGCCGAAGTTGCCCTGGCCGTCGACCAGCACATAGCGCATGGAGAAATCCTGCGCCATGCGTACGATCGTGTCGTAGACGGCGGAATCCCCGTGCGGGTGATACTTACCGATCACGTCACCGACCACACGGGCCGATTTCTTGTAGGGTTTGTTCCAGTCGTTGCCGAGTTCGCGCATGGCATGGAGCACACGCCGGTGCACGGGCTTGAGCCCGTCGCGCACATCGGGCAATGCGCGCCCCACGATGACGCTCATGGCGTAGTCGAGATACGACTTGCGCATCTCGTCTTCGAGGTTGATCGACAGGATCTCTTTTGCGACGTCGGCCATAGGCTTGTTCTGGTAGTGCGGTTGCGTACCCGGGCGCGTCATTCGGCGACCGGAAAACGACATCCCAAGGACTGGCATTCGGTGCACGAACCGGCAGGAGCTGAGCGCTCCGACACAGGGCCGCACACCGTCGCGTAAAGCCGGTCATGTTAGCACAGGCGGTATGCCAAAAGAGCCCGACTACGCTAGAGTGGCAGCCATTCAGGCCTCCCACCGACTGCCCCCGGCAACGCTGCGCCATGAGCAAAATCGATACCCTCATTTGTGCGCGCTGGATCGTGCCCGTCACCGGCACCCAGCGCCTGCTCGAAAATCACGCCGTGGCCGTGCATCGCGGCGCCATCGAGGCGGTGCTGCCGATCGCACAAGCGCGGGAAAGATATACCCCCAACGAGACCATCGAGCTCGAATCGCACGTGCTGCTGCCGGGGCTGATCAATACCCACACGCATGCAGCGATGAATCTGATGCGCGGCATCGCCAACGACATGCCGCTCATGCCGTGGCTGACCGAGCACATCTGGCCGATCGAGGGCGAGTTCATGTCGCCCGAGTTCGTCGCCGACGGCACCGATCTCGCGATGGCCGAGATGCTGCGCTGCGGCACCACGTGCTTCAACGACATGTATTTCTTTCCGGACGTCGTCGCCGACCGGGTCGACCGGACCGGCATGCGCGCCGCCGTGGGCATGATCGTGATCGACTTCCCCACCGTGTGGGCGGCCAACGCCGCCGAGTATCTGGAAAAAGGGCTGGCCCTGCGCGATGCCTGGCGCGGCCATTCCCGCATAACCACGGTGTTCGCGCCGCATGCGCCCTATACCGTCTCCGACGAACCGCTGGCCAAGATTCGCACCTACGCAGACGAGATGGATCTGCGCGTGCACATGCATGTCCACGAGACCGCCTTCGAAGTCGCGGATGCGCTGGAAAAGAACGGCGAACGCCCGCTGGCGCGGCTCAAACGAATGGGCCTGCTCACGCCGAACTTCCTGGCCGTGCACATGACCCAGCTCAACGACGACGAAATTGCTACCTGTGCGGCGAACGGCGTGCACGTGCTGCATTCGCCGGAGTCGAACCTCAAGCTCGCCAGCGGCCTGTGCCCGGTACAGAAACTCATCGACGCCGGCATCAACGTCACCCTGGGCACCGACGGCGCGGCCTCCAACAACGATCTCGACATGATCGGCGAGATGCGTACCGCCGCCTTCATCGGCAAGGTCGCCGCCAACGACGCGGCGGCCGTGAGCGCCGACACCATACTCGCCATGGCCACCATCAACGGCGCCAAGGCGCTGGGACTGGACGACATTACCGGATCGATCACCCCCGGCAAGGCCGCGGACCTGTGCGCGGTTGATCTCGATGCGATCGAAACGCGGCCCACCTTCGACCCGGTTGCGGCGGTCGTCTACAACGCCTCGCGCGAGCAGGTCAGCGATACCTGGGTCGCCGGCCGCCGACTGCTCGCCGACCGTAAACTGACCACGCTCGACGAAGCCGACATACTGGCGCGCGCCGCGCGCTGGCAGACCACACTCTCGGGCCACGCCCGCGACAGGAACAATTCATGAGCTCCGATCAAGACGCCGAACTCGCGAAGTTCGGCCGCATGGCCGAACGCTGGTGGGACCCGACCGGCGACATGCGCCCGCTGCACGACATCAACCCGCTGCGCACCGACTTCATCGATACGCGCGCGCCCCTGAAAGGCAAGCGCGTACTCGACGTCGGCTGCGGCGCCGGCCTGCTCGCGGAAGCGATGGCCCGGCGCGGCGCTACCGTCACCGGCCTCGACCTCGCGCCCGAGCTGATCGAGGCCGCCAGGGTCCATGCCCGGGACAGCGAACTGGACATCGACTATCGCTGCCAGTCCAGCCGCGACCTGGCGATCGAGATGCCGGGCGCCTTCGATATCGTGGTCTGCTATGAAATGCTCGAGCACGTCGATGAGCCCGACCATGTCGTCGACGATTGCGCCCTGTTGAGCAGAGCCGGTGGCCAGCTGTTCTTCTCCACCATCAATCGCAACACCAAATCCTGGCTGTTGGCGATCGGGGCCGCCGAATATCTGCTCAACCTGCTGCCGCGCGGCACCCATGACTACGACAAGCTGATTCGCCCCGGCGAACTCGCCCGCTGGTGCCGGCACGCCGGACTCGAGGTGGCCGAGGTGGCCGGCATGCACTACAACCCGCTGACCCGCAGCGCATCGCTAGCGCAATCGCCGGACGTGAACTACTTCCTGCACGCCAGGCGCCCGGAGGCCGGCCAGTGAAGCGGGCGGTTCTGTTCGATCTCGACGGCACCCTGCTCGATACCGCACCGGATCTGGCCGGCGCGATCAACGACATGCGCGTCGAGCGCGGTCTGGAACCGCTGCCGCTGGCCGAACTGGCGCCGCTGTGTTCGTTCGGTGGCCGCGGCATGCTCGGCAAGGGCCTGGATCTCACCCCCGAGCACGACAGCTACAGCGCCACCTACGACGCCTTCATCGAGGCCTATCGCAGCCGTATGACGCGTGACTCGCGGCCCTACCCCGGCATGCGCGAGCTGCTGCGTGACGTCGCCGTCGCCGACACGCTCTGGGGTGTGATCACCAACAAGACCGAAGCCCTCGCCCTGCCCCTGATGGCACACATGGCTTTCGATCCGGCCCCGGCCTGCGTGATCGGCGGCGATACCGCTGGTGTGGCCAAGCCCGATCCCGCGCCCATGTATCTGGCCTGCGAGCGTATTGGCGTTGAGCCGACGCGCTGTATCTATATCGGCGACTCGGACCGCGACATCGCCGCCGGACGGGCCGCCGGCATGGCCACCATCGGCGTGGCCTACGGCTATATTCCGCCGGGCGACGATATCCACGGCTGGCGCGCCGACTGCGTGGTCGAATCCGTGGCCGAACTCCCGGCTGCCATTCAGCAATTGCAACAAAGAATCTCATGACCCAGAGCAAACCCCTCGCCGAACGCGTCGTATTGATCACGGGCGCCGGTGGCGGCATCGGCGCGGTCGTGGCGCGCGGCGTGGCCGCCGCCGGCGCTGAATGCGTGCTGGTCGGCCGGCGCGAACGCACGCTCAGCCCGGTCTTCGATGCGATCGTCGCCGACGGCAGTCCGGAACCGGCGCTGTTTCCACTCGACGTGACCAAGGCGGGCGAGGACGACTACCAGCGACTGGTCGACGGCATCCGCGCCGACTGCGGCCGCCTCGACGGGCTGGTGCATCTGGCCGCGCGTTTCGACGGCCTGATGCCGCTGGCCACGCACCCGATCGACGGCTGGCAGCGCATCATGCACGTCAATCTGACCGCCGCGTTCACGCTCACCCAGCTGTGCCTGCCGCTGCTGCAGGACGCCGGCGATGCTTCGGTGGTCTTCACCCTCGATCAGGCCGCGGCCCAGCCCAAGGCCTTCTGGGGCGCCTATGCCGCCAGCAAGGCGGGCCTGGCCGCGCTCGTGCAGATGTTCGCCATCGAGCATGCCCAGAGCGACCACCTGCGCTTCAACGCGGTCGAACCCGGCCCGCGCAAGACCGAGTTACGCAAGAAAGCGTTTCCGGCGGCCACCCATCTGGGCGAGCCGGTCGACAGCCTCGTCGATACCTATGTGCATCTGCTGTCCGGTGCCGCGCGCGGCACCACGGGTCAGATCATCGATACACAGGGCGCGGCGGCGCCCGCCTAGCCACCGGTAGCGGCGTCCGGCGCCGCCTTCAGCGCGCAGGCGCAGCGCGACGCCAGCACGCATTGGCCACAGTCCGGCGCGCGCTTGTGGCAGCGCTGTTTGGCGTGCGCCACGATCAACGCGTGCAGTTCGTCGTAGAACGCGGCGTCGGCGGTGGGCCCGGCGTGCTCGACCTGTTGCCGCAGGCGCTCGTAATTGCGTCGCCCGCGCCACCAGCCGTAACGCTCGAGGATACGAAACGCATAGGCATCGGCCACGAATGCAGGCCGCTCGAAGGCATAGAGCAGAATCACGTCCGCGGTCTCGAAGCCGATGCCATGCAGGGCGAGCAGTTCGCGTCGCAGCGCCGCGCTAGGCCACGCGGCCAGCGTCTCGAAGCCGCCGTTGTCGACAAACCACTGGCACAGCGCGCGCAGCCGCCGCGCCTTGACGTTATGCGGGCCGGCGCGCCGGATCAGTACGGGTAGATCCGCGTGCGCGAGCAGCGCCTCGGCGGTGAGCGGGCCGGCCTCGCGCAGCGCGGCGATGGCGATATCCACATTGGTCCACGCGGTGTGCTGGGTCAGCACCGCCCCGACGAGAATCTCGAAGCGCGGATTGTCGGCGTCCTGGGTCGGCCACCAGCGCTGCGGGCCGTAGGCGGTGGACAGATCATCATGGAACGCGCGCAGCGCTTGCGGCGTGGGGTCGCCGGCCGCCATTACCGGTCAGCGTTTGAGATCGACCAGCGCGGCCAGTTCGCGGATCTGCTTGCGATCGAGTTCGCGCCAGCCGCCGGCCTTGACGCCGCCGGGCAGTGCCACCGTGCCGAAGCCGGTGCGCATCAGGCGGGATACGGTCACGCCCTGTGAATCCCACAGCCGGCGCACCACGCGGTTGCGACCCTGGCGCACGGTGACCTCGAACCAGCGATTGCCGCGATGGGCATCGTCGGCCACCCGGATGGTGTCGAACCGCGCCATGCCATCGTCGAGCTCGACGCCGGCCAGCAGTCGATCGAGCATGGCCTCGTCCACTACCCCATGCACCCGCACCGCGTAGCTGCGCACGACTTCGTGGCTGGGATGTTCGAGCCGGCGCTTGAGTTCGCCGTCGGTGGTCACCAGCAGCAGCCCGGAGGTGTTGACGTCGAGCCGACCCACGGCCAGCCACCGGCCCGCACGCAGCTTGGGCAAGCTCTGGAAGATGGTCGGGCGCCCGCCCGGGTCGTTGCGCGACACGATCTGGTCGACGTGCTTCTTGTAGGCCAGCACGCGGCAGCGGATATCCAGGCGTTCGCCCAGATTGAGCAGTTTGCCGTCCATACGGATCTTGTCGTAGGGCTCGGCCTTGTCGCCGAGCGTCGCGACTTTCTCGTTGATGCGGATCCGCCCCGCCTCGATGACATTTTCGAGCTGGCGGCGCGAGCCGTAACCGGCCCGGGCCAGCATTTTCTGAAGACGTTCGGTCATGCGGTTTTCCGGCGCGTTTGCGCTATTTGGCCACGAAGGCGCGTTCGATCACGTAGTCGCCCGGCGCGCCGATATGCGGCGAAACCTCGAAACCGCGGGCATCGAGCAGGGCCGACGTATCGTCGAGCATGGCGGGCGATCCGCAGATCATCGCACGATCCTGCTTCGGGTCGAGCGCCTCCAGCCCCAGATCCTCACACAGCCGACCATTATCGAGCAGTGTGGTGAGACGGCCTTCGTTGCGAAACGACTCACGGCTGACCACGGGATAGTAGAGCAGTTGCCGCTGCACCAGGTCACCGAATATCTCGTCGTTGGGCAGATGTTCTTCGAACAGTTGCCGATAGGCGAGATCGTTCGCGTAACGCACGCCGTGGACGACGATCACGCGCTGGAAACGCTCGTAGGTCTCGGGATCGCGCACGATCGACAGATACGGCGCCAGGCCGGTGCCGGTGGCCAGCAGGAACAGATTGCGGCCCGGATGCAGGTCGGTGATCAGCAGCGTGCCCGTGGGCTTGCGGCTGACCAGCACCTCGTCACCTGCCTGCAGATGCTGCAGACGCGAGGTCAGCGGCCCGTCCGGCACCTTGATGCTGAAAAACTCGAGGTGCTCTTCGTAGTTCGCGGAGACGACGCTGTAGGCGCGCAACAACGGCTTGCGCTCGCCGGCGAGGCCGATCATCACGAACTGACCGTTCTCGAAGCGCAGGCTCCGGTCGCGCGTGGTCGTGAAACTGAAAAGCGAATCGTTCCAGTGGCGCACACTCAGTACGGACTCGGTGTTCAAGGCTGCCATCCAATCCCCATCGTTCGCCGCGTCGTGCGCGGCCTGTCTTTGCACTCACATGATGGGTGTGGACCGTCAAAATCCAACCCCGGCCAGGCGATCAGTGCAGTGGTCGCTCGGGGTCAGGCGAGTCTTCATCGGCCGCGTCGTCTTCCGGCGGCGCGCCGCGTTCGTCGGGCGCCGCGGCCTGTGCCGGGTCGGCGGCATCCACGTCGTCCGACGAGTTCTGGTCATCGGCCGCGTCGGCAGCGCCGGTCTGGAACCGCGCCATGGCTGCCTCCAGCGCGTCCAGATCCTTGATCTCGGGCAGGCTCGGCAGATCGGCCAGCCGCTTGACGCCGAAATCGTCGAGAAACTTGGGGGTGGTGCCGAACAGCGCCGGCCGGCCGGGCACCTCGCGATAGCCGACGACCTTGATCCAGTCGAACTCCTGCAGTGTCTTGACGATATTCGAGGACACCGACACCCCGCGCACGGCCTCGATATCCGAACGCGCGATGGGCTGGCGATAGCAGATCAGGGCGAGTGTCTCGAGCATGGCGCGCGAGAGTTTCGGCGGGCGCTCTTCCCAGAGCCTGGAGACCAGACCGGCATAGTCGGCGCCGACCTGAAAACGCCAGCCGCCGGCCACTTCGACCACATCCACCGCGGCTTCGGCGTAGCGTGCGCACAGCGCGTCGAGGGCCAAGCGTACATCCGCGCGCTCGACCGCGTGGGTGGTATCGAGCAGCCGGATCAGCTGGTCGATCGACAGCGGTGCGTCCGCGGCCATGAGCAGCGCCTCGATACAGTGCACCACGGCCTCGGGGACGACCGCTTCGTCGGTATTGTTGGGCCCCGCGACGGCCGGCTGTTCATTCGTGCTGGATTCGGACATCGGCGTCATCCGGGGTCGTCGACGGGTGGACCGGCCAGGCGCAGGCCCAGCGGTGCATAGGGCGTGTCCTGCTCGATACGGATCAGGGCTTCGCGCGCCAGTTCTAGAATCGCGAGAAAAGACACCACCACGCCAAGCCGACCTTCGCCGACCTCGACCAGCGCCACGAACGCGATATTCGCACCGCTGGACAGCCGCTCGAGGATCCGGCTCATGTGCTCGCGCACGGACAGGGTCTCGCGCTCGATACGATGCTCGGTGAACAGTTCGGCGCGGGTGAGCACGTCGCGCAGGGCCAGCATGAGCGCGCGCAGATCGGTTTCCGGTTCGGGACGATGAATATCCAGGCGCTCCGGGGCGTGCTGTACGAGGGTGAGTTCGCGGCCGACGCGCGGCCAATCCTCCAGTTGTTCGGCGGCCTGCTTGAACTGCTCGTATTCCTGCAGCCGGCGTACCAGTTCGGCCCTGGGGTCGTCGCCCTCGTCTTCTTCCACGCTGGGCTTGGGCAATAGCATGCGCGACTTGATTTCGGCGAGCATGGCGGCCATCAGCAGATATTCGCCGGCCAGTTCGATCGCCAGCTCTTCCATGAGATCGATATAGGCCATGTACTGCTGGGTGATGGCGAACACCGGGATATCGAGAATATCCAGATTCTGCTTACGGATCAGATACAGCAGCAGATCGAGCGGGCCTTCGAAGGTTTCGAGAAACACCCGCAGCGCATCCGGCGGGATATACAGATCGTCTGGCAGGGCGTCGACCGGCTCGCCTGCCACCCGGATCGCGGCCATCGTCTCGGCGGCGTCGGCCACGGCGTCGGCGCTGGCCGCGCTCACCGGCGCGGACCGGCCGGTCGACAGCGCAGGTTGGGCCGGCGCGCTGGCATCAGAGCGCGGGCAGAAAGCCGGTGGCGGCCATCGCCCGGTCGAGCGTGGGCGCGGCGCGCTGACGCGCGGCGGCGGCGCCGTGGGCGAGGATCGCGTCCAAACCCGTCGTATCCTGTCGGAACTCTGCGTAGCGCTGCTGCAGCGGCTCGAGAAAAGCGACCACGGCATCGGCCAGATCACCCTTGAGCGCGCCGTAGCCCTGCCCTGCGTAACGCGCCTCGAGATCGGCGATCGATTCATCGGTGACCGCCGAGTAGATCGACAGCAGATTCGATACGCCCGGTTTTTCGGCCTCGTCGAAGCGCACCTCGCCGTCCGAGTCGGTCACCGAGCGCTTGATCTTCTTGACCACCTTCCTGGGCTCGTCGAGCAGCTTGATCACGTTGGCCTCGACGTCGTCGGACTTGGACATCTTGGCGGTCGGATCGCCCAGGCTCATGATGCGCGCGCCCACCTCGGGGATGAACGGTTCGGGCACCGTGAATATCGCTTCACCGGCGCGCGTGTTGAAGCGCTCGGCCAGATTTCGGGCCAGCTCCAGATGCTGTTTCTGGTCGTTGCCCACCGGCACGGCGTCGGCCTGATAGAGCAGGATATCGGCGGCCATGAGCACCGGATAGTCGAACAGCCCGGCGTTGATGTTCTCGGCGTTCTTGGACGACTTGTCCTTGAACTGGGTCATCCGGTTGAGCTCGCCCATCGCGGTATGACAGTTGAGCAGCCAGGCCAGCTGGGCGTGCGCCGGCACGTGCGACTGCACGAACAGCGTGGCGCGCTCGGGATCGACACCGGCAGCCAGATACAGGCACAGGAACTCATGGCAGCGCTCACGCAGCATGGCCGGGTCCTGACGCACGGTGATCGCGTGCATGTCGACCAGCGCGAACAGGCAATCGTGACTGTCCTGCAGCGCCACCCAATGCTTGAGCGCACCGATATAGTTGCCGAGCGTCAGCTCGCCGGACGGCTGGATGCCGGACAGGACGATGGGCTTGGCAATCTCGGAACTCACGGGCATTGGCCTGGCTGACACATGAACAAGCGCGACAGTATACGAAAGCTCGCCCGGTTATTGGGCGCGGGCGCTCGAATCCGCCAAGAATCAGGCGTCGACCGGTTCCAGCCCGAGTGCTTCGGCGCTGCCCTTGCCCATGCGCAGGATCTGCGGCACGTCGCCGGTGAGATCGACGACCGTGGTCGGCTCGACGCCGGTGGCGCCGGCGTCGACGATCAGATCGAGTTGCCGGTCGAAGGCCTCGCGCACGTCCATGGCCTCGGACAGCGGCAGTTCGTCGTCGGGCCGCTGCGCGGTGACCGACATGAACGGAGAATCCATGGCCTCGGCGATGGCGCGCGCCACCGGATGGCCGGACACGCGGATGCCGATGGTCTTGCGCTTCGGGTGCGCCAGCCAGTTCGGCACCACCTTCGAGGCCGGCAGCACGAACGTATAGGCGCCGGGCGTGGCAGCCTTGAGCAGGCGAAAACTCGCGTTCTCGACCTTGGCGTAGGTCGCGATCTCGGACAGATCGCGACAGACCAGGGTGAAGAAATGCTCGCGCCCGAAGCCGCGCATCTGGCGGATACGATCGATCGCGCTCTTCTCGCCCATGCCACAGGCCAGACCGTAGGAAGAATCCGTGGGATAGGCGATCACGCGGCCCGTGCGCAAGGCATCGGCCGCCTGCGCGATGCGGCGCGGCTGCGGGGTTTCGGCGTGTACGTGGATCAGATCGGCCATGCCCAATCATACCGCGTGCGGCGTATTTCGGCGCGCCTGTGTGCATTCTGCATGGCCGAGCGCCCCGCGGATACGGCACACTACAACCGTCATATCCGTCCTGACCGGGCGCTCGCGGCCGATGCCGCGCATGCCGACGGTTCAACGACCACAGGAACTGCACCATGGATTATTTCGCTATCGTGTCCTTCGACGTCGCCGAGAGCAGCGACGGCCGTGCCAAGGCGGGCAAGGAACATCGCGCGCGGCTCGAGCAACTCAGCGAAGAAGGCCGCCTGCTCACCGCCGGCCCGCTGCCGCGCGAGGACGCCTACGGCAAGGTCATCGATGGCTTCCAGGGCAGCATCATCGTCGCCCAGTTTGACAGCCTCGAGGATGCACGCGCCTGGGCCAAGGTCGACCCCTACAACGCCGAGGGCGTGTACATGGAAACCACGGTCTACCCCTACAAGAAGGTCTTCTGAGCTGCGCGTCCATCGAGCACAGACACACCACGACAGGAACACCAGATGAGCGACCGCATCATGCGTATCCGCGCAGCCCTGCAACAAGGGCTGGATACCGACGACATTGCCATTCGCGACGACAGCCATCTGCACGCCGGCCACGCGGGCGCGCAAACCGGACTCGGCCATTTCCACGTGACCATCCGCTCGCGCTACTTTAGTGGCAAGTCGCCGATCGACCGCCACCGGCTGGTCTACGATGCCCTGGGGCCCCTCATGGAAACCGATATCCATGCCGTATCGATGCGCGCGATGGCACCCGAAGAATGATAGTGACCTGACAATAACGGCCTGACGCCGGCATACTGGGGAGGGGGAACAGTGAAAACAGGGAGCACGAACCGACGGCTGGCTATGGCCGTTGCAGTACTGGCCTGCGGCGGCGCGCACGCCCAGAGTGATACGGACACAGCCGCCGATACGTCGCTCGGCGCGCTGGCACCGATCCGGGTCGAGAGCGTACGCCTGAACAGCGAAGTGCTCACCACCCCGGCTGCTGTGGACGTCACCGATGGCCAGGATATCAAGCAGGGCCGGCGCAAGGCGCAGCTGGATTCCGCGCTCAACCGCACCCCCGGCGTCTATGCCAACAACGGCAGCAACTTCGCCCAGAACCTGCGCGTGTCGATCCGTGGTTTCGGCGCCCGTTCGGCGTTTGGCGTGCGCGGCGTGCGCGTGCTCGTCGACGGCATCCCCGAGACCCTGCCCGACGGCCAGGCCCAGACCGACAGCATCGATCTGGGCGCCATCGAACGCCTGGAAGTGCTGCGCGGGCCGTTCTCCGCGCTGTACGGCAATGCCACCGGCGGCGTGATCGATATCACCACGACCTCGCCCGACGCCGGCCCGGTCGATCGCACCGAACTGACCGCCGGCAGTAACGGCTATCGCCGCGAGGAAGTTTCCTCGGCGCGCCGGCTGGACGGCTGGGGCTATGCCATCACCGCCTCGCAGCTGGATCTGGACGGTTATCGCGAACACGGCGAGGTCAAGAAACAACAGGTCACCGGCAAGCTCGAGAAGGATATCGGCGCCACCGGCACACTGCGCCTGGTCACCCGTATTCTCGACGCGCCCGACACGCTCGACCCCGGCGGTGTCGACCTGGCCACCGCACGCGCCAATCGGCGCGGCGCACGCGATGCCAATATCGATTACGACGCCCGCCAATCGGCGTCACAGCAGACCGTCGGCCTGGTCTACGAGGATCAGCTGTCAGAACAGCAGTCCTACCAGGCGAATCTGTTCTATACCAACCGCGATTTCATCCAGTATCTGCCGTTCGAGGACGGCGGCGTGGTCGCCTACGACCGCGATTTCTTCGGCGGCGGCCTTCAGACCACCCGCTTCGACAGCGTCTTCGGTCACGAGAACCAGCTGGTGGCCGGCGTCGACGTCCAGGTGCAACAGGACGACCGCGAACGCTTCGCCAACGATCTGGGCAGCAAGGGCGAGCGCGGCGTCAACGAAGACCAGACCGCGACCAGCGTCGGCGTGTTCGCCCAGAACGTATTCTCGATCACGCCGGATTTCGATCTGACCACCGGCCTGCGCTACGACTATCTGGATTTCGATATCGACGACAACTTCCCGGTCTCGGCCGGCGATCCGGACGACTCCGGCGGGCGCAGCTATCACGAGCTCTCCGCCAACGCGGGCTTGAGCTACGCCTGGATCGAAGGCCAGCGTGTATACGCCAACGTTGCCAACGCCTTCGAATCACCCACCTTCACCGAATTTGCCAATCCGAGCGGCAACGGCGGCTTCAACGACAGCCTGCAGCCCCAGAAAGCCACCCAGTATGAAATCGGCGCCAAGGGCGCGTTGTTCGATCGCGCCCGCTATCAGATCAGCGCCTTCTGGATCGACGTGCGCGACGAACTGGTGGTGTTCAACAACACCGGCGCGCGCGATTTCTACGAGAATTCCGGCAAATCGCGCCGCAAGGGCATCGAGGCGAAGGTGGACTACCGGTTCACCGACGATCTGTCGGCGACCGTCGCCTATACCCTCGCCGACTTCGAATACCGCGAGTTCGTGGACGTCAACGGCAACGACTACGCCGGTCGGGAGCTGCCCGGACTGCCCGAGGAAACACTATTCGGGGAACTGGCCTGGCGCCGCGACAACGTCGGCTACGCGGTGCTCGACATGCGCTATGCGAGCAGCTTCTATGCGGACAACGCCAATACCGCAAAGATCGACCACGCCTGGATCTTCAACGGCCGCGTCGGCAAGACGGTGCCCGGCAGCGACGACAAGCTGGATGTCTATCTCGGCGTCGACAATATCTTCGACGAAGTCTATTTCGACAATATCCGGATCAATGCCTTCGGCGGTCGCTACTACGAGCCCGCACCGGATCGCAGTTTCTATGCGGGGCTCGCGTACCAGCTGTGAACTCGGCTGGCGCGCCGGCCAGCTCGGTTGCGGGCCCCGGCCGGCGTGCTATGCGTCCTGAATGAAGGCCTCGAGCAGCGCCTGATTCAGCTCATCGAGACTGACGATCCGCGAGGATGGCTGCTCGGCGGCGCCGCGCGCCTTGTGGCGCAGCACCACCAGCGGCTGATAGGCATCGAATTCGGCCATGTAGAAGGCAACGGTCGGATCGCGGTCGAGTTCGCCCGGGCCGTGAATGCCGCAGCGCACGACCGACCACTCGGTGTCGTGCTCTTCGCGGTACTGCCAGTCGCCCTGCGCCGCCGCCTGCTCGAACACCGGCGCCGCCACGTCCCTGACCGCGGCGCGCGCGCGTTCGGCGATCGCCTCACGGCGGTCTGCCAGGCGCTTGTTCGCACCGAGTTTTGACTGCACTTCGTCGGTGGTGACTTCAAGCCAGCTTCGCGCCACGGGGTCGCACCTTCAGGGGAAACAAATCGGCGGCCAAGCGTAAGCGGTGGCGTCGCCCCGCACAAGCCGGATGGCGCCGCTTCAGCCGGCCTTGGGCTGGCGTGCGCGGCGCGTGCCGTCGGTATCGGGCACGTCGTAGCCGCAGCTGGCGCGCGCACGGCCGGCCGCATCGACCATGCGCGACAGCGCGGCCTGGCGCTGCTCGGCGGGCATGCCGCGATCGAGCTCCGACTGCGCGGCGTCCGCCGTGCGCTCAACCGCGTCGAGATCCCGAGCACACTGGCTGTCGTTTGCCTCCACGAGCAGACTGGCACAGCCGCCCAGGCTCAGGACCAGCAACGGCAGGGCCAGCGTAGCGATACGAACAGATGTCATCGGATGGTCAGTGTTGTTGTATTCATGCATCGCCGTGTTCGGCGAGCAAGGCCACGAAGGCCGCCTCGTCGAGCAGCGTGACGCCCAGTTTTTCTGCCTTGTCGCGCTTGCTGCCGGGGCCTTCGCCCACGACCACGTAGTCGGTTTTTTTCGACACGCTGGAGGTCACGCGCGCGCCCAGCGCCTCCAGCCGCGCGCCGGCTTCGTCGCGGGTCAGCGATTCCATGCTGCCGGTGAGCACGAATGTCTGGCCGGCCAGCGGCTGCGGCGACTGGTCGACGTCGACCGTCGGCCAGTGGACACCGGCCTCGACCAGCGCCGCGATCACATCGACGTTGCGCGGCTCGTCGAAGAAATCGGCAATACAGGCGGCGACCCGGCTGCCAACGCCCGGCACCGCCTGCAGACCTTCGGCGGTCATGATCCGTGCGCGCGCTGCGGCGTTGTCCGGCTCCTGTTCCTGCGCGCTCGCGAGGCGTTGCATATAGGCCTGTGCTTCGGCCCGCAGCGCATCCAGCGTGCCGAAATGACGAGCCAGATCGCGGGCCATGGTCTCGCCTACTTCGCGAATACCCAAGGCAAATATGAAACGTTCCAGCGTCGTCTGCTTGCTGGCCTCGATCGAGGCCAGCAGATTGGTCACGGATTTCTCGCCGTAGCCGTCGCGCTCGACCAGCGCCTCGCGGTGCGCCTTGAGCGAGAAGATATCGGCGGGCGACTCAAGCAGCTCCTCGTCGACGAACTGTTCGATCTGCCGATCGCCCAGGCCCTCGATATCCAGCGCTCGGCGCGAGGCGAAATGCTTGAGCGCTTCGCGGCGCTGGGCGGCACAGACCAGACCACCAGTACAACGCGCAACCGCCTCGCCTTCGACGCGTTCGACGTGCGAGCCGCAGACCGGGCACGCCGCGGGCAATTCGATCACCGTGGCCGACTCACCGCGCTCGGCGACCTCCTTGACCTCCGGAATCACGTCGCCGGCACGGCGCACGACCACCCGGTCGCCGATACGAATATCCTTGCGCGCGATCTCGTCCATGTTGTGCAGGGTGGCGTTGGATACCGTCACCCCGCCGACGAAGACCGGTTCCAGCTTGGCCACCGGGGTGAGCGCGCCGGTGCGCCCGACCTGAAACTCGACGCTGTTGAGCCGGGTCGTGGTCTCCTCGGCGGGAAACTTGCGCGCGATCGCCCAGCGCGGCGCGCGGGCAACGAAACCCAGCTCCGAGCGGGTAGCCGCATCGTCCACCTTGAACACGCAGCCGTCGATTTCGATATCCAGTTCGGCGCGGCGCTCGGCCATGGCGGCGTAATAGGCCGTGCAACCTTCAAGACCGTCGACGCGTTGTACGTAGGCGCTGATCGCAAAGCCCCAGTCAGCCAGCTGCGTGAGCTGATCGAGCAGGCTACCGGGCAGTTCCACGCCGTCGACACGGCCGATGCCATAGGCCATGAACGCCAGCGGCCGGGTGGCGGTGATCCGGGAGTCGAGCTGGCGCAGGCTGCCGGCGGCGGCGTTGCGCGGGTTCACGAACGGCTTCTGGCCGTCTTTTTCCAGGCGCGTATTGAGTTCGTTGAAGCGTGATCGCGCCAACACGACTTCGCCGCGGATCTCGATGAAATCGGGCGGCGTGTCGGTGGCCAGGCGCAGTGGCAGGTTGCGGATGGTGCGCGCGTTGGGGGTGATGTTCTCGCCGGTGACGCCGTCGCCGCGCGTGGTGGCCATGCGCAGCACGCCGCGCTCGAAGCGCAGATTGAGCGCGGTGCCGTCGAACTTGGGCTCGGCGCAGTAGGCCAGGGCCTTGCCGTCGACGGCGGCACGAGCGCGCCGATCGAACTCGGCCAGTTCGTCGTCGTCGAACGAGTTGCCCAGCGACAGCATGGGCGTGGCGTGATCGACCGCCTCGAAGCGCTCCGACGGCGGTGCGCCGACGCGCTGGGTCGGCGAATCCGGCGTCACCAGCTCCGGGTTTTCGGCCTCGATCTTCTGCAGTTCGCGCAGCAGGCCGTCGTATTCGGCGTCGCTGACGGTCGGATTGTCGTCGACGTAGTAGGCATGGTTATGTGCGGTGAGCGTTCGCGCCAGCTCTTCGGCGCGCGCGGCCGCCCTCTTCTCCTGTGCGGCCACTACCGCCGCTTCGCGATCTTCGCCCGTCGATCGAAATCGGCGATCTGATCGAGCATGTACTGCGCCGTCTGCGCCTTGAGCAGGGCGCGCTTGTCGTCGAGCACGTCGCCATCGAGCGCCTTGGCAATCACGTTGGCGGTTTCCATCATGTCGCGCATGGCCGGCGCGCCGTCGATGGGCCCCGGCAACACCAGGAAGAACGTCAGGCCCGGAGTGGCCAGATGATCCTGATCCACCGGATCGAGCGTGCCGGGCTTTAGCATGTTGGCAACCGCAAACACCGATTCCGGCAGGCCGTTGGTCTCGGTCACGCGGTGATAGATATCGTTGAGGCCGAACTTGAGTTCCTGGGCCTGCAGCACGGCGTGAATATCCGGGCCGTCGAAGAAACGGCCGTCGGGGCTGGCGACATGCAACAGGAACAACTGCTGGTCGCCGTCGGCCGGCGGGCGCTGCGGACGAATATTGTCGACACGCTCCACGCTGGGCTCGGCCGGCGCCGACCCGGGCGCTGAAGCCGTGGCCGGCGCGGGCGCCGGCTGGGCGGGTGCCGCGGACTCGGGCTGTGCGTAGGCGCCCTGCTTGTACGCACGCCACGAGGCCTCGGCCGCTTCGTCGGACAACTCGTGCTCCGGCGCGGACGCCGCGTCATCACCGCCCTGGGCGTCCGAACCGCTCGCGGGTGCGTCCGGTGACAACGTACGCACACCCACGACGTAGGAGTCGCCGCCCAGTGCTTCGCCGCGATCGAGGGCGGCGTCGTCAGCGGGATCTTCCTCCATGCCTTGCCAGGGATCGCCACCGGACTGCCGGCGCAGATACCAGTAGGCGCCGGCGACGACGGCGATCACGAGAAACAAAAGCAGCCATTGCACGATAGACATAGGCGATCGGTTGTGAGTGTGGATGTACGACCGGGTTCAACCGGCCATGTCGAGAGCCTGTTCGATATCGACACTGACCAGCCGCGAGACGCCAGGTTCCGCCATGGTCACGCCGTGCAGCTGTTCGGCCAGCGACATCGTCAACTTGTTATGCGTGATCACGATGAACTGAACCTGGGACGACATGCGCCGTACCAGCTCGCAGAAGCGTGACACGTTGGCATCGTCCAGCGGTGCATCGATTTCGTCCAGCATACAAAAAGGCGCGGGATTGAGTTCGAACAATGCGAATAATAACGCAACCGCGGTCAGTGCCTTCTCTCCACCCGAGAGCATCTGGATCGAGGCATTGCGCTTGCCCGGCGGGCGCGCCATCACGCGGATGCCGGTAGCCAGCCAGTCGTCTTCGGTGAGTTCGAGTGCCGCTTCGCCGCCGCCGAACAGCTCCGGGAACATTTCCGCGAAGCGCGCGTTGACCTGTTCGTAGGTGGCCTTGAAGCGACTGCGCGTCTCGCGGTCGATCTTGGCGATGGCCTCGTCGAGGGTCGCCAGCGCGTCCGACAGATCGGTGTGCTGGGTCTGCAGATACTGTTCGCGCTCGGCCTCGGCGTCGTATTCCTCGATCGCGGCGAGGTTGATCGCGCCCAAGCGTTGAATCCGGCGTTCGACGGCGTCGATATCCTCGCTCCAGCGCGCCACCTCGGCGTCTTCGGGCAGACGCTCGATCAACGCCTGCGGCGTCTCGCCGAGCTCTTCGAGCTGCTCGGCCACGCCGGCGCGGCGCACGCCGGCGGTCTCGACGTCGATTCGGGCCTGCTGCAGGGATTCACGCACGGCATCGACCTGTTGCTGGGCCTGCATCAGCGTCTGCGCATGGCGCTGCAGCGCGTCTTCGCTGGCTTTCAGGGCATCGCGCGCGGCGCGCAGTTCGCGTTCGGCCCGGTTCTGGGCTTCCACGGCCGCTTCGTGCTCGCCGGCATCCGGCGCCGCGCCGTCGCCCTCTTCCTGTGGCTCCGCGTCGAAGGCGGCCAGCCGTTGCGCCAGTTCGTCGCGGGTGCTCTGCGCGTCGCTCAGGCGCGTAGCAACGCTTTCACGGCGCCCGGCCAGCTGAGTGAGGCGGGCATCGATGTCGCGCAGGGCGCGCTCTGCCTGTTCGAAGCGGGCGCGCGTGCTGTCCCGCGTTTTACGCGCTTGCGCGAGATCGGCCTGGGCCTGCTGGCGGGCGCTGCTGAATTCGTCGGCGGCGACAACCAGGGACTGCACGGTGGCTTCCAGTGCCTCGTTGTCGGCGACGGTCGCCGCGATCTGTTTGTCCAGATCGGCCAGCTCGGTATCGATTTCCGCGCGCCGGCGCTCGACCTGCTGGGCGCGCATGCGTTCGCCCTGCTGGCGGGCACGCGCGGCCTCGAGCGTACGCCGCTGCTCGGCGATCTGCTGATCGAGCTGCTGGCGCTGCTCGCGTGTCTCGCTGCGCTGTTCGTTGCGCTGTTCGAGCGCTTTTTCATCGGCCTCGAAGCGGTCATTTTCCTGCGCGATACGCGCCGACAGATCCTTGATCCGGGCCTCGCGCTCGAGCACGCCTTTCTCGACCGCCTCACTGGCGGGGGTCACGAGCGTCGCGGCGCCCACGCAGCAGCCGTCGAGGGTAACCAGGCGCTGCGCCTCGCCCAGTTCGCCGCGCAGGGCCAGCGCCTGTGCCAGGTCGTCGACCACGAATACCCGCGCCGCCAGCGCACGAATCGCGGCCGGCGCCTCGATACCTTCCGCGAGATTGCGGGCGCCGGCCAGCGCCGGCAACGCCGTGTCGGGACTGGTCTCGTCGGCCGCCGCCTCGACCAGCGTGAGCGGCGTCTCCGGCCAGTCGTTGGCGGTCTGTGGCAGCGCCTCGACCACGAAGCCCCGCAACCAGGCGCCCAATGCGGCTTCAGCGGCCGTCTGCCAGGCGCTGTCGACGCGTACGCGGCGGGCCACACCGGTGGCCCCGCCCAGCCCCTGCGCTTCAAGCCAGCGCCCTACCGAGGCGTCGTCTTCGCGCAGCACGGCCTGCTGGAGTTTCTTCTCGGAGGCGAGGCGTGCGCGATTTTCAGCCAGTCCCGTGCGCAGCGTGGCCAAGGCGTTCTCGGCGTCGGCGATCTCCAGACGCAGGCGCTCGTCGCGCTCGGCGGTCTCCAGCGCGCTGTGTTCGTCGGCGGCCAGCTGCTCGGCGCGCTGGTGGATATCGTCGTCGGCGGCCGCGAGTGCTGCCGTGTCGACGTCGTCGAGCCCTTCGCGCTCGCTTTGACGTGTATCGCGGCGCCGGCTGAGCTGGGCGGCGCGCTCCTGGCCGTAGCGCACACGCGTGCGCTCGGCGTCCAGCTGCTGAACCGGATTGTGTTCGGCGCTGTTGTGCGTGTCCCAGGCCTGTTCGGCGTCGCGCGCGGCCTGGTCCGCGCCGTCGCGCGCCGTCTGTGCGTCCTTGAGCTCGGTTTCCGCCTGGGCACGCTGTGTCCGCGCATCCGCGATCTGCTGCCCGGCGTCCTCATCGGCGCGCCGATCTTCGGCGGCGCGTTGATCGAGCCGCTCGATACGGTCGGTGAGCTCGGCCCGTTCGCGCGCCCGCAGCGTCTGCAGTTCGCGCGCATGGGCCAGTTGCTGGGCGATACGGCCGGCGCGCGCCTGGGCGTCGTAGAACGCGCCCTGCTGGGACTGGACCTCGGCCATCGCGCTCTGCTGGGCGCGGGTGTGCTCGTCGCGCGCGCTCTCGGCAGTGCGCAGCGCGGATACGGCCTCGCGCAGGCTGTCTTCATGGCCGCGCAGCTGTTGTTCCGCGGCCTCGACCTGGCGATTCTGTGCGGCCCAGCGCAGGGCCAGCAGTTCGGCCCGCAGGCGCCGCTCCTCGGTCTTGAACTGCTTGTATTTCTCGGCGTTGGCGGCCTGGCGCTTGAGCACCCCCAGGCGCTGGCTGACTTCGCCGATGAGATCGTTGAGGCGATCCAGGTTCTCGCGCGTGTGACGAATCCGGTTCTCGGTTTCGCGCCGGCGTTCCTTGTATTTGGAAATACCGGCAGCTTCCTCGAGTACCTGACGCATATCCTCCGGCTTGGCCTCGATCAGCCGGTTGACCGCGCCCTGCTCGATCACCGCGTAATTGCTGCGCCCGCCCAGGCCGGTACCGAGGAACAGGTCGATGACATCGCGTCGGCGCGATTTCGTGCCGTTGATGAAATAGCGCGAGCCGCCGTCGCGCGACAATTCGCGCTTGATCGAGATTTCATTGAAGGCGCCGTACTGGCCGGCGAGCTTGCCTTCGCTGTTGTCGAACTTGAGTTCCACCGAGGCACGGCCCACCGGCTTGCGTGCCTTGGAACCGTTGAAGATGACATCTTCGAGGGCTTCGCCGCGCAGCTGACGCGCGCTCGATTCGCCGGTTACCCAGCGCACCGCGTCGATGACGTTGGACTTGCCGCAGCCGTTGGGGCCGACCACGCCGGTGAGGTTGGAAGCCAGCGACAGAACCGTAGGGTCGACGAACGACTTGAAGCCCGCCAGCCGGATCGTGGTCAGCCGCATGACGGGCGGGCTGCAACGATCGGCGCAGGCAAGGACAGCGCAGATGGGGACGACTGGCGTTGTTGACGAACCCGACGCACATCGGCCTCCGCTTTATCGGTCTTGAGTCGATCGGCCGTGACGTCCAGCACGTCACGGCAAGCTAAGCGGGCTAGTGTAACCTACCGCCTTTCAAAGCCTGCAGCCGACGAGGTCCGACTCATGTCGACCCAGCCAAACCGTGATCTCGATACCTTCCCGAACCCCGAACCGCAGCGCGATTACACCATCCGCATGCGCATTCCGGAGTTCACCTGCCTGTGCCCGAAAACCGGTCAGCCGGATTTCGCCACCATCCATCTCGAGTATGTGCCCGAGGCGGCGTGCGTGGAACTGAAATCGCTCAAGCTCTATATCTGGTCGTTTCGCGACGAAGGCGCTTTTCACGAGGCGGTGACCAATCGGATCCTCGCGGATCTGGTGGCGGCCACGAACCCGCGCTTCATGCGTGTGCGCGCGGACTTCTGGATGCGCGGCGGCATCGATACCAGCGTGATCGTCGAACATCGCGCCGACAACTGGCATCCCGGCACCGCGGTTGCGCTGCCCTGAGCCGAACAACAATCGAGCGACCCAGGGCAGCGGCGCAAGCGGCTACTTGATGAGCACGAGATTCTTGCCCTGTACCCGTACCCGCGTGCCGACGCTGACCGAGTCCGCGGTATCGACGTTGACGCTGCGCGAACCGCCGGCGTCCATCGCCACGTTGACCTGGTAGTAGGTTTGCTTGCGCACGCGTTTTTCGACCTCGTTGCCGGCAAAGGCACCGCCCAGGGTGCCGGCGATCTGGGCTATGGTCTTGCCGGTGCCGCTGCCGATCTGGCTACCTACCACCGCGCCAGCCACGCCCCCGGCGACCGCGCCGACGCCGCTGCCGCCCTTGCCGTTGACGGTAACCGGCGTGATCGAGCTGACCGTGCCGCAATCATTGCAGACCGGCTGGTCGTTGCTCTGGGCCTGTTCACGCGCATCGGCGCGCGCCTCGCGGGTGGCGGTGTCGGAGGCCTGCTTGGCCTGAGTCTGCTTCTGCTGTGCCTGCTGCTTCTGCGCGGAGGCGGCTTCGATCTTTTTCTCGGCGGCGAGTTTTTCCTTCTTGGCCTGGGCTTCGGCCTTGGCCTGCTCGGCCTGCTCCAGCTGCGCCTGCGCATCCTGCAGTTCGGCATTGGCCTGCTCGACCCGCGCCTGGGCATCTTCGGCATCGTTTTGCGAACAGCCGGCGAGCGCAAGCGCCAACACGCAGAGCATGACCGCAAGGCCGTGGGGGCGAAGAACTGGCATAACGAAACTCCGGTTTTGTCTTCTGGACTGGTATTGATTCATCGGGCTACATCGGCCATCAAGGCGTCGACTGATGTCTGCGAGCCTGAATTGTATTTTCTCTAACCGAACAGCACATGAACCCCATCACCGAATTCACCCTCGGCCCGACCTATCTGCTGCGTGGCTTCGGCCTGCTGCGAGAACGCTCGCTGCGTCGTTACGTGATCATTCCGATCCTGATCAATATCGCGCTGATCGTGGCGCTGGTGTCGTTGTTCGGCTGGCAGCTGGACAACTGGCTCGACGCCTGGCTATCCGGCCTGCCCGACTGGCTGCACTGGCTCGAAACCGTGCTGTGGTGGATCGCGCTGCTGCTGTCCACGCTCGCGTTCTGCTATGTGTTCACGCTGCTGGCGAATCTCATCGCCAGCCCGTTCAACGGCCTGCTCTCCGCGCAGGTGGAAAAACTGGTCACCGGCACCGCGCCGGAATCGGGCATGAGTCTGGCCGGGGAAATGGCCGACGGCGTACTCGGCGAGCTGCGCCGGCTGCGCTGGTACGGCGGCCGCGCATTGTTGCTCGGCATCCTGAGCCTCGCTCTGCTGTTCATTCCGCTGGCGAACCTGGCGATCGCGCCACTGTGGTTCATATTCGGCGCGTTCATGCTGTCGTTCGAGTATCTGGATCAGCCAATGGCCAATCGTGGCCTCACATTCCAGGCCAAGCTCGTGCGCCTGCGCTCAAGACGCTGGCGGCATCTGGGTTTCGGCAGCCTGGTCACGCTGGCGACGGCGATCCCGCTGGCCAATCTCGTGGTCATGCCGGCCGCCGTGGTGGGCGCCACGCTGCTGTATCTGGATACCGAGCCCGGCGTCATCGTGCGCAGATAGCCGGCGCACGGTTCAACGCCGCTCAACCCATCGCATTGAGGCGGCGCAGCACGTCCAGATCGACGTAGTCGAAGTCGAAGCCGGGCGACTGCAGGATGGTGACCGGCGCGCCGGGCTCGCCCAGCGAATCCACCACCGCGCGCGCCGCTTCGAAGGGGTGGTCACGGGTATCGGCGTTGATCGTCACCAGTGCGGGCACACCGGCTGCGTGCGCCGCGGTCGCGCCGGCGTTTGAATCCTCGATCGCGATACAGTCGGCGGGCGCGATGCTCATGCGCTCGCAGGCCGTGCGATACAGATCCGGGGCCGGCTTCTTGTGGGCCACCTCGTCGCTACAGATCGTGCGTTCTATATACGGCAGCAACTCGTCGCCGATCGCATACGCCAGAAACGGCTCCAGGGTCGCGCGGCTTGCGTTGGTCACGATCGCGATTCGCAGGCCGGCGTCCCCGGCTTCGCGGATCAACCGGGCCACGCCCGGCCGCAGCGGCACCTGACCTTTCTGCAGACGATCACGAAAATGCCGGGTCTTGCTCCGGTGGATCTCGTCGATCCAGCCCTGCCGGTCGCTGCGCACGCTGTCATCGTTGGCTTCGCCGAGCGCCGGGTCGTAGGCATCGAGATAATGGTCGATGCGCTCGCGCCCGCCCGAGATCAGCAGCAGCTTCCGATACAGCGACCGGGTCCAGCGCCAGTCCAGCCCGTGATCGCGAAACGCCTTGTTGTAGGCAGGCAAATGACCTTCGGGCTCCGTGTCGGCGAGAGTGCCATCGACATCGAAAAGCAGAACACCAAGAGGCATGGGCAGGCGGCGTGATCGCCGGGTGGAGTGAAGACGGCGAGAGTCTGCCAGAAGCCTGCGTCGCGCGCATCCCGTGAACCGGGATCGACTCGCTCCGCTGCCCAAGGGTAATTACCAGGGTGCCAAGGTAGCCAACCTAGCCGCCTGGTAGCAGCGCGTCGCGACACATCGGGCGGGCCGCGCCGGAGGGTGCCGGACGCGCCGCTGCGATACCACAAGGACTGCAACGCTGGCGACGCGGGCGTTGCCGCCCCGTCCCTTGGCCGTACGTCACGGTACCGCAGTCGGCTGTTTCGAACGCCCGCACCGGCGGCGCGAGGCGCCCGCGTCCGGCATCGACGCTCGGGGCAGGAACATGCCCATCATTGCGCCGGGCGCATTTATTTGCTAAACGTACGCGCTGTTTTCCGACACGAGGCCCCCATGGCTGCCACATCAAAAGCATCAAAACTTGATGCGCCTCAGCAGTTTACGCCCTATACCCCGAAAGAGGGTGAGGAGTACATGAATGAAGCGCAGCGTGCTCACTTCCGCAACATCCTCATGAACTGGAAGCGAGAGCTCATGGAAGAAGTGGATCGGACCATGCTTCACATGAAAGATGAGGCCGCGAATTTTCCGGACCCGACCGACCGTGCCAGTCAAGAGTCGGAATTCAGTCTCGAACTGCGCACCCGTGATCGCGAGCGCAAGCTGATTAGAAAAATAGACCAAGGGGTTGGGCGCGTCGATCGCGACGAATACGGATTTTGCGACACCTGCGGCACCGAAATCGGAATTCGTCGGCTGGAAGCGCGTCCCACCGCCACGCTGTGCGTCGATTGCAAGAGCCTGGACGAGATCCGGGAGCGCCAGCTCGGACGCTGACCCAGGCGCCGAAAGCCGGTTACAGAAAACGCCCGCATTCTCGCGGGCGTTTTTTATTAACGAAAACACGTACTCGCATACCGCAAACTACGCGCCAATCTGGCACAATCCCGTTATACCGCAATGCAACAAGCGGCGGATTACAACGACGGGGCAGCGAGGATGAGTCAAGAAAAACGGATCATCAAGAAGTATCCGAACAGGCGTTTGTACGACACCGAGGTGAGTCGCTACATCACGCTCGAGAATATTCGCCAGCTGGTAATACGCGGCGAAGACTTTCAGGTCATCGACAAACGCAGCGGTGACGACATCACCCGCACGATTCTGCTCCAGGTCATCAGCGAGCAGGAGGAAGGCGGCGATCCCATCTTCCGCACCGAAGTGCTACGCAACATCATTCGTTTCTACGGTGACTCCATGCAGAGCACCGTGAGTTCATATCTGGAGCTGTCGCTGGAGTTCTTTGGCGAGCAGCAGCAGCAGTTCAAGGATCGAATGCGCCGCCTGATCGGCGCCAACAACCCGCTGGTGACGCTGCGTGAGCTGTCCCAGTACCAGGTGCCGATCTGGCGCACCGTGCGGCGCGAGTTCCTGGCAAACCTGAAACGACGCGAAAAAGCGGAAGACGACGCTACAGAGTCCGCGCAAGCGGTCGATAACAACAACAGTAGCGATAAAACCGATCATAAGAATAGCCAATCGTGACGATGAAAATGATGTTTCATTTTTTTTCAACGGATCATTGACTAAAGTCGTAGACGCTCTTATACTGCAACGCAACATCAGCACAAACGCTGATGCCCGAATCTCCTCCGAAAGGCCTAACGGCCTTTCTCGCACTTAGCCCCCTTACCCTAGGGGGCTTTTTTTGTCTGTAATAAGCGCGCAGGTATTGATAGCGCTTGGTTCCGGGCGGCCTTGATGTTTCTCCACCGCTATCCTGATCAGCCTGACATGGTGCCCAGATCCACGCTTGGCGACGTCTCATGTGGCGACGGGCCGACACAGCCGGCGCCGGCGTTCTCCGTAAAAACCGGGGCCATCCCCCGACAGCTGCGAGACAGTGCCCGTACCGGCGCGACCAATTCGCCGTATCCTGCGCCCGCCATCGTGAGCAGCCCTGACCGGACATAAAAAAAGGCGCCCCAAAAGGCGCCTTTTCCATCATGCCGGTCGTTCAGCCCGGCTGCTCATGCATTCTCATGGCAACCGGCGCATTCGTCCTCAGCCTTCGGCCTGTTCGGACGTCTCGGCCATTTCCTTCATGGACAGACGGACACGGCCCTGGCGATCCACCTCCAGCACCTTGACCTTGACGGTCTGGCCTTCCGACAGCTCGTCGGTGACCTTTTCCACGCGGTGATCGGCGATCTGGGAGATATGCACGAGGCCATCGCGGCCCGGCACGAGATTCACGAAGGCGCCGAAGTCGACGATACGCACGACCTTGCCCTCGTAGACCTGACCCGCTTCGATGTCACGGGTGATGTCTTCGATACGCTTGATCGCCATATCGGCGGCCGACTTGTCGACGGCGGCGACATGGATCGTGCCGTCGTCTTCGATATCGATGCTCGCACCGGTCTCTTCGGTGATGCTGCGAATCGTGGCGCCGCCCTTGCCGATGACGTCGCGAATCTTGTCGGAGTCGATCTTGATCGTGAAGATACGCGGCGCCCATTCGGACACCTCGTCACGCGGCGAGGCGATGGCCTTGCCCATCACATCCAGGATGTGCAGGCGCCCTTCCCGGGCCTGCTCGAGCGCGGCTTCCATGATCTCCCGGGTGATACCGGCGATCTTGATATCCATCTGCAGCGCGGTGATGCCGTCGTTGGAGCCGGCCACCTTGAAGTCCATGTCACCCAGGTGATCCTCGTCGCCGAGAATGTCGGTGAGTACGGCGAACTTGTCGCCTTCCTTGATCAGACCCATGGCCACGCCGGCCACCGGTGCCTTGATCGGCACGCCTGCGTCCATCAGCGCCAGGCTGGTGCCGCAGACCGAGGCCATCGAAGACGAACCATTGGACTCGGTGACTTCCGAGACCACGCGCATCACGTAGGGGAATTCCTTCTCGAGGTCCGGCAGCACGCCCATGATGGCGCGCTTGGCCAGCTTGCCGTGGCCGATCTCGCGACGCTTAGGGCTGCCCATGAAGCCGGTCTCGCCGACGCTGTAGGGGGGGAAGTTGTAGTGCAGCATGAACGGGTCTTCATACTTGCCTTCAACCGCGTCGATCCGCTGTGCGTCACGCGAGGTGCCCAGCGTGGTGACCACCAGCGCCTGGGTCTCGCCGCGGGTGAACAGGGCCGAGCCATGGGTACGCGGCAGCACGCCGGTACGAATGGTCAGACCGCGCACGGTGCGGGTGTCGCGACCGTCGATACGCGGCTCGCCGTCGAGAATACGCGAACGCACGGTCTTCTTCTCGAGTGCGCCGAGCGCGCCCTTGACGTCGTCGCGCGTCCAGCCTTCCTCGCCTTCGGCGGCGGCCAGTTCGGCCACCACGGCTTCCTTGATCTCGGACAGGCGCGTGCCGCGTTCCTGCTTGTCGGCGATCTGGTAGGCGGCGGTGACGTCGTCCTTGGCGACCCGCGCCACGGCCTCGGCCAGCGATTCGTCGGTCGGCGCCGGCTGCCAGTTCCAGGACGGCTTGCCCACTTCGCTGGCCATTTTCTCGATCGCCTGGATCGCGACCTGCAGCTGCTCGTGGCCGAACAGTACCGCGCCCAGCATGATCTCTTCCGACAGCTGCTTGGCTTCGGATTCCACCATCAGCACCGCATCGGCGGTACCGGCGACGACCAGGTTCAGATCGCCTTCCTTGAGCTGTGTCGCACTCGGGTTGAGGATATATTCGCCGTTGGCATAGCCCACGCGCGCACCGCCGATCGGGCCGGCAAACGGCATGCCGGAGATGGCGAGCGCCGCCGAGGCGCCGATCATGGCGGGGATATCGGAATCGATCTCGGGATCGACCGACATCACCGTGGCCACGATCTGGACTTCGTTATAGAAACCCTTCGGGAACAGCGGGCGGATGGGTCGGTCGATCAGACGACAGGTCAGCGTCTCTTTCTCGCCGGGGCGCCCTTCACGCTTGAAGAAGCCGCCCGGGATCTTGCCGCCGGCGTAGGTGCGTTCCTGATAATTGACGGTCAGCGGGAAGAACGCTGCGTTGGGCGCGGCCTCCTTCTTGCCTACCGCGGTCACGAACACCGTGGTATCCCCCATGCTCACCTTGACGGCGCCATCGGCCTGGCGGGCGATCTCGCCCGTCTCGAGGGTCACGGCATGCTCGCCGAACTGAAATGTCTGCGTGCTGGTTACGGTAACGTTGCTCACGTGTATGTCCTATGTATTCTTTTCAAACAAAAAAGCGCCCGGCTCGGCATACCGAGGGGCGCTTTCGCAATGGGCGCTCGAACCGTCGCGCTTAGCGGCGCAGGCCCAGGTCGCTGATCAAGGCCTTGTACCGCGAGGCATCGTGGCGCTTGATGTAGTCAAGCAGCTTGCGGCGCTGATTGACCATCTTGAGCAGACCACGGCGCGAATGGTGATCGGCCTTGTGCGCATCAAAATGGGCACCGAGCTGACTGATACGAGTCGTCAGCAGGGCAACCTGCACTTCCGGGGAACCGGTATCACCGGTGCCACGACTATGCTTGGTAATAACTTCGGATTTTTCTTCGGTCGACAGGGCCATATTTACTCCTGACTGGAAAGACAACCACTGCAACCCCCGGACCTGCGAAAAGCAAGCCGGCTTTTTCCAAATCGCGGGGCTGGGAAGCACGATACGTATCGTGCGTTTCCCTGCGGCGCGTTTTGGAAAAAGCCCGTGCGCTCTCGGCGTCGGTGGGCGGCCGCAGTGCTCAACAAGGCGCGTATTCTAGCGGCTCACGCGCCTCAAGTACAACAATATTCAACGTCCGGGCACCACCGGCGCCAAAGCGGCAACCATAATGCCCTGCCCTCATCGCTGCGGGCGCGCAAACAGCCGCTTGGGCGCCAGCAATCCGTGGTCGTCCACGCAGCCCAGACCCAGCAACCGTTCCTGTTCATCGACGATACACAGCAACTCGTCCGGCGCCGATGCCGGCACCGCGCAGCGAACCTGCTGGCCGTAACTGATGGCGCGCGCGCCGTTGGCATCCAACTGCACGCTCGGCCAGTCGCCGATGATCGTGGACAGCGGCAACAACAGCTGCGCCAGCGCGTCGTCGTCGCCGCGGCGGGCTTCGATGTCGTCGAGCGCGGTCATGGGGTGCTGGGTACCGAGCGCGCCGACCCCCACCCTGCGCAAACGACCGACGTGGGCGCGCGCGCCCCAGGAACGTGCGATGTCCTCGACCAGGGTACGGATATAGGTGCCGCTGGATACGCGCACATCGAGGCTGAAGCTCGCCGCATCGCAGTCCAGCAGTTCGAGCGAATGCACGATGATATCGCGCGGCTCGCGCTCGACGGTCACCCCGGCGCGCGCGTGCTCGTAGAGGCGTTTTCCGTCTTTCTTGAGGGCCGAATACATCGGCGGTATCTGCTGTTGCGCACCGACGAACGCCGTGAGCCGTGTTTCCAGCTCGCCCCGCTCCGGCGCGCCGACCTCGCTGCGCGCGGTCAATTCGCCTTCGAGATCGCCGGTCGCGGTCTCGGCACCGACTATGGCGGTCACGCGATAATGTTTCTGTGCCGACAGAAGATAACCGGATACCTTGGTGGCCTCGCCCAGACAGACCGGCAGAAGCCCGCTTGCGAGCGGATCCAGGCTGCCGGTATGGCCGGCCTTGCGTGCATCGAAAGCGCGCCTGACGCGCTGCAGGGCGGTGTTCGAGGAACACCCCAGCGGCTTGTCCAGTAGCACCACGCCGTCGATATCGCGACCGCGCTTACGCCGTGCCATCGTCCTCGCGCGGGGCCTCGTCGATACTATCGCCGTCGTCGGCATCGCTGTAGAGACGATCCTCGGCCACGGCCGATTTGATCACGCCCGCGAGACGCTGCGCCTCGCGTTCCGTTGCATCCTCGAAGAATCGCAACTCCGGCACCGTGCGCAGACGCAGGCGCTTGCTGAGTTCGCGTTTGAGATAACCGCTGGCGGCGCGCAGCCCTTCCAGCACCTCGGGTGCCTTCTCGTTTGCCGCGGTCACATCGAAACTGCCGAAGAAGACCTTGGCGTGTTTGAAATCGGCCGAGACGTTCACATCTGTGATCGCAACCAGTCGCACACGCGGGTCCTTGACCTCGGTGGTCAACAGAACGCCAAGCTCGCGCTTGATCTGATCGGCGACCCGGTCCTTGCGCTTGAATTCGCGTGGCATGACTGAAGAACCGCCGCGCCCGCGTTAAGCGGGTTCGGCCGTCTTGACCGCGCGATTGACCTCGGTGCGCTCATACACCTCGATCTGGTCGCCCGGCTTGATGTCGTTGTAGTTCTTCACGCCGATACCGCATTCGGTACCCGCCGGAACCCGGTTGACGTCGTCCTTGTGCCGGCGCAGCGATTCCAGTTCGCCTTCGTAGACGACCACGTTGTCTCGCAGCACGCGAATGGGCTGACCGCGCACGACGTTGCCGTCGGCCACCAGACAGCCGGCAATGGCGCCGAGCTTGGAGGAACGGAACACATCGCGCACCTCGGCCAGACCGATGATCTCTTCACGCAGTTCGGTACCGAGCAGACCGCTGACCGCGTCGGTGACATCCTGGATCGCTTCGTAGATGACGCTGTAATAACGCACATCCACGCCCGATTCCTGGATCGTCTTGCGGGCCTTGGCGTCCGCACGCACGTTGAAGCCGAGAATAATCGCCTGCGAGGCCAGCGCCAGTTCCACGTCGGACTCGCTGATACCGCCAACACCGCTCGAAATGATGCGGATCTTGACCTCTTCGGCCGGAATCTTGCCCAGCGACTCGACCAGCGCTTCCACGCTGCCCTGCACGTCGCCCTTGATGACGAGATTGAGGCTTTTGGTCTTGGCCGCCCCGCCCTCGTCGCCGATGGTGGAGAAGACTTCTTCCAGGCGCGCGGCCTGCTGCTGGGCGAGCTTGTTCTCGCGGCGATGTTCTTCACGCTGCGCCGCAATCTCGCGGGCGCGTTTTTCATCGGCCACCACGAACGCGTCGTCGCCCGCTTCCGGCGTGCCCGAAAGACCCAGCACCTCGACCGGCATCGAGGGGCCGGCGGTTTTAACCTGCTCGCCGAGTTCATTGAACATGGCACGCACGCGCCCGAAATGCGGACCGGCCAGAATACTGTCGCCACGCTTGAGCGTGCCGGCCTTGACCAGAATCGTCGCCACCGGGCCACGCCCCTTTTCGAGACTGGATTCGATCACGGTACCGCGGGCCGGCACATCGACCGGCGCCTTGAATTCCGACAGCTCGGCCTGCAACAGGATGGCGTCCAGCAGATCGTCGACACCGTCACCGGTATGCGAGGACACCGGCACGACCTGGATATCGCCGCCCCAGTCTTCCGGGATGATGTCTTCAGCCGACAGGCCGCTCTTGACCTTGTCGAGATCGGCGCCGGAGACGTCCATCTTGGTTACCGCGACCACGATTGGCACGCCGGCCGCCCGTGCGTGCTGGATCGATTCCTTGGTCTGCGGCATGACGCCGTCGTCGGCCGCGACGATCAGAATCGCGATGTCGGTGATCTTGGCGCCACGGGCACGCATGCGTGTGAACGCGGCGTGTCCGGGCGTATCGATGAAGGTGATCGCGCCCTTGGCGTGTTTCACATGATAGGCGCCGATATGCTGGGTGATGCCACCGGCTTCGCCCGCCTGCACCTTGGTGCGGCGGATGTAATCGAGCAACGAGGTCTTGCCGTGATCGACATGGCCCATGATGGTGACCACCGGGGCCCGCGACACGCCTTCGACTTCCTCTTCCTCGGCGCGCACTTCCTCGACCAGCGCCTCCTCGGCGCTTTCGGTCTTGACCATCTTCGGGTTGTGGCCCATTTCCTCGACCAGAATCGTCGCCGTATCCTGGTCGACGGTCTGGTTGATGGTGGCCATCACGCCCAGCTTCATCATCCGCTTGAGCAGATCGCCGCCCTTGACGGCCATGCGCTGGGCCAGATCGGCCACGGTGATGAGCTCGGGAATCTCGATGTCGCGCACGACCGGCGCGGTCGGGCGTTCGAAGCCGTGATCGGTGCCCACGGCCACATTGCGACCGCGAGTGACGCGCTTCTTCTTGCTCTTGCGGCGACCCTGCTTGCCCTCGGCGACATGCAGCTCGGAGCGTTTGCCACGATTGCGTTCACGCTTGGCGTCTTCTTCGGTGCGGCCATGACTCTCGGCGGCACGGCGCAGATTTTCCTGGGCACGCGAACGCGCGTCGTCGACGTTGACCGTGCGCTTGGCACGTTCCTTGTCCAGCGCCTCGCGGTCGGCGGCTTCCTGAGCCGCGCGCTGGGCGGAGACTTCGGCTTCGCGACGGGCCTTCTCTTCCGTCTCGAGACGCTCGGCTTCCTCGCGTTCGAGTTTGGCCTGCTCCTCGGCGCGCTGGGCTTCCTCGGCGCGCGTGCGTTCGGCCTGCTCGGCCTCGGCGCGCGCCTGCTCCTCGGCGGCGTTGTTCTGCTCGACCGCCTCGGGGCTTTCCTGGGTTTCCTCTTCCTGCTGGCCCTTGTTCACGTAGGTGCGCCGCTTGCGCACTTCCACGCTCACGGTTCGCCCGGAGGTGGCACCGCGGCCGGTGTTGACCTTGAGCTCGGAGGTCGAGCGTCGCCGCAGCGATACCTTGCCACGGCCACTCGTGCCCAGCTTGCCGCCGCTCTTGCCCGCACCACCGGCGTCACGCATGTGACGCAGCAGTTTGAGCTTGTCGTCGTCGTTGATGCTGTCGCTTTCGGTCGACGCGGTAATACCGGCTTCGGCCAAGCGCGTGATCAGTCGCTCCACCGGAATACCGACTTCCGATGCCAGCTGTTTGACTGTCGTTTGCGCCATATTCTACTTACTCCATGGGCGGGCCACCGGCGGTTCGCCGCGGGCCCTTCCCGTTAATTCGGGACAATTATTCGGCGCCGGCCTGCTCGTCGGCAAACCAGTGTGCGCGGGCCGCCATGATCAGCTTGCCCGCATCGGCTTCGTCCATTTCAACCAGCTCGACCAGTTCGTCCGCGCCGAGTTCGGCGAGATCGTCGCGTGACACCACGCCCTTCTGGGCCAGTGCGGCGGCGAGCTCTGCGTCGACACCGTCGACCTCGAGCAGATCGTCCTCGGGCGCGGCATCGCCGCCCTCGGCGCTCGAAATCGCCTTGGTCAGCAGATAATCGCGCGCACGACCGCGCAACTCTTCCACGATATCCTCGTCGAACTCCTCGATCTCGAGCAGTTCCTCCATCGGGATGTAGGCGATCTCTTCGGTCGTCGTGAAACCTTCCTGCACCAGGATGACGGCGACTTCGTCGTCGACATCCAGCTGTTCGCGGAACATCGCCTGCAACGCTTCGCCCTCGGCCTCGCTCTTGGCGTCGGCATCCTCGAGCGTCATCACGTTCAGATGCCAGCCGGTGAGTTCGGACGCCAGCCGGATGTTCTGGCCGCCACGGCCGATCGCCTTGGCCAGGATATCCTCGGCCACCGCGAGATCCATGCTGCCCGAATCCTCGTCAAGCACGATGGACTCGACTTCCGCCGGGGCCATCGCGTTGATCACGAACTGGGCCGGGTTCTCGTTCCACATGATGATGTCGATGCGTTCGCCGGCCAGCTCGTTGGATACGCTTTGTACGCGCGAGCCGCGCATGCCGACGCAGGCGCCGACCGGATCGATACGTCGATCCTTGGCCAGAACCGAAATCTTGGCGCGCAGACCGGGGTCGCGCGCCGCGCCGCGCAGCTCGATCAGACCCTGGCCGACTTCCGGCACCTCGAGCTTGAACAGCTCGATCAGGAACTCGGGCCGGGTGCGCGATACGAACAACTGAGGGCCACGCTGCTCGGGCCGCACGTCGTAGAGGAAACCGCGCACGCGATCACCCGGACGCATCGGCTCGCGCGGAATCATCTGATCGCGCGGAATGATGGCTTCGGCGTTGCCGCCCAGGTCGAGAATCACGGCGCCGCGCTCCATGCGCTTGACCAGACCGGTGATCAACTCGCCGACGCGGTGCTTGTACTGATCGACGATCTGGGCGCGTTCGGCTTCACGCACCTTCTGCACGATGACCTGCTTGGCGGCCTGTGCCGCGATGCGGCCGAACTCAACCGACTCCATCGGCTCTTCGATGACGTCGCCGGGCTGCAGATCGGGATTCTTTTCCTGGGCCGACTCAAGCGAGATTTCGCGATCCGGCGCCTCGATGAACACCGGCTCGCCATCTTCGCCTTCGGCGCCCGGCTCGATCACGTCCCAGCGACGGAACGTTTCGTAGTTGCCGGTCTTGCGGTCGACGGTCACGCGCACAGCGATCTCGCCGCCGTGCTTCTTGCGCGTTGCCGAGGCTAGTGCAGCCTCGATCGCCTCGAAGATGATTTCCTTGTCGACACCTTTCTCGTTGGAAACCGCTTCGGCGACCAAAAGGACATTCTTGTTCATCGCTGCCACCCGAAATCGTTCGTGTTGCGTTTGACCGGTGCGCCTGTCTGTCTGGCGGCTCTACGCTTCAAATACCGGCTCCAATCGTGCCTTGGCCATATCGCCCGTCGAGAGGCTATATGTCTGGTCATCACAGCCCAAATCAACCGTGTCGCCGTTGACCGCCAGGATCGTGCCGCGCAGCTTCCGCTTGCCATCGACCGGCGCGAACATGTTGACTCGCGCCCGCTCGCCGACGAACCGCGCAAAGTGCGCGCCCGTGACCAGTGGACGATCAAGACCCGGCGAAGAGACTTCAAGCTGGTATTCACTACCCCCTGCGTCTTCCACGTCGAGCGTGGCGCTGACTTCGCGACTGACCTTCTCGCAGTCTTCCAGTGCGATTCCGTCGGGCGAGTCTATGTACAGGCGCAACACGCTGCTGCGACCGGCCCCCGTGGATTCCAGGTGCCAGAGCTCATAACCGAGATCGGTTACGATCGGTTCCAGCAATTGAAGAAGCCGTTGCGACATAGAGCGCCAAGAATTGCGACGTAAATAAACCGCCAATAAAAAAGCCCCGCATCGGGGGCTTTTATCCAACCAAGATGTGGTAGCGGGGGCAGGATTCGAACCTGCGACCTTCGGGTTATGAGCCCGACGAGCTGCCAGACTGCTCCACCCCGCACCCGATGGCGCGAAACTATAATGATTTGCTGCCCGTTTTGCAAGGGGCCAGCAGTGCTTCATCACAGTTCGTCAAAAAACGGTCAGTCTCTTGCCTTGCGGCGATAACCGAGACTAACGCTGGCGCTCGAATGCCCTGAGGACGTCCCTTCTGGTGATCATGCCAACGAGGCGATTTTCGAGCATCACCGGCAATGTCTTCAAGGACGAGTCCCGGAATATCCGAGCTGCGGCTACTATACTGTCTTCGGCGTCGACTGTCACTACTTTTCTCGACATCAAGGGCTCGATCGTGCCGGCGGCATCGTCGTAATAGCCCGCATCGAGCGCAACGCCCATGACATCCTTCTCGGAGAGAAAACCGGTGATGTTGCCGAGCCGGTCGAGCACGGGTGCGCCCGACACGTTCTGCTCGAGCAGCAGATGCACGGCGCGCATCACGTCGGTATCCGGCGTGAAGGTTACCAGCACCTCGTGCATGTAATCCTTGATGATGAGCGTCGACCCGATCATTACAGGCTCTTGCTCGCGTCGGGCGGCGGACAGCTGCCGCCCTTGCTGCAGGCGCAGTCACCGCCGCCCACGCCACCGCAACTGCCCTTGATCTCGCGTCCGGTGACCATGACACCAATGGCCATGGCGCCGACGACGAGCGCCATCACGCCGAATACAACGAACATGAGTGCAAGAAACTGTGTCATTTCGCCTCCTTCAGATAAGGCTTGAAGGCATTGGAACCTTCTTCAGTATACGCGCCCTCGTGACCACTCACGAAAAGCGCGGCAATCTCGTGCTTGTCAGCGTAGCGCATTCCCACCTGTGGCCCCATGACCAGCAGCGCGGTGGCCATGGCATCGGCCGTGAGGGCATCCGCCGCGATCACGGTCACGGCCCGTAGATCATGGGCCACCGGCCGGCCCGTCCGCGGGTCGATCGTATGCGAGAAACGATGCCCGTCGAGCTCGATGTAATCACGATAATCGCCGGACGTGGTCATGCCTGCGTTCTTCAGCCCGACAACTCTTTCAATCGCGCGTACACCGGATTCGGGCTTTTCCACACCGATCCGCCACGGTCGCTGATCACTTTTGCTGCCGTGCGCATAGAGCTCACCGCCCAGTTCGACCAGAAAATGCGACAGACCCAGCTTTTCCAGCGCCGCGGCGATGCGATCGACCGTGAACCCCTGGGCAAGCCCCGCGAGGTCGAGCGTGGCATCTGCGCTCTTCTTGCGCAGCGCCGGCGGATCGCTGCGCACCTCGATCAGGCCGATCCCGGTTTTCTCGCGTGCCGCATCGAGCTCGGCCCGGGTCGGCAGGTGCTGGGGTGCGTCCGCCTCCGCGCCGAAGCCCCATATTCGCAGAATGGGCCCGAGCGTGACATCGAAGGCCCCGCCTGTGTCACGACCGATGGCCAGCGCGCGCTGCGTGACCTGCGCCAGCGCCGGTGACACCGGAATCCAGGTGTCGGCCTTGGCCGCGTTGAATTTCGACACTTCGGAATCGTCACGCCACGTCGACATCTGCCGATCAATGTCGTCGATGACGCGCCGGGCCGCCGCGCGCACCGCATCGGCGTCCACCCGACCCGGCTCCATCACCGTGATCTTGTAGGTCGTGCCCTGCGCCGGGCCACCGATCTGAATCGGCTCTGCCGGCTTGCCACAGGCCGCGACCAGCACGGCCGTACCGCAGATCAGTGCCAGCATGAACGCTGTACGACCCGATTTGCGCTTGGCGACGATCTCGAACATCCGGTTCACGTCAGTTTCCTTTCGATTCGACCTTCGCATCGCCGCGCCTCGATATTTTTCGCGAGGACTGCGGCGCTATAAAAAAACCCCGCGCAGCGGCGGCTCGCGCGGGGTCTGGCTCCATGACGGGTGGCCGGCGGACCGATCAACCGCCGAAATCGTCGAGCATGATGTTTTCGGGCTCGACGCCGAGATCCTCAAGCATGTTGATCACCGAAGCATTCATGATCGGCGGGCCACACAGATAGTATTCGCAATCCTCGGGCGCCGGATGGTCCTTCAGATAGCGCTCGAACAGAACGTTATGGATGAAGCCGGTTTCGCCGTCCCATTCATCCTCTTCCTTGGCATCGGACAGGGCAACGGTCCACTGGAAGTTGTCGTTCTTGGCGGCCAGCTGATCGAAGTCGTCGACGTAGAACATCTCGCGCCGCGAGCGCGCGCCGTACCAGAACGTCATCTTGCGGTCGGTGCCGATCCGACCCAGCTGGTCGAAGATATGCGAGCGCATGGGCGCCATGCCAGCGCCACCACCCACGAACACCATTTCCGCGGCCGTTTCCTTGGCAAAGAACTCGCCGAAGGGGCCCGAAATCGTCACTTCGTCGCCGGCCTTGAGGCCGAAGATATAGGAACTCATCTCGCCCGGCTTGACGTCGGGGTTGCGCGGCGGCGGCGTCGCGATCCGGACATTGAGCATGATGATGCCCGCTTCTTCCGGATAATTGGCCATCGAATAGGCACGGGTGACGGTGTCATCGACCTTCGAGACATAGCGCCAGAGGTTGTGGGTGTCCCAGTCCTCGTGGAAGCGCTCGTCGATGATGTAATCCTTGTACGCCACCTCGTGCGGCGGGCAGCTGATCTGGATATAACCGCCGGCCCGGAAATTGACATGTTCGCCTTCGGGCAACTCCAGCACCAGTTCCTTGATGAAGGTGGCGACATTGTCGTTGGAGCGGACCTTGCACTTCCACTGCTTGACGCCGAAGACCTCCTCCGGCACCTGGATCTTCATGTCCTGTTTGACGGTCACCTGACACGACAGGCGCTCGCCTTCGCGCGCCTCGCGCTTGTTGATGTGCGATTCCTCGGTCGGCAGGATCGCACCGCCGCCCTCGAGCACCTTGACCCGACACTGGGCACAGGTACCACCGCCACCACAGGCCGAGGACACATAGAGCTTGGAGTCGGCCAGCGCACCGAGCAACTTGCTGCCGACCGGCGCCTTGATGGTCTTCTCGCCGTTGATTTCGATGTTGACGTTGCCGGTGGCCACCAGGCGCGACTTGGCCAGCAGAATCACGGCGACGAGGAACAGCACAACGCCGGTAAACACGCTGACGCCGAGACTGATTTGCGCTATTTCACCCATGGGATCCTACGTTCCTGAAAGGCAGACGACGCGGCCGAGCTAGAGCTGGATGCCGGAGAAGGCCATGAAGCCCAGCGACATCAACCCAACCGTGATGAAAGTGATGCCCAGCCCCTGCAAACCGTCCGGCACGTCGGAGTACTTGAGCTTCTCGCGCACGCCGGCCAGCGCTGCGATCGCGAGCGCCCAGCCGATACCGCTGCCGAAACCGTAGGTCAGGCTCTCGCCGAAGTTGTAGTCGCGTTCGACCATGAACAGCGAGCCGCCCATGATCGCGCAGTTGACCGTGATCAGCGGCAGGAAGATGCCGAGGGCGCTGTGCAGCGCCGGCACGAAACGGTCCAGAAACATTTCCAGAATCTGCACGATCGCCGCGATCACGCCGATGTAACTGATCAGGCCGAGAAAACTCAGATCCACATTCGGCATGCCGGCCCAGGCCAGCGCACCGCCCTTGAGCAGATGCTGATAGATCAGGTTGTTGACCGGTACGGTCAGCCCCTGGACCACGATCACGGCGATACCGAGACCGATGGCCGTGGAGATCTTTTTCGACAGTGCGAGGAAGGTGCACATGCCGAGAAAGAACGCCAACGCCAGATTCTCGATGAAAACCGACTTGATCAGAATGCTGAGATAGTCTTCCACGTGCTGTTCTCCTGTCGCCCGCCGTCGTGCTTAAACGACTTCGGTGCGATGCACCTGATGAATCTGATATTCGGCTTCTTCGATCTGTTCGGATTTCCAGCTGCGCAGGCCCCAGATCAGAAAGCCGATGATGAAGAACGCGCTCGGCGGCAACAGCATGATGCCGATCGGCACGTACCAGCCGCCGGCGCTGGCAAGCGAAAAGATCTGGAAGCCGAGAATCGAACCCGAGCCGAGCAGCTCACGGATGGTGCCCACCACGATAAGGATCAGGCTGTAGCCCAGCCCGTTGCCGATGCCGTCGAGGAATGCCAGCCCCGGCGGCTCCTTCATGGCAAAGGCTTCCGCACGGCCCATGACGATGCAGTTGGTGATGATCAGACCGACGAACACCGACATCGACTTGGCCAGCTCGAAGGCAAACGCCTTCATGAGCTGATCGACCACGATCACGAGCGACGCAATGATGGTCATCTGCACGATGATGCGGATGCTCGACGGGATGAAGTTGCGAATCAGACTGATCGAGAAGTTCGAACAGGCCGTCACCGCGGTCAGCGCCACGCTCATGAGCAGCGCGGTCGCGACCTGGTTGGTCACCGCCAGCGCGCTGCAAATACCGAGAATCTGAAGCGCGATCGGGTTGTTGTTGACCAACGGCTCGGTCAACACCTTCATTGCCTGACTCTGTGCCATGTCGACTACCCCTCGGCGGCGACTTTGCCGCTACGGATGTTTTTGAGGAAAGGCTCGAAACCGCTCTCGCCCAACCAGTAATGAATCATGTTCGAGACGCCGCGACTGGTGAGCGTGGCGCCCGACAGGCCGTCTACCTTGTAGTCCGCGTTGGGCGTGTTGGAACCCACGCTGCCCTTGATCACGCTCAGGCGCACATCGCCGTCCTCACCATAAACCTTCTTGCCGTCCCATTTGGCACGCCAGCGGGGGTTTTCGACCTCGCCACCGAGACCGGGCGTTTCGCCCTGCTCGTAGTACTTGATGCCGTCGACCGTATTCGCGTCCGGCTCGAGCGCAAGAAAACCGTACATCGTCGACCACAGGCCGTAGCCGTGAATCGGCAACACGATACGGGACAGTTTGCCCTGCTCGTCGCGCACCAGATACACCTCGGCGTATTTGGCGCGGCGCTTGATATCCGCGATGTCCTGTCGCGGCGGAATCTTGATGCTCTTCTTGGGATCAGAGGCCGCGGCGCGCTGATCGTAGTTCGCCACATCCACGCCCTGAGCATAACCACCGGTGGACAGATCGACCACCTTGGTTTCGATACGATCCTTGAACACCTGATTCACATCCACGTCCGGGCCGGTGGGCAGACCGGCGACGTCCAGAATATTACTGCGCCGGTCGGCCTTGGCGTTGACCGTCTGCAGCGGCTTGAGGAACGTCGCCGCCGATGCCACCAGCACCGAGCAGACCAGGCATACCGCCAGCGCCACGACCACGATGTAGCCGACGCCGTCTCGTGAAAATCCGACTATTCCGACCATGGTCTACTCCGCCGCTACCGTATCGTGATCCGCACTGCCGGACGTGCCCGGATTCGCGGCCGCCAGGCGCTTCTGGCGCCGGCGCACGTTCGCCTGGACCACGAAGTAATCGATTAGCGGCGCGAAGATGTTGCCGAACAGAATCGCCAGCATGATGCCTTCCGGGAAGGCCGGATTGACGACGCGCACGAGCGCGGTCATCACGCCGATCAGCCCGCCATAGACCAGCCGGCCGGTGTTGGTCATGGCCGCACTGACCGGATCGGTGGCCATGAACACGGCGCCGAACGCGAACCCGCCGATCACCAGATGCCAGTACCAGGGCATGGCGAACATGAGATTGCTTTCGCTGCCGATCAGGTTGAACAGCAGCGTGGTCGCGACCAGTCCGCCCACGCAGCCGGCCATGATCCGCCAGGATGCAACCCGGGTGTAGAGCAAAAACGCCGCGCCGAGCAGAATCGCGAGCGTCGATGTCGAGCCGAGCGAGCCCTGGATATCGCCGGCAAAGGCGTCCCACCAGGTGATCTGACTGGTGATCGCGCTCATGCCGTCGGTGGCGCCCAGACCAAGCGGCGTTGCCGCGGACCAACCGTCGACCGCCGTCCACACGCTGTCGCCCGACATATACGCCGGGAAGGCGAAGAACAGAAACGCACGGCCGGTGAGCGCCGGGTTGAGAAAGTTCTTGCCGGTGCCGCCGAACACTTCCTTGCCCACCACAATGCCGAAGCTGATGCCGAGTGCCGCCTGCCAGAGCGGAATCGCCGGCGGCAGCGTCAGGGTGTAGAGAATGGACGTAGCGAAAAAGCCTTCGTTGATCTCGTGGTTGCGAACCGCGGCAAACAGCGCTTCCCATAGCCCGCCGACGATGAACGTGACGAAATAGACCGGGGCGAAATACCAGAAGCCGAAGACGAAGTTGTCCCAGAAGCTCTGCGGATCGTGGGCCACGCCCAGCAGCTGCAACGGCAGCCGGCGCCAGTTGTCGACGCTGTCCAGATTCATCTGCGCCATCGCCAGATTGGCCTGGAAGCCGGTATTCCAGCAGGCCATGAAGATACAGGGGAACGTGGCCAGCCACACGTAGATCATGACCCGCTTGAGATCGATGCCGTCGCGCACATGCGGTGCGGTACGGGTGGTATCGCCCGGAGAATACAGGAATGTATCCACCATCTCGTAGAGCGCATAGAAGCGCTCATACCGTCCGCCCTTGGCGAACAGCGGATGCATGCGATCCAGCGTTTGTCTCAGACCGGCCATATCAACCTTCGCGTTCGATGAGTTCGAGATTCGCACGCAGGTGCGGCCCGAAATCGTATTTCGCCACATCGACGAACGACAGCAGCGCCAGATCCTCTTCGTCGAGTTCCGCGGCGCCCAGCGCCAGCGCGGTGTCGGTGTCGCGCACCAGCAACGCTCGCAGCAACTGGGTCGGCAGGATATCCAGCGGCATCACTTCCTCGTAATTGCCGATCGGAACCATTGCGCGCGCGCTTCCGTTCTGTGATGTATTGAACGTGTAGCGCGCCGGCTTCAACAAACTCGACAAAAACACGTTGACCTTGGAAAACCGGTCCCGCCCCGGCATCAGCCAGCCCATGAACGGCCGCGACCGGCTTTCCGGCAGCAGCGTGATCTGGGTGTGGTAACGCCCCAGATAGGACGCCCATTCCGCGGCCCGACGTCCGGATAGAACCGAACCCGAAATCGCGCGCACTTCGGCACCGTCGACCTCGTCATGCAGCAACTCGTCCGTACTGGCACCCATACGCGTGCGCAGCAGACGTGGATTCGCCGCCGACGGACCACAGAGAGCGACCACGCGCGAGATGTCTATATGCCCGGTCGTGAACAGCGCGCCGAACGCCATCACATCCTGGTAGCCGATATGCCAGATGGGTGACGCCACGCTCACCGGATGCAGATGATGAATGTGGGTGCCGACGAGGCCGGCCGGATGCTTGCCACCGAATTCAGCGACAACGAACTGCTCGCCCGCGGGCTTGGGAATATCGGCGCCGGGCGCCTTGCAGATATAGACCGGGCCGTCGGTGAGCCGCGCCAGCACGTTCAGACCATCGACGAATGCTTCGCGGCGGTCATTGATGACGACCGTCGGATCGGCCGCCAGCGGATTGGTATCGATGGCAGTGACGAAAATCGCGGTCGGGCGTGTGCCCGGCGCCGGCACCTTGGAAAACGGCCGCGTACGCAGCGCTGCCCACTGACCGGAATCGACGAGTGTCTTCTCGACAACCGCCGGTTCCAGCCGGGCCAGGTCGTCGGCGGCATGGGCATCGAAAGTAATCTCTTCGAGGTCGCCGGTGGCCACGCGAATCACGATCGACTGCAGCACGCGCTTGGCGCCGCGGTTGATCGCCGCGATTTCGCCGTTCGCCGGCGCGGTATAGAGCACGCCGGGGGTTTTCTTGTCTTCGAACAACGGCTGGCCCAGCTTCACCTGGTCGCCTTCCGCCACCAGCATGGTGGGCTTCATGCCGTGATGATCCAGGCCGATCAACGCCACCCGGCTCACCGGCGCGGCGTCGTGGATAACCTGGCTCGGAGCGCCCTCGATGGGCAGATCAAGCCCTTTCTTTATCGTGACTTGCATGTCGCCGCTTACAGGCCTCTTACCCCGATTTGTATGGTGCCGACGGCCGGACTCGAACCGGCACAGCTTTCGCCACTACCCCCTCAAGATAGCGTGTCTACCAATTCCACCACGTCGGCATGACTTTTTTCCTACCCGCGTGCGCCCTATTCGGGCACCTTGACGCCGGTATCGGCATCGCCGGCATCAGAGCCCGCGTTGCCATTCGACTGTTGCGTGCCCGCGGCGGAATTGTCGCCGCCGGCATCACGCTGGTTGTTGTCCTGGCCCGCCGCATTCGACTGCGCCGCACCGGATTGGGCGTTGCCATCGCCCGCGGGCGCCGATTGCTCACCGGTGACGACTTCGTCACCCGGCACGCCGTTGTTGTTGCTGTCCGAGAGCAGCGAGGCGCCCGGCGCCTGCTGCTGGACCTGATCGGTCACGCTGCCCGTCGGCGCGCTCGCGCCGTTGATCAGGTACGCAAGCGTCAGGCTGATGGCAAAAAAGACCGTCGCCAGCGCACCGGTTGCCCGGGTCATGAAATTGGCCGAGCCTTTCGCGCCAAAAACAGTGCCGGACGCACCGCTACCGAACGCGGCGCCCGCGTCTGCACCCTTACCGTGCTGTACGAGAATCAGCCCGATCAGCACGAGTGCGATCACGACCTGGACGATGACCAGAATTGTATAAACCATGCTAGGGCCTGTTAACGCTCGCGGGACTATACAGCCGCGCGGGCGATGTCCAAGAATGAATCGGCCGTAAGCGATGCGCCGCCAACCAGCGCGCCGTCGACATCTGCTCCGGCGAAAAGTGCCGCGGCATTGTCCGGCTTTACACTGCCGCCGTAAAGCAGCTGTACCGATTGCGCTAGTGTAGCATTCCTATTCGCGATTTGTGCACGAAGAAATGCATGCACATCCTGTGCCTGCTCCGGCGTGGCCGAGCGACCGGTGCCGATCGCCCATATCGGCTCGTAGGCCACGATCATGGATTCGAGGGTCGCCGCGCGGCACTGGCTCAATATCGCATCGATCTGCGCCGCCAGCACGGCTTCGGTCTGCTCTGCCTCGCGCTGCTCCAGCGTTTCGCCGACACACACGATCGGCACCAGACCGGCCGCCGCGGCAGCGTCCGCCTTGGTTGCCACAATGGCATCCGCCTCACCGTAGAGCGCGCGCCGCTCCGAATGACCGACGATGACGTGACTGGCCCGGCAATCGGCGAGCATGGCGCCGTTGACCTCGCCGGTGAACGCGCCCGGCTCGACTTCGGCAGCAATATTCTGTGCCCCGACCGCAACCGGCTGACCGGACAGCGCGCGCGCCATGCGTTCGATATAGACCATCGGCGGGCACACGAGCAGATCGGCCGCCAGCCCGGCGCCGTCCAGCGCATCGCCCACGGCCTTGACGAACACGTCTACCTGCGCGGCGTCCGCGTTCATTTTCCAGTTTCCGGCAATCAGCATATTGCGGCTCATCGGCTGCTATCCCTCTCTGTCACTGTCTGTCGTTATCGTTCGCGCCCGGCTCAGCTGGCGTTCGCGGTCTGCTGCGCCACATCGCGCACGATCTCGGCGATGCGGTTCGCGGACTCTTCCACCGCCAGGCCGTCGATGCCTTCGACCATCACCCGGAGCAGCGGCTCGGTCCCGGAGGGACGCAATAGTACGCGACCGGCGTCGCCAAGCGAGGATTCGACGTCGCGCACGGCCGCATTGACGCGCTCGTCTTCCATCAATGCGGCGGCACTGCCGCGCCCGATGGGTACGTTGACCAGGATCTGCGGACATTTGTCCACCGGCGCGATCAGCGTCTGCAGGCTTTCGCCACTGTCCACCATCGCCGCCAGCACCTGGAGCGCCGACACGATGCCGTCGCCGGTGGTGGCGCGATCCAGGCACAGGATATGCCCCGAGGATTCGCCACCGATGAGGCCCTTCATGGCCTTTAGACGCTCGAATACATAGCGATCGCCCACCTGGGCGCGCTCGAAGGCGACACCGTCGTTCTTGAGCGCGAGTTCCAGGCCGAGATTGCTCATCAGCGTGCCGACCACTGGCCCCTCCAGCTTGTCGTCGCGCCGCCTGGCGCTGGCGATCACGTACAGAATCTGATCGCCGTCGATGATCGCGCCGTCGTGATCGACCATGATGCAGCGATCGCCGTCGCCGTCGAGGGCCACGCCCACGTCCGCGCCGGCGGCGCGCACCGCTTCGACCAGCCCCTTGGGGTGGGTCGAGCCACAGTCGCGGTTGATGTTGAGACCGTCGGGACGATCACCGATCACCTCCACCGAGGCGCCGAGTTCGCGAAAGACGTCGGGGGCGACGTGATAGGTCGCACCGTGAGCGCAGTCGAGCACCACCTTCATGCCCGACAGCCCGCCGTTCTCGAACCGCGCGGTGGACTTGCAGAATTCGATATATCGGCCTGGCGCGCTTTCGACACGCCGGGCGCGACCGAGCCGATCGGAGGCAACGCATTTGAGCGGCAGATCGAGTTCGGCCTCGATCTCCTGCTCGAGCGCGTCGTCGAGCTTCTGACCGAAATGCGAGAAGAACTTCACGCCGTTGTCGTGATAAGGATTGTGCGAAGCGCTGATCACCACGCCCGCGGCCGCGCGAAAGGTGCGCGCCAGATAGGCGATGGCCGGCGTGGGCATCGGCCCGACCAGCAGCACATCGACGCCGGCGGACGAAAAACCGGCCTCCAGCGCGGACTCGAACATGTAGCCGGACAGGCGCGTGTCCTTGCCGATCAGCACCTGCGGGCGCTCGCGCGCATTCTCCGGCACGCCGCGCTCGCCGAGTCGCCGCACCAGCACGCGCCCGGCCGCCCAGCCGAGTTTGAGCGCGAACTCCGGGGTCATCGGCGACTGGCCGACCTCCCCACGAATACCGTCGGTTCCGAAATAGCGTTGTGCCAAAGCCTTCACCTTTATCTACGGCGCCGAATGCGCCTCAAGCGAGCGCGCCAGATGCAGTACCTGGCACGTATCCCGAATATCGTGGCAGCGGATAATACGCGCTCCGCGGCCGACTGCCCAAAACGCCGCGGCAACACTGCCGTTCACACGTGAACGCAGATCGTCGCGACCGAAAAGACGAGCAAACATCGTCTTGCGCGATACGCCGACCAGCAACGGCAGATCGGCGTCCGCGAACTGTCCGAGTTCGCGCATCAGCTCGAGGTTGTGCTCGAGGCTCTTGCCGAACCCGAAGCCCGGATCCACGCAGATCCGCTCACGCGCAATGCCGGCCTGCTCGCAGACGGAGACGCGCTGCGCCAGGAATGACTTGATATCGGCCACCACATCGTCGTACTGAGGGGCGGCCTGCATCGTGCGCGGCTCGCCCTGCATATGCATCAGACAGACGGCCGCGCCGGCCTCGACGGCGACATCGAGCGCGCCCGGCGCTTGCAGCGCGTTGACATCGTTGATCATGTCGGCGCCGGCCGCGCAGGCCGCGCGCATGACATCCGGCTTGAGAGTATCGATGGAGATGAACACATCGCTTGCGGCACGCAACGCACGGATCACCGGCAGCACGCGCTCGCATTCATCGTGCGCCGTGACCGGCGACGCGCCGGGGCGCGTCGACTCGCCGCCGATATCGATGATCGCCGCGCCCTCGTCGACCATCGACAGCGCGCGCGCCACCGCCGCATCCGCCGAGGCGTAGCTGCCGCCGTCGGAAAACGAATCGGGGGTGACGTTGAGAATGCCCATCACCGCCGGCTGCGACAGATCGCAGACCGAACGCGGACCGACCAGTTGCATGGAGAGCGCCATTCGATTTTCAGCCGTCATCAGGGCGTTACGCAAAAAGCCGGCAGCACAGGCTGCCGGCTTGAACATTCACCATCGAGGCGAAATCAGGACTGGCGGTTGTGCGCCGGGCTCGGCACACCCTTGTCCTTGTCCCGCTTGCCGCTGTCATCGGTTGACGCCGTGCCTTCGGACGTGTCCGTGACCGTGGCGCCACCGCCGCCGGAACTCGGCGGGGTGTCGGAATCGTCGTCCCAGCTCTGGGGCGGGCCGGGCTCGCGTCCCTGCATGATCTGGTCAATCTGCTTGCGGTCGATGGTCTCGTACTTCATGAGCGCATCGGACATGCAGTGCAGCTTGTCCATGTTGTCCTCGAGAATCTGCTTGGCGCGCTCGTAGCAGCCGTCGATGATAGAACGCATTTCCTCGTCGATCGCGTGCGCGGTCTCGTCGGAGATCCCACTGGACTGGGTCGCCGATCGGCCCAGGAACGGCTGGCTGTCCTCGGTATCGTAGGCAATCGGGCCGAGACGGTCCGACAGGCCCCACTTGGTGACCATGTTGCGGGCGATCTCGGTGACACGCTCGATGTCGTTGGAAGCACCGGTAGTGACCGCTTCCTTGCCGAAAATGATCTCCTCGGCCAGACGACCGCCATAGAGCGTGCAGATCTGGCTGATCAGGCGCTGCTTGGAATAGCTGTAGCGATCCTCTTCCGGCAGGAACATGGTCACACCCAGGGCACGCCCGCGTGGCACGATCGTCACCTTGTGCACCGGATCGTGCTGGGGCACGGTCAGGCCGATGATGGCGTGGCCGGCCTCGTGGTATGCAGTCAGGCGCTTTTCGTCCTCGGTCATGACCATGGACTTGCGCTCGGCGCCCATCATGATCTTGTCCTTGGCGCGCTCGAAGTCTTCCTGGGTCACCGTCTTCTTGTTGGCGCGGGCGGCGAACAGCGCCGCCTCGTTGACCAGATTGGCCAGGTCCGCGCCCGAGAAGCCAGGGCAGCCGCGCGCGATGATCGAGGCCTTCACGTTGTCGTGAATCGGCACGTTCTTCATGTGCACCTTGAGAATCTGCTCGCGACCGCGTACGTCCGGCAGCGGTACGACCACCTGGCGATCGAAACGGCCCGGACGCAGCAGCGCCGGATCGAGCACGTCGGGACGGTTGGTGGCGGCGATGACGATAACGCCTTCGCTGCCTTCGAAACCGTCCATCTCGACCAGCAGCTGGTTGAGCGTCTGCTCGCGTTCGTCATGACCGCCGCCCAGGCCGGCGCCGCGCTGACGACCGACCGCGTCGATCTCGTCGATGAAGATGATGCAGGGCGACTGCTTCTTGGCCTGCTCGAACATGTCCCGAACACGCGAAGCACCCACGCCGACGAACATCTCGACGAAATCGGAACCCGAGATCGAGAAGAACGGTACGCCTGCTTCGCCGGCGATCGCCTTGGCCAGCAGCGTCTTGCCGGTGCCGGGCGAGCCGACCATGAGCACGCCGCGCGGGATCTTGCCGCCGACCTTCTGGAACTTGCCCGGCTCGGCAAGGAACTCCACCAGTTCCTGGACCTCGGACTTGGCTTCCTCGACGCCGGCCACGTCCGCAAACGTGATCTTGATCTGGTCGGCCTGCATCATCCGCGCCTTCGACTTGCCGAAGGACATCGCGCCGCGACCGCCGCCGCCGCCCTGCATCTGCCGCATGAAGTAGATCCACACGCCGATCAGCAGCAGGAACGGGAACCAGGAAATGAGGATCTGCTTGAGGAACGAGCCCTGATCCGGCGGCTCGCCGGTGATCTCGACACTGTTGTCCATCAACGTGCCGATCATCGCCTTGTTGTCCGACTCCGGACTGTAGGTGGCGAACTTCTGCCCGGACTTGAGCTGACCGCGAATGCGCTGGTCCTCGATATGAACCTGCGATACGCCGCCGCTCTTGACCTGGGTCAGGAACTGCGAATACGGAATCTCGTTGGCGTTGGACGTGGAAGGCGCAAAGCTGGAGAACACGCTCATCAGCACCAGCGCAATCACGACCCACAGCAGCAGATTCTTAGCTAATTCGTTCAAGATCGTCGTCCTCGACCACGGCACGTGCGGTCGTGTGAATACTTCGTGCGTTGCTTGGCAAACAGTATAAACAATCGGGGCCGAACCCCGCCTGCGTCATGCACTCATTTTGTTCAGTTCAGTCATGTACGCCAGCCCTGGCCCAGCAGATACATTTCGCGACTGGCATCCCGGGACGCCTTGGGCTTGCGCACGGCCACCCGGCCGAAACGCTGGCGCATGTTGACGAGCAGTTCGTCGAACCCTTCGCCCTGGAATACCTTGATCAGCAGATCGCCACCCTTGACCAGCACCTGATCGCACAGATCGAGGGCGAGTTCGGCCAACTGCATCACGCCGGCCTGATCAGCCACCATGATCCCTGTAAGATTGGGGGCCATGTCGGAAAGTACAAGATCGACCGGATCCGCGCCCAGTCGTTCGGTCAGCGCGTCCAGCCCCGCCGCCTGCGCGAAGTCGCCGTGCAGAAATTCCACGCCGTCGATCGGATCCATTTCCAGCCGATCCAGCGCCAGTACACGCGCCTTCGGACATTCGCGCCGGCAATACTGGCTCCAGCCGCCCGGCGCCGCGCCCAGATCGATGATGCAGCGCTTGCCGTGCAGCAGACGATCGCGCGCGTCGACCTCGGCGAGCTTGTAAACCGCCCGTGAGCGGTAGTTATCCTTCTGCGCCGCCTTCACGAACGGGTCGTTGCGATGCTTGTCCAGCCAGCGGCGTGTTTCACTGCGCTTGCTCATGAGCCGTATACTGCCTCGCCCCTGAATATCCCACCGACAAAGCTGTTCATCATGTCTCTAACGCTCGATACCGAGGCGCGCCGCGCCCTGAAGAAACAGGCCCATCATCTCAAGCCGATCGTACAGAGCGGCGCCGCCGGTCTGAGCGAAGCCGTACTGGCCGAAATAGAGCGCGCGCTGGTCGACCACGAACTGGTCAAGATCAAGCTGGCCGCCGACGACAAATCCGCCTTCCAGGCCGATGTCGACACTGCCTGCGAGACACTGCGCGCTGCCTGCGTACAGCAGATCGGGCGCACCGCAACCCTGTATCGGCCGAAACCCGACAAGCAGAAGACAGAAAAAAGCGGCAATAAAAAGAAGAAGAAATAATTCAGTGCCGCGCTTCGCGCGCTAGATATAACGCACTTCCACGATTTCCAGCGTGCGCTTGCCGCTGGGCACGGCGACATCGACCACGTCGCCCTCGGTCTTGCCGATAAGCGCGCGCGCAATCGGCGAGGCGAACGAGAGCATGCCATTCTTGATATCGGCCTCGTCCTCGCCAACGATCTTGTAGGTCAGTTCGTCGCCGGAATCCTCGTCGGCCAGATCCACGGTGGCACCGAACACGACGCGGCCGTTGGCCTGCGCGCCCACGCGCGCGACGTCGATGATCTGCGCCGTCGCCAGCTTGCCTTCGATATCGTTGATACGGCCTTCGTTGAAGCCCTGCTCTTCCTTGGCGGCATGATATTCGGCGTTCTCCTTGAGATCGCCGTGAGCGCGCGCTTCCTCGATCGCGGCGACAATGCGCGGGCGCTCGACTTTCTTGAGCCGCTTCAATTCATCGCGCAGCGCGTCGGCGCCGGTCTGGGTCAAGGGTGTCCTGTCCATAACTTAAGCCTCGAAATATAATCGGTTCCGCGGGGACTACGTCCGTTCGAAACAAAACGGCCGCCGTTTGGCGACCGTTTCTGCTGAGAATCGGTTGTGGGCTCTCGTCCAGCCTTTGCACTCAGGCTAGCAGTGCGGCCGATTCAAGTCGAGACGGCGCGCTCGATGCCTTCGATCGCCACGCGGCCCAGATGCGCGATCTGCTCGGGCGTGATGATGTAGGGCGGCATGAAATAGATCGTATCGCCGAGCGGGCGCAGTAGCGCGCCCTGACTCAGCGCATGGCGATAGACAGCCAGCCCACGCCGTTCACGCCAGTCGAAGGGCGTCCTGGTGGCCTTCTTGGCAACCATCTCGATAGCCAGCACCATGCCGGTCTGGCGCACCTCGGCGACATTGGGGTGATCGGCCAGTGGCGCGACCGCGTCGGCCATGCACTGCGCCAGCCGCTTGTTCACATTGACCTGATCGCGACGCTCAAACTCGTCCAGAGTCGCGAGCGCAGCCGCGCAGGCGAGCGGATTGCCGGTATAGGAATGCGAGTGCAGAAACGCGGTCAGGTTCGCGTAGTCGTCGTAGAAGGCGTTGTAGACATCGTCGGTGGTCATCGTGATCGACAGTGGCAGATACCCCGCGGTCAGCCCTTTCGACAGACACATGAAATCCGGCGTGATCCCGGCCTCGCCGGCCTGCTCGCAGGCGAACAACGTACCGGTGCGACCAAAACCCACCGCAATCTCGTCGGCGATCAGGTGTACGCCATGACGCGTGCAGGCCTCGCGCAGCAGTTCCAGATACACGGGGTGATACATGCGCATATGGCCGGCACATTGCAGCAGCGGCTCGACGATGACCGCACAGGTTTCGTGCGCATGTTCGGCCAGCAGTGCTTCCATGTCCGCGAACACGGCACGGCTGTGTTCTTCCCAGCTCACGCCCGGCGCGCGGTGATAGCAGTCCGGCGAACGCGCGGTCAGGGGTTTGAGCAGCAGCGGTTCGTAAGTCTTCTTGTAGAGATCGACGTCGCCGACCGCGAGCGCGCCCAGGGTTTCGCCGTGATAGCTGTTGGACAGGTTGATGAAGCGCGTCTTCTCACCGTGGCCGGTATTGCGCCAGTAGTGAAAGCTCATCTTGAGCGCGACCTCGACCGCGGCCGAGCCGTTGTCGGCAAAAAAGGCGCGGGTCAGGCCTTCGGGGGTGAGATCGACCAGGCGTTCGGCCAGTTCCACCGCCGGCTCGTGCGAAAAGCCGGCCAGCATCACGTGCTCGAGCGTATCCAGCTGGTGCTTGATGCGATCGTTGATGGCCGGATTGGCGTGGCCGAAGATATTCACCCACCAGGAACTCACCGCGTCGATATATCGATTGCCGTCGAAGTCCTCCAGCCACACGCCCTCGCCCCGCTTGATCGGTATCGGCGGCAGCGTCTCGGTGTCCTTCATCTGCGTGCAGGGGTGCCAGACCACGCGCAGATCGCGCGCTATGAGTTCGTCGTTGGTCATGGGATCAGGGGCCAAAAGTCGGTGAATGAGCGCTCGCGTCAATCCAGCGCGAGCAATGTGTAGGGGGCTTCGTGCGGTTCGCGCGCATCGCGCGGATGCTCGTCCTCGAGTTCGAGTGCGCGGTCCGGGTCATAGACCACGAACAGCCGGCCGTCGCCGAGCACCGCCACACCCTCGGCCTTGTTGGCGAACTCGAACGGGCTACCGTCCTCGGCCTGTACCAGCTCCGGATCGCGCCCGGCCAGAAAATCGTCGAGTGTCAGGGCCCAGAGATAGGCGCCGACCTGTTCGTCGCCGTTATCGTCGGTGACTTCAAAACTGGTCAGAAAATAGATCCACGCGCTGGCGTGATCGTATTCCAGGCTCGACAGACCAACCGCAAAACGCACACCGTCCCAGCGCGACGGGTCGAAGTCGTAGATCACGCCGAAATCGCCGGTGAACACCAGCGCATCGCCATCCATGCGATAAGGCGCGGCCACCACCCGGCTGACGTAGTCGAAGTGCTCGTGGTCCTGGCCGAGTTCGCGGATACCGAACAACAGTCTCGCATCGGCGCCGTCGCGGCCCGGAATCGCGGCCAGGCCCTCTACCTTGTAGTACGGCGCGCCGAGCGCGGCTTCCAGATCGTCGCGCAGGCCGACCGAACTGCGCACGCCCTCGTCCTTGCGATCCGCGATCAGATGCGGCGTGGCCGGATCGCCCACCGGCCAGATCAACAGCCGGTTGTAGTGGTGCATGGCGGCGGATTGTCCGTCCACGCGATCGAAGCCGGTGGTTGCGATCAGATGATTGCCCTCGGCGGTGAGGGCGAAATCCTCGTACTTCTCCGCAGTGCGAATAAGGTCGGCCGTGTAGAACTGCAGGCTGTCCGGTTGCGGCAGGCCGTCCACGCAGTCGAGCGCGAAAACCGGCGAGCGCTGATCGCCCGGCACGTCCTTGTCGCTGGCCATCACCAGGCGCCGACCGTCCCAGGCCACGGCCGAGACTTCGGCGTTGACGGACTGGCCGTCGGCATCTTTCAGGCCCGGCTCGAAGCAGGCGAACACGCCTTTTTGCAGAATACGAACACGGCTCATGGCGCAGCGGCGGTTGAAACGACAGCGCTGCAGGCTAGCGAATCGCCAGATCGATCACAATGCCGAAGAAGATCACCCCGCCGAGCACGTTGTGGTGCATGAACGCCTTGAAGCAATCGGCGCGGTCGCGCGCACGCGCCAGCCACTGGTGATAACAGGCCATGCCGGCGCCGACCACGAGCGAGGCGTAGTAGACACCACCCAGATCGAACTGGAGGCCGACGATCACCAGCAGCGCCAGCCAGATGCATTGGAACAGGCCGATCACCGCGCGATCGTAGCGCCCCCAGAGGATGGCCGTCGACTTGACCCCGATCTTGAGATCGTCGTCGCGATCGACCATCGCATAGAAGGTGTCGTAGACCAGCGCCCAGATCAGCGTGGCGATGAACAGCGTCCAGCCGCCCGCGGGAACCGTGCCCATCTGTGCGGCAAAAGCCATCGGCACGGCCCAGCCGAATGCCGCGCCCAGAAACATCTGCGGCCAGTGGGTCAGGCGCTTGGTAAACGGGTACAGCACCGCCAGCCCCGCGCCCACGAAGGCCATGGCGATGGTGAGCCCATTGAGCGTGAGCACCAGCAGGAACGACGCAATACACAGCACCGCGAAAAGCGTCAGCGCTTCACGCGCCGAGACCTCGCCGGTGGCCAGCGGTCGCGCCCGGGTGCGCTCGACGTGGCCATCGATCTTGCGGTCGGCGAAGTCGTTGATCACGCAGCCGGCCGACCGCATCAGCACCGCGCCCACGACGAACACCAGCAGCACCCACAGATCCGGCAGCCCACCGGCCGCCAGCCACAGCGCCCAGAGCATGGGCCAGACCACCAGAAAGATGCCGATCGGCTTGTTCAGCCGGGTCAGCCGCAGATACACATCCAGCCGACGCGTCGGCGCGCTTGCAACGCTCATGACCAGCACCGATCAAACGCGCGCACCACCGGCGCGCGGCCCGCCCCGATCCGCGCGGCCGCGAGCCCGTATCCGCCGCGATTCATTGATTGCATTGGCCAGCTATCCCGAAAAGACTCTTTTAACGTTACCATGCAGCAAATTTACGAACTGCAGCACGACGTGTCCCGATATCGGCCGGCACGTCGTGAGTCATTGGAGAGCCCATGTCCGCTCCATCGCAATCCGGCGGCGCGCCGATCACCGATCGGCGTCAACTCGTCGAATATTTCGAGAACGCCTGTAAACCGCCGAGCCGCTGGCGCCTGGGCACCGAACACGAGAAGTTCGTATTCGACCGCGAGACGCTGCGTCCCCTGCCGTTCGACGGCGAACAGGGCATCGAGGCGTTTCTCGACAAGCTGACCCGTTTCGGCTGGCAGCCGATGAAGGAGAACGGTCATCTGGTCGCCCTCGAACTCGGCCGCTGTCATATCACCCTCGAGCCAGGCGGCCAGCTGGAGCTGGCGGGCGCGCCGCTGGATACCATCCACGAAGCCTGTGACGAGGTTCAGACGCATCTCAAGCAGGTCAAGGAAGTGGCCAAAGAGATGAACGTCGGCCTCATCGGTCTCGGTTTTCAGCCCAAATGGGCACGCGAGGACTGTCCGTGGATGCCCAAGCAGCGCTACGACATCATGAAGGCCTATATGCCCAAGGTCGGCAGCCTGGGACTGGACATGATGCTGCGCACCTCCACCGTGCAGGTCAATATCGACTACGGCTCGGAAGCCGACATGATCCAGAAGTTCCGGGTCGGTCTGGCGCTGCAGCCGGTGGCGACTGCCCTGTTTGCCAACTCGCCGTTCACGCTGGGCAAGCCCAACGGGTTCGTCTCTTATCGCAGCCAGATATGGACCGATACCGATCCGGATCGCTGCGGCATGCTCGACTGGGTATTCGACGACGACATGGGCTTCGAGCGCTATATCGACTACGCCCTCGATGTGCCGATGTATTTCGTCTATCGCGACGGCAAGTATATTGATGCCTCCGGCCAGTCGTTCCGGGATTTTCTCGCCGGCAAGCTGCCGGCCCTGCCGGGCGAAAAGCCGATGCTCTCCGACTGGGACGATCATCTGACCACGCTGTTTCCGGAAGTGCGTCTCAAGCGATTCATGGAAATGCGCGGCGCCGACGGCGGCCCGTGGACACGTCTGTGCGCCCTGCCCGCGCTCTGGGCCGGGCTGTGCTACGACAGCCAGTCGCTGGACGAAGCCTGGCAGCTATGTCGGGACTTCACCACCGAGGAGCGCAACCATCTGCGCGATCAGGCGCCGATTCAGGGTCTCAGGACACCGTTTCGTGGCGGCACCCTGCAGGACATCGCCAGACAGGTCGTCGCCATCGCCCAGGCCGGGCTCAAGCGCCGTGCACGGCTGGACAGCCAGGATCGCGACGAGAGCATGTTCCTCAATCAGCTTGCCGAGATCGCCGACAGCGGCGTCACCTCGGCCGACCATCTGCTGTCGCTCTACGAGGGACGCTGGAATCAGTCGGTGGACCCGGTCTTCAGCGAATTCGCTTACTGAGCAGTGATCGTGTCGCCGCGCCCGGCTTCGGGCGCGGCGTAGAGCAGCCGGATTCGCGCCACCCCGCTCACCCGCTCGACGATCGCATCGAAGGCCGCCTGATAGGTGTCGTGCCGGCCCGCGCAGGACAGGGGCAGATGCACCTCGGCTTCGACCAGGTCGTCGAGATAATGCAGCGTGACGCGCTGCACCTGCCCAGCCACCTCCAGATGATTCCACGCCCGTTCCAGCTCGGGCATGATCTGTTCGCGTAGCGGCAGATCGAATGCCGCATCGGCGTCCGCATGCCCATCCGGCTCGATATGCACGCAGATATCCGCGATCTCGTCGACGTGCTTGACCAGTCGGGCCGTAATCGCCTCGCTGATCCGGTGGGCTTCGGTAAGGCTGATATAGGGGTCCACGAACACGCCCACATCCGCGAACGCATCGTGGCCGCCCATGGTCCGGGTGCGCAGCCGGCGCATGTGGCGCACGCCCGGCACGGTGGTGATCTGGTCGCGCACCACCTGCAACCGCTCGGGGTCCAGGCCGGTATCGACGAGTTCGCGAAAACTCTGATAGCCGTAGCGCACCCCGATCGCGCCCAGCATGAACGCGATGACGATGGCCCCCACGGCGTCGAACCAGGGATAACCCAGCATGGCCCCAGCGATGGCGATCAGCGCCGCGATCGACGACAACGCGTCGCTGCGGTGATGCCAGGCGTTCGCCTCGATCAGCTTGGAGTTGGCCTGCCGGGCCACGCGCAGCGTGTACCAGAACAGGGCCTCCTTGAGGGCCAGCGAGGCCGCGGCCACTGCCAGTGCCATCCAGCTCGGGCGCACCGGATCGGCCGTGCCGAACAGGCGTGCCGCGCCTTCGTAACCGATCAGCAGCGCGGCAATCAGCAGGAACAGCGACACCAGCGTGGTCGCCGCGGTCTCGATACGCGCGTGTCCATAGGGATGGTCGGTGTCGGCCTGCTGGATCCCCATGCGCACCGCCGCGAGCACCAGCGCGTCGCTGATCAGATCGGCCGCGGAATGTACGCCGTCGGCCACCAGCGACTGCGAGTGCCCGATCACGCCGACCACGACCTTGACCAGCGCAAGCGGCAGATTGACCAGCGCGCCGATGATCGTCGCGCGCTGTTTTTCGCGGAAATCCGCCCGGCTCTGGCGGTGGGCGGCCGCGGAATGGATATGGGGTTGGGTCATGGTTACAGCCGTGGCGGCATACGTCGGTCATTATAAGCCGCGAGTACCCTTGGCCCGCACGGCGGCTGCATGCGCCACAGGGAGGACAGCGGGTCGCGGGGTGTCGCCGGGGCGCTCAGCTGTTCGAGGAACCCTTGAACGCCGGGTATTCGCCGCGCCCGGGGATATCGCTTGTCAGCGCGTCACGGCCGTAGAACTTGATGCCTTTCTGGATACGCTCGCGGCCGCTGGCCTGCCGGTGCCGGTTGGTATCGCGCAGGCTGTATACGCAGCCGCAGTATTCCTGCTGGTAGAACGACTCGCGCTTGGCGATCTCGATCATGCGCTGCGAACCGCCCTGTTTGCGCCAGTTCAGTGTCCAGTAGCGCACATCCGGATAACGCGAGGCCGCGCGCACGCCCGACTGGTTGATCTGAGCCATGTTCTTCCAGCGCGAGATCCCCAGGGTGCTGGAAATGAGCCCATAGCCGTGCTCCGCGGCATACAGCGCGGTGCGCTCGAAGCGCATGTCGAAACAGACCGTGCAGCGACGGCCACGCTCGGGTTCGTTTTCCAGGCCGCGGATGCGATCGAACCAGTTGTCGGTGTCGTAGTCGCCGTCGATATGCGGGATGCCGAGTTCCTGGCAATAGCGGATGTCCTCCGCCTTGCGCATCTCGTATTCCTTTACCGGGTGAATATTCGGATTGTAGAAATACACCGTGGTATCGATCCCGGACGCCTTGACCGCAGCCAGCACTTCGCCCGCACAGGGCGCGCAGCAAGAGTGCATGAGCAGGCGCTCACCGCCCTCGGGCGGCTCGAGTTCCGGTCGCTGATAGCGGTCGAGGCTGTAGGGATTCATCTCGGCACGGCGGTTGTGGATGGTTCGGTAGCACTATTGTCGAGGCTCCATCGCCTTTTAACAATGGCAGGATGGCAGGCTGAACTGCCCGGGCGGCACGACGCGTAGGCGAGACCACTTCATGCCCACCGCCTGAAACAGGCGCGCACAAGAGACCTTTTCATGCCCGGATCCGAGCTGTCGTTTGTCCCGCTGCTGGTCGTCATCGCGCTGAGTTTCATCGTGCCGGTGGCGCTGTCCCCGGTACGCAGGCTGGGCATTCCGGTGGTCGTCGGCGAAATCATCGCCGGCATCGTGGTCGGCAAGAGCGGCTTCGATCTCGTCCAGCAGGATTTCGTGCTCGAAGTCTTGTCGGTGTTCGGCTTTGCGTACCTGATGTTCCTGTCCGGGCTGGAGATCGATTTCTCCGGCCTGCCGAGCGACCGGCGCGGGCTGCGCGCCAGTCGTCGCCGCGATCGCTTGCTGCGCAACCCCTTCGTGCTGGGCGGGGCCATGTTCGTGCTGACCGCCCTCTGCTCGCTCGCCGCCGGCTTCTATCTGCGCTGGCTCGGCGTGGTCAGCCAGCCGTTCATCATGGCGCTGGTGCTGTCCACGACGTCCCTGGGCGTTGTTGCGCCCGTGCTCAAGGAACGTGGCCTGGTCGGCAGCAACACCTACGGCCAGACCATTCTGGTGGCCGCAATGATCGCCGATTTCGTGACCATTCTGCTGATCAGCGGCTATGTGCTTATGCGCGGCCAGGGCCTGACCGTGGACCTGTTGCTCATCCTGGTGCTGTTGCTCGCTTTTCTGGCCACCTATCGGCTGGCCGCGCGTTTTCGCGGTCACCTGCCGGCCCAGCGGCTGATGCACGCGCTGTCCACGGCCACGTCGCAGATCCGGGTGCGCGGGTCGATGGCCGTGGCCCTGGTCTTCATCGCCCTGGCCGAGAGCCTGGGCATCGAGAACATCATCGGCGCGTTTCTGGCCGGCGTGATCATCTCCCTGCTGTCGGGCCAGGAAAGCTCGGTGCTGCGCGAGAAGCTCGACGCCATCGGCTACGGTTTCCTCATACCGATCTTCTTCATCATGGTCGGGGTCAATTTCGACCTGCCGGCACTGCTGGCCTCCAACTCGCCCTGGACGATGGTGGCACTGCTGACCGCCATCGCCTTCGGAGTGAAATTCGTGGGCGGACTGGTATTCCGGGCCGCCTTCGACTGGCGCGAAACCTTTGCAGCCAGCGCTCTGCTGTCGTCGCGGCTGTCGCTGATCATCGCGGTGGCAACCATCGGGGTACAGATCGGCGCCATCTCGCCGGCTCTGGATGCGGCCATTATTCTGGTGGCCATCATCACCTGCACGTTATCGCCGATCGCCTTTGCGCGCCTGGCGCCGCGACGCCATCGTACGGCCAACCGTACCCTGCTCGTGGGTTCCGGGCACGACGTCGACCCGCTGGCGCGTCGCCTGCGCCGGCTCGGCCACGACGTCGAAACGCTCACCGATATCGGCCCCGGCGCGGATGGCGATGCCGCATCGCGCGGCCAGGTCAGTGAACGCATGCGCGCACTGCATATCAAGCAGACCAAGACCGTCATCGCGATGGCCGATACGGACGCCGACAATCTGCAGATCTGTCGTATTGCACGCGAGGTGTATGCCGTTCCCAAGATCGTCGCCTGGATACGTGACCCGTCGCTCAACCAGCGCTTCATCGATGCCGGCGCGCTGGTGGTCAATCCGGCGTTCTCGAAACTGCTGATTCTCGAGAGCATGGCCTTGGGCGCGCATGGCTTCGCACAGGGGCCCGATGACGACCCGGATCAGGAAATCCGCGTGATCAAGCTGCAGAACAGCTGGCTGAGCGGGCGCGAACTCAAGCAGCTCGGCGTGCCCGAAGGCGTGAGCGTGCTACGCATCGAACGCCGGGGCGCGGTGCTGGAGCCGGAACCGGGCACGATCGCCCAGGCCAACGACAGTTTCACCGTCTCCGGCCCCAAGGAGCAGGTATATTCGGTGGCGCGCCGCTTTGCCCGGCGATGGTAGCGTCATCGGTTCGGGCGAAGAATCGATATCATGGCACCGCGCCGCGACGGCCATAGACCAAACAAAGGACTTAATACGTGAAACAAGGCAGTCTCGTCATGGCCATGATCTGGATGGCCGTTCTTTCCCTGCTGCTGTTCTGGCTGCCCCTGTTCGGCCCACTCATCGCAGGCTTCGTGGGCGGGCGTACAGCCGGCAGCGCCGGGCGCGGGCTGCTGGCCGCGGTCCTTCCCGCCGCGGTGCTGTGCTTTCTGCTCGTGGGCTTTGGTACCGCCCTGATCGGCCTGCCGGTCATCGGCGTGATCGCAAGCGCCAGCCTGTTTCTGCTGATCGTCGTGCAGAGCCTGCCGCTACTGGCCGGGGCGCTTGTGGGCGGATTGATGGCCTGATGCGCTCCAGAAAATCCGGCAGCGCCTAATGCGGCTCACTTGAGCAATGAAGCCCGGAGATTGATCGGATAAAACGTCCCTTGATTCTGGCTCGAAGTCGGCAAGCTCGGCCGTGGTTCATGGCCGACCAACCGGTTGTTGCACGGGCGATCACGCTTTTACGCGGATCCCGATCGACGCCGGAACGACTAAAGAGGGTTGCGGTCGCTTGTAGCCCCCGTGAAGCAGGACTTCCTTACAGACATAAAAAATCCGGTTCCACCAAGTGAAAACCGGATTCTCGATAGGCCTCGGCGGCGAAGCAATGCTCAAATAACTGCATTACCGGCACGGCCGAGGCTTTTTCATACGCGTCAACGACGACGCGTGCCGATAACTAGTCCTCGACCAGCGTGTAGGCACCGTCTTCGTCGTGCATCTCGCGACCGGTGACCGGTGGCCAGAACGAGCAGACCAGCTTCATTTCGGTCTTGGCCTTGAGGGTATGACGATCGTGCTTGTCGAGCGCATACACCGTGCCCGGCTCGATCTTGTGCTCTTCGCCGGTGTCGCGATTGACGAGCGTGCCTTCGCCCTTGTAGCAGAACACGGCTTCGAAGTGGTTCTTGTACCACATGTCGAATTCGAGGCCCGGCGGGAAAGTGGTCTCATGGAACGAGAACCCCATGCCGTCGCTCTTGAGCAACCAGCGAACGCTGGTCCAGCCGCCAGGGCTGACCACTTCACGATCGGTGCCACGTAGGTCTTCAGTACGAATAATTTTCATCAAAGACTCCTTGTCTTCAAAATGCCGTTCGACCACTCCACGCTACAGTAATCGAACGCTTCCAACCAACGCCAACAGCGGCGCTGGCCAAAGTTCTAGGCCGCGGTGTTGAGCAGGCCGTTACGCTCGAGCACGGTGTGTACCGCCTTTTCGATGATATCCAGACCGGCGTCCAGATCTTCATCCGGCGTGATCAGCGGCGGCATCACTTTCATGACGTTGTCATTCGGGCCCGCCGTTTCCAGAATCAGCCGATGCTTGAAGCATTCGGCGGCGATCTCGTCCGCCAGCTCGGCGTTTTCACAGTCCATGCCGATGAAGAAGCCGCGACCGCGCAGTTCCGCCTTGAAGCGGGTATGCGCGTCGATGATGCCCTGCATGCGGGTCATCACGTGCTCGCTCTGACGCAGCACCTTTTTCTCGAGCTTGTCGTCGCGCCAGTATTCGTTCAATGCCGCGGTAGCGGTGACGAAGGCGTGATTGAAGCCGCGGAAGGTGCCGTTGTGCTCGCCCGGATTCCAGATATCGAGTTCGGGGCGGATCATGGTGATCGCCAGCGGCAGGCCGTAGCCGGACAGCGACTTGGACACCGTGATGATGTCCGGTTTGATGCCGGCCGGTTCGAACGAGAAGAACGGTCCGGTACGGCCGACACCCGCCTGGATATCATCCACGATGAGCAGCATGTCGTGCTCGTGGCACAGCTTCTCGATCTTCTTGAGCCAGTCGAAATCGGCGACGTTGATGCCACCCTCGCCCTGCACGGTTTCAAGAATGATCGCAGCTGGCTTTTCCAGGCCGCTGGAACTGTTCTTGAGCAACATCTCCAGGTCGTCGGCGGTATCCCGGCCCTTGCCGAAGTAACCGCTGTAGGGCATCGGGATGGCGCCCGGCATGTTCACGCCGGCACCGCCGCGCTTGGAGGCGTTGCCGGTCACGGCCAGCGCACCCAGGGTCATGCCGTGATAGGCGTTAGTGAAGAACAGCACGCCCTCGCGCTGCTTGACCTTGCGCGCGATCTTGAGCGCCGCTTCGACGGCGTTGGTGCCGGTCGGCCCGGGGAACTGGATCTTGTACTCCATGTTCCGCGGCTTCATGACCACATCCTCGAAGGTCTTGAGGAAGATGCTCTTCTGAACAGTGGCCATGTCGAGGCCATGGGTGACGCCGTCGGACTCGATGTATTCGAGCAGCGCTTTCTTCATGACCTCGTCGTTGTGGCCATAGTTGAGCGCGCCGGCGCCGGAGAAGAAGTCGAGATAGTCGTTGCCGTCCTCGTCGACCATGTGATTGGCCTTGGCGGTCTTGAACTTGACCGGGAACGAGCGGACATACCCGCGGACTTCGGATTCGAGACGATTGATGGTTTCCATAGGAACTCCTGAACCTTGGTCAGGCGATTAAAAGAATTTAAGCAGCGCTGTCGATGGCGCGGCGGTCGAAGGGGCCGATATGGAAGAGAATTTCCTCTTCATGCGGCTGGTCGTCGAAATCGCCGAACATCTCGCTTGAAAACAGCACTTCCTCGTTCACTTCCGTGCCGAGCCGACGGGCCAGACCGCGAAACAATGCCTGAGACGGATCATTGCTCGGACCGATGGTCGTGTCCAGATAACACACGTCGGCACAGGCCGGGCGTTTGAGAATCTCTACCAGCATCCGCGTTGCCAGCCCCTGGCCGCGGCCGGCTTCGGACACGCCGACCTGCCAGACGAAAACGATCTCGGGGGACTCGGGCAGGATATAGGCGGTGATGAATCCCGCCAGTTTGCCGTCTATTTCGGCAACGACGCTGGTGCCTGCGTGGTGCTCACCAATGAGCATGTAGGCGTAGGCGGAATTGACGTCGAGTACGCCCAGGCGGTGGACGAGCTGCAGTATGCCGGCGCCGTCTTCCTTGTTCGGCGGCCTGAACGTGACGCTTGAAGAATTCTCGGATGGTGTCGGAGAAATAGCGATTCGCTGGTTCGTATTTGACCCGTATTATAACGGGTCGCAGAGAGTTTTTCTTGGCCCGGGCCTCAGACGCGAATGGCTGCCTGCAGCGATTGCAGCGAATACACCTGCGCGGCGCGATCGTCGGCGAGCGCCGTACAGCTGGCTTTCGCACCCGCGATGGTCGTGAAATAGGCGACCTTGTAACGCAAGGCCGTGATCCGGATCGAGCGCGATTCCTCGATCGCCCGCTTGCCTTCTGTGGTGTTGACCACGAGCTGAATCTCGCCGTTCTTGATCATGTCGACGATATGCGGGCGCCCTTCCTTGACCTTGTTGGCCATCGCACAGGCGATGCCGGCCTCGGTGATCGCCGCCGCAGTGCCGCGGGTCGCAACCACCGAGAAGCCGGCCGCGACCAGGTCACGCGCCAGGCTTACCGCGTGCGGCTTGTCGCCGTCGCGCACGGTAATCAGCGCCGCACCGCTCTCGGGCAGGCCGACGCCGCTGGCCAGCTGCGACTTGGCGAAGGCCTCGCCGAAGGTCCGACCCACGCCCATGACTTCGCCGGTGGATTTCATTTCCGGGCCCAGCAGCGGATCCACGGTCGGGAACTTGTTGAACGGGAACACCGCTTCCTTGACCGCGTAGTGCTCGATCACCCGCTCCGCGCCGACCGACTGTTCGGCCAGCGTCTGGCCGACCATGCAACGGGCCGCGATCTTGGCCAGCGGAACACCGGTGGCCTTGGACACGAATGGCACGGTACGCGAGGCGCGCGGGTTGACCTCGAGCAGATAGACATCGCTGCCGCGAATGGCGAACTGCACGTTCATCAGGCCGACCACGGACAGACCGCGCGCGAGTGCGGCGGTCTGGCGCCGCACCTCGTCGAGCACGTCCTTGCCCAGGCTGTAGGGCGGCAGCGAACAGGCGGAGTCGCCCGAGTGCACGCCGGCCTGCTCGATATGCTCCATGATGCCGCCGATATAGACTTCGGTGCCGTCGCAGATGGCGTCCACGTCGAGCTCGATGGCGTCTTCGAGGAAGCGATCCAGCAGCACCGGCGAGTCCGGCGAGACCTTGACCGCGGCGCTCATGTAGCGCTGCAGATCTTCCGGTTCGTAGACGATTTCCATGGCCCGGCCGCCCAGCACATAGGACGGACGCACGACCATCGGAAAGCCGACTTCCTCGGCCAGGCGCATGGCCTCGCCCTCGGAGCGGGCGGAACGATTGGCCGGCTGCTTGAGACCCAGCTTGTTGACCAGGTTGAGGAAACGGTCACGATCCTCGGCCAGGTCGATGGAGTCCGGCGTGGTGCCGATGATCGGTGCGCCCGCGGCTTCCAGACGCCGCGCGAGCTTGAGCGGGGTCTGGCCGCCGTACTGCACGATCACGCCCTTGGGCTTTTCGACATCGATGATGGACATGACGTCCTCGAAGGTCAGCGGCTCGAAATAGAGCCGGTCCGAGGTGTCGTAGTCGGTGGACACGGTTTCCGGGTTGCAGTTGACCATGATGGTTTCATAACCATCCTCGCGCATGGCGAGCGCGGCGTGCACGCAGCAATAGTCGAACTCGATGCCCTGGCCGATACGGTTGGGCCCGCCGCCGAGCACCATGATCTTGTCGCGGTCGGTGGGCGCGGCCTCGCATTCGTCGTCGTAGGAGGAATACTGGTAGGCGGTCGCGGTCGGGAACTCGGCCGCACAGGAATCGACCCGCTTGTAGACCGGCACGATCCCGTGCTTGAGACGCGTGCGACGCACCGCGAACTCGTCGCAGCCCAGCAGGCCGGCCAGCCGCAGATCGGAGAAGCCCTTGCGCTTGTAGGCACGCAGCGTGTCGGCGTCGATATCGCCGAGCGTGGATTGGGCGAGTTCGCCCTCCATCAGGATCAGCTCTTCGATCTGATCCAGGAACCACGGATCGATATGGCACAGCTGGTGGACTTCATCGAGGGTGAAACCGGCGCGGAAGGCATCGGCCACATACCACAGCCGCTCGGCTCGCGGCGTGGACAGTTCGCTGCGCAGGGTGTCCTTGGCGGCCTCGCTGGTCAGGTCGTCGAGCTTGGGCTCGAAACCGTCGGAGCCGATCTCGAGGCTGCGCATGGCCTTCTGCAGCGATTCCTGAAAATTGCGGCCGATCGCCATCGCCTCGCCCACCGACTTCATCTGGGTGGTCAGGCGGCTGTCCGCGGTCGGGAATTTCTCGAACGTGAAGCGCGGCATCTTGGTGACGACATAGTCGATCGACGGCTCGAACGAGGCCGGGGTCGCGCCGCCGGTGATCTCGTTCTGCAGTTCGTCGAGCGTATAGCCGACCGCCAGCTTGGCGGCCACCTTGGCGATCGGAAAACCGGTCGCCTTGGAGGCCAGCGCCGAGGAACGCGACACACGCGGATTCATCTCGATGATGATCATGTCGCCGGTGGCGGGATTGATCGCGAACTGCACGTTGGAGCCGCCGGTGTCCACGCCGATCTTGCGCAGGCAGGCGATGGAGGCGTCACGCATGACCTGGTATTCGCGATCGGTCAGGGTCTGGGCCGGGGCCACGGTGATCGAGTCGCCGGTGTGCACGCCCATGGCGTCGACGTTCTCGATCGCGCAGATGATGATGCAGTTGTCGGCGTGATCACGCACGACCTCCATCTCGTATTCCTTCCAGCCCAGCACCGACTGCTCGATGAGCACTTCGTTGGTTGGCGACAGTTCGAGTCCGCGGGCGAGCAGATCATCGAATTCCTCGCGGTTGTAGGCGATGCCGCCGCCGGTGCCGCCGAGCGTGAAGGACGGGCGCATGATGATCGGAAAACCGATCTTGGCCTGTACTTCCTCGGCTTCCGCGGCCGAATGCACCACGGCCGAATCGGGCGTGAACAGGCCGATCTCGTGCATCGCCTCGCGAAAGGCGCTGCGATCCTCGGCCATGTCGATGGCGTCACGCGATGCGCCGATCATCTCCACGCCGTGCTCGGCGAGCACGCCGTTGGCATACAGATCCAGGGCACAGTTGAGCGCGGTCTGGCCGCCCATGGTCGGCAGCAGTGCGTCGGGCTTCTCGGCCTCGATGATGCGCGCCACGGTCTGCCAGGTGATCGGCTCGATATAGACCGCGTCCGCCGTTTCCGGATCGGTCATGATCGTGGCCGGGTTGGAGTTCACCAGGATGACCCGGAAACCCTCGTCCTTGAGCGCCTTGCAGGCCTGCATGCCTGAATAGTCGAATTCGCAGGCCTGACCGATCACGATCGGACCGGCGCCGATAATCAGGATGCTTTTCAGGTCGGTGCGTTTTGGCATAGCTCGCTGCTCGGTAGCTGGCAGGCGCAGCCGATGCGCAGGGGCGCATGGCTTACGCTTCTTGATTCAATTGACGGGCCGGTGCGCGCCCCCGCTCATGCGGTCTGGCGGCGCGCTTCCATGGCCTGGATGAAACGGGCAAACAACGGCGCGACATCGTGCGGACCAGGGCTGGCTTCAGGGTGGCCCTGGAACGAAAACACCGGCTTGCCCACGATTTCGATTCCCTGAAGACTCTGGTCGAACAGGGACCGATGGGTCACCCGCGCGCTATCCGGCAGGCTTGCCTCGTCGATGGCGAAACCGTGGTTCTGGCTGGTGATCATCACCTCGCCGGTATCCACGTCGAGCACCGGATGATTGGCGCCGTGGTGGCCGAACTTCATCTTCAGGCTCTTGCCTCCCGCGGCCAGGCCCAGGATCTGGTGGCCCAGACAGATGCCGAGCGTGGGAAAGCTGCGCTCGATGAGCTCACGACAGGTGGCGATCGCATAGTCACAGGGCTCGGGATCGCCCGGGCCGTTGGCCAGCAGCACGCCGTCCACGCCCATGGCGAACACATCGTCGAGCGGGGTGCGCGGCGGCACCACGGTGACCTTCGCGCCGCAATCGACCAATCGCCGCAGGATGTTGTACTTCACGCCGTAGTCGTAGACCGCGACATGGAACGTGGCCGCAGCCGGGGAGTGGCTGTCGTTCGGCCCCACCCAGCTGGGCTGATCCCAGGTATAGATCTCGGTGGACCCGGCGTCGGCGGCCAGATCGGCGCCTTTCAGGCCGGGAAAGGCTCGCGCCTGCTCGAGCGCTGCCTCGGCGTCGATGTTGTCGCCGGCGACGATGCAGCCGTTCTGGGCGCCCTTCTCACGCAGCAGGCGAGTCAGGCGGCGCGTGTCGATATCGCCGATGCCGACAATATCGTTCGCTTCCAGATAATCGATGAGGCTGCCGCGGGTTCGCCAGTTGCTCGGCGCGCGCGGCACTTCCCGCACGATCAGACCGGCGGCCTGGACACGATCGGACTCGATGTCCTGTTCGTTGGCCCCGGTATTGCCGATATGCGGATAAGTCAGCGTGACCATCTGCTGACGATAGGATGGGTCGGTAAGAATTTCCTGATAGCCGGTCATGGCGGTGTTGAAGACCACCTCGCCGACCGTGGTACCGATCGCGCCAATGGCGCGACCGTGGAACAGGCTACCGTCTTCTAGCGCAAGCAGGGCTGTCGGGCGCAACAATGACTCCGGATGCTGTGATCGAGCGGAATTCGACAATCGGGCGCGGCACAATGGCCGCACGCGGCGCGAAATTATAGCCGCTCGACGCTGTCCCTGCCAGCCTTGTCAGTCTTTACCCAGGCCGAGCACGTCGTTCATGTCGTAACGCCCGGCCGGTTTGTCCGCGGCCCAGGCCGCGGCGCGCATGGCGCCACTGGCGAAAGTCTGGCGTGATGACGCCTTGTGTGTGATCTCCAGCCGCTCGCCGTCGCCGGCGAACAGCACCGTGTGCTCGCCGACGATGTCGCCGCCACGAATAGTCTGAAAACCGATCGTGCCGCGCTCGCGCTCGCCGGTATGGCCGTGCCGCGCATAGACCGCGCAGTCGTCGAGATTGCGGCCGGTGGCATCGGCCAGTACTTCGCCGATGCGCAGCGCGGTGCCCGACGGCGCATCGACCTTGTGCCGATGATGCGCCTCGACGACTTCAATATCGACGCTGTCGCCCAGAGCTTTCGCTGCGGTTTCAAGCAGTTTCAGCGTCAAGTTGACGCCAGCGCTGAAGTTCGGCGCCATCACCACGACGATCTGCCCGGCAGCCTTGTCGATCGATTTCATCTGCTGCGCATCGAAACCGGTGGTGCCGATCACGATCGCCGCACCGCCGGCCACGCAATCGTCGATCGCCGACAGACAAGGCTCGGGGCGGGTGAAATCCACCAGCACATCGAACGCCGACGCGTCGCGATCGTCCGCCGAGGCAATAGCCACGCCCGCGTCCTCGCCCGTGGCAAGCCGTCCGGCATCCTGGCCTACCGCGTCGCTGCCGGGCGCTTCGAAGGCAGCGGCCAACTCGAGCGACTCGTTGCGCTGACAGGCGATGACCAGTTCGCGGCCCATGCGACCGGCGGCGCCGTTGATTGCGATTCGGGTCATGGCGTCGTTTCTCCGCAAAAACTCGTGAACATCGACCAGTGCCTGGCGCGGCTAGCCCAGACGTTCGCCGAAGAAACGCTTGGCCTTGTCGAGCCAGCCGGTCGTCGCCGGGCTGTGGCTATGGCCGCTTTCGACCATGCTCTTGCGCAGATCCTCGAGCAGTTGCTTCTGTTTCGAATTCAGATTGACCGGCGTCTCGACACTGACCTTGCACAGCAGGTCACCGGGCGAGGAGGTACGCACCGACTGCACGCCCTTGCCACGCACGCGGAATGTCTTGCCGGACTGGGTTTCGGGCGGGATGCGCAGGCTCACCTTCCCCTTCAGGGTCGGCACGTCGATGTCGCCGCCCAGCGCTGCGGTGATCATGTCGACCGGCACATTGGCGCGCAGATGATTGCCGTCGCGCACGAAGAACTCGTGCGGTTTGACGTTCATCTGTACATACAGATCCCCGGACGGACCGCCCATTTCGCCGGCCTCGCCCTCGCCGGACAGGCGGATGCGATCACCGTTGTCCACGCCGGGCGGCACTTTCACCGACAGGGTCTTGGAGGCCTGAACACGGCCTTCACCGTGGCATTTGCGACAGGGATTGCGCACTTTCTTGCCGGAGCCATGGCAGTCCGGGCAGGTCTGCTGAATCGACAGGAAACCCTGCTGGATACGGACCTGGCCCACGCCCTGACAGGTGCTGCAGGTATCCACCGGCGAGCCCTTCTCGGCGCCACTGCCGTCGCAGGTCTCGCATTCTTCCAGCGTGGGGATACGAATCTCGACGGTATCGCCGTCGATGGCGGTCTCGAGATCCAGATCCAGGTCATAGCGCAGGTCGGCCCCGCGCGAGGCGCGCTGACGCCCGCCGCCCATGCCGCCGCCACCGAAGATATCGGAGAAGATATCGCCGAAGATGTCGCCGAAACCACCGGCGCCACCGGGACCGCCACCACCGGCCGCGCCGCCCAGCCCGGCATGGCCGAACTGGTCGTAGGCCTGGCGCTTGCGGTCGTCCGAGAGCACTTCGTAGGCTTCGGAGGCTTCCTTGAAGCGTGCTTCGGCTTCGGCGTCGTCCGGATTGCGATCCGGGTGATTCTTCATAGCCAGCCGTCGATAGGCCTTCTTGATCTCGTCCTTGCCGGCGCCCTTGGAAACACCGAGGACATCGTAGTAATCGCGTTTCGCCATGATGTTCTAGCTTGAAAATCGCTGATTGAGCCGCGCGCCTGCGCTGTTGCGCCATGACACGTCGGTTGAATCAGCCATCTTCGTTGTCTGGATCAAAAATGCCGGGACAGCGATTCACGCTGCCCCGGCTCTTCACTCGACAGGCGTCGGGTTTACGAGTTGGTGCCGGATTTCTTGTCGTCGTCCTGCACTTCCTCGAAGTCGGCGTCGACGACGTCGTCTTCCTGACCACCCTGGGCCTGACCTTCGGCGCCAGCGGCGGGCTCGCCCTCGCCTTCGGCACCCTGGCCGTAGACTTTTTCCATGACCGGCGTCGACGCTTCGGACAGCTTCTGCGTCTTCTCGTCGATGGCGGCCTTGTCGTCACCTTCGAGGGCTTCACGCAGCTCGGCGATGGCCTCGTCGATCGGCTTCTTCTCGTCCTCGGTGACCTTGTCGCCCAGGTCACGCATGGATTTCTCGATGCCGTGGATAAGGCCGTCGGCCTGGTTGCGCGCCGTGATCAGTTCGTTGAACTTGGCGTCTTCCTCGGCGTGCGTCTCGGCGTCCTGCACCATCTTGTCGATCTCTTCGTCCGACAGACCGGAGGAGGCCTTGATCACGATCGACTGTTCCTTGCCGGTGGCCTTGTCCTTGGCCGACACGTTCAGGATGCCGTTGGCGTCGATATCGAAGGTGACCTCGATCTGCGGCGTGCCGCGCGGTGCCGGCGGGATGTCCGACAGATCGAAACGACCCAGCGACTTGTTGGCGGACGCCTGTTCGCGCTCGCCCTGCAGGACATGCACGGTCACGGCCGGCTGGTTGTCCTCGGCGGTCGAGAAGGTTTCCGACTTGCGGGTCGGAATGGTCGTGTTCTTGTCGATGAGCTTGGTCATCTTGCCGCCCAGCGTCTCGATACCGAGGCTCAGCGGGGTGACGTCCAACAGCAGCACGTCCTTGGTGTCGCCCGACAGGACGGAGCCCTGAATGGCGGCGCCCACGGCCACGGCTTCGTCCGGGTTGACGTCCTTGCGGGCTTCCTTGCCGAAGAAACTCTTGACTGCTTCCTGCACGGCCGGCATGCGCGTCTGGCCACCGACCAGGATCACGTCATCGATGTCCGAGGCCTTCATGCCGGCGTCTTTCAGCGCGGTGCGGCAGGGATCGATGGTACGTGCAACCAGATCCTCGACCAGGCTTTCCAGCTTGGCGCGGGTCATCTTCATGTTGAGATGCTTCGGACCCGAGGCGTCGGCGGTGACATACGGCAGATTGATTTCGGTCTGCTGGGTCGAGGACAGCTCGATCTTGGCTTTCTCGGCGGCCTCTTTCAGGCGCTGCAGAGCCAGCTTGTCCTTGAGCAGATCGACGCCCTGTTCCTTTTTGAACTCTTCGGCAATGTGCTCGATGATCTTGTTGTCGAAATCCTCACCGCCCAGGAACGTGTCGCCGTTGGTGGCGTGCACTTCGAACTGATGCTCGCCGTCGATGTCGGCCACTTCGATGATCGAGATATCGAAGGTGCCACCACCCAGGTCATAAACCGCGATCTTCTTGTCGCCGCCCTTCTTGTCCATGCCATAGGCCAGCGCGGCCGCGGTCGGCTCGTTGATGATGCGCTTGACGTCCAGGCCCGCAATGCGGCCGGCGTCCTTGGTGGCCTGACGCTGGGCGTCGTTGAAGTAGGCCGGCACGGTGATGACCGCTTCGGTGACCTTTTCGCCCAGGTAATCCTCGGCGGTGCTCTTCATCTTCTGCAGCACCTTGGCCGAGATTTCCGGCGGCGCCATCTTCTTGCCGCGCGCCTCGACCCAGGCATCGCCGTTGTCGGCCTTGACGATCTTGTACGGGACCGTCTCGATGTCCTTCTGCGTGGTCTTGTCGTCGAAGGTGCGGCCGATCAGGCGCTTGATCGCGTACAGCGTGTCATTCGGGTTGGTGACGGCCTGGCGCTTGGCGGGACGGCCGACCAGCGTCTGGTCATCGTCGGTGAACGCAACAACACTCGGCGTGGTGCGCTCGCCTTCCGCGTTCTCGATCACTTTCGGCTGATCGCCTTCCAGGATCGCCACACACGAATTCGTGGTGCCGAGGTCGATACCAATAATCTTGCCCATTTTCATTTCCCTCTGATGTGCGCTGCATTGGCAGCGCCGATCAACGTTTCGTTACAAACTTTGCTTGACAATCGATTTGGGGCACGGCGCGATTGTTTTCAAGCGCCGCGGCCCGGTTCCGCGCTCTATTTACCCTGATCCGCGGGCTTGGCCACGACCACCATGGCGGCACGCAGCACACGCCCGTTGAGCATGTAGCCCTTCTGCATCACCGCGGCGACCGTGTTGGCCGGCAGTTCGTTGCTGGGTTGGGTCGATACCGCTTCATGCAGTTCCGGGTTGAAGGCCTCGCCCTCGGGGTCGATCGCCTCCACGCCGGCCTTGTCCATGCTCGACGCCAGCATGCGCGCGGTCATGTCCATGCCTTCCTTGAGCTTTTCATAGTCGCCGCTGTGCTCTTCGGCGGCCTTGAGGCCCAGTTCCAGGCTGTCGCGTACGCCCAGCAGATCGGCGGCGAATTTTTCCAGCGCGAACTTGCGCGCGGATTCAACGTCGCGCTGCGCGCGCTTGCGCACATTCTCCATTTCGGCCATTGCACGCACGGCCTGATCACGATATTGATCCGCCTCCGCGCGGGCCTGGTCGAGTTCGCCCTGCAACTGCTCGGTCTCGGCCAGACTGTCGGCGCTGGCACCACCGGCATCGACATAGTCTTCGCTGCCGTCCTGAATGCCTTCGATGTCCGGCTGCTGCGTATTTTCGGCCGCCGGGTCGCGTTCGCCGTGCGGCGTCTGCGATTTTTCGTTTTGACTCATAGAAAATCCCCGCTTGGATGACTGGGCAGCGTCAGCCTCTCACTTCACGCTGTCTTGACAGCGAGCATGATTGGGCTGGCTGGCGTCATTTCAAGCGGCCGGCTCGTTCACGCGCGTTGAAATTATGGGGCAAGGTGTGAATGCTTACGCGATTCGAACCGGGATGATTCCAGCATGGCGAATGAATTCGCAACGATCGGCATTCTCGCCAAAAGGGACGACGAGGGCGTGCGACGCACACTCAACGCGTTGATTGCGGACCTGAGCGCGCGCGACAAGACCATTCTCGTCGACGACAGCCACGAGGATATCGACGGTGCCGTCGATCATTGCCCGCGGGCGGATCTGGGCACGCGCTGCGATCTGATCGTGGTGGTGGGCGGCGACGGCACGCTGCTCGACGCCGGCCGCTCGGTCGCGGCTACCGACACGCCGCTGCTGGGCGTGAATCTCGGCCGGCTCGGCTTCATGGTCGATGTGCTGCCGGCCGACATGAGTGCCACGCTCGACGACGTGTTCGCCGGGCGTTATATCGCCGAATCCCGGCTCATGCTTGCCGCGCGGATCCAGCGCGCCGACGGGCATCTGGAAAAAGGCGTGTTCGGTGCGATCAACGAATGCGTGATTCGCAACCAGGCTTTCGCCCGCGTGCTCGATTTCGACACCTACATGAACGGCGACTTCATCAGCCATCACCGCGCCGATGGCATGGTGGTGGCCACGCCTACAGGCTCCACCGCCTATGCCCTGTCCGGCGGCGGCCCGGTCCTGCACCCGGGTCTGAATGCGCTGGCGCTGGTGCCGATCTGCCCGCACACGCTCTCGGACCGGCCGCTGATCGTCGACGCCAATCACCGGATCGAGGTCCATGTCGCCGACAGCCTGGACGGTTCGGCCCTGTTCACCAGCGACGGCCAGGTGACCCAGGCACTGGCCGCCGGCGATCGCGTGCTCATCGAGCGCGGGGCGCACGATCTGCAACTGATCCACCCACCCGGCTACGATTACTTCAATATCCTGCGCAACAAGCTTCAGTGGGGCCGCGGCCAGAACACGCCAGCCGTCTGAAGCGCGACCGAGCCCAACCGCATGCTTGCAGAAATCACGATTCGCAATTTCGCGATCATCGATCAACTGGATGTCGAATTCGGCGCCGGCATGACCGTGCTGTCGGGCGAGACCGGCGCCGGCAAGTCGATTCTCGTGGATGCGCTCAATCTGATTCTGGGCGATCGCGCCGACGCGGATGCGATTCGCGAAGGCGCCGATCGGGCCGATATCACCGCGCGCTTCACGCTCGACGATGCGCCGGCCGCGGTGGCGTGGCTCGCAGAACACGAACTCGACGATGACGAGGAATGCGTGATCCGCCGCATCGTCGCCCGCGAAGGCCGCAGCAAGGCCTGGGTCAACGGCACGCCGATGCCGGTGCGCGAATTGCGCACGCTCGGCGAGACCCTGGTGGATATCCACGGCCAGCACGCGCATCAGTCGTTGCTGCGGCGCAACGCCCAGCGCGAACTGCTGGACGAATACGGCGAACACGCCGACGAACTGGCCACGGTGGCCGACGCCGCCGCCGCCCTGCGCGCCACCCGCGCCGACATCGAGCGTATCGAACAGGTCGATGCCTCCGGCGACATGCGCATCGACCTGCTGCGTTATCAGGTCAACGAGCTGGACGCGCTCGACCTGGGCGACGACGAGCTCGACTCGCTCGACGCCGAACACAAGCGCCTGGCCAGCGCCGAGCGGCTGATCGAGGACGGACAGCGCGCCCTCGCCCTGCTGTTCGACGCCGACGAAGGCGCCGCGATGGACCAACTCGGCGTCGCCGAACGTCTGCTCTCGGAGCTGGCCGCAATCGACGCCGGCTTCGAGCCGATCGCCGAACTCATTACCAGCGCGCGTATCCAGACCCAGGAAGGCGTCGACAGTCTGCGCCATCACGTCGACACGCTGGACATCGATCCGCAGCGTTTTCGCGAGGTCGAACAGCGCCTGGCCAGTATTCAGGATCTCGCCCGCAAGCATCACTGCCCGCCGGCCGAACTGCCGGCACTGGCTCGCCGCCTCACGGACGAGCTCGGCGAGCTGGAAAACGCCGGCCAGCGCCTGGATACGCTCAGACAAGACGAAGCACGCCAACTCAAAGCCTACGAAGACGCCGCCGCAGTGCTGAGCGACCGACGCACACATGCGGCCACCCAGCTCGGCGCGGCGATCACCGAGATCATTCGTACCCTGGGCATGCCCGAGGGTGATTTCAGCGTACGCGTCACGCCCGCGGCGTCGGCGCGTATCGCGCCCGCCGGCAACGACGATATCGAGTTTCTGATCGCGGCCAATCCCGGCCAGAGTGCGCGCCCGCTCGATCGCGTGGCCTCCGGCGGCGAGCTGTCGCGTATCAGCCTCGCCATCGAAGTCGTGGCGGCGGCGCGCACGCGCGTGCCCACGCTCGTCTTCGACGAAGTCGATACCGGCATCGGCGGCGGCGTTGCCGAAATCGTCGGCCGCCAGCTACGCACGCTGGGCGCGGCGGGGCAGTCGCTGTGCGTGACCCATCTGCCGCAGGTGGCCGCCCTCGCCGCGCACCATCTGCAGGTCTCCAAGCAGGTGAGCAACGGCCAGACCAGCACGTCGATCAAGACATTGGCGTCCGAGGATCGCATCGAGGAGATGGCGCGCATGCTCGGTGGTGTCGAACTCACCGAACAGACCCGCGCGCACGCCGCCGACATGATTGCGCGCGGCCAGGCCTGATAATCAGATAAGTTGCGACCCGTGTGGGATGAAACCCCGCTGGACGTCCGAAGAAGAATCGTGATTCTCCGCTTCGGCAGACCTCAACTTGACTATGTACCAAGCTCAATTCGTTTGCCTTACTCCGTGCGGACTCAGGCGCCGGAACCAAAACGGTTTCACGCAAAGGCGCAAAGACGCGAAGAAGACAACACAGCGCACCGTCGAAAGTCGTGCTTCATTTGTGCGCCTTGGCGGCTTTGCGTGAGGAATGCTTTCTTCTCAAGCTACCCGCCCGTTGCGGCGTGCGGGTGCCACGCCTCAGGGAATATGCGGGATTAACAAGCGGCTGTTTGGCAGCAACAAAAGCGCTACCGTATGATGCGGTTCGCGCACCGGGGCTGCAGACACGACCGAACGCGTTCGCGAATCAGACCATACGCAGTTCCAACAGGGATTTAGGATCTATGAGAACACTCGTCGTGCTCGCCACGCTGTTACTGCTTAGTGCTTGCAGCCTGCCGGTTTTCTTTCGCGTACCCGTGGTTCAGGGCAACGTGGTGACGGCCAAGGAAGTCAAGAAACTCGAAATCGGCATGACCAAGCGTCAGGTCAAGTACGTCATGGGCACGCCGCTCATCGACAGCAGCTTCGAGAAAGACCGCTGGGACTACGTGTTCTATTACCGCGATCCGCGCGCGCATGTGCGCCAGAGCGAGCTCAATCTGTTCTTCGTCAACGACAAGCTCTCGGATATCGAGGGCGACGACGAATACACAGCCCAGATCCTGGGCGATGACGGCCAGAGCCAGGAACAGTTCGAGGACACGCCGCTGCCGGCCGAGGCCACTCCCGGCGCCAACAACGAACGCCTGACCTATTAATCAGTCGCCGCTGCCATCGTCGCGCGCCTGTTGCAGGCGCGTACGCTCGCGGCGCGCCTGTACGTCGGCGCGGCGACGCTGGCGCGGGTCGGCGGTCAGTTCACGGTAGAGCTCCAGCCGCTCACCGGCCTGAACCACGTGGTCATCGCCTACCTTGCGTCCGAACACACCGATTTTCGGCATCTGCCCACACTGCTCATGGCACAGTGCGTCCAGCCCGGACGCGCGTACGGCATCTGCCGCAGTCGTGCCGGGCGCGATCTCGATCCGGCGCCGCCAGCACTTGTGCGGCAACGCCAGCAGAACGTCCACCGTCAGCATCTCGCTCATGGCGCCCAGATCATTTTTATCAACGTGAAACCGCCCAGGGCATAGACCAGCACGATGAGCAGCGCGATCCGGGTCGGATAGCGCAACAGCGCGTGCCAGACCGCAAACCCCGTGGTTCGACCCTGGGACGGGTCGTTGCGCCACGCCTCGACCAGACGGCGACGCGCCAGCACTCGGCCCATCAGCACGCATAACAGCAATCCGCACAGCGGGCCGATCAGATGCGTAGCCGCCAGCATGATCCATCCGAATGCGTCGTAGCCGAGCATGCGCCACTGCCCCAGCGCGCCGAAGGACAACAGCCCCAGCAAGCCCAGCAACGCCACCGCGACCCCGGAATACAGGCTCGAGCGCAGGCGCGAGAATCCACTGCGGTGCTGGACGAGTTGCACCACGGGCTCGAACAGGCCGATGGCCGTGGACACACTCACCAGCGCAACGAGCACGAACATGATCGGCGCGCGCCAGCTGCCGTCGAGGGCCACCGGCAACACCTCGAACAGGCTCTGCAGACCCGCGCCCAGGGTCACGTCGTGCCCCCAGATGAACACGGTGAGCATGAACGATGCCGCCAGCGCGGCCGCCAGATCCGCGGCAATCACGATCAGCGACAAGCGGATGATCGGCGCCCGGTTGGGCAGATAACTGCCGAACGCCACAATCACCCCGCTGCCGAGGCTGAGCGTGAAGAACGCCTGATAGAGCGCTTCCAGCACGCCCTGCCAGTCCATCTGTGAAAAACGAACGACAAACAGCGACCGCAGCGCGGGCCCGGCATTGCTGTCGGTAAACGCCGATATCGACAGCGCGCACAGGGCAGCCGCGATGCACAACGCCAGCGTACGCATGACCGGCTCCACACCCCGGCGCAGACCGCGAGCGGCAGTGGCGGTCAACAGACAGAAGAACAGCAACAGCCAGCCGAAGCCGCGCTCCGAATCGCGCGCGAAATCCACGAACTGTGCGCGCGCCGCCTCGATCGTCGAACCGTCCAGACCACCGGTAACCGCACGCAGGCTATAGGCCAGACTCCATGCCGCAATCACGCTATAGGCGGCCAGCAGCAGCGCGGCCCCGAGCACGGCCAGATAGCCACCCCATATCCACAGCCGCGAATGCGGTGAGTTGCGAGTCCAGGCCGCAATGACACCGGGCACGTCGGCGCCGGTGCCACGCGCCATGAGCAGCTGACCGCTGAATAGCGGCAGGCCCATGGTCAGCAGCGCACCGACATAAACGAGCAGGAAGGCGCCGCCGCCGTAGGTCTCCATCATGTAGGGCAGGCGCCAGACATTGCTCAGGCTGACGATCGCCGCGATCGACACCACCACGAACATCATCGACGACGACCAGGTCGGCCGCGCGGGCCCCAGAGCCATCAGCGTAGCGCTCGTGGCGCGCTGGATGACGCGGGTACATGCCGGCACGCTGCCAGCACGCAGGCGACGCCGGCGCTATCCGACGGTCGCCCACGGCTGCAGATCACGCGCCTGCCCTGTTCGCTGTTGCTGATCAAGGTCGCCCCTGGTTCTGTACTTGCCCCCGGCGGCTATACTAGGCTCTGATTCCAAAGTATGCACGCGCACCAAGGCAGCTCGCAGAGTACGGACAAGGTTACTGACAGACGGCTTCGGCAGGCCCGATGAACGGCTCGCAACTCTCGACGCGTACGGTTCGATACCGGGTTCGCCCAGTATTGCTCCGGGAAGCACGTCGACGAGATCGCCCAGCCGAACCCGGTCACGATCCAGGCCCTCACCGGTCAGTACATCACCTCCACAGCGCCGCGTACGGATGCGTCGAGTTCAGAGTCCAAGCACATGGCAAGACCGAAAAAGAGCAAGCAGCCCAGTTCGACCATCGCGCTCAACAAGCGAGCGCGTCACGATTTCTTCATCGAGGACAAGTTCGAGGCCGGTCTCGTGCTGGCCGGCTGGGAAGTCAAGGCGTTGCGCGCTGGCAAGGGGCGGATTACCGAAGCCTATGTCCTGATCAAGGACGGCGAGGCGTTTCTGCTCGGCAGCCATATACAGCCGCTCGAGTCCGCTTCCAGCCACGTGGTGGTCGACCCGACCCGCACGCGCAAGCTGCTGCTGCACGAACGCGAACTGTCGACGCTGATCGGCGCCACCGAACAGAAAGGCTATACGGTCGTGCCACTGGCGATGTACTGGAAGCGTGGCCGGGCCAAGCTCGAGATCGCGCTGGCCAAGGGCAAGGCCAACTACGACAAGCGTCAGAGCAAGAAGGACGCCGACTGGAATCGCCGCAAGGCGCAGATCATGCGCAGCGACGCCTGAACGGCCGACCCCGGGGAGTCGCCGGTTTAGGTGCGGTATCCACCGGCCATTGAAAAGTCACCGCACAACACAAGTTTCATTACTGCTACAATTCACCGGTATTTCGGGGGCGACATGGCTTCGACGCGGATGTCAAAACCCAAGGTGCATGCCGAGGTCGCAAATCACCTCGTTAATCAATTTGCAACCTAAGCTAGTTGCGAACGACGACAACTACGCTCTAGCGGCTTAAAGCCCGTTAGTGCCCGCCCGGTAAGTGTCTGTGCTTCCGGTCACGGGTATCGACTCTTACAGACTCGCGGCAAGGCCCCGCTTCGGGCCAACCCGTTAAGAGCAAACGAAGATAAGCGATCGTTGTCCCTTTTCGTCGGGTAACGTAAGCCGACAATCAAAGACGAAATAAGCATGTAGACCCAAGGGTCTAGAATCCGCGGACGCGGGTTCGATTCCCGCCGCCTCCACCATCTCAGCCCGCACGATTCGTCGTGCGGGCTTTTTTGTCGTCAAAGCCAGAGCTTTGCCACGCCGATGAACACTGCGATCGCGATCATGGCGACGGCGAACACGATCTGCAGCGTCGCTCCGGCCAGATAGCGTGCCAGTGCGCGCCCGCCGAACATGCCGATGAGCCCGCCGACCACGAACAACGCGGTCAGCGCCCAGTCGATATCACGGCCCGCGAACACCGCCGAGATCACGCCGGACAGCCCGATCAGGGCAATCACCAGCAGCGACGTGGCCACCGCGCGGTGCATACCCATTTCGGTGATCAGGATCAGCGCCGGGACAATGAGAAAACCGCCGCCGACGCCGAAGAAACCCGACAACACGCCCACCACCAGGCCGACCAGCAGCAGCGCGGCGCTGCAAGGCGCATTCAGACGCAGGCGACCATCGGTGCTGTAGCGACAGACCGTACCCGGGTCGGCACCGGCCTGCGCCGAGGGTCGCGCGCGCACGATGGCGGACTCGGCCGGCGCGCGTCTCGCCTTGAGCATCATGCGAACAGCGACGATCAGCATTAGCGCTGCAAACAGCAGCACGACGACAGCCTCACTCACCTGCCCGCCGAGATAGACGCCGAGCGGCGCGGCCAGCATCCCGGCGACCGCGAATATCAGCGCGGCCCGCACTTCGAGCACGCCGCGCAGATGACTCTCGACGGCGCCGAACGCGGCCGTGATCGCCACGGCAGCCAGAGAGACTGCCACCGCGCTGCGCGGCGCCACATCCAGGCCGTAGATCAGCAGCGGCACGGCGAAGATCGAGCCGCCGCCCCCCGTCAGCCCAAGCGCGAGACCAACGATGATGCCGAACAGCACGCTCATCGCTGCCCGGCCACCCGGTCAGCGCGGCAATCCGACGCGTCGGTGGAAAAACGATGCCGGCAATCCTTTATTTCCATCGGCCTTCGGCTCGTTAAAACTTCGAGTTCTATCGTTATGCTAGCACTCGATGCATGCACCAGCGTATACGTCGCGCGGGGCACAGCGCGATGCCGCGGCATGCAATCGGGCCGCTTGAGATCGCCCTGCTTATCGAAAGCCATGGCCGTGCCCTCCTGACCCGCGATTCACGGGCTCGTTCGTGCGGACTTACAGATGTTCCCGGATCACGCCCGATCGATATACGGGCAGCAGGCCAACGACCGGCTTTCGGGCGCCGCATGCCGGCGACCAGCCAGCGCGCCGTCGCCGCGCTAGACTGCGCCCGCAAACACGTGGCCGCCCATTTTTGCCCTTGCCCTACAGTCATGGCGCCTGGCGCGCAAACCGGTCGTAGTGGCCGATCGCACCAAGGCTGGCCACATAGCGCCGTCGGGCGCGTTTTGTCACGATACAGGCACCCCCGCAACGCGCCCGGGCATTCGTCGCTCGCGCGTCGCCCTCTTTTCCAGGATTCCACGACGCCTCAATGAGCGAAATAAACGCCATACTCTTTTTCGTCGGCCTGCTCCTTTTTCTGAGCGTGCTGGCGAGTTCGCTGGCGCGTTTCGGACCGCCCTTGCTGCTGATCTTTCTGGTGGTGGGCATGCTGGCCGGTCAGGATGGCCCCGGGAAGATCGGCTTCGACAACGTACCGGTGGCTTTCTTCGTCGCCAATCTGGCGCTCGCGATCATCCTGCTCGACGGCGGCCTGCGCACGCATATCCAGACGTTTAGGGTGGCCCTGCGCCCGGCGTTGTCGCTGGCGACGATCGGCGTGCTCGTATCGGCGTCGCTGGCGGGCGCATTCATTGCCGTCTGGCTCGATCTGGACTGGCGTTACGGCCTGTTGCTGGGTTCGATCGTGGCCAGTACCGATGCCGCGGCCGTGTTCTCGCAGCTACGCAGCAGCGGCGTCACGCTCAATCAGCGCGTGAGCGCCACGCTGGAGATCGAATCCGGCACCAACGATCCGATGGCGATCTTCCTGGTCACTTTTCTATTGACCACGATCGACAGCGACCAGGGGTTCACCGCGGCCGGCATCTTCCAGCAGATCGTCAGCCAGTTCGGCATCGGCATCGTCGGCGGCGTGGTGCTGGGCTATGCGCTGTCGTTTCTGGTGTCGCGCATGCAGCTCGTGGAAGGTCTGTACGCGCTGCTGATCGCCTCGGGCGGCCTGATGGCGTTCACCGCGATCAACCAACTCGGCGGCAGCGGCTTTCTGGGCATCTATCTGGTCGGTCTGATCGTCGGCAACCGGCGCAATCATGCCTCCGAGCATGTGTTTCGGGTCATGGATGGCCTGGCCTGGCTGGCCCAGGCCGGCATGTTTCTGGTGCTCGGGCTGCTGGTCAACCCGACCCAGCTCTGGGAACACGCCGGGCCGGCGGCCCTGGTGGCACTGTTTCTGATCTTCATCGCGCGACCGATCGCGGTATGGATCAGCCTGCTGCCTTTTCATTTCCCCAGCCGCGAGCAGGGGTTCGTGGCGTGGGTCGGTCTGCGCGGCGCGGTGCCGATCGTGCTGTCGCTGTTTCCATTGATGGCGGATCTGGAAGGCGGCCAGTTCCTGTTCGATATCACCTTCGCGGTGGTGCTGGTATCGCTGCTGATCCAGGGCACGACGCTGGGCTGGATGGCACAGCTGCTCAAGCTGCAGGTGCCGCGCGAGCCCGGCCCGGTCGCCAGTTTCGCCTTTGAAGGCACCCGTCCGGATACGCATGCGCTGCTGGCGTTTCGAATCCAGCGCTCGTCCAACTTGGCGGCCACCGCCGGCGAGGCCCTCTACCGATTTGCCGGGCTGCGGTGCGTGGCCGTTACCCGGCGTAATCGCCTGCTGTTCCCCAAACCGCAGTTCGTGTTCGCCGTCCACGACCTGATCTACGTGATCACGCCGGAGCGCCACCGAGAGGAACTGGGCGTGCTGTTTCGCGGCGACAGCAAGAATGCACCCGAGGTGCGCACCTTCTTCGGCAGCTTCACCCTGCACGGCGAGGCGACCATGGACGGCCTGGCCGAGGTCTACGGCCTGGCACTCAAGCAGGGACAGGCCGAACTCTCGATCGCAGACTACATGCGTCGGCGCCTGCGCAGACGGCCGGTGGAAGGCGATATCGTGGAGGTCGACGGCATCCGGCTGACGGTGCGCACCCTCGCCGCGGGCGTGATTGCAACCGTGGGGCTGCGGCTGATGGACACCGAGCAGGACACCAGGCCGTCATCGCTGGACAAGAAGATCCCCAGATAGCGACCTCAAACGGCTCTATCGAGGCTACGGAGTCTCGACAGGCCGGCGCGGACGATGGGCCCCGCCGAAGCTGTGGCCCTGCAGCAGGCAATAGGCCAGCCATTTGTTGAGCAGCAGGTTGCGCGGCCACTGGGTCTGGAGCACGTCCTCGTCGATCTCCGGCACGCCGGCGAGCGCGACATAGCGCGAGCGTGCATCGCAGGAGATGGCTTCGGCGAGCTGGGCATCGCGGTACAGACGCAGCCGCAGGTCCGGGTCGGCGCGCGCGCTATCCCCCTCACCGAACCAGTAGGTCAGATGAATGGTGGTGGTATAGCGACAGCGCTCGAGCACGCGCAGATAGAGCACCGCATGCTCACCCCGCGAGGTCGCCTCGTCGAACGGCAGATCCAGTTCCGGGACCAGACGCTCGAAGCGCCGATAGTTGCTTTCGTACAGACCCATCAAGCCGGTGAAACTGCGCGGCTGCGCGGCCTGAAGCCAGTGGTTGCGTTTGAGTTTGGGCATCACCGGACTATACGGCAGGGTCGGCGCTTTTCAAATTGACGATACAGGGACCTGCGAACACGCCAGCGTCGTCGCAGCCCGCTTGCGGCGAGCGGCGCGTGACCGTCAGAACGAGCGCCGGCGGATATCCTTGTCCTGCATGATCATGGTCGCAATCTCCTCGATCGACTTGTTGGTCGTCTCGGAATACGGCAGCCCGTGGCGCTTGTACAAGGCCTCGGCCTGGCGCAGTTCGTAGCTGACCTGCGGCAGTGCCGCGTACTGGCTGCCGCGCCGGCGCTCGCTGCGTATCTGGTGCAGCCGCTCGGGATTGATCCACAGCCCGTAGAGCTTGTTCTTGTGCGGCTTGAGCGCCCGCGGCAACGTGCGCTGTTCGAGGTCTTCCTCGGTGAGCGGATAGTTCGCGGCGTAGACACCGTGCTGCATCGCCAGATAGATGCATACCGGCGTCTTCCCGCAGCGCGACGGTGCCACGAGTATCACCTGCGCGTCCTCGTACCCGTTGTCGCCTACCCCGTCGTCATGGGTAAGCGCGAAGTTCATCGCATCGATACGCGATTCGTAGACGTCCTCGTTGGCGATGCCGTGCGCACGCCCTTCCCGGTGGCTGGACTTGGCGTCCAGCGCGCCCTCGAGTTCCGGCACGAAACGATCGAACAGATCGAGAAACAGTGCGCTGCCGGTGCGCAGGATATCGCGCACTTCCTCGCTGACCGTGGTCGAGAACACGATCGGTTGCAGGCCACTGGTCTTGCCCGTGTGCTCGATGTATTCGAGCGCGGAGCGCGCCTTCTCGGGCGTGTTGATGAACGGCAGCGTCGATTGCTTGAACTTGGTCTCATCGAACTGCGTGAGCAGCGTCGAGCCCAGGGTTTCGGCGGTGATGCCGGTCCGGTCGGACAGAAAGAAAATAGAACGCTTGGGCGTATCGGGGCTTGTCATGGCGCTATCCTGCCCGAGCCACGCGCTTGCGCCTAGCCTCCATTGGCGCAGATGCCGATATGCCGCGGCGAGCCGTGGCGAAGAACGGGCGCGCACGCGCGCGAGCGTGTAAAATCCGCGCTTTGGATGAGCTTCGCGAGGACGCAATCTGTGCAAAACGCGCACGTAGTCTGGTTTAGCCAGTTGGGAATGAACGACGTCGAGCATGTGGGTGGCAAGAATGCCTCGCTCGGTGAAATGATCAGCCACCTGGCCGATGCCGGGGTCAACGTGCCGGATGGTTTTGCGACCACCGCCGACGCCTATCGCCAGTTTCTGGCCCACGACGGTCTCGCCGATCGCATCAACGCCGCGCTCGACGACCTCGACGTCGACGACGTCGACGCGCTGGTCGAGACCGGCGAGAAGATCCGCACCTGGGTCATCGATCATCCCTTCCCGCCCGAACTCGAAGCCGCGATCCGCGACGCCTTCGAGACGCTGTCCGGCGAGAACAGGGATATATCCGTTGCCGTGCGCTCATCGGCAACCGCCGAGGATCTGCCCGACGCCTCGTTTGCCGGCCAGCAGGAAACCTTCCTCAACGTGCGCGGGCTCGACAACGTCATGCTCGCGATCAAGGACGTGTTCGCGTCGCTGTTCAATGACCGCGCCATCTCCTATCGCGTGCACAAGGGCTTCGAGCACAGCCAGGTCGCACTCTCCGCGGGCATCCAGCGCATGGTGCGCTCGGATACCGGTTCCTCGGGCGTGATGTTCACCATCGATACCGAATCCGGTTTCGATCAGGTCGTGTTCATTACCAGTTCCTGGGGGCTCGGCGAGGCCGTGGTCCAGGGCGCGGTGAATCCCGACGAATTCTATGTCTACAAGCCGAACGTGGACGCTAAACGTCCGGCCATCCTGCGGCGGGTGAACGGCGGCAAGGCCATCAAGATGGTCTACACGGCCGACCGCAGCCACGGCAAGACCACCGAATTCGTGGACGTGGACGCGGCCGATCAGGCGAAGTTCTCGATCACCGACGCCGACGCCGAAGCGCTGGCCGCGCAGGCGCTGATCATCGAACGTCATTACAAGCGGCCCATGGATATCGAATGGGGCAAGGACGGCGAGACCGGCGAGCTGTATATCCTGCAGGCGCGTCCGGAGACGGTGAAAAGCAACAACGGCGGCACGCTGGAGCGCTATCTGCTGGATTCCAGCGGCCGTGACGTGCTCGTCGAAGGCCGCTCGATCGGCCAGCGCGTGGGCGCCGGCAAGGTCCGCAACGTCAAGTCGATCAAGGAAATGAACAAGGTCCAGGAAGGCGACATCCTGGTCACCGACATGACCGACCCCGACTGGGAGCCGGTGATGAAACGCGCCGCCGCGATCGTGACCAACCGTGGCGGACGGACCTGCCATGCGGCGATCATCGCGCGCGAACTGGGCATCCCGGCGGTGGTCGGCACCGGTGACGGCACCGAGAAACTCACCGACGGCATGGGCGTGACCGTGTCCTGCGCGGAAGGCGATACCGGCTATGTCTACGACGGCGAGATCGATTTCAAGATCGATGAAGTCTCGCTCGACGAGATGCCCGAGATCGACACCAAGATCATGATGAACGTCGGCAACCCCGACCGTGCATTCGATTTTGCCGCCACCCCCAATGCCGGGGTCGGGCTGGCGCGCCTGGAGTTCATCATCAATCGCCAGATCGGCGTGCACCCGCGCGCCCTGCTCGAATACGACGATCAGCCGCTGGAACTGCAGAAGACCATCGACGCGCACATCGCCGGCTATGCCGACCCGGTGTCGTTCTATGTCGACCGCCTGGTCGAAGGCATCTCCACGATCGCCGCGGCGTTTGCGCCCAAGCCGGTCATCGTGCGCCTGTCGGATTTCAAATCCAACGAATACGCCAACCTGATCGGCGGCGAGAATTTCGAGCCCGACGAGGAAAACCCGATGATCGGCTGGCGCGGTGCTTCGCGCTATCTGGCCGAGGACTTCCAGCCCTGCTTCGAACTGGAGCTGGCGGCAGTCAAGCGCGTGCGCAACGAGATGGGGCTCAAGAACGTCCAGATCATGATTCCGTTCGTGCGCACGGTGGGCGAAGCCAGGGGCGTGTCGGAACTGCTGGCCGGGCACGGCCTCAAGCGCGGCGAGGATGATCTCAAGATCATCATGATGTGCGAACTGCCCTCGAACGCGATTCTGGCCGATGAGTTCCTCGAATACTTCGACGGCTTCTCGATCGGCTCCAACGACATGACCCAGCTCTCGCTAGGCCTCGATCGCGACTCCGGACTGATCTCGCATCTGTTCGACGAGCGCGACCCGGCGGTGAAATTCATGCTGGAACGCGCAATCTCCGCCTGCAAGCGCAACAACAAATACGTGGGCATCTGCGGTCAGGGGCCGTCCGATTATCCGGATCTGGCCAAGTGGCTGCTGGAACAGGGCATCGAGAGCATGTCGCTGAACCCGGACACCGTGGTCAGCACCTGGCTCTATCTGGCCGGCAAGCAGGTCTGATTTACATCCGCATCCAAGGACGACGCCATGGCCGATAAACTGCCGATTTTCGTCAGCCCGGAACAGTTGCAGGAGGCGCTGGGTGACGCGGGGATTCAGATCGTCGCGGTCGACAGCGCCTCGGATTATGCGAGCGCGCACATCCCCGGCGCCCTGCAGCTGACGATGGCGGACTTTACTGCCAGTCAGGCGCCGGTCGCGGGCCTGCTGCCGGATGATCAGCGGCTGGCAGAGGTGTTCTCGGACGCCGGACTGCGTAACGATGCCCATATCGTCGCCTATGATCGCGTCGGCGACGGCCAGGCTGCGCGCCTGCTGTACACCCTCGACGCCATGGGCCACGAGGCGATCTCGTTGCTCGACGGCGGCCTTGCCGCCTGGCATCAGGCCGGGCTGGAACTCGCCGATGGCGCGCCCCAGCACGGCGAAGGCGATTTCAGCGTGAATCGTCAACCCGATCGTATCGCGGACCGGGCGTGGATCAAGGCGCATCTGGAGGACGCTGACACCGCGTTCCTCGATGTCCGCAGCGCAGCCGAATACGCCGGCGCGGATGTGCGCAGCGCGCGCGGCGGGCATATCCCCGGCGCGATCAATCTCGACTGGAATCGACTGAAAGACGACAACGGTCGCCTGCGCCCGCGCGCCGAGCTGCTGGAACTGCTCGCCGATCACGGCGTGCGCGAGGATCAGGACATCACCCACTACTGCCAGAGCCATGTACGCTCGTCGTATACCTATCTGGTGCTCAGGTATCTGGGCTATGACAAGGTGCGCGGTTATCCGGGCGCCTGGTCGGACTGGGGCAACGCCGATGACACGCCGATCGATACCGGCGCCGGCAGCTAGCAACAGAAGGTCCGCAACGCAGACGCGCCCATGAAACGTCTCCTGCTCGGACTCGCCGCCCTGTTCGGTGTCGGCTGCACCAGCACCGGTTATCAGGGCCCGGTGAGCGATCATTTCGACGGGCATCGTTTTCACAACGCCGAGCCGATCGAACACGGCTTCGGCGACCTGCTGCGCTGGATGCGTACACGCGAGAATCATCCATGGCAGCGCGTGTCGGGTTTTGCGCCGCCGCCACCACCACCGGCGCGCGTGAACGACGGCTTGCGTATCACCTGGATCAATCACGCCACCGTGCTGATCCAGGTCGCGGGCGTGAATATCCTCACCGACCCGGTCTTTTCCGAACGCGTCAGCCCCCTGCCCGGCTTCGGCCCGCGTCGCTATCATCCGCCCGGCGTCGCGTTCGACAACCTGCCGCCGGTGGACGTGGTGCTCATCAGTCACGCCCACTACGATCATCTGGATCGTGCCTCGATAAAACGTCTGGCCAGCCGCTTCGACCCCCTGTTCGTCACCGGCCTGGGGCTTGCCGACTGGTTTGCCGGCACCGGCGCGCGTCATGTCGTGACAGCCGACTGGTGGCAGCAGGTCGCGTTGCCCGGTCAATTGTCGCTGACCGTCACACCGGCGCGTCACTGGACACGCCGCGGTCTGGGCGATCGCAACCGAACCCTGTGGGCGAGCTACTGGATCGATACGCCCGCCGGCGGGGTCTATTTCGCCGGCGACACCGGCGCCGGCCCGCATTTCGGCGCGATCCGCGCGCGCCTGGGGTCACCGCGCGTGGCCCTGCTGCCGATCGGTGCCTACGAGCCCCGCTGGTTCATGGCCCAGCAGCATATGAACCCGGCCGACGCGGTTCAGGCCCATCGCCAACTGGGCGCGGCACACAGCGTCGGCATTCATTTCGCCACTTTCAAGCTCAGCGACGAAGCCCGGTTCGCGCCGGTCGACGATCTGGCGCAGGCGCTCAGCCAGGCGGGATTGACGCGCCATGACTTCTGGGCACCGGCCTTCGGTGCCGGCTATTCGTTCGACTGACCGCGCCCAGCGTGCAATACAGAGATCGGCCTCGATGAGATCGCGCTGGCGACGATAGCCAACCGCCAACGCGCCGCGGCCGGCGCGCGCAGCGCTATCCGAGCCAGCGATCCTGCTCCGGTGTGTGGTGCAGATACCATTGATCCAGCCATTCACGCAGCTTGTCGATCGGCATGGGCCGTCCGATATAAAAGCCCTGGATCAGATCACAGCCGAGCAACCGCATACGGTCGGCCTGGGCCTCGGTTTCGATCCCTTCGCCGACCGCGCGCAGGCCCAGCGCGTGGCCCAGCCCGATGGTGGCCTGCACGATGGACAGATCGGTCTTCGAGATCAGCATATCCTGCACGAATGACCGATCGATCTTGATCTCCGACGCCGGCAGGCGCTTGAGATAGGCCAGCTGCGAATAGCCGGTGCCGAAATCGTCGATCGAGATCTGCACGCCCATGTTGGCGACGCGGGTGATCACATCCAGAGTGCGCCGCTGATCCGCCATGAGCGTGTCTTCGGTGATCTCCAGCGTCAGGAACTTGCTCGGCAGTTCGTAGGCCGCCAGCAGGCCCGCCAACACGTCCGGGAAATCGGGGTCCAGCAGAGAACGGGCTGACAGATTGACCGACATGCGCAACGGCCAACCGTTGGCGCGCAGGTCGGCCGCGTACTCCAGCGCGCGCCGCAACACCCAGTTGGACAAATCACGCATCAGGCCGCTGCGTTCGGCGCGCGGAATGAAGTCGCCGGGCATGATCAGCCCACGGCGCGGGTGCTGCCAGCGCACCAACGCCTCCACGCCGTGCACACGGTCGGCGACGGTATCGACCAGCGGCTGCAGGTGCAGAATCAGTTGATCCTTTTCGATCGCGGTACGCAGTTCGGCGCTCAGGCTGTGCATTTCGGCATCGCGTAGCGGCATGCGCGCCTTGACCAGTTCAAAGCCGCCCCCGCGTGTCTTGGCGTGCTGCATCGCCCCTTCCGCGGCGTTGATCAAGGCATAGGTATCGCGTGCATTATCGGGGTAGACAGCACCGCCGATACTCGCGGCCAGATTCAGCGCAAGACTTTCCAGAGCACACGGCGGCTCGAGCCCCTGCTGAATACGCCGAGCCGCGTTCTCGAGAATATCGGTGGATTGCAGCGGGTCGAGCAGAACGCCGAAGCTGTCGCCACCCAGACGGGCAACCAGCCCGGCATCCCCGATTGCATTGCCGAGACGGCGCGCCACGCTCTTGAGCACGCGGTCGCCATTGGCCGCACCATAGTGGTCGTTGACCTCGGAAAAACCATCCAGATCCACCACGATCAGGCCCAGCCGGGTGCGGCTCAGATGCGCCGCGGCGATACCGCTTTCCAGTTGATCGATGAAATAGGCCCGGTTGCACAGCCCCGTCAGGGCATCGCGTTGCCCCAGACGCACCGCCTCGGCCTCCAGCGCGTGCTTGTCGATACGCAGCCGTTCGGTCTGATCGAGCACCATGGCACCCGCCTGGTGCGACATGATCACCCCCACGTACTGGCCCCACATCGCAAACAGGAACGGCATGAAATCCAGCGCCAGCAGGCTGGCATTGCCGCGCTGGGCGGCGTAAAGCGTCGACAGGGTTACCGGTTCGCCGGACAGCGCCACGGTGGTGATGGTGGCCATCAATACCGCGAACGAGGCGATGGCCAATCCGTAGTATGCATAGCGGGATACGCGGCTACGCAGGGCGCGTACGACCTGCGAAAAATACGCTGCGTTGGACTGCTGCACGGCTACCTCCCCCAGGCGGTTGCTACGACTTTAGCACCACGGGGAATCAAAAAGCACTTTTTGAAGCCGAATCAGGGGTATATGCCCAAGCGTCCTTTAGCGGGTGGCCCGCGTGCCCAACGGCACATCGGCAGCGATAAGCGCGTGTTCCAGCGCTGCGAACGCCGCTTCCACCTCGGCGGCTCTGCCACGCACGCCGAACTCGATCGCGCGTCGTCCGCCGGCATTGGGCAGGCAGGCGATACGTACGGCCGGGTGGGCGTCCATCACCGACTGCATCAAGTCGATCAACGCACTTTCCGGGGTGTCGAGTGCCTCGATGAGCCATTCGACATCGCGGTCCTCCCGCTGCAGTTGGGGATAATGATGATCGAGCACCCAGGCGGCCATCGGCCAGGCCATGCGAGGAAAACCCGGCACGAAGTGATGATGCCGCAGGGAAAAACCCGGCACCTCGTTGACGGGATTGGGAATCACCGACGATCCCACCGGCCATTCCACCATGTGGATGCGCTTGGGATACGCCTGATCGCCGAACTTGCGCTCGAGAATGGCCTTGCCGTCGGCATTGAACTCGAGTGCCACGCCGGCGGCGGCCGCGGCGCATTGCCGCGTACGGTCATCCGGCGTCGCCCCGATGCCGCCGAAGCTGAACACGATATCGCCGCCGGCGAGCGTCTGACGCAGCGTGTCTTCAAGCAGGCCGGCGTCATCGCCGACCATCCGGGCCCACGACAATTCCATGCCCCGCTCGGCCAGCAGATCGATCATCGCCGGCATGTGCTTGTCACTGCGCTTGCCGGAGAGCAGTTCGTCGCCGATGAGGACGATGCCGACACGGGTCGGCTGCACCGGATCATGCATGCGAACGCACCGCCCAGGACGGGCCGCGTCGATGACGCGGCCCGTCCACGAGGGTCGACTCGATGTCGTCCTCCATCAGGCCTCGGGCAGCCAGCCCGACTGTTCGATGGCACCGAAGATATCGGTCTCGGTGGTGATACCCAGCAGCTTGCCGTCCTTGTCGGCCACCAGCAGGCGGCTGATGTTCTTCTCCGCAATGACGTTGGCCGCTTCACGCAGTTGCGTATCCGGCGATACGGTCACCACCGGACGCGAAGCGATCTGGCCGACCGTGAGATCGGTGGGTGACTTGTCGTCACGCACGATCTTGGTGACGATATCGCGCCGCGTCATGATGCCCCAATCGCCCGAATCGTTAGGCTCGACCACCAGCGACGACACTTCGTTCTTGCGCATCTCGTGCATGGCGTCGTGCACGCTGGTCGCATCGGTCACGGTGATCAGCGAACGGGTCATCACGTCCGACACGGAGGTCGGAGTGCGGCCGCTGGCGATCATCTCTTCCATCGGCTGGAGCAGACGCCGGATCTCGCGCTGCTTGCGCTCACGGGCCAGCTTGTCGCTGCGCTGCTGGCGCTTGGTTTCGAGATCGATGCCGCCGTTGATCTGCTCGATCAGGGCGTCGGCGAACTGGCTGGTGCCGACTTCCGTGGCGCCTTCCATGTTGCGGGCGAAATCGTAGGTCACGATCTTGTCGGCGAGCACTTCCGGATAAGCCAGGCTGATCAGATCGGCAGCTTCCTGCCAGCCGATGTATTCGAGCATATTGACGCCCGAGAACAGCAGCGAACCCGGATTGACCTTGTTCTTGTCGGCGTACTTGGGCGCGGTGCCGTGGGTGGCCTCGAACACGGCGATATTGTCGGACATGTTCGCGCCGGGCGCGATGCCCATGCCGCCGACCTCGGCCGCGGCCGCGTCGGAGATGTAGTCGCCGTTGAGGTTCATGGTGGCCAGCACGTCAAAATCATCGGGTCTAAGCAGCATGAGCTGGAAGATGATGTCGGCGATGCGATCCTTGATCACGATCTTGCCTTCCGGCTGACGACCGTTGTACTCGGAGTAGAGCTGGTCCTCGGTGATCGTGCAGTGGCCGAACTCTTCGCGCGCAACCTCATAACCCCAGGCACGGAACGCGCCCTCGGTGAACTTCATGATGTTGCCCTTGTGCACCAGGGTCACCGACTCGCGGCCGTTGTCGACCGCGTACTGGATGGCCTTGCGCACGAGACGCTTGGAGCCGAACTCGGAGATCGGCTTGATGCCCAGGCCGGCGTCATCGAAGAAGTTGGCGCCCATTTCCTCTTTCAGGAACTTGGCCAGCTTTTTGTTCTCGTCGGTGCCGGACTGATACTCGAGACCGCAGTAGACGTCCTCGGTGTTCTCGCGAAAGATCACCACGTCGACCTTGCCCGGATCCTTGAGCGGCGACGGCACGCCGGTGTAGTGACGCACCGGACGCACGCAGGCATACAGATCCAGCTCCTGGCGCAGCGACACGTTCAGCGAGCGAAAACCTTCGCCGACCGGCGTGGTCAACGGGCCCTTGATCGCAACCCACAGTTCCTTGATCGCTTCCAGGCTTTCGGCCGGGAAGTAATCGCCGTCGTAGACCTTGGCGGCCTTCTCGCCCATGAACAGCTCGGCCCAGTGGATCTTGCGATCACCGCCGTAGGCTTTTTCCACCGCCGCATCCCAGATGCGCATGCAGGCCTTGGTGATATCCGGACCGATACCATCACCCTCGATATAACCGAGGATGGGGTTGTCGGGAACATGCATCTTATCGTTTTCGACGGTGATCTTCTTACCGTCTTCGGGCAAGCGTACGTGCTTGTAGGCCATGGGCCACGACTCCTTCGCAGATTTTCGGAACTAGAGACTTCGGGCAGCAGGTGCGCGCATTGCGCACAACACCGTCACGCCGCGCTGGCAGCGTTTTCGAGCATGGTTTTCAACTCGCCCGACTGAAACAGGTCGATCAGGATATCGGAGCCGCCGACCAGTTCGCCGTTGACGAACAGCTGCGGAATCGTGGGCCAGTTCGAATACAGCTTGACGCCCTGACGATAGATTTCCTCGTCGTCGAACACGTTGACGGCCTTGAACGGAACGCCGCAGGCCTTGAGCGCTTCCGCGCTGCGTGCCGAAAAGCCGCACTGAGGAAAGTCGGGGGTGCCCTTCATGTACAGCACGATCGGGTTGTTCTCGACTTCCTGCTTGATGGTTTCCATTGCCTTGGCGCTCATGGCGATATCCTTGTTGCTTGAATCTGTTGTCGTTGCCGCGAATTATACCGCGCCTGTCGATCCCGAAAACTTGGGGCCGGCAGTAAAAATATCAATCCTCTGCCGAGGCCGCGCCATAACCGCCGCCGCCCGCGGATGCGATCGTCAGCCGCTGACCGACATGGGCCACGCCGCTGCATTTGGGGCCGATACGCTGGCCGTCGAGCCTGTTCTCGCCACGCATGCCGGCTTCGCCATCCGCGCGGGCCCACGGCGCATGGCGTCGGCGCTCGGTAAGCACGGTATAGCGGGCCTCGCGCCGAAATTCGATCTCGCGGATCAGGCCATCGCCGCCGCGGTGCGCGCCTGCCCCGCCGCTGCCGCGCCGGATCGCATAACGACGCATGCGCAGTGGAAAATGGCGTTCCAGCACTTCGATCGGTGTATTCAGGGTATTGGTCATATGTGCCTGCACCGCGGACGCCCCGGCGCGTTCGGGCCCCGCGCCCAGACCGCCGCCCATGGTTTCGTAGTAGTCCCAGGGCGCCTGCGCGTCGTGCGAACCGAGCGCGACATTGTTCATGCTGCCGTGGCTGGCCGCCGGGATACGTTCGGGCGCGGCCCCGGCGAGCGCGCCGAGCACCGCATCGACCACGCGCTGACTGGTCTCGACGTTGCCGGCGGCCACCGCGTGCGGATGTTCGGCGTTGAGCAACGAGCCTTTCGGCGCGCTGACCTCGATATCTTCGAACGCTCCCGCGCAGGCCGGCACCTGATCCGGCATGAGACAGCGAAACGCGTACAGCACGCCGGCCGCGGTCACCGACAGCGGACAGTTGACGTTGCCGGCAACCTGCTCGCTGCTGCCGGCAAAATCGACCGCCACGCGACCACCATCGATATCGATGCGACAGGCGATGGCCAGGTCCTCGTTGCCCTGGCCGTCGTCGTCGAGCAGGTCGGTGAATTCGTAGCGGCCGTCGGGCAGCTCACGCAGCGCGCTGGCTGCCAGCTCGCGGGCATAGTCGTTGTATTCGGCCAGCCGCTGCTCGAAGCGATCCACCGCTGCTTCGTCGGCGTCGCCGATCAGCGCCGACAACCGGGTCAGGCCGATCCTATTGGCGCCGATCTGGGCGCTGAAATCACCGCGTGCGACAGGCGGATTGCGCAAGCGCGCCAACCAGCTGTCGAGTACCGACGCCACGATCTGCTCGTTCTCCACCAGCGCGACCGGGGCGATCACCAGCCCTTCCTCGTCGAGCGTCTTCGACAACGGCATGGAGCCGGGCGAATCCGCGCCGATATCGGCGTGGTGCGCGCGATTGGCGACGAAACCGGCGACCCGATCGGCCACGAACAGCGGCGCGATCAGGGTCACGTCCGGCAGATGGGTGCCGCCGAGATAGGGGTCGTTGAGCGCAATCATCTCGCCCGGCCGCCAGTCGCGGGCCGCCACGATGTCCGCCATCGCGTACGCCATGCTGCCCAGATGCACCGGGATATGCGCGGCCTGCGCGCACAAACGACCCCGGGCATCGAACACGGCACAGGAGTAATCCAGGCGGTCGCGGATATTGGGGGAGAACGCGGCCTGTGCCAGGCGTGCGCCCATTTCCTCGCACACCGCCGTGATGCGGCTGGCGAAAATAGCCAGTTCGATCGCGTCGGCGCGCCCGTCGGCGGAGTGCTTGTTCATCGCTGGATTCTAGCAACGCCGCGCATCCGCGTCAGGCCCGCGCTCGGGCGGCGCCAATCTAGGTATAAACCCGCAGATGCTTGCGCTGCCTTTGAAAAAAGACTGACAAACCTTATATAAGTAGTCGTCGTTGACTCACTCATCTCATCAGAAGGGATATGACATGGCATTTGAACTGCCCGATCTACCGTATGACTACGACGCGCTCGAACCGTACATCGACGGTCGCACGATGGAAATCCATCATGACAAGCATCACAACGCATACCTGACCAAGTTCAAGAAAGCCATCGAAGGCACGGAACTGGAAGATCAGGATCTCGAGACAATTCTCGCCAAGGCTGGCCAGCACGGCGCTGGCGTGCGCAACCAAGGTGGCGGTTATCTCAACCACATCATCTTCTGGGAAAGCATGTCGCCCAGCGGTGGCGGCAAGCCCAGCGGCAAACTGGGTGAGGCCATCGACAAGAGCTTCGGCTCCTTTGACGACTTCAAGGAAAAGTTCACGGGCGAGGCCACCGGGCTATTCGGCTCGGGCTTTGTGTGGCTGGTCCCGCAGGGCGGCGAACTCAAGATCGTGCCCACCCCGAATCAGGACAACCCGGTCATGGACGTCGTGTCCGAGTCCGGCAAGCCGATTATGGGTCTGGACGTGTGGGAACACGCCTTCTATCTGAAGTACCAGAACCGCAAGCCCGAGTACGTGGATGCCTGGTGGAACGTCGTCAACTGGGACGGCATTTCCAAGAAATTCGACGCGGCCGGCTAACAAAGAGCCGCTTGCGCTAGAATGCAGCCCCGTCGCTTTGCGGCGGGGCTGTTTACGTTTGTAAAGACGTGATCCACAGTCGGCGCTCGAATAAACGCCCGGCTTGGCATCTACATTCCGGGGCGCCCCTATGGCCGATTCACACCTGATACCCACCTACAAGCGTCAGCCGATCGCGTTCGAGCGCGGCGAAGGCGCCTGGCTGTACGACAGCCAGGGCAACCGCTATCTCGACGCGCTGGCCGGCATCGCGGTCAATGCACTGGGGCATTCGCACCCGGCGCTGGTGGCGGCGATCACCGATCAGGCCAGCCGCCTGCTACATACGTCGAATCTCTACGAAATCGATGTTCAGACCGCCCTGGCCGACCGGCTGTGCGCCTATTCGGGCATGGAAGCGGTGTTTTTCGGCAACAGCGGCAGCGAAGCCAACGAGGCCGCGATCAAGCTCGCACGCCTGCACGGCCACGCCCGCGACATCGACGCGCCGCGTATCGTGGTCATGGAGAACGCCTTCCATGGCCGCACTCTCGCCGCCCTGGCTGCCACCGGCAACGTCAACGCACAGAAAGGCTTCGAGCCGATGCCGGAGGGCTTCATCCGCGTGCCCTACGGCGATCTTGCCGCGGTCGAAGCCTTGGATGACACGCGTATCGCGGCGGTGCTGGTCGAGCCGATCCAGGGAGAAGGCGGCGTGCGCGTGCCGCCCGCCGATTTTCTCGCCGGGCTGCGCACACTGTGCAGCGATCGCGACTGGCTGCTGATGATCGACGAGGTACAGACCGGCGTCGGCCGCACCGGGCACTGGTTCGCCCATCAGGCGACTGGCATCACCCCGGATGTGATGTGCCTCGCCAAGGGGCTGGGCGGCGGCGTGCCCATCGGCGCCGCGCTTGTCGCCGGCCCGGCCCGCACCCTGTTCGGCCCCGGCAGCCACGGATCCACCTTCGGCGGCAATCCGCTGGCCTGTCGCGCCGCACTCGCGGTGCTGGATACCATCGAGAACGACAAGCTGCTCGCCCACGCCCAGGCCATGGGCGAGTCGATCCGGACCCAGATCGAGGCCCGCGTGGGCGAACTTGATATCGTCACGGATATCCGCGGTGCCGGTCTCATGATCGGCATCGAACTGGCCGAACCCTGCGCTGCGCTGGTCGACACCGCCCGCGAACACGGCGTGCTGTTGAACGTCACGGCGACGAACGTCATCCGCCTGCTGCCACCGTTGATCATCGGCCCCGCCGAAGTCGAACGTCTGGTCGATGTGGTCTGTCAATTGATCGAGACCATGCCGATACCTGCCACTCAAACATAGAAAAAATCATGACCGTGCGACATTTACTCAGCCTCGACGACCTGGGTGCCGACGGCATCCGGCGCGTCATCGACAGCGCCATCGCGCTCAAGCGCAAACCGAAGCAGAAGACGCCGCTGGCCGGCCAGACGCTGGCCATGGTGTTCGAAAAAGCCTCGACCCGGACCCGCGTGTCGTTTGAAGCCGGCATGACCCAGCTCGGCGGCCACGCGATCTTCCTGTCGCCCGCCGACACCCAGATCGGGCGCGGCGAGCCGGTCGAGGACACCGCGCGCGTGCTCTCGCGCATGGCCGACGCGGTGATGATCCGCAATCATTCCCACGACATGCTCGAGCGCTTTGCCGCCTATTCGGACGTGCCGGTAATCAACGGTCTGACCGATCGTCTGCATCCCTGCCAGCTGCTGGCCGATCTGCAGACCTATCAGGAACACCGCGGCGGTATCGCCGGCAAGACGGTGGCCTGGATCGGCGATGGCAACAACATGTGCCATTCGTACCTGAACGCCGCGCGCCTGCTCGGCTTTACCCTGCGTATCGCCGCGCCCGAGGGCTATGCCCCGGATGCACATATCCTCGCCGCTGCCGGCGAGCATGCGGTGACCTGCGAGGACGCCTCGGCGGCAGCCGACGGCGCCGATCTCGTGGTCACCGACGTCTGGGCCAGCATGGGCGACGAGGACGACCGCGAAACCCGGCTGGCCGACTTCGCCAACTATCAGGTCAACAAGGCGCTGATGAGCTGGGCCGCCGACGACGCCCTGTTCATGCACTGCCTGCCCGCCCACCGCGGCGAGGAAGTCAGCGCCGAAGTCATCGACGGCAAGCAGAGCGTGGTCTGGGACGAGGCCGAAAATCGCCTGCATGCCCAGAAGGCGCTGCTGCTGGATCTGCTCGACGCGGGCTAAACGCCTTCAACTATCGCGGCGGACCAGCAGCAGGGAATAATCGCCCTGGTCCGCCTCGAAGTGGGTATCCACGATGAGGCCGGCGTCCGCCAGCAAGGCCTCGATGGACGCCGGCGTGAACTTGTGGCTGAACTCGGTGACGATCTCCTCGCCCGCCGTGATCTCGATGGTGGTATCCAGCGCGCCCAGCCGTACCGAGTGATCGCGCTCGGACACCAGACGCATCTCGATGCGGGCGCGCTGCTCGTCAAACACCGCGCGGTGCCGATAGGCGGCCAGATCGAAATCCGCGTCCAGTTCGCGATTGAGCACCGTCAGTACATTGCGGTTGAATTCGGCGGTGATGCCCTGGGCATCGTCATAGGCGGCCTCCAGGCGGGCCGTGTCCTTGACCCGATCGACCCCGAGCAGCAACAGATCGTCGCCGCGCAGCAGCCCCACGATCTCGCCCAGCATGGCGCGCGCCTGGTCGGGCTCGAAGTTGCCCAGCGTACCGCCGAGAAACACGATCAGCCGTCGGCCCTGGGCCGGTAGCGGCAGATTGCCGATACCACCGGTGTAGTCGCCGATCAACGCATGTACCGACAGCCAGCTGTAGTCGGTCACCAGCGCGGCACCGGCGTCGAGCATCATCTGCGCGCTGACGTCGAAGGGCCAGTAGATACAGGGCATGGCGAGAGCGTCGCAGGCATCGAACAGCAGACGGGTCTTGCGGGAACTGCCGCTGCCCAGCTCGAGCATGTGATCGGGCGCGGCGCGCTCGATGATCTGTGTCGCGTGCCGACTCAGCAGGCTGGCCTCTGCGCGCGACGGATAATACTCGGGCGTCGCACAGATCGCCTCGAACAGCTGCGAGCCGTAGTCGTCGTAGAAATACTTGGGCGGCAGCTGGCGCGGCGGCGCGAGCAGACCCGCGCGCGCATCGTCGACAAGCGTGGGCAACGCACGCGCAGGCGTGATTTCAGAGCTGGACAGTCGCCGCGTACCTAGGGAAAGACGCATGAATCAATGATTTGGCGTGATGCGTCCAGAGGTTATCATCCACCGATATATTGCCAACGCGGATAACTACCGACATGTGCCGAATCGCTGCCTACCTGGGCGCACCCTGCACCCTGGGCACGTTCGTGAGCGAGCCGTCCCACGGCCTCGCTCGCCAATCCTGGGACTCGCGCGAAATGGTCAGCGCCACCGTCAACGCGGACGGCTGGGGGGCGGCCTGGCTCGATGCCGCGCGGCGCCCCGCCGTTTATCGCCAGGTGCTGCCGATCTGGGCCGACGTCAATCTCGAACCGCTCGGGCGCAGTCTGCGCTCGCCGCTGTGGCTGGCCAACGTCCGCAGCGCGACCACCGGACTGGGTACCGACTATGCCAACACCCAGCCGTTCGTGGACGACGAGCTGCTGTTCACCCACAACGGTTTCATCGATCGCTTCGCGCATACCCTGCGGGCCCGGATGCGCGCTGAACTGGACCCGGCGATCGAAATCACGATCAACGGCAATACCGATTCGGAGTATCTGTTCGCGCTGATACGCCAGCAGGCCGGCAGCCTGGCCGCGCGTGTGCGCGCCACGCTGGCAAAGCTCCGTGAATGGCTGCTCGAGACCCCCGACGTGCGCGCCCTGCTCAACGTCATCGTCAGCGACGGCAATACGCTCGTCGCCACGCGTGCCGCGTTCAACGGCGACGCCCCCTCGCTCTACGTCAACGCGCAATGGCAGGACGGCGCCGTCATCGCCTCCGAGGCCTTCGACAACCAATCGGGCTGGGAACGCGTAGAGGCACAACAGATGATCATCGTGAGAGCCGGCCAGGCGCCGGTGCGAGAGTGCCTATGACCGCCAACGCCCCGACCCGCCTGGCACAGCTGCGTGCCGCGAGCCTCGCCATGCTCGATGGCTTGAGCGGCGACGAACTGATCGCGCAGAGCCACGTCGAGCTCAGCCCCATGCTCTGGCATGTCGGCCACGTGTTCTTCGTGGAGACCTACTGGATCGCCGAACGCGTGTTCGGCGATACCACGATCACCGAACCCTGGCGTGACCTGTACTTCCCGGAGATCTGTCCCAAGCAGAACCGCGGCGCGCGCCTGCCCGACGCCGCCGCGCTGCGCGACTGGGCCGACCGGGTCAGTGCGAGCAACGATGCCTACTGGCAACGCGCCAGCACCCACCCACTGCTTGCCGATGGCTACCTCGCCGCATTCGTTCGCCAGCACTATGCACAGCATCTGGAAACCATGCGCCACGCCCAAGCCCAGCTCTGCAATACCCGGCGCGACGGCGCGACCACGGCCAGTGCGCTGACCGCGCGCGCGCCGGTCACCACACGGGTTCGCGTCGACGCGCAAAGCGTGACCCTGGGTACCCCCGGCATCGAGGCCTACGACAACGAACAGCCGCCCTGCACCGTCGACGTGGCGGCCTTCGAGCTGTCGACCCACTGCGTGAGCAACGACGAATGGCTGGGCTTCATCGAAGCCGGCGGCTACGACGACACACGCTTCTGGGACGACGCCGGCTGGCAATGGCGCGCCACCCACGCGGTCGAGCACCCCCAGCATTGGCGCGCGCTCGACTCACGGCGCTGGCATGTGCCGTCGGACGATGACGACCTGCCGGTCGGCTGCCAGCCGGTACATGGCATCGGCTGGTACGAGGCCCGCGCCTTTGCTCGCTACGCCGGCGCGCGGCTGCCGCGTGAAGTGGAATGGGAAACCGCGGCACGCGGTAATCGCCTGGCTAATGCGTATCAGGTCTGGGAATGGTGCGACGACGCCTTCTACCCCTACCCCGGGTTTCGCGCTTTTCCCTACGACGGCTATTCCATGCCCTGGTTCGACAGCGCCCATTTCATCGCCCGCGGTGGCAGCCGGCATACCGAACCCGATATCCGGCGCCCCGGTTTTCGCAATTTCTATCCGCCCACGCATCGGCATGTGTTCGCCGGCCTGCGCCTGGCCTGGTAGCGGACCGCGACAACGCTCTGCACCGCATCCCTTATACTGCAAGGCCGAAATCGACAATGTCCCAAGTTCTTATGGCGAAAAGTGAAGCGGCCGTGCCGAGCGACGTCAGTACGGTCGTGCAATACGCGCTGGCCGAGGATATTGGCGACGGCGATCGCAACGCGGCGCTCGTGGCCACCAATACCTCGGCGCGGGCGCGCGTGATCGCCCGCGAAAACGCGATCCTGGCCGGCGCCCCCTGGTTCGATGCGGTGTTCGCCGCCCTCAATCCGGCGGTCACCGTGCGCTGGTCCTGCGCCGACGGTCAGCGCCTGCGTGCCGACGCCACGGTCGTTGAACTCGAAGGGCCGGTGCATGCCCTGCTCAGCGGCGAGCGCACGGCGCTCAATTTCCTGCAGCTGCTGTCCGGCGTGGCCAGCGCCACCCATGAATACGTCGAGCGGGTGAAAGGCACCGATACCGCCATTATCGACACCCGCAAGACACTGCCCGGCCTGCGCAGCGCCCAGAAATACGCGGTGCTGTGCGGCGGCGGCGTCAATCATCGTTTCGGGCTGTTCGACGCCATCCTGATCAAGGAAAACCACATCATGGCCGCGGGCTCGATCGACGCGGCCGTTGCCCGCGCGCGTGAGCAATCGCCGGCTCTGTTCCTGCAGGTGGAAGTCGAGAACCTGACCGAACTCGAACAGGCGCTGGAGGCCGGCGTCGACGGCGTGCTGCTGGATAATCTGGCCACTCACGTGCTCGCCCGGGCGGTGAACATGGCCGACGCGCACCGGCGGCGTTTTCGCCGCGATATCGTGATCGAGGCATCCGGCGACATCTCGCTGACCAACGTGCGCGAGATCGCCGACACCGGCGTCGATCGTATCTCCATCGGCGGGCTCACCAAACACGTGCGCGCGACGGATTTCTCGATGCGGATGTACACCGAGTAGCGCGTCGGCGAATGCAGGCAGCTTTATCCGCCGCTCGGGGCGCTCCGACAGCCGCCCGCATTGCGTTGAATCGCGGCGAGCCGGGTCGCGCAGCTAATCCGTGCACATCTGCATCTGGGGCAAATACATACAGGCTTATCCGCAGATAGACGCAGATTGAATACAGGCAAGCAGATTTCGGTCTTCTCTCTCTGCGTTGATCTGCGGATAATGTCCTTTCTTTTGTGCCCATTAAGGCACTTTCCTAGTGCGGAATCTGCACAAGCCTGCGCCGTCGCTTGCGAGCCGGCTTGTCCTTCTAGCTGTGATCTCTCAGTAGGTTGTTCATCCGAGCCACGGGCCCGAAGCTGATGGGTGTTCAAAGTCCGTCAGCGAAAGGAGTGACCCGGATGAACACGCACAAGAATG
>NZ_JBHRSS010000009.1:0-221222 GCF_042643355.1 Salinisphaera aquimarina
CGGCACGCGGATATCGGGCCGGGAACCGGTGACGTAGATCTTGGACGAATTCGGAAACGGTTCGCGCATTTCGTCGGCAAGACGCGCGGACACCGCCAGATCTTTGGCCAAGTTTTTTGAGAGGGCACTCATGGTGGGACACCGGCAAGGGAAACGGGTAACGGCTGCAATTTAACAACCTGCACCCTGCAATAAAAGCTTGCCTGCGATCGAACGCCCGCGCGGCGGCGACCGGTGCTAGCCGGCCGCGAGCAGATCGTGGCTGTCCGCGAGGCGCACGCCGGCCTGACGCATGGCCTGGATCGCAGCGTCGGTATCGCCTTCCTGCATGTCGACGCCGCGCGTGGCGTCCACGATCAGCGTGGTATCGAAACCGTCGGCAAGCGCATCGAGCGCGGTGAATTTCACGCATACATCCGCCGCCAGACCGGCGACGAACAGCGCATCGATACCGCGCTCGCGCAGATGCTCGGTCAGACCGGTCGCCTGACGATGGTCGTTGTCGTAGAACGCCGAGTAGCTGTCGATGCGCGGATTGCTGCCCTTGCGCACCACATGATCGATGCCGGCGACATCGAGGGCCGAGGCAAACCCCGCCCCCGGCGTGCCCTGAACACAGTGCACCGGCCACAGAATCTGCTGCAGGCCGTCGAGCTCGGTGAGCTGGAACGGCTCGAAGCCGTCATGCTCGGCGGCGAAGGACAGATGATGCGGTGGGTGCCAATCCTGGCTGGCGATCACGTGGTCGAACACCGGCATGAGGCGGTTGGCGATCGGCACGATGGCATCACCCTCGGCCACCGCCAGCGCGCCGCCGGGCAGGAAATCGTTCTGTATATCGACCAGCAGCAATGCGCTTTTCATGATTCAACCACTCCGGTTGCGGCGGCCCTGTCGTCGACGCCGTCGGCGTGGCGGCGCATCAGCCAGTCGCGCAGATCGGCCGTGGCTGCATCCAGATAGCGGTCGATCAGCGCCGGATAGCCCGGGCGCGCGGCAAAACAGGCGAACTGCTGCAGCGCGTGATCGCGCACCGCGGCAAGGGCCGGCGCCTGACCGACGCGCTCACCGGCGCGCACCATCGGTTCGAGCAGATCGCGATGCGCGCTATCGGCGCTGAATTCACGCACGCCCGATTGATCGCCCCCGGCCCAGGCGGTCTTCGGTGCCGCTTCGTCGTAGAGCAGATCCGCGAGCGGCGCGCCGTCGGCGTCGAGGAACCGGCGCACCTGCTGCACGCCCGGGCGGGTGAGCTTGCCCGGCGTATCCGACAGCTTCATCCGGTAGGACCAGCGCCCGGCGTCGTTGCGCAAAGCCGCGAGTTTGTAGACGCCATCGAGCGCGGCATCCGGCTGTGCGGTCGCCAGCCGCGTGCCGACGCCCCAGAGCACGATCGGTGCGCCGCGCGACTTGAGATCGGCAATGGCATGCTCGTCGAGATTGGAACTCGCGGCGATCTTGGCGTCGGGGAAGCCGGCCTCGTCCAGCCGGCGGCGCGCGGCGCGCGACAGCTCCGCCATATCCCCCGAGTCCAGCCGGATACCGGCCATCTCGTGGCCGGCGGCACGAAGCTTCTTGCCGGCACGGATCGCGTTCTCGACGCCCTCGAGCGTGTTGTAGGTATCCACCAGAAAAATACAGTGGTCGGGCAGCGCCGCGGCGTAGGCGTCGAAGGCATCCAGTTCGTCGTCAAAGGCCATCACCCAGCCGTGGGCATGGGTGCCCGATACCGGAATGCCGAACAGCTTGCCGGCGAGGACGTTGGACGTGCCGGCGCATCCACCGATATAGGCAGCGCGCGCGGCCGACACCCCTCCGTCGATGCCCTGGGCTTTCCTGAGGCCGAAGTCAAGCACCGGATCATCGCCCGCGGCATGCGCGATGCGCGCGGCCTTGGTGGCGACCAGGGTCGGGAAATTCATCAGATTGAGCAGAGCCGTTTCCAGCAGCTGCGCCTGGAGAATCGGCGCACGCACGCGCAGCATCGGCTGGTGCGCGAACACTGCCGTGCCTTCGGGCAAGGCATCGATCTCGCCGGTGAATCGGAAATCGCGCAGATAGCGCAGAAAACCCTCGGCGAACAGCGGATTGCCGACGTTGTCCTTGAGTGTCGCCAGATAGGCGATATCGTCGTGCTCGAAGCGCATGCGGGTAACGTATTCGATTGCCGTCTCGATTCCGCAGGCGATCGCGAAGCCGTTGTTGAACGGGGCCTCGCGAAAGAACAGATGAAATACCGCCTCGCGCTCGTGGGTGGCGTTATACCAATGGCCGTAGGCCATGGTCAGCTGATACAGATCGGTCAGCAGCGCCGGTGCGCGGCCATAGAGACGTCCCAGAGCGGACATAGATGGATCGGGCGATTGATGGTCCGCAAAGGATGCGAGCACTGGCCGGCGGTTTCAACTCGCGGCCGATGAGATTAGTCTTGCAGCCCCGTAGTACAAGCCCTGACGGCGCGCCTCGGAGCACGGATGGCCGATAAACACAGCACCCCGGGCGGCCGGAACCACAGGCAGCGCAAGAACAAGGCGCCGGGCTGGCGCAAGCGACTGCTGCGAACGCTGTCCGAATGGGGCATTGCCGGATATATCTGGCTGCTGCGCCTGACCTGTCGCATCCGCGTCGTCGAAGGCCGGCAGCACCTGGATGCGGCACTGGCGTCCGGCACCCCGGTGATTCCCTGCGGCTGGCATCAGAGCCTGGTGCCGAGCGGCCTGTTTCTGCGTTCGCTCGTGCCTCGCGGCATGAACATCGGTTTTCTGATCAGCCCGTCGCGCGAGGGCGAATTCATGTCGCGCGTCGCGCATGCGCATCGGGTGAAACCGATACGCGGCTCCTCCAGCCGCTCCGGCAAGGAAGCCATGCGCGCGCTCACCGAGGCCGTGGCCGAGGGCATATCGCCGATGATGTACGGCGACGGCCCCCGCGGTCCGGCACGGCAGTTCAAGACCGGCGCGGTGATTCTGGCGAGCCGCAGCGGTGCCCCGCTGTTTCCGGTCGGCGCGGCCGCCAGCCGCTACTGGCAGGTCAAGTCCTGGGATGCCTTTCGTATTCCCAAGCCGTTCTGCCGTTTTTTGATCGCGGTAGGCGAACCCTGGACGGTGGGGGCGCTCGAGGGCACCGTCGAGGCCGAGGATATCGCCACCGAACTCGGCCATCGCCTGGATGCCCTCAACCTGAGGGCGGAACAATCACCCCCACAGCGTGCAAGCCACACATGACCCATGACAACGAGACCGAGCTGCCGTGGTCCACGCGGCTGTGGATGTCGCTTGCCGCACCGATTCTGCGACTGATCGGCCGCACCCTGCTGGCCAGCTGCCGGATCGAGCGCGTCGAGGGCAAGGCCAACCTGGCGATGCTGCTGGAACAAAAGGAGCCGATGCTGCTGTGTTGCTGGCATCAGCGCCTGAGTGTCTGCGTGGGGTATCTGCTGCGGGCGCGCCGGCGCGGCCTGCAACCGGGGTTTCTGGTATCGCCCTCGCGCGACGGCGAACTGGTCGCCCGCGTAGTCGCCGGCATGGGCGCGACCATTCTGCGTGGCTCGTCGACGCGCACCGGCGCGCGTGCGCTGCGTGAACTCTATGGCACGATCCGCGACGGCGTGTCGCCGGTCCTCCATCCCGACGGGCCACACGGGCCCGCACGACAGGTCAAGAGCGGCAGCGTGATGCTGGCGCAGATGACCCGTACCCCGATACTGCCGATGGCCTTCTCCGCCGATCGCTTCTGGCAACTGGGCTCCTGGGATGCGCTGATCATCCCCAAGCCGTTTGCGCGCGTGGTAATCGTCATCGGCGAACCGCTCACCATAGCGCGCGGCGACGATATCGAGGCCCGCGCCGTTGTCCTGGGCGAACAGCTCGACGCGCTCACCGCGCGCGCCGACCAGGCGATGGGCGTCACGCCGGCAAGACAGCGCCGCTAGTCAGGCCGCGCGTCGTTCCTCGAGATACGCCGCGAGTTCCTGAATCGTAGGGTAGTCGAACAGATCGGTGACCTCCAACCGGTCCGGCCAGCGCTGCTCGATGCCCTCGTGGATCTGTGCCAGTTCCAGCGACGACAGCCCGATCTCGAACAGATCGTCGTCAAAGCCGATGTTCTTGTCGGGCACCACTTCGTCGCAGATCGCTTTCAGATCGGTCGCGACATCGCCGCTGCTCTCGGACGCCGCCTGCGGGGCATCGGCCTGCATCAACGCATCCAGCGCCTCGGTCACCGCGGCAAATTCACCGGCGGCATAGGCCGAGGCCAGCTGTGAACGCTGCAGCTTGCCGCTGGTGGTCTTGGGCATGTGCTTGACGGGCACCACCCGCGCCACCGCCAGGCCGGCCTGCTGATTGATCAGGCCGGCGACCTCGCGGGCCATGGGCAGGAAGTCCTCGAGATGGCCGCGAAAGACGATGAACAGTACGAGCTCGTCGGCGTCCGCGGCCGGCGCGCGCACGCCGGCCGCGGCCACCTTGTTGTGTTCCACACCGCTGGCCCGATGCACGATGGCTTCCAGATCCTGCGGGTAATGATTCTGGCCGTTGACGAAGATGATCTCCTTCGCGCGTCCGGTGATGAACAGATCCCCGTCGTGCAGGAATCCCAGGTCGCCGGTATCCAGCCAGCCCTCGCCCATGCGCGCGGCCTCGTTGGCGGCATCGTTGCGGTAATAGCCGGCGGTGACGTTGTCGCCGCGAATCCAGACACGGCCGACCACGTCCGTGTCGAGCGCGGCGCCGTCGGCATCGGCGATACGAAGTTCGGTACCGGTAACCGGCGCGCCGAGACAGACCAGCTCCACAGCGCTGTCGCCGTCGTCGAACTGCACTCGCTGGCCCACGCCCAGTTCGCCGCGGGTCACGCTCAGGCTACTCAGGCCGGAGCCGGGCTGCGGGAAGGTCGCCGCGAGGCTGGCCTCGGCGAGGCCGTAGACCGCGAACATGCTGCCGGCGTCGAGGTCGGTCGGCGCGAGCGTATCCAGAAATTCACGGGCCAGCGTCGGCGCAATGGGCTCGGCGCCGTTGTAGATCAGGCGCACGCTGGACAGATCCAGCGCCGGCAGGCCCTTGGCCGCGATCGCACGCAGCGTGTGACGATAGCCGAAGTTGGGCGAGCACAGCAGCGTGGCCTGTTTTTCGGCCGCCTTTTCCAGCCACAGCAGCGGTCGCCGCGCGAACAGGTCGGTGGCCATCAGATAGTGGCTGAAACCGTTGCAGACGAGAGTCAGATGAAAGCCGATCAGACCCATGTCATGGGTCAGCGGCATCCAGGACACCGCCACTTCGTCGTCGCCGAAGCGCGAGCCCTCGCTTATCGCGCGGATATTGGCCAGCACGTTCGCATGGGTGAGCACGACGCCTTTCGGGTCGCCGGTGGAGCCGGAAGAGAACTGGATGAAGGCGATGTCGTCGGCCGATACATCGGCGCGTACGGCCTCGGCCTCGACCGCGGGCGGCTCGTCGGAGATCGTGCCGTCGGCCAATAGCCGGGCGCTGGCGCCATCGCCCTGTTTTTCCAGGTAGGCGCGCGCACGCTCCAGGTGCTTGGCGTCCGCGATCACCCGCGGCTGGCCCAGATGCTTCCAGACCCGTACCAGCTTTTCGAGCTGCGCCTCGCCGACCCCGGCGGCGATCGGCACCGGCACCATGCCGCCATGAAGGGCGGCCCAGAAGAACTGCAGAAAACGCAGGTTGTCGGCGACGAACAGAATGACGTGATCGCCCTGCTTCGCGCCCCGATGCTGGAGCACCGCGAGCAGGCGCAGCGCGGCGCGAGAGAGCATACGGTAGCTCAGGCGGCGTTCGTCGCTGGCCCCGTCGATGAAACCGATCTCGGCCGATTCGCCTGTATCCGACCGGGCCTGCGCGTCGAGCGCGTCTATCAAGGTATTGAACGAGAGCATAGGAATTATGGGTTGTCCCGAATAGAAAATTATTGCGAAATCAGTTGCAGACGGACACCGTCGGCCGGCCGCAGATTGATATGCGACTCGATCTGCGGCGGATGCGCGGCCACGTAGCACGGCGTGAAGGCCCGGATCATGACCGCCAGATGCACACGCATCTCGGTGAGCGCCATCTGCTCACCCACGCAATGACGCGGGCCGGCGGCAAAAGGCACATAGGCGAAACGATGCGCCGGTTGCTCGCCGTCGATGAAGCGCGTGGGGTCGAAACACTCGGGGTCTTGCCAGTAGTCGCCGTGCCGATGCAGTACATAAGGGCTGATGAACAACTGGGTACCGGGTTCGATGTCGTACCCACCCAGCCGGTCGGGCGCGAGCGCGCGCCGCGACAACAGCCAGCCGGGCGGGTACAGCCGCAGGGTTTCGTTCACCGTCGCGTCGAACCAGGCGAATGCGTCGTTGCGATGACCACCGTCGCGGCGCAACGCGTCCATGTCGATGGCATCGGCAGCGGCCTGCAACGTGGCGCCTACCTCCGGATGGGTGGCGATCAGATACCACCCCCAGGCCAGCGCGCTGGCCGTGGTCTCGTGGCCGGCCACGATCAGCGTGAGCACCTCGTCAACCAGTTCCCGGTGGGTCATCGCTTCACCGTCGCGGCTGCGCGCGGCGAGCATGTGGCCCAGAAAATCGAACGGCTGCCGAGGCGCGCCCAGGCGCTTGTCGATGATCGACTCGACCACTTTGCGCAGGCGATGAAAACGCGCGGCAAAGCGCAGATTGCGTTCGGGCGCCTCGCTGAGCAGCGCGAACGGATTGGCGCCACCGGCGATCAGATCGGCATAGTCCTCGCCAAAAATGGACTTGAGCACGATCACCAGGGTGAGCTCGCTGATTTCGGCGGCGACGTCCAGCGGTTCCCGCGCGGCGGCGAACTGCGACCAGCGCTTGGCCAGGACGACGTTCTCGTCGAAGATCATGGCGTTGAAATCCGCCAGCGCCCTGGGCTTGAAGGCCGGCTGGATCAGCCGCCGCTGACGTGCCCAGAAATCCGCTTCGCTGACCATGATGCCGTTGCCGAGCAGAATTTTGACCCGGTCCAGGCCCATGCCCTTGCTGTAGTTGCGGCTGTTGCGCACCAGAATCTGTTGCACGGCCTCCGGATCGTGGACGACCCAGTGTTCGGCGTCGCCGTGATCGGGGCGAACCCGGTAGATGTCTCCAAAGGCGCTGTGCCAGCGACAGAGCATGGCCCGGGTGGCATCGTCCGGCCCGATCGAAAAACGCGCGATGGGCCCGGCAATCCGGGCACGATGCTGGAGATCGGATACGCTAATCGACATGGCAGACAGATTCCCGGTCGGACGGCGTTATCTGGCGCTCCAAGGCAGTACGTTCGCTCGCCGTCAGCAGCGAAAGGCGACATCAATTTTTTGTTATGTATGTAGTTTACACAATAATCTCCGATCAATGCCAGCAGCAGCTGTCGGGTATTCCCCTAGCGCGCTATGCACCGGCATATCGGGGCCGCCTGGAGCGCATGAAAAGCGAGCACGCCCGGGTTCGAACCCAGGCCGGACTGGACTTGCTGGCCCATGCGCTGCGCGGCCTCGATGTGGCGGAATCGGCGATCGAGCGGATCGGGTTCGGCGCTGGCGGGCGCCCCGAGATCAGCGGCGCGCCCGGCTTCAGCATTTCGCATAGCGATCGGCTGGTGGCCTGCGCGGTCGACGACGATACGAGAGATTCGAGGCCGGGTGAACACCGCCTCGTCGGGCTGGACGTGGAAGCACGGCGCCCGATCGTGCCTGCGCGCCTGGCCCGCCTGATGAGCCCGGGCCAGGCCGCGATTGTCGAGGACGAGCCCGATCGCTTCTTCGATTTCTGGTGCGCGCGCGAGGCAACGGTGAAGGCCAGCGGCCGGGTGGGCCTGGCTCGGATCCGATCACTGGATCTGCACGGCGATCACGCACGGCTGGACGCGCACGACTGGCCGCTACAGCCGCTGGATCTTGTCCCCGGCTACGCCGCCTGTATCGCCAGCGACCGCCCGATCGGCCCGGTGCGCAGCGAACGCATAACGCTTACCGGGTAAGAAAATACAGCCCGGCAAAGATCTTGGGGTCGACAAGCAGACCTTCTTCACGGCGCTGCTGCAGCCAGGATTCGATCCCGGCCAACGGCACTGCATGCGGGATGATGTCTTCGCTGTCGTCGCCGCCGCCAGCGCCGATACGGGTCAGGTCGTGGGCGCGAAAGAAGCTGATCGTTTCGTTGGCCAGGCCCGCGCTGGGCGGACCGGCAGTGAGAAATTCCAGCCGGCCGGCGCGGTAGCCGGTCTCTTCCTCGAGTTCGCGCGCGGCGGCGATCGCCAGTTCCTCGTCTTCCTCGCCCGCGATATCGCCCACCAGGCCGGCCGGCAGTTCGAGCACGTTGGCGCCCATCGGCAGCCGCGGCTGTTCGACCAGCAGCAGTTCGTCAGCGTCGGTCACCGCCACGATGATCACCGCGCCGCGCGCGTTGGCGCGCTCCACGTATTCCCAGGTATCGATACGTTTCAGGCGCAGGAAGTCGCCGTCGTGGAGGATGCAGTCGGCGGGCATGGCACTCTTCTGAGTCGATGAAAGCCCGTCATTCTACCTGCGCCGTGGCCAGTCGTGCCGCAGCGCCGCCGTCTGGCGGAGATTATGCGGCGTGCAACGCCCTGACCTTGCTCGGCTGGGCGGCACGAACCACGTCGTCCCAGTAGATGATCTCCATAGAGCCGTCGAAATGCTCGACCAGGGCGCTGCAGGATTCCACCCAGTCGCCCGAGTTGTAGTAGGTCACGCCTTCGATGGTCTTGATCTCGGCGTGATGGATATGCCCGCAGACCACGCCATCGAAGCCGCGCCGGCGGCATTCGTGGGCGACCGCCTTCTCGAATTCGCTGATGAAGTTCACCGCCGATTTCACCTTGTGCTTGGCATAGGCCGACAGCGACCAGTAGGGGTAGCCCAGGCGCGCACGCACACCATTCACATAGCGGTTGGCGCGCAGCAGCGTGATGTAGGCCACGTCGCCGATACGGGCGACCCAGCGGTGGTAACGGGTGACCACGTCGAACAGATCGCCGTGGATGACGAACAGCTTGCGGTTGTCGGCAGTGACATGAACGGCGTCGTTGACCACATGAATATTGCCCATGCGCAGTTCGTAGTCGACGAACTTGCGCAGGAAGTCGTCGTGGTTGCCGGTCACGTAATAGACCTGGGTGCCGCGCTTGGACTTGGTCAGGATCTTGCGGATGACGTTGGTATGTTCCTGCGGCCAGAAGAAGGTCGACTGCAGGCGCCAACCGTCGATGATATCGCCGACCAGATACAGCTGCTCGCACTGACAGTGCTTGAGAAATGCCGACAGCTTTTCTGCCTGGCTCCCGGCGGTGCCCAGATGGGCATCGGAGATGAACACGCTGCGATAGCGCGTCGGCTGGCTGGTTTTTTCTTCGTTCGGGCTCATGACATCCTCGAATCGCGGGCTGCAGGCACAGGCTAGACAGGCCAGATCACCGCGATATGACGGTTTCGTGGCGTTTTCGTGACAGTGCCCGCCGGCGCAATCGAAGGCGTCCTTTTGCTAAGCTTGCGCGGCATTGTGTTTCGACCATGCCGGCGAGCGCGGGCATCCCCATCCAGGCAGTAGTTCATGAGCGAATCCGAGCACCGGGTACTGATCGTCGGCAACGGCGGACGCGAGCATGCGCTGGCGGTCAAGATCGCCGCCTCCAAACGCGTGACCCATGTCTATGTCGCCCCCGGCAATGCCGGCACCGCGCTCATGGACGCCGTCACCAATATCGCCCTCGCCGCGGACGATATCGACGGCCTGCGTGATTTCGCCACCGACAACGCCATCACCCTGACCGTTGTGGGCCCGGAAGCGCCGCTGGCGGCCGGCATCGTCGATGTATTCACCCAGGCCGGGCTGGCCTGTTTCGGCCCCGGGCGCGACGCCGCCCAGCTGGAGGCGAGCAAGGCATTCTCCAAGGATTTTCTCGCCCGCCACGCCATTCCGACCGCCGATTACGCGGTATTCACCGACTACAGCGAGGCCGAGGCACACATTCGCCGCGTGGGCGCGCCGATCGTGGTCAAGGCCGACGGCCTGGCCGCCGGCAAGGGCGTATATCTGGCCGCCAGCGTGGACGAGGCGCTCGACGCCGCCCGCGACATGCTCCAGGACAACGCCTTCGGCGACTCGGGCGCGCGCATCGTGGTGGAGACGTTTCTCTCCGGCGAGGAACTGAGCTTCATCGCCCTGGTCGACGGCGAACATATTCTGCCGCTGGCCAGTTCGCAGGATCACAAGGCCGCATTCGACGGCGATACCGGCCCCAACACCGGCGGCATGGGCGCCTATTCGCCGGCACCGGTGATGACCGACGCGGTGCGCGAGCGCGTGATGGCAGAGGTGATCCGGCCGACAGTCGCGGGCATGGCCGCCGACGGCTGTGCGTTCACCGGCTTTCTCTACGCCGGACTGATGATCGACGACGACGGCGGTGCGCGCGTGCTCGAATTCAACGTGCGTCTCGGCGACCCGGAAACCCAGCCGATCCTGATGCGCCTGAAATCGGACCTGATCGATCTGATCGAGGCCGCGCTCGAAAAGCGCCTGGATCAGGTCGAGGCGCGCTGGAGCGATCAGGCCGCGCTCGGCGTGGTCATGGCTGCCGGCGGCTACCCCGGCCCCTATGACAAGGACGACATCATCACCGGTCTCGACGCTGCGACCGCCGAGGGCACGCAGGTTTTTCATGCCGGCACGCGTCTGGCCGAGGACGACAGCGTGCGTACCAGTGGCGGTCGGGTACTATGCGTGTGTGCGCTCGGCGACAACGTCGCCGACGCCCAGGCCCGCGCCTACGCGGGCGTCGATAAAATAAAATGGCGTGACGCCATGTACCGGCGTGATATCGGCTATCGCGCCATCAACCGCGACAAATAGAACCTCGCGCCACGCCGCAATCAAAAAAGCATAACGACTCTCGCGATCCGTCGCGCCGACAAGCAAGGAATTCTCTACCATGCGCCCGACTCTTTTTCTGAGCCGCACGCTCGTTCTGTGCACTCTTGTCATCGGCTGTACCGCCGCTTTCGCCGATGAAGACAAGACCGTCTACGGATGGGTCGAGAACGCCCGCCTCATCCCCTGGGGCGTGGAGGTCAAGAGCAAGCTCGATACCGGCGCCCTCACGTCGTCGCTGCATGCCACCGATATCGAGGAATTCGAGCGCGACGACAAGAAATGGGTCCGCTTCACCACGCGCGTGGAAGACGAACGCAATGACGACATGGTCAGCCGCGAGTTCGAGCGGCCGCTCTATCGCCAGCTCAAGGTCACCGGCGCCGGCGGTTCCGACCATCGCCCGGTCGTGCTGCTCAAGATCTGCATGAACCACACCATCTACGAAGAGCAGTTCTCGCTGCGCGATCGCGGCGACATGAACTATCCGCTGCTGCTGGGCCGGCGCACGATCAAGCATCTCGGCCTGATCGACGTGAACAAGACGTTCCTGCGCGATCCCGAATGCACCGTCGATTCGGACGTGATCGAAAACGAGTCCCACGAAGGCGACGACGCCTAGTGTCTTGTAACGTCAGTTCCCCCAACGAGGTTCGCGTGATGGGTGGTGTCAGGCCCGGCCCGGCAACGCGTGATGGCGCAGGCCCGAGCGAGACGCCACAACCCCGCATGGCGCAAAGACACGCCGAAATGGTGACGCGTATTTGCGTGACCGAACACGACGCCGACGCCGGAATGCCAACATGAAAGATCTGCATCTGAAGGTGCTCGCGCTGGTGCTCGTGGCCTTCGCACTGGGCATCTGCTACTACAAGGTCTCGCGCCTGGGCGTACCGCTGGCGCCGGACGCCAGCACCGAAGTCTGGACGGTGGAGGCCACCCTGCGCTTCGACGGCGCCGATCGCTCCGCCAAGATCGCACTGGAGATCCCCAACGAGCCCGCCGGCTTCACGCTGCTCGACGAGAGCTTCATATCCTCGGGCTTCGGTCTGGCCACGGGCGAGCACGGCGCCAACCGCAACGCGCGCTGGGCCGCGCGCAATCTGCACGGGCCACAGACCCTCTACTATCGTGTCGTGCTCAACGAAGACGCCAGCGCCCATCGGGAGCCCACCGAACCGGTGCCCGAGTATCCCGACATCCCCGAATACACCGACCCGGAGCGGGCCTCGGTGTTCGCCTTGCTCGACGATGTGAGAGCGCGCTCGGCGGATACCGGCTCCTTCACCCAGGAACTGCTGCGCCGCTTCAACGACCCCACCCCCGACGCCGAGGCCAAGGTGCTGCGCGACGACAGCGCCAAGCCGCTGGCGCAGGTCAAACGTCTGCAATATGTGCTCGCCGGCGCCCGTATTCCCACGCGCATTGCTTACGTGTTGCCGCTGGTCGAAGGCATGCGTCACGGCTCGCTCGACCCCTGGCTGGAGGTCTACAACGGCGAACGCTGGCTGGCCTTCAACCCGCGCAACGGCCATGCCGGCTTCCCGCGCGATGTGCTGGTCTGGCATGCCGGCGATACGCCGCTGGTACAGTTGGAAGGCGCCAACAACGCGAGCGTGGAATTCTCTGCCGCCCGCTCCGCGCGCGACGTCATGGGCCTGGCGCAGCAGCGCGCGCGCCTGCTCAACTCCGACATCCTCGAGTATTCGCTGCTGTCGCTGCCGATCGCCACCCAGAACGTCTACAAGGTGTTGCTGACGGTACCGCTGGGCGCGCTGGTTGTCGTCGTGCTGCGCAACTTCATCGGTCTGCGCACTTTCGGCACCTTCATGCCGGTGCTGATCGCGCTCGCGTTTCGCGAAACCGAGCTGATCTGGGGCTGCATCCTGTTCTCGGTGCTGGTCGCGCTGGGTCTGATCGTGCGCTTCTACCTCGAGCGGCTGAAGCTGCTGCTGGTGCCCCGACTGGCCTCGATGCTCACGATCGTGATCCTGCTGATGTCTGGCGTGTCGGTGATCAGCCACAAGCTGGGCATGGAACACGGCCTGTCGATCGCGCTGTTCCCGATGGTGATCCTGGCGATGACCATCGAGCGCATGTCCATCGTCTGGGACGAGAACGGGCCCAAGGACGCGCTGCTGTCGGGCTTCGGCAGTCTCGTCGTGGCCGCGGTGGGGTTCGTGGTGATGACCAACGAATGGATGGAGTATCTCGCGTTCGTCTTCCCCGAGCTGCTGCTGCTGGTGCTGGCCTTCACCCTGCTGGCGGGCCGCTACACCGGCTATCGGCTGTCGGAACTGTGGCGTTTTCGCGCGGCCGCCAAAGCGATCGCTGAACGCTGATGGCGAGTCTGGGCCAACGCATGCGCGCACGCCTGCGCCTGATCCGCCGCAACCCACCGCTGCGCATGCCGTGGACGCTGCGCAAGCTGGGCGTGCTCGGCATGAACCAGCGCAACGGCGACTACATCGGCATCTACAACCCGCGCCGTTTCTATCCGCTGGTCGACGACAAGCTCAAAACCAAGCAGCTGGCGCTGGAAGCCGGCATCGACACGCCCGAACTCTACGGCGTGATCGAGATCGAGCATCAGATCCGCGATCTCGACACCCTGCTCGGCAATCATCAGGACTTCGTGATCAAACCAGCCAACGGCTCGGGCGGCAACGGCATCATGGTGATTTCCGGACGCCGCGGCGTGCAGTTCATCCGCGCCTCCGGCGCCACCGTGTCGCGCGGCGAGCTGGAGCATTTCATCTCCAACGTGCTGTCGGGCATGTACAGCCTCGGCGGGCTGCCGGACAAGGCGATCATCGAATACCGGGTCAAACCGCACGCGGTGTTCGATACGGTCAGCTATCAGGGCGTGCCCGACATCCGCACCATCGTGTTCCGTGGAGTGCCGATCGCGGCGATGGTACGGCTGCCGACCCGGCAGTCCGACGGCAAGGCCAATCTGCATCAGGGCGCGATCGGCGCCGGCATCGACCTGGCCACCGGGCGCACGGTCGATGGCGTGTGGTTCAACAGCGTGCTCGACTCACATCCGGACTCGGGCAATGTCGTACGCGGCATCGAGGTGCCCGAGTGGGACAAACTGCTCGAGCTGTCGGCACGCTCCTACGATCTGACCGGATTGGGCTATCTCGGCGTGGACGTGGTGCTCGACCGCGACCACGGACCGCTCATTCTGGAGTACAACGCGCGCCCGGGGCTGAATATCCAGCTCGCCAATCAGATGGGGCTGCTCAATCGCCTCGAAAAGGTGAGAGCGCTGGACGAAATCCCGGCGTCGGCAGCCGAGCGCGTCGCGCTCGGCAAGCGCCTGTTCGGCGAATAACGACACGACTGCGGCGCCGCGTTCAGCCGGACGCCGTGCCGCTAGTGTTCAGCCATGATGGCGTGCGTGGATCAGCGTCCAGTAGCCGAAGGCATTGACCTTCTTGGTCTCGATCACGTCGAAATCGGCCATCGCCAGGAATTCGTCGAGCGGGAACGAGGGCCGGAAACCGACCAGCTTCGACAACGGCGATACCAGCCGCTCCAGCGAGGCCATCGGGCCCTTGTCACCGCTGAAGTGATTGACGATGAACAGCTCGCCGCCCGGCTTGCAGACGCGTTTCATCTCTTCGATCATCTTGCGCGGATCGGGCACGACCGAAGCCACGTACATGGCCACGACCTTGTCGAAGCTGTGATCGGCGTATTCCAGTGCCTGCGCGTCCATGAGCGCCAGCGTGATGCGATCGGCGTTGCCGTTCACGCGCGCCTTGGCATGCTCGAGCATGTCCGGCGACACATCGATACCCACGACCTGAACGCCGTCGCCGTAATGATCAAGCGACAGGCCCGTACCGACACCGACTTCCAGCACGCGGTCGCCTGCCCGGCAATCCATGAGGCGCACGGCTTCCTGGCGTCCCTGTTCGAATACCGGCCCGAAAAACCGATCGTACTGCCGCGAAAGACGGCGGTAGGCGGTTACAACGGATTGTTCGTCCATGGATACTGTTCCCATAATCTAAGAGCCAATGGCGTTATTGGCGCAGGAAGAATACGCCTGTACCCGCGCCGACACAAAAACAGGGGGTTTCTTCCCGGCCGCGACAGCGGCTTTCAATGGGTGCGCGCGCTCGGCGTTGCGGTCGCCGGCCGATAGACGCCGCGCATGTCGCGCCCGCGCCACATGCGCCCGGATGCGCGCCGTTCCTCGAACAGGCGCAGCGCGCGAAAACCCATGCCCGGCTGCATTTCGAACCAATGATAGAGCCGCGGCGGCAAGCGCACGAAATCTCCGGCTTCACAGCGCAGCGCCCAGACGTGATTCTGGTCACGCATGAAAAGCATACCGCAGCCCCACACCATCAGCTGCGCTTCGGGGGTATCGTGCGCGTGCTCGGTCATCAACTTGCGCTGCAGCACGTCGATGCGCGGGTGATCCGGCAGTACGCTGGTCACATCCAGGGTCGCACAGGGCATGGTCTGCAGCAGTGCGTTGAGCGGCTCCAGATAGCTGCCGATCACTTCGTCGCATTCGGCGGCGGCATCGAAGGCGACAACGGGCAGATCGAGGCGCTGGTAGCGCACACCCAGCGGCGCAAGCCGCGCCGAGATGCAGGCCGGTTCGCGATCACAAAGCCGCAGCTCGGCCGTCTGAAGACTGTCGGAATAAAGTTCGGTCATCGTCGTTCCACGTATGACTCAGGACCCAAAAGCTTAAACGCGATCGCGTGGCCGCGCTCTAGGTATTGTCCCCGACCCGGCATGCAGTATGTCGCGACAACCGCGTATTCGAGTCGGACGCCGAACCATACGGCGCCGGCATTGTAAGCGGCGCAGTGTTACCGGCGTGAGTCAGCGGTCACTACAGAAATCGTCTTTTAGCGGCCGCGGCGGGTTGGCTCGACAAACACCTTTTAGCAACGCATTTTCGAGGCACGGCCTGCACCGGCGATCGATGGATCAGAGATTGCTCAGCCCTGGTCACGCTTCCAGTTGATCAGCCCGCCGGCCTTGAGAATCTCGACCTGACGCGGCGACAGACCGTGCCTGCAAGCGACGCTGTCGCCGCCGTCCACATCCACGCTCACCGTGTCGCCGTTGTCGAGGGCGTCGTGCAAGCCCTTGATCGACAGTTTCGCACCCTGGTCGAGCGTGTCGTGATCGTCGGCGTTCTCGTAGATCAGCGGCAGCACGCCGAAGTTGACCAGGTTCTGCCAGTGAATACGGGCATAGTCCTTGGCGATAACCACCCGCAGCCCGAGATAGCGCGGCGCGATAGCCGCGTGTTCACGCGAACTGCCCTGGCCATAGTTGGAGCCACCGATGATGATGTGGTCGCCGGTCTTGCGGGCACGCGCCGGATACTCGGCATCGACCCCGTCGTAGACGAAATTGGCGATTTCGGGAATGTTGGAGCGGAACGGCAACACCTCGGCGCCGGCCCGCATGATCTCGTCGGTGGAGATATCGTTGCCGACCTTGAGCAGCACCGGCAGGTCGAAGGCGTCGGGAATACCGTCGAAATCCGGCAGCGACTTGATGTTCGGGCCCTTGATCAGTTCGACGTTCCTGGCCTCGTCCGCGGGCAGCGGCGCTTCCATCATCTGTTCGTTGATCACCGGGTCGTCCGGGTTGTTGATCCTGGGATAATCGAAGTCGAGGGTGCGCGGATCGGTGATCCTGCCCATCAGGGCGCTCGCCACCGCCGTCTCCGGCGAGCACAGGAACACCGAGTCTTCCTTGGTGCCCGAACGGCCCGGGAAATTGCGCGGCGTGGTACGCAGACTGTTGCGGCCGGTTGCTGGCGCCTGTCCCATGCCGATACAGCCGTTGCAGCCGGCCTGATGGATACGCGCACCACTGGCGATGAGCACGCCCAGGCGGTCGTCGCGGGCCAGCGTCTGCAGCATGGCGCGCGATGACGGGTTCACGTCGAACGACACGTCCTTGGACACGTTGCGGCCACGCACCATTTCCGCGGCCATGGCGAAATCGCGATAGCCAGGGTTGGCAGATGAACCAATATAGGCTTGATAGAGATCGTCGCCGGCCAGTTCCTCCACGGTCACCACGTTGCCCGGCGAGGTGGGCTTGGCGATCAGCGGCACCAGCGTGGACAGATCGATCTCGTCGGTTTCGTCGTATTCGGCACCGTCATCGGCCACCAGTTCTTCGTATTCGTCCTCGCGCCCCTGCGATTTGAGGAATCGCTTGATCTCTTCATCGGCCGGAAACACGGTCGTGGTCGCGCCGAGTTCGGCGCCCATATTGGCGATAACGTGCCGATCCATGGCCTCCAGATTCTTCAGACCGGGGCCGTGATATTCGATGATCTTGCCGACACCGCCGGAGACACCGTGGCGGCGCAGCATTTCCAGCACCACGTCCTTGGCCGATACCCAGTCCGGCAGTTCGCCGGTAAGCTTGATGCCGAACACCTTGGGCATCTTGGTATACAACGGCTCGCCGGCCATCGCCATGGCCACTTCCAGGCCGCCGGCGCCGATCGCCAGCATGCCCATCGAACCGGCCGCCGGGGTATGGCTGTCCGAGCCGAGCAGGGTCTTGCCTGGGCGGCCGAAGCGCTCCATGTGCACGGCATGGGAGATGCCGTTGCCGGGACGCGAGAAATGCACTCCGAAACGCTCGCAGGCGGACTGCAGGAACAGATGGTCGTCCGGATTCTTGTTGTCTTCCTGAATCAGGTTGTGATCGACGTACTGTGCCGAAATCTCGGTCTTGACCCGATCGAGTTTCATCGCTTCCAGTTCCAGCATGACCAGCGTGCCGGTCGCGTCCTGGGTCAGCGTCTGATCGATGCGCACCGCGATTTCCTTGCCCGGCGTCATCTCGCCGTCAAGCAGATGGGATTCGATCAGTTTCTGGGCAACGTTCTGTGCCATCGGTTCCTCTCGATATGTGCGATACCCCACTCTAGCCCCGCGAACCGCCAATCACCAAGCCGGGCGGAAGGTGGAGCGGCCGATCGCGGGCGCGGGTGGCGCGCGCGACGCGCGAGCTTTAACCGGCGTAGGATTGGCGCTGGCTGCGCAGCTGGCGCGCGTGACCGCGGGGTTTGTCGTCGCGCACTCGCCAATCGGGGGCAAAATCGGCTAACGTTCGGCAATGGACAAGACGAATTCGTCTTGTAACGAGGGACACAGGCCAGCGGTCTTTTGTATAATACAAACAATAACGCGCCGCTCGCCTTGCCGTGACCGGTCATCTGTTTCCGATGGCTTCACGTAGAATGGATTAACGCTATGGATGCCGCCACCGAACATGCCGTCGTCCTCTGGCCGCTGCTGCTCTTCACGGCCGCGGCGATCGGATTGATCCTGCTCATGCTCGGCCTTTCGGCCATGCTGGGCGGGCGGCATCAATCGCGTCTGGGCGATCAGCCCTACGAATCCGGTATCAAGCCGACCGGCAGCGCCCGTATGCGCTTCTCGGCCAAGTTCTATCTGGTGGCCATCATCTTCGTGCTGTTCGATCTGGAAGTGGTGTTCATCTTCGCGTGGGCGATCGCCGCGCCCGATCTGGGCTGGCCGGGCTATTTCGCGTTCCTGTTCTTTCTGGGCGTGCTGACCCTCGGCCTGATCTACGAGTGGCGTATCGGTGCCCTGGATTGGGCGCCCAAAGCGCCGCGCCAGTATCGACTCGAAGCGATCGAGAGCAATCGCGCACGTAATCTTCAGGGTCGCTCGTGAACCGCGATCCCGACATTCGCTACGACTTCAGACAGGACGGTCGATAATGGCCTGGTCTCTTACAAGCACCGACAAGAATCCGAAGCCCGGCTCGGCCGGTAGCGACGCGGGCGCGAGCGGCGGCACGATCGAGGATGCGCTGGCGCGCAACGTCGTCACCGCCAAGCTCGACGACATGATCGCCTGGGGCCGCAAGAACTCGATGTGGCCGTTCAACTTCGGTCTGTCCTGCTGCTATGTGGAAATGGCCACCGCCCTGACCGCGCCGCACGACATGGCGCGCTTCGGCTCGGAAGTCATCCGTGCCACCCCGCGCCAGTCCGATGTAATGGTCGTTGCCGGCACCTGTTTTCTCAAGATGGCGCCGGTCATCCAGCGTCTCTATGACCAGATGATGGAACCGCGCTGGGTCATCTCCATGGGCTCCTGTGCCAATTCCGGCGGCATGTACGACATCTATTCGGTGGTCCAGGGCGTGGACAAGTTCATCCCCGTGGACGTGTATGTGTCCGGCTGCCCGCCGCGCCCGGAGGCGTTCCTGCAGGGGCTGTTGCTGCTGCAGGAATCGATCGGCTCCGAGAAGCGGCCGCTGTCCTGGATGATCGGCCCGCAGGGTGTGACCCAGGCGCCCAAGCTGTCGCAGCGCGACACCAAGCGCGCCGAGCGGCTGTCCGCGACCACACTGCGTTCGCCGGACGAGGTGTAATCGTGCTCCTGATGCATCCCACGCGGCTTCGCGCCGGAGCGGCCCATGCTTGATACCGTGACCATCGGCCATCAGCTCGCCGAGCGCTTCGGCGAGTCGGCGTTTCATCAGCAGATCACCGCCGACGGCATGCCGACCTTCTGGGTCGAGCGCGGCATGATCCGCGACGTGCTCGCGTTCCTGAAGGCCGACGCCACGCCGCGCTATCGCATGCTGTTCGATATCACCGCCATCGACGAGCGTCCGCGCGAACATCGCCAGGGCCAGCCGGCCGCCGATTTCACCGTGGTCTACCACCTGCTGAGCCTGTTCCCGGTGGCCGAGTTCCGGCTCAAGGTGGCCTTGTTCGACGACGATCTGAACGCGCCCACCATCACCGGTATCTGGCCCAACGCCAACTGGTACGAGCGCGAAGTCTGGGACATGTTCGGCATCGTCTTCGACGGCCATCCGAACCTGCGCCGGATCATGATGCCGCCGACCTGGCAAGGGCATCCGCTGCGCAAGGACCACGCCGCGCGCGCCACCGAATTCGAGCCGCTGCATCTGGACCCCAAGCGCCAGGATCTGGAAGAGGACGCGCTGCAGTTCAAGCCCGAGGACTGGGGCATGAAGCGCGAGTCCGAAGACGCCGACTTCATGTTCCTCAACATGGGCCCGAACCATCCCTCGGTGCACGGTGTGTTCCGGATCGTGCTGCAGCTCGACGGCGAGGAGATCATGGGCGCGGTGCCGGATATCGGCTATCACCATCGTGGTGCCGAGAAGATGGCCGAGCGCCAGACCTGGCACACCTATATCCCATACACGGATCGCATCGATTATCTCGGCGGCGTGATGAACGAGCTGCCGTATGTGATGAATCTCGAGCGCGTGCTCGGCATCGAGGTGCCGGAACGGGTCAAGGTCACCCGCGTGATGCTGTGCGAGTTCTTCCGGATCACCAGCCATCTGATGTTCTTCGGCACCTATGTCCAGGACATCGGCGCCATGAGCCCGATCTTCTGGATGTTCTCGGATCGCCAGAAAGCCTACGACGTGATCGAGGCGATCTGCGGTTTTCGCATGCATCCGGCCTATTTCCGTATCGGCGGCCTGACCATGGACCTGCCCAAGGGCTGGGATCGCAAGGTCAAGGAATTCGTCGACTGGTTCCCGCCGCGGCTGGCCGAATACAAGAAGGCCATGTCGCGCAACAAGATGCTGGTGGCGCGTTCCAGGCACATCGGCGCCTACTCCCAGGACGAAGCCATCGACTGGGGCATCACCGGCGCCGGACTGCGCGCGACCGGCGTGGATTTCGACCTGCGCAAGGCCCGCCCCTACTCCGGCTACGAGAACTTCGACTTCGAGATTCCCACCGGCACCAACGGCGACTGCCAGGATCGGCTCGACGTGCGTATCGAGGAGATGTTCCAGAGCTGTCGCATCATCGAGCAGTGCATGAAGAACATGCCCGCCGGCGACTACAAGGCCGATCATCCGATGACCACGCCGCCGGTGAAGGAGCGCACGATGCAGGACATCGAGACGCTCATCGCCCACTTTCTCACCGTCAGCTGGGGCCCGGTGATCCCGGCGATGGAGTCGGCCTGCATGGTCGAAGGCACCAAGGGACTGAACAGCTACTACTCGATTTCCGACAAGAGTTCGACGAGCTATCGCACCCGCATCCGCACCCCGAGCTTCGCCCATCTGCAGCAGATCCCGCTGATCTCGCAGGGCGGCCTGGTCGCGGATCTGGTCGCGATCATCGGCTCGATCGACTTTGTGATGGCAGACGTGGACCGATGAGGCTTTTGAATAACGTAGCGAGCGAAGACAGGTTGTGCGTCGCCGGAGCGCAGGAATCGCAGTGTATGCGTCGATACATGAGACTTTCGAGCACCGCCGGCGCGCAAGATGTCGAGCGCAGTAGTGATTCAGAGGCCTCAGCATGAAACTCAGCGAAACCGAAATCGAAGCCATCCAGCACGAGATGACGCTCTACGAGGATCCGGGTGCCGCTACCATCGAGGCGCTCAAGATCGTGCAGGAACATCGCGGCTGGGTGTCCGACGAGTCGCTGGAGGCCGCGGCTGCGGTAGTCGGCGTCACCCCCACGCAGATGGAAGCGGTGGCGACCTTCTACAACCTGATCTTTCGCCAGCCCGTGGGCCGGCACGTGATCATGATCTGCGACTCGATCTCCTGCTATCTGACCGGCTACGAGGAAATCCTCGCCTATCTGAAGAAAACGCTGCAGATCGAGTTCGGCCAGACGACCCCGGACAACCGGTTCACGCTGTTGCCGATCGTATGCCTCGGCGACTGTGACAACGGCCCGTCGATGCGCATCAATACCGATTACCACGGACGCCTGACCCCCGAGCGGGTCGACGCCATCCTGGCGGAGTATCCATGAAGGTTCTCACCAAGAACATCCGCGACAACCGCGAACCGATGACGCGCGTCGACTACGAGAAAGCCGGCGGCTGGGAAGCGTTCAAGAAAGCGATTCAGGAATTCACCCCGGTCGAGGTCGCCGGGCTGGTCAAGGAAGCCGGCCTGCGCGGTCGTGGCGGCGCGGGCTTTCCCACCGGCGTGAAATGGTCGTTCATGCCGCGCTTCGAGGAACGTCCCGAAGAGCGCCCGGCGCATGTCTATCTGGTGGTCAACGCCGACGAGATGGAGCCGGGTACGTTCAAGGACCGCCTGCTCATGGAAGGCGACCCGCACCAGCTGATCGAGTCGATGGCGATCGCTGCCTATGCGATCGGCGCCGATATCGCCTATGTGTTCATCCGCGGCGAATACATCCAGTGCCAACGCAATCTGCAGCGGGCCATCGACGAAGCGGTGGAAGCCGGCTATCTGGGCACCGACATTCTCGGCACCGGCTTCAATCTGACCATGCACCTGCACATGAGCGCGGGCCGCTATATCTGCGGCGAGGAATCGGCGCTACTGTCGGCGCTTGAAGGCCGGCGTGCGGTACCGCGCCACAAGCCGCCGTTTCCAGCCGCTTCCGGCCTGTTCGGCCAGCCGACCACGGTCAACAACGTCGAGACGATCTGCAACGTCCCGCATATCATCAACAACGGCGCGGAGTGGTACAAAGGCCTGGGCCTGCACAAGGACGGCGGCACCAAGATCTTCGGCGCCTCCGGCCATGTCGCCCGCCCCGGCCTGGTGGAACTGCCGCTGGGCACCAAGCTCGCCGACGTGCTCGAACATTTCGGCGGCATCCGCCACGGCCACAGGCTCAAGGCCCTGTTGCCGGGCGGTGGCTCGACCCCGTTGCTCACCGACGAGCACCTGAACACGCCCATGGACTATGAGGGCGTGGGCGCGGTCGGCAGCCGGCTGGGCACCGCGACCATGGTGGTGATGGACGAGACCACGCCGATTGTCGGCGTGCTCCGGAATCTCGAGCATTTCTACGCGCAGGAATCCTGCGGCTGGTGCACGCCTTGCCGCGACGGTCTGCCCTGGGTGGAGCGCATTCTGACCAACCTCGAGGCCGGCGAAGGTCAGCCGGGCGATATCGAGCTGCTGGACCTGCACGTCAAGCTGCTCGGTCCCGGCAAGACCTTTTGCGCGCACGCGCCGGGCGCGATGGGCCCGCTCGAATCCGGCCTCAAGTATTTCCGCGACGAACTCGCCGCGCTGATTCCCGACGACCAGGCGGCGCCGGGGCTCACGCAGCCGGCGAACGCAGTCCAGAACTCCTAGCTTCCAGCTCTACGGTTTACGCGATGGCAACGATCACGATCGACGGCAAGCAGTACGACGCGGACGACACCGACAATCTGTTGCGTGTGGCGCTGTCGAAGGGCTTCGACCTGCCCTACTTCTGCTGGCATCCGGAGCTGCACAGTGTCGGCGCCTGCCGCCAGTGCGCGGTCAAGCAGTACAAGGACGAGGACGATACCCAGGGCCAGATCGTGATGGCCTGCATGACGCCGGCCTCCGATGGCAGCCGTTTTTCGGTCTGCGACAAGGAAGCCAGCGATTTCCGCGCCCAGGTGATCGAATGGCTGATGATCAATCATCCGCACGACTGCCCGGTCTGCGAGGAAGGCGGCGAGTGTCATCTGCAGGACATGACCCTGATGACCGGCCATACCAAACGCCGTTATCGCGGGCCCAAGCGCACCCACCGCAACCAGGATCTGGGGCCGTTCATCAATCACGAGATGAACCGCTGCATCGCCTGCTATCGCTGCGTGCGCTACTACCGTGACTATGCCGATGGCGACGATCTGCGCGTGCTCGGCTCGCATTCCAACGTCTATTTCGGGCGCGGCTCGGACGGCGCGTTCAACAGCGAATTCTCGGGCAATCTGGTCGAGGTCTGCCCCACCGGCGTGTTCACCGACAAGACGCTGGGTGCGCAGTACAACCGCAAGTGGGACATGCAGAACGCCCCCGGCATCTGCACCCATTGCTCGCTGGGCTGCAATACCAGCCCGGGTTCGCGCCAGGGCCTGCTCAAGCGGATCCAGAACCGCTATCACGGCGAGATCAATCATTACTTCCTGTGTGATCGCGGGCGTTTCGGCGCCGGCTTCGTCAATCGCGACGACCGCCCGCGCCAGCCGCTGACGCGCAACGCCAAGGGCCTGCTCGAACCGCAGGACATGGACGTGATCCTCACCCAGATCAAGAGCGCGATCGCCGGCGCCAACGGTGTGGTCGGCATCGGTTCGCCACGCGCCTCGGTCGAGGATAATTTCGCCCTGCGGCATCTGGTGGGCGCCAAGAACTTCTACAACGGCATGAGTGCGCCGGACAGCCATGCCAGTCTGGCCGCGCTGACCCTGCTCAAGGCCCACGCCAGTCGTCTGCCGACGCTGCGTCAGGTCGAGGAATGCGACGCCGTGTTCATTCTCGGCGAAGACGTCACCCAGACCGCGCCGAGACTGGCCCTGTCGCTGCGCCAGTCGGTACGCAACCGGCACTACGAACTGGCCAAGGCCGCCAAGATTCCGAAATGGCATTCTCGCGCGGTGCGCGACGAAGGCCAGCATTTCTACAGTCCCCTGTTCATGGCCGTCCCGGCCGCGACGCGGCTGGACGACGTCGCCAGCGACCTGTCGCATATGCGCCCGGCCATGATCGCCCGGCTCGGCTTTGCCGTGGCCCATGTGCTCGACCCGAGCGCGCCAGCCCCGGAAAACCTCACAGACGCGACCCGCGCCCAGGCCGAAACCATCGCCGCTGCCCTCAAGAGCGCCAAGAAACCACTGATCGTGGCCGGCACCAGCCTGGGCAGCGAAGCGGTGCTCACCGCTGCGGGCAACGTCATGCGCGCGCTCGAATCCGTGCACGATGACGCCGGCCTGTTCGTCACCCTGCAGGAAGCCAACAGCCTCGGCATGGCGATGATGGCCGACCAGGACGTGGACGATGCGCTGACCGCCATCGAGACCAATCGCGCCGACACGCTCGTGGTGATGCAGAACGATCTCTACGAGCGCTGCCCGCAGTCGCGGGTGGACGCGGCGATCAAGAAGGCACGTCATCTGATCGTGCTCGATCACAGCATGACCGCGACCATCGCCAAGGCCGATTTCGTGCTGCCGGCCGGCAGCTTCGCCGAGGCCGACGGTACGCTGATCAACAACGAGGGCCGCGCCCAGCGTTTCTTCCAGGTGTTCATCCCCGATGCGCCGCTGCAGGAAGGCTGGCGCTGGTGCGCGGATATCGGCCGCGCCGTCGACCAGCCCGTGCGCTGGCAGGGCATGGACGACCTGATCGACGCGATCGCCACCGACATGCCGCATCTGGCCGGCATCAAGGACGCCGCGCCCGGTCAGAGTTTCCGCAAATTCGGCATGCGTTTCCCGCGCAGCCCGCATCGCTACTCGGGGCGCACCGCGCTCTATGCGAACGTGGATGTACGCGAGAAACGCCCGGAAGTCGATCCGGATTCGGCGCTGGCTTATTCCATGGAAGGCTATCAGGGCACCGAAACCCCGCCCTCGCTGATGTCCTATGCCTGGTCGCCGGGCTGGGATTCCAACCAGGCCGCGATCACCCGTTTCCAGGACGAAATCGGTGGCGCCCTCAAGGGCGGCGATCCCGGCGTGCGGTTGCTGTCCAACGGCGGCGCCATTCCCGATTACGCCGATGCCGATATCAAGCCGGTCGAGGGCTGGCAGGCGATTCCGCGCTATCACATCTTCGGCAGCGAATCGCAGTCGGCCAAGGCCCCGGCGATCCAGGAACGCATGCCGCGCGGCGCCTGGTTCACGCTCAACGAAGCCGGCGCGAAGGAACTCGGCATCTCGGCCGCCGATACCCTGCGCCTGACCATCGGCAACGAAGTGCACGCCCTGCCGGTGACCATCGATCCGAGCCTGCCCGATCGCACCATCGGCGTGCCGGTAGGCGCGCACGGGCTGATGGGTGTACGCCTGCCGGCGGTGGTCACGCCATGACACCACTTCAGAACGACTGCGCTCGCCGGCTTCGCTCGCTACGTTCTGCACAGGAGTCGCGGTGATGTTTGGTCTGAGCGAAGCCGAACTGCTCGGCATCCTGTTCACCGCGATCGAGACGATTGCGATCCTGCTCGTCGTGGTACTGATCGCGGCCATGCTGATCTGGCTGGAACGCCGGCTGCTCGGGCTCTGGCAGGACCGCTACGGGCCCAACCGCGTCGGCCCGTTCGGGCTGCTGCAGGTCGTGGCCGACATGATCAAGATCTTCTTCAAGGAAGACTGGATCCCGCCGTTCGCGGACAAGGCCGTATTCGTGATCGCCCCCGGCATCATCATGTTCACCACCATGATGGCGTTCACGGTGGTGCCTTTCACCGAAACCATCGGTGTGGTCGATCTGAACGTGGGCATCCTGTTCATACTCGCCATGAGTTCACTGGGCGTGTATTCGGTGATCCTGGCCGGCTGGTCCTCGGACAACAAGTACGCGCTGCTGGGCGCCATGCGTACCGCCGCCCAGATGATCTCCTATGAAGTGTTCATGGGCCTGAGCCTGCTGGGTGTGGTGCTGCTGGCCGGCAGCTTCGACCTGCGCGCCATCGTCGAATCGCAGGCCGGCATGTGGAACGTGATCCCGCAGTTCCCGGCCTTCGTGATCTTCTTCATCGCCGGCTGCGCGGAAATTCATCGCGCGCCCTTCGATCTGCCCGAGGCCGAGCAGGAACTCACGGCCGGCTATCACACCGAATATTCAGGCATGAAGTTCGGCATGTTCTTCGTCGGCGAATATCTGGGCATCGTGCTCATCTCCTGCCTGGTCACGGTGCTGTTCTTCGGCGGCTGGCTCGGGCCGGTATTGCCCGGCATCGTCTGGTTCCTGTTGAAGGCCGGTTTCTTCATCGTGTTCTTCATCCTGCTGCGAGCCGGCACGGTACGGCCGCGCTACGACCAGCTCATGGCCTTCGGCTGGAAGGTCCTGCTGCCGCTGTCGCTGATCAACGTGGCGATCACCGGCGCCATCGTCGTGGCCATGGCGAACTGATGAACATGCGTCACCGCTTCAAGACAACGCGTTATACGAGTCGCTTATGCTAAGTGTCCTGCGCACCCTCGGCATGACCTTCATGCACACCTTTCGCAAACGCGACACGGTGCTGTATCCGGAGGAGCAGCCGTATCTGCCGCCGCGCTATCGCGGCCGTATCGTGCTCACCCGCGATCCGGACGGCGCCGAACGCTGTGTCGCCTGCAACCTGTGCAGCGTGGCCTGCCCGGTGGACTGCATCAGCGTGGTCAAGACCGAGGACGAGACCGGGCGCTGGTATCCGGAGACATTCCGGATCAACTTCTCGCGCTGTATCTACTGCGGTTTCTGTGAAGAGGCCTGCCCGACCTATGCGATCCAGCTGACACCCGACTTCGAGATGGGCGAGTTCGATCGCCAGCAGATGGTCTACGAGAAATCCGATCTGACCATCTCCGGGGTCGGCAAGCGCCCGGGCTACAACTTCTATCGTGTCGCCGGCATGGCCGTGGGCGGCAAGGACAAGGGCGAGGCCGTCAACGAAGCCCAGCCCATCGACGTCAAGACGCTCCTACCGTAAGGCTGCCGAGTTATGTTCATCGCGTTCTATGCCGCTGCCCTGGTCGCCGTCGTCGCCACGCTGCGGGTGATCACCTGCGCCAATCCGGTGCATGCGCTGATGTATCTGATCATGTCGCTGCTGTCGGTGGCCGTGGTCTTCTACGCGCTGGGCGCGCCGTTCGCGGCCACGCTCGAGGTCATCGTCTATGCCGGCGCGATCATGGTGCTGTTCGTGTTCGTGATCATGATGCTCAATCTCAACGTCGAGACCATGGACCGCGAACGGCGCTGGCTGGCGCCCTCGGTCTGGATCGGCCCCGGTGTGCTCGGCGTGATCCTGCTCGTCGTGATGGCGATGGCCCTCACCAGCGGCGATTCGCTGGGGACCATCGAAGGTAGCCCGCTCGACGCCCAGCGCGTGGGCATGGCCCTGTTCGGCCCCTACGTGCTGGTGGTGGAACTGGCCGCCTTCGTGCTGCTGGCCGCGCTCGTGGTCGCCGCCCATCTGGGCCGCGACGATCGCGACGTCGCCGAAACCATTGCCGGGCGCGACAGCGATACACCGCAGCCGACGAGGGCCAAACGATGAACGGACTGCCCATCGAACACGGCATGGCGCTCGCCGCCGTGCTTTTCGTACTCGGCCTGGCAGGGCTGGTGACGCGGCGCAATACGCTGTTCATCCTCATGTGCCTTGAAATCATGCTCAATTCCGCGGGGTTGGCGTTCATCGTGGCCGGTGCGCACTGGCAGCAGCCGGATGGCCAGGTGATGTTCATTCTGGTGATCACCCTCGCCGCCGCCGAGGCCAGCATCGGGCTCGGCTTGTTGCTGCAGCTGTACAAGCGCTTCAAGACAATCGACATCGACGCCGCAAGCGAGATGCACGGATGAATCTGCTCGCCCTGATCATTGCCTTTCCGCTCGCCGGCAGCCTGGTGCTGTCGTTCTTCCCGCGCATGCCCGATCGCCTGGCAAGCACCATCGGCGCGAGTTCGATCGGCCTGTCCGCCGTGCTGACCGCAATCGTCGCGTCCAGCTTTCTGGCTTCGGGCGAGCCGAGCTTCGGCCAGACACTGTGGACCTGGATCGACGTCGGCGATTTCACCCCCACGATCGGCCTGTATCTGGACGGTCTGTCGGTGACCATGCTGGGCGTGATCACGGGGGTGGGGTTTCTCATCCACCTGTTCGCCGGCTGGTACATGACCCACGACCTGGACGGCGCGCCGGGCATGGGGCGTTTCTTCGCCTACATGAACCTGTTCATCGTCGCCATGCTGCTGCTGGTGCTGGGCGACAACCTGCTGCTGCTGTTCCTGGGCTGGGAAGGCGTGGGGCTGTGCAGCTATCTGCTGATCGGCTACTACTATCAGGACGAGGCCAATGCCTGGGCCGCCTTCAAGGCATTCCTGATCACTCGTATCGGCGACGTGTTCCTGGCGATCGGCCTGTTCCTGCTGTTCACCACGTTCGGCACGCTGGATATCCAGACGCTGCTGGAGAAAGCCCCGCAGGCGTGGGCCGAAGGCGACACCATGGCCAATGTGGCCGCCCTGCTGCTGCTCGGCGGCGCGGTCGGCAAATCCGCCCAGCTGCCGCTGCAGACCTGGCTGCCGGACGCAATGGCCGGCCCGACGCCGGTATCCGCGCTCATCCACGCCGCCACCATGGTCACCGCCGGCGTCTATCTGATCGCGCGCATGCACGGCATCTTCGAGCTGGCACCGATGGTGCTGGAACTGGTCGGCATCATCGGTGCACTCACGCTACTGCTGGCCGGCTTCGCGGCCCTGTGCCAGACCGATATCAAGCGCGTGCTGGCCTACTCGACCATGAGCCAGATCGGCTACATGTTCCTGGCCCTGGGCGTGGGCGCCTGGGACGCGGCCATCTTCCATCTGATGATCCACGCCTTCTTCAAGGCCTTGCTGTTCCTGGCCTCGGGCTCGGTGATCATCGCCTGTCATCACGAACAGGACATCTTCAAGATGGGCGGGCTGCGGCATAAGCTGAAGCTCGACTACGGGGTGTTCATCATCGGCGGCGCTGCCCTGTCGGCCCTGCCGCTGGTGACCGCCGGCTTCTATTCCAAGGACGAGATCCTGTGGCTGTCGTTCGCCAACGGCCACCACGTGCTCTGGTTCGCCGGTCTGGTCGGCGCCTTCCTGACCGCGGTCTATACTTTCCGCATGATCTTCATTGCCTTCCACGGCGACGAGAAGACTCATGCCCATGCGGGCAGCGGCATCACCCATCACCTGCCGCTGATCGTGCTGGCGATCCTGTCGACCTTCGTCGGCGCCTGGATTCATCCGCCGCTGGGCGATGTATTGCCGCACGCCGAAGCCGGTGGTCACGGCATCCTGCAGCTGAGCCTGGAGATCCTGTCGAGCGTGGTCGCGGTCGTCGGGCTCGGCGTGGCCGCGGCCCTGTTCCTGGGCAATCGCGAGACCGCCAACCGGCTGGCCGGCACGCCGGCCGGGCGCACCCTGTGGCAGCTGTGGCACAACGCCTGGGGATTCGATGCGATCTACGATGTGCTGTTCGTCAAACCCTATCTGTTTCTTACCGCGCTGCATCGCCGCGATTGGGTCAATTCGCTGATGAACATCGTGCCGGGCTTGGCCCTGGCCCTCAACGGCGTGCTCTCGCCGATGCAGAACGGGCGACTGCGCTGGTACGCGCTGTCATTGTTTGCCGGCGCTGCAGTGCTGCTCGCCGCCCTGATGTTTGGCGGATAGACATGCACATGGTGATTTCAGGAACCGCGTTTAAGGAAGCCCGATGATCCTCTGCTGGATTCTTTTCGTTCCGTTCATCGGCGGCCTGCTGTGCTGGCAGCTGGAGAGCCGGCACGCGCCTTCCCAGATGCCGCGCTGGATCGCGCTGATCACGATGCTGATCGTGGTCGCGCTGTCGTTGTGGCTGTGGGTCACCGGTGACTACTCGCTTACAGGCGCGGTCGGCGATACCCCGGCCTGGCAACAGCAGTTCCAGATCGGCTGGATCGATCGCTTCGGCATCTCCTTCCATCTGGCCCTGGACGGCCTGTCGCTGATCATGATCACGCTGACCGGTTTTCTCGGCGTGCTCGCGGTGGTGTGCTCGTGGCAGGAAATCACCAATCGCATCGGCTTCTTTCATCTCAACCTGCTGTGGATCATCGGCGGCGTGGTCGGCGTATTCCTGGCGGTCGATCTGTTCCTGTTCTTCTTCTTCTGGGAGATGATGCTGGTACCGATGTATTTCCTGATCGCGCTGTGGGGACACAGCGGGTCGAAGGGCAATACGCGCATCTCGGCGGCGATCAAGTTCTTCATCTATACCCAGGCCAGCGGCCTGCTGATGCTGGTGTCGATACTGGGGCTGGTGTTCGCCCACTACAGCCAGACCGGCACATTCACCTTCGACTATTCGGTGCTGCGCGACACGCCGCTGCAGGGGCCGGTCGCCTATATCCTGATGCTCGGCTTCTTCGTCGCCTTCGCGGTCAAACTGCCGGTGGTGCCGTTGCACGGCTGGCTGCCGGACGCGCATGCGCAGGCCCCCACGGCCGGTTCCGTGGATCTGGCCGGCATCCTGCTCAAGACCGCGGCCTACGGCATGATGCGCTACGCGATCCCGCTGTTTCCGGAAGCCTCCGCCCAGTTCGCGCCGATCGCGATGGCGCTGGGGCTGGTGGGTATCTACTACGGCGCGCTGCTGGCGTTCTCGCAGACCGACGTCAAGCGCCTGATCGCCTGTTCCAGCATCTCGCATATGGGCTTCGTGCTCATCGGCATCTATTCGGGCTCGCTGCTGGCGCTGCAGGGCGTGATCGTGCAGATGGTGGCGCATGCGTTCTCCGCCGCCGGGCTGTTCATCATCTCCGGCCAGATCTACGAACGCATCCATACCCGCAACATGCCCGAGATGGGCGGGCTATTCGGGCGCATGGGCGCGCTACCCGGCTTCGCGCTGGTCTTCGTCATGGCCTCGCTGGGGATGCCGGGCACGGCCAACTTCGTCGGCGAGTTCCTGATCCTGTTCGGCGCATTCCCGAGCGTGCCCTGGGTAGTGGTGATCGCCAGCGGCGGACTGGTGCTGGCCGCGGTCTACTCGCTGGTGCTCATGCACCGCGTCTACTGGGGCCCGTCCAAATCCGACGCGTCGCTGGGCGGACTTGATCCGCGCGAGTACAGCATGATGCTGCTGCTGCTCGTGCTGACCCTGCTCGTGGGCCTGTATCCGCAGTCCGTGCTCAATATCTCGCAGACGGCGATGACCGAAGTCTCGCACTGGTTCGCCGTCTCTCCGCTGCCGACACGCTAAGCGACGTTGCCATGAACCAGTTCTCGACTCATCTGCTTGCGCTTGCTCCGCTGGTCGCTCTCTGTGCGACCATCGTCGCGGTAGTCTTCGCGATCGCGTTCCGCCGGCAACATTTCGCCACCGCGACCATGACCGTGATCGGGCTCAATGTCGCCCTGCTGTCGCTGCTGGGCGTGCTCCGGGTCACCCCGATACAGGTCACGCCGCTATTCATCATCGACAACTACTCGGTGCTGTTCTTCGCGATCGTGCTGGTGGCCTCGCTCGCCTGTACCACGCTCGCACACGCCTATCTGTCGACCCTGCCCGACCGGCGCGAAGAGTTCTATATCCTGCTGCTGTGTTCAGCGGGCGGGGCCATGGCGCTGATTGCCAGCCGGCATCTGGCCTCGCTGTTCATCGGCCTGGAACTGTTGTCGGTGCCGCTGTACGGCATGGTGGCCTACGCCTATCGCGACCGCATCTCGCTGGAAGCCGGCCTCAAGTACATGATCCTGTCGGGCGCGGCCTCGGCTTTCCTGCTGTTCGGCATGGCGCTGATCTACGGCGCCTCCGGCACCCTCGTCTATGCCGATCTGGCCGCGCTGACGAGCGACGGCGGCGGTCACCAGAGCTGGCTGCTGATGGGCATGGGCATGATGGTCGTGGCACTGGCCTTCAAGCTGTCGCTGGTGCCCTTTCATCTGTGGACGCCCGATGTCTATGAAGGCGCACCGGGGCCTGTCTCGGCGTTTCTCGCCACCGTCAGCAAGGTGGCGGTGTTCGCCCTGCTGCTGCGTTTTTTCACCCTCGCCCCGCCGGCCGACAGTAGCTGGCTGCTGACCCTGCTCGGCGTGGTCGCGTTCGCGTCGATGATGATCGGCAACCTGCTGGCCCTGCGTCAGAACAACATCAAACGCCTGCTCGGTTATTCCTCGATCGCGCATCTGGGCTATCTGCTCACCGCGATTGTAGCGGGCGGCAGCGGCCTGGCCGCGGAGACCGTCGGCGTCTATCTGGCCACCTATGTCGCCACCACGCTCGGCGCTTTCGGCGTGGTCACACTGGTGTCCAGCCCCTATTCGGGCACCGATGCCGGCGCGCTGCACCACTATCGGGGCCTGTTCTGGCGGCGGCCGTATCTGGCCGCGGTAATGACCGTGATGATGCTCTCGCTCGCCGGCATTCCGATGACCGCCGGCTTCGTCGGCAAGTTCTATGCGATCGCCGTGGGCGTCGAATCCGGCCTGTGGTGGCTGGTCGGCGGCATCGTCGCCGGCAGCGCGATCGGTCTTTACTACTACCTGCGCGTGATGGTGATCCTTTACCTGGATCAGCCCGGCGAAAGCCGCCGCGACGCCGTCTCCGGCTGGGGCCAGCAATCCGGCGGCATCATGGTTATCCTGATCGCCCTCGCCGTGCTCTTCTTCGGCATCTTCCCGGCACCGCTGATCAAGTTCGTGACCGCGGCCGGGATTGGTGGGTTCTGATTCTGCCTTTTCACGCTTGAGCTATGGCACTTATCCGGCGCAGGATGTATGCGGATGAGTGCAAATGTGGATTAGCGACCGGGTCTTCAACTGCGCCGGATGGCCTTGGTAAAACGTTCGCCATTTCTTTCGACAAAACGAATAGCTAATAGATCGGCTATGTGTTTTCAGATCCGGCCGCGACAAGATGATCCTTAGTCCCAAGTCGCTCGAGAAATTGAGACTCCTCATCAATGAGGAAACGGAATATCGCTCCGGGCCCCAGCTCGTTCAGTTCTTCAACAATCTTGGCTTCAAAGACGCGTATGGCCAAGGATTTCCTTCCCGGTGGGTTTACACAGATGAAAAGCTCAAAAATATCAATGGCTCACCAGAACTGGACAGATGCATAAGAGAGGTTTTAGCACCTGTAAATTTTATCGGCGAGGTCGACAAGTTAGACGCCCACATAGCAGGCTTCAACAAGTTTGTAACATTCGATAAATGGAAGGTAGTGCGCGAAGGGGCAGAAATCTCTTTCAAAAAGTTGGAAAAGATTGAGATAGAGGAACCGCCGCGTGAGACAGAAGCTACAAGTGAGGACGAGTTTCTAACCCGGGAATTCACAAACGTATCGGTCTCAAGGATTGGTCTGGAAAGCACCGTCTCCGAAATTCTTGATCAACGCATAAGGGAGATCGAAAAGTGCTTTAGTTCTGGTGCGCATTTATCAGTAATCCTAATGGCAGGCAGCACTCTTGAGGGAGTACTACTTGGCCTAGCATTTGCGCATCCGAAGCACTTCAACTCCGCAAACGCATCGCCGAAAGATGTATCGGGCAAAGTTAGGCAATTTCAGCACTGGAAGCTGAGTTCATTTATCGACGTCGCCCACGAGCTTCGCCTCGTCCAGCACGATACGCAGAAGTTCAGTCACACCTTGCGCGATTTCCGTAACTACATACATCCATTCCAGCAGATGGCATCCGGGTTCACTCCCCGCCAACACACTGCAAAACTCTGCCTGCAGGTACTTCGAGCCGCGATCCATGAGATCAGCGAAAACATTAGCCAAATCCGCAGATAGCAATATGTTGAAATCGACGCGCGAACCGCTTCGCGCGTCCGTCGCATCTGCATCCAGACATTTTCTGCATGTCGTATAAGTGGCACAAGCGATACCCAGCGTCCGGTTTCCAACAATTCCTCTTCTTCAGTCGCTATGACGAGACTAGCCCAATCCGTCTTGTCGGCGGTAGCCGACACCAATCTGAGTCATCTGCGGATAAATGGCTCCCCAAGAACGGCCGATTCAGTGTCAGACAACTCAATCTCGTATTGTTTGCGCTCATTCGTTTCCAATCGCGTAGAAGCGTCCAAAGAATGCGGCTCGCAGACAAACTACAACTTAGGAACAATCACGCCCGGGTTGAGCCGATTATCCGGATCGAGCGCCGTCTTGATTGCGCGCATCATGTCGAGCTCCACCGGCTGCTTGTAGCGGGCAAGCGCCTCCACCTTGAGCCGGCCGATGCCGTGCTCGGCCGCGAACGAACCGCCCATATCCACGACGATATCGTGCACGACCTGGTGGGCATGCTCCGATTCCGCCATGAAGGCGCTGTCATCGCCGCCCGCGGGCTTGGACAGATTGAAGTGCAGGTTGCCGTCGCCGACGTGGCCGAACGGGCACGGCCGTACACCGGGCAGCGCCTGCTTGATCGCCGGCAGCGCGCGCGAGAGGAAGGTCGGCAGCTTCGAGACCGGCAACGAAATATCGTGCTTGATCGACGCGCCCTCGGCGACCTGGGCCGGCGGCAGCGACTCGCGCAGATGCCATAGCCTGATCGCGGACGCCGCGTCGGTGGCGATGCGTACATCGCGCAAGCGGTTTTCATATTTCGCCCGCGCCACCACGCTGTCCATGATCGCGGGCAGCCAGTCGCCTTCGGCGGAACTGCCGAGCTCCGCCAGCAGATACCAGTCGTATTCACGCGCGAAGGGTTTGTCGCAGCCCTCGATATGGGCGCAGGCCAGTTCCACGGACTGCCGTGACATCAGTTCGCAACCGGTGAGATTGTGTCCGGACGCCGCGATCAGTCGTCGTTGCAGCACCACCGCATCGGCCGGATCGTCCAGCCCGAACAATGCCACGACCTGTTGCACGATCGGGTCATAGAGCTTGAACACGGCCGCTGTCACTATGCCCAGCGCGCCTTCGCTGCCAACGAACAGATCGTTGAGATCGAAACCACTGTTGTCTTTTCGCAGGCCGGACAGGTTGTGCCAGACACGCCCATCGGCGAGCACGACCTCGAGGCCGAGCACCAGATCGCGGGTATTGCCGTAGCGCACGACGTTGAGCCCGCCGGCATTGGTGGCAAGGTTGCCGCCGATACGACAACGCGCCTTCGAGGCCAGCGTCAGGGGGAAATACAGTCCGGCATCGGCTGCGGCCTGCTGTGCGTCGGCCAGAATACAACCGGCCTCGACGGTCATGGTGGCGTTGTCGACATCGACTTCGCGCACCCTGTCTAGTCGTTCCAGACTGACGATGACCTCCCGCTGCGCGTCACCGGCCGCGGAGCCGCCGACCAGCCCGGTATTACCGGACTGCGCGACCACGGCAAGTCCGGCCTCGGCGCAGGCTTCGATCACGCGCGCCACCTCGTCGGTATCGGCTGGCCGCACTACCGCGAGCGCGGCAGGCTCGAATTCACCGCGCCAGTCCTTGAGGTACGACGCTGCGTCTGCAGCCGGTAAAACCTGCGACGAACCGACGATGTCACGCAGCGCCTCCAATGCCTCATTAGACGTCACAGAGATTCCTTGTTGCCGTGCTTGTCCTTGTTCTTGCCGACGAGGTCCGTCAGGGCCGGCTTGAGGCGGTCGAATTCGAACCGGAAACCGGCCTGCTGCAGCGCGGCCGGAATCGCGCGCTGCCCGGTCAACAGCAGATGTGCCATCTCGCCGAGTATCAGCTTGAGCATCGCGCCGGGCACCCAAGCGAAGCTGGGCCGATGCATGACCTTGGCCAGCACGGTCGTGAACTCGCGATTGGTGGCCGGATTGGGTGCGGTCAGATTGAATGCGCCGCTGCAGCTGTCATGGTCGATGAGAAAACGAATGGCACGCACCTCGTCGCGGATATGAATCCACGGCATATACTGCTTGCCGGTACCAAAATGGCCGCCGAGACCGAACCGGAACGGCGTGATCATCTGCGCGAGCGCGCCGTCCTCGGCGCCGAGCACGATGCCGGTGCGAATGCGGCACACGCGTACACCGACGCCTTCCGCCCGGCGTGCGGCCTGCTCCCACGCCACGCACAGCTCGGACTGGAACTCGTTGGCGTTGGGCTCGCGCTCATCCAGTACCGCGCCCCCGCGCGCGCCGTAATAACCGACCGCCGACCCGCTGATCAGCACCGCCGGCGGCCGCTCCCACCCACCGATGACCTGACACAGCTCGCGCGTCACACGCAGCCGGCTCTCACGCATCTCGCGCTTGCGCGCTTCGGTCCAGCGGCCGTCGGCGAGATTCTCACCGGCCAGGTTGATCACTGCGTCCGCGGGCGCCGCGGCGGCTGCCGATGCGACCGGTTGGGCGCCGGTCGGCAACACGTTCGCAGCCGCTACCGTATCGCGCGTGATCACTTCGACCTGCCAGCCGTCCGCCAGCAGATCGGCACACAGATGACGGCCGATAAAACCGGTGCCGCCGGTAATCAGAGCTTTGTTCATCGTGCGACTCGGTTGACGGTCAAACAACGTTCAGCAAGGGATACCGACATATTGATCCAGACAAAGGCCGGTTACCAGCCCAATATTCTGCATCTTCCATGACTACGCACGAGAGCGACTGTTCGTTGCGCACACGGGCACGAATACGACTTGCAAAAGCGCCATCAATGGCGTTAGCTACGCGGGTGAGGCGGCGGTAGCTCAGCTGGTAGAGCGCGACCCTCCCACGGTCGAGGTCGCGAGTTCGAATCTCGTCCGCCGCTCCATCTTTACGGTTAACGACAACGAGTTCTCAATTTCCGGACGGCAGCCATTGCCGCCCCTTGCAGGGTTATCTTTCTTGCTCATCCCAGCGCCGAGGCCGTAGATATGTACAGAGTCCTTTTTGCCGTCCACCCCGGGCGCCAGGGCCTGGACCACCAGATACGTACGATCCGTGCGCTGCCGCACGCGGCCGAAGAAGTGTCGGTGTCGCTACTGCACGTTTTCTCCGACAATCCACGCGGCCTGTCGGTCGCCCAGGTGGACGGCGTGCGCGAAGCACAGCGGGAATTCAAGCAGGCAGGCATTCATGTGGATCTTGAGGAGTCCAGCGGTTCGCCGGTCGCGGAAATCCTCAATAAGGCCGATGCCCTCGACGTCGATCTGATATGCATTGGCGGGCGCAAGCGCAGCCCTGTCGGCAAGGCGCTGTTCGGCAGCGTGGCACAGCAAGTGATCCTGAGCTCGGAGCGTCCGGTGCTGATCTGCAACAGCGACGAGGGCTATTAGCCGCAACTCTTGATCGCACGATGTGGGCGCCGCAACGCATCGGCTTCGATTGAGCTCGGACTGACGCACGCACTTACGATCTATGGGCTGTCGGCGGTGCGCTGCTGGAGCAGCGAGTGCTCATCCAGCGCCGCCGTAATTCGATCTGCCAGCGCACGCGCCTGCCGGGCGACGCTATCATCGCGATGGGTTCCTGCCTCGATATAGAAACGTCCGGTGACGAGCTGGTCGGCGTTGTCGACAAGGCTGACTTCGTAGGCCGGACGTCCACCCGCGATGATCTGCCGCGACACGCTCTGTGGGTCGGCGATCTCGATCACGATTGTGGCCTGGGCGCCGCTCGCGCGACTTGCCCGGTGACGGCTGGCCGCATCCTGCTCGCGGGTGGGCGGGGCTTCGCGCAGCATCGTGGTACAGGCATGGCCGGCACTGTTCAGACGCTTGCACAGGGCCTGCTCGAAAGCGGCTTCGATAGCCCGATCTGCAAATGCGGCATAGGCCATGAAGCCGTCGTAACGGATTTCGTCGTACGCCGGATCGACAAAGTCGTAGCTGGCCGGCGCAGTAGCACAGCCGGGCAGCAGCGCGGCTGCCAGCGCGACGATCATCGCGCCGCCCAGGCGTTTCAGGACTCCACCTCCTGCGTAATCACGAGCAACAGCTGGCGTGCGGCGACCTGATCGCCCGCCGCGCAGCTCAGCGTCTCCACTTTGCCGTCGATATCGGCGGTGACGGTGAACTCCATTTTCATCGCTTCCAGCACAAGCAGCGTGTCACCGGCGGTGACGGTGTCGCCCTGCGCCACATCGACGCGCTGGATCTTGCCGTCCATGCGCGCGGCGACACGACCGTCGCCGGCGTCACCGGCCGTGGCCGGCGGCTGTCGCAGTACATCGTCGTAGACGAGCGTGATGCCTTCGGCGCACAGCCACAGCCGGTCGTCACGGCGCAGCACGTCTGCACGGTGACTGACACCGTCCAACGTATAGATCAGACGCGTCCCGTCGATGGCGCCGAGGGTGAGCGCGATCGGTGCGTCATCGACCCACACGCAATAACTTCCCTGCCCTTCACTGGCGATACGCAGATGGTGGCGCGTCTCGCCGTGCTGCAACACCAGCGGGGTCTCGCTGGTATAGGCGCTGCGCCAGCCGACGAGCGACGCATCGAGTCCGGCACTGGCAGCCAGTTCGGTGGCGCGGTCGTGTATGAATACCGCCGCCGCCAGCGCGCGATGGATCGCGGACGGCTCGACCGCCGCGGTCTTCTCCTGCATGTGTTTGCCGATGAAGCCGATATCGAAATCGCCCCCGGCAAAGACCGGGTGCGCCAGGATCTGGCGCAGGAAATCGCGGTTGCTGATCGGCCCGAGTAGCAGGGTATCCGCGAGCGCACCGAGCAGACGCCGGCGGGCGATATCGCGGGTCTCGCCCCAGGCAATGAGCTTGCCGGCCATCGAATCGTAGTACGGGCTGATCCACTGACCGCTGGCCAGGCCGTGATCGACGCGGATGCCGGGCCCGCTCGGCGCCTGCCAGACATGGATGATGCCGGTCTGCGGCATGAAATCCTGGGCCACGTCCTCCAGACACAGCCGCACTTCCATGGCGTGACCGTTGAATCGGATATCGTCCTGGGCCAGCGTCAGCGGCTCGCCGGCGGCGATACGCAGCTGCCAGGCGACCAGATCCTCGCCGGTAATCATCTCCGTGACCGGATGCTCGACCTGCAGGCGGGTGTTCATTTCCATGAAATAGAACGCGCCCTGGGCATCGAGCAGGAACTCGACCGTGCCGGCGCCGCGATAGCCGATGGTCGCCGCCGCCTCGACGGCTGCCGCGCCCATCTTTGCGCGTAACGCCGCGTCCACGGCCGGCGACGGCGCTTCCTCGACGACTTTCTGGTGGCGCCGCTGCACCGAGCAGTCGCGCTCGCCCAGATGAATGACGTGGCCGTGATGATCGGCCAGTACCTGGATCTCGACATGGCGTGCGCCGAGTACGGCTTTTTCCAGAATCAGTTCGTCCGAGCCGAAGGCGCTGGCGGCCTCGGAGCGCGCCGACCGCAAAGCCTCGCCCAGATCGGCGATATCCTCCACCAGACGCATGCCGCGCCCGCCGCCGCCGGCCGAGGCCTTGACCATGAGCGGGCAGCCGATGCGCTCGCCCTCGGCGAGCAGCACCTCATCGCTTTGATCGGCGCCTTCATATCCCGGCACGCAGGGTACGCCGGCCTCGATCATGCATTGCTTGGCTTCGCGCTTGCGGCCCATCAGATCCATCGCCTCGGGCGTCGGCCCGACGAAGATCAACCCGGCCTCGTTCACCGCGCGGGCGAAATCCGCGTTCTCGGCCAGAAAACCGTAGCCGGGATGGATTGCCGTCGCCCCGGTAGCGCGCGCCGCCTCGATCAGTCGCTCGATCGACAGATAGGATTCACTCGCCGGTGCGGGGCCGATCGCCACCGCTTCGTCGGCGAGTGCGACGTGCAACGCGGCGGCATCGGCCTCGGAATAGACCGCAACCGTCCGGCAGCCGAGGGCCTGGGCGCCACGAATGACGCGGACCGCAATCTCGCCGCGGTTGGCGACCAATACCTTGTCGATACCCTTCATGTCGGCGCTCATCGCTGGGCCCACGACGGCGCGCGTTTTTCCAGGAAGGCGTGTGTGCCTTCCTGGCCTTCAGCGCCGTAGAGACAGTCGGTGAACAGGGCCGCGCTCGTATCCAGCTGCTGGGCGATATGGGCCGGATCGTGCGAGCGGATGACCTCCTTGGTGACCGCATTCGCGCCGGGCGCGCAGGCCAGGATCTGGGTCAGCACCTCGGCCAGTACGGCTTCGCCGGCATCGCTGTCGGCCACCACGTGGTGAGCCACGCCGAGCCGTTTGGCCTCGGCGCCGTCGAACTGGATGCCGCATATGCCCAGCCGGCGCGCCTCGGCCTTGCCGATGCGCTCGATCACGAACGGCAGGATCTGGGCGGCCGGCAGACCGAGCCGGGTTTCCGGCATGCCCATGCGCGCATCGGCGGTCACGATCGTGACATCGGCCACGCACAACAGCCCGAAACCGCCGCCAAGTGCGGCACCCGAGGCCAGCACGACCACGGCCTGCGGCGCGGCGTCGATGGCCTGCAGGACTTCGCCGAAGCGGCGGTTGTGCTGAATCGTGGTCGCGCGCTCGGCGTCGTCTGTGTTCATCTGCCCGACTTCGTGCAGATCCGCGCCCACGCAGAAATGCTTGCCGCTACCGCTGATGACCACGACGCGCACTGCGTGATCGTCTCGTATCGCGCCGAACGTGCTGACAAGATCGTCGATCAGGCCGGCATTAAGGGCGTTGAACGCATCCGGTCGATTCAACGTCGCGTGCAGCACGCCGTCGCGCAGATCGAGCTGGAGATATCGGGTATCGGGCAATGCCATGACTTTGTTCCTTCAGCGCGAACGCAGGCCGAGTTTCTTGGCGATGATCTGGAGCATGATTTCATCGGCGCCGCCGCCGATCGAATGCAGGCGCAGATCGCGATAGAACTGAGCCGGGCTGGATTCGGCCATATAACCCTGCCCGCCCCAGAACTGCAGGCAGGTGTCGGTGAGCGTACGCGCCAGCCGGCTGGTCTTGAGCTTGGCCATCGACGCATTCAGGGTCACATCACGCCCGGCGACCAGGTCGGCGGTGGCCTGATAGGTCAACGCGCGCGCGGCTTCCAGCTCGGTCTTTAGCTCGGCCAGGGTGAACTGGACGTACTGGTTGTCGATCACGCCCTTGCCGAAGGCCTGGCGCTCGCGGGTGTACTCGACTGTATCGTCGTAGACGCGTTCCATCGCCTGCAGGATACTGGCCGCCAGAAACAGCCGCTCTTCCTGGAACTGCTGCATCTGATAGGTGAAACCCTGGCCTTCCTCGCCGATGAGATTGGTGGCCGGCACGCGCACATTGTCGAAGAATATGATGGCGGTATCCGAGCTGCGCTGGCCGAGTTTGTCGAGCTTGGTCTCGCGGTTCACGCCCGGCGCGTCCAGCGGCACCACGATCAGCGACTTGTTGCTGTGTTTCGCCTTGTCGTCATTTGGGCCGCCCGTCACGCACAGCAGACACACCCAGTCGCCCTGGGTGCCGTTGGTGATCCACATCTTCTGACCGTTGATGAGGTAGTCGTCGCCGTCGCGCCTGGCGGTGGTCTTGATACCGGCGACGTCCGAGCCCGCGCCGGGTTCGGAGACACCGATACAGGCGACCTGGTCGCCGGCAATGGCGGGGGCGAGATAATCGCGCTTGAGCTGGTCGCTGCCGTAGCGGGCCAGCGCCGGCGTGGCCATGTCGGTCTGTACGCCCACGGCCATCGGAATGCCGCCGCATGTCATGCGACCGAGGCTCTCCGCAAAAGCCAATTGATAGGAATAATCCAGCCCCAGCCCGCCGTACTCTTCCGGCTTGGTGATCCCGAGCAGACCCAGATCGCCCAGACCCTTGAACAGCTCATGGGCCGGAAAAATCCCGGCGGCCTCCCATTCGAGGACATGCGGATTGACCTGCTCCTCGATATAACGCTCGGTGGTGCGTCTGATCTCGTCGTGTTCGTGGGTGAACATCGGTTATTTCCTTTGAAGCAGTCTTCTAGAATCGGGCAACGCCGAAATCGGTCGGATGCAGCTCGCGCCGACGAGCCTCGCGGCAGACGGACAGCGTCATCGCGAGCACGCGGCGGGTGTCGCGCGGGTCGATCAGGCCGTCGTCGAACAGGCGTGCGCTGCCGTAGAAGGCATGGCCCTGCTCCTCGAACGCGCTCGTGATCTGGTTGTAGAGCTTCTCGACCATGCCCTCGGGCGGCGTTTGCCCCCGCGCGGCGTATTTGCCTTCGGTGACGATCTGCATGACCCCGGCGGCCTGCTCGCCGCCCATCACCGCGGTACGGGAATTGGGCCAGGCGAAGATGAAATCGGGCGAAAAACCACGTCCGCACATGCCGTAGTTGCCGGCCCCGAACGAGCCGCCGATCACGAAGGTGATCTTGGGCACATGCGCGTTGGCCACGGCCTGAATCATCTTCGAGCCGTGCTTGACCATGCCGGCCTGCTCGGCGTCCTTGCCGACCATGTAGCCAGTGATGTTCTGCAGAAACACGAGCGGGATATCGGACTGGCAGCACAGCTGAATGAACTGGGCCGCCTTGTTGGCGCCCTTGGTGGTGATCGGGCCATTGTTGCCGATCACGCCGACGGTGCGGCCTTCCACGGCCGCGTAGCCGCAGATGATCTGCATGTCGAACTCGGCCTTGAACTCGTCGAAGTCGGAGTCGTCGACCAGCCGCGCGATGACTTCGCGACAGTCGTAGGGTTTGCGGTGGTCGTCCGAAACGATGCCGCAGAGCTCGTCGATGTCGTAGCGCGGCGGCGCGAACGAACGGACCTCACCACGATCGACATGGGCGTTCCAGTCCAGACGTTCGACCACCTCACGGGCCTGGCGGATGGCGTCGGCGTCGTCCTCGGCCAGATACTCGCAGGTACCGGCGGTGCCCGCGTGCATGTCCGCGCCACCCAGTTCCTCGTCCTCGGCGATCTCGCCGGTCGCCGCCTTGAGCAGCGGCGGGCCGGCCAGAAACACCTTGGCGCGACCGCGCACCATGATCACGTAGTCGGACAGCCCCGGCATATAGGCACCGCCCGCGGTCGACGAGCCGTGCACGATGGTGATCTGCGGCAGACCCTGGGCGGACAAACGCGCCTGATTGGCGAAGGTGCGCCCGCCCTCGATGAACATCTCGTCCTGATAGAGCAGATTGGCGCCGCCGGACTCGATCAGCGACACGATCGGCAGTTTTTGCAGGCGCGCGATCTCCTGGATGCGCAGCGTCTTCTGCACGCCCCAGGGCGTCATCGTGCCGCCCTTGATGGCGCTGTTGGAGGCATTGATCATGCAGCGCGTGCCGGCCACATAGCCGATCCCGCAGATCGAGTTGCCACCGGCGAGCGAGCCGTCGGTGTCGTCGTGCAACTTGTACCCGCACAGGGTGGATAGTTCCAGAAACGGCGAGCCGGCATCGAGCAGCAGATTGACGCGGTCGCGCGGCAGCAGCTGTTCGCGCTCGCGGTAGCGCTCGGCCTTGCTCATCTCGCTGGCATGGATGCTGGCCTCGACGCCGCGCAGGGCGTCGACGGCCGCGAGCATGCCTTCGCGGTTGTGCCGGTAACTGTCGCTCGCGCTGTCGACTGTGGATGCAATGACGGCCATTGATGAACTCCGTTATGCGGTGCGACGCTGACCGGGCAGGATGCCCATGGTCTTGCAGATGATGCCGAGCATGACCTCGTCGGCGCCGCCGCCGATCGAGACCAGACGGGTATCGCGGAACGCACGCGACACGTCGGCTTCCCACATATAGCCTTGCCCGCCCCAGTATTGCAGACAGGCATCGCAGACTTCGCGCGCCAGCCGTCCGGCCTTGAGCTTGGCCATGGAGGCCAGCTTGACCACCTCGTTGTCGCCGGGATTGGCGATATGCCGCTCGCAGCAGCGATAGATCAGCGAGCGCAGCGCCTCGATTTCGGTCTGCAACTCGGCCAGGCGGAAATGCACGCTCTGGTTGGCGAGAATCGGCCTGCCGAAGGCCTGGCGATCGCCGGTGTACTCGATGGTCTGCTCGATGATGTGCTCCAGGCCCTTGATCGCGGACACCGCCGCAAAGATGCGCTCTTCCTGGAACTGCTGCATCTGCATCATGAAGCCTGCGCCCTCCTCGCCGATGCGATAGCGCTGGGGCACGCGCACGTCGTCAAAGAACAGCTGCGCGGTGTCGGACGACCACATGCCGACCTTGTGCAGCTTGCGCGCGCGCTCGACGCCGGGGCTGTCCATGGGCACCACGATCAACGACTTGTTCTTGTGCGCCGGGTCGTCCGAGGTATTGGCGAGCAGGCAGATCCAGTCCGACTGCATGCCGTTGGTAATCCACATCTTGGAGCCGTTGATGACATAGTCGTCGCCGTTCTTCACCGCCGTGGTCTTGATCCGCGACACATCTGAGCCGGCATGTGGCTCGGACACACCGATCGACGTGACCTGATCGCCCGCGATCGCCGGCGCCAGGAATTCGGCGCGCAGTTCGTCGGAGCCGAACCGCGCCAGTGCCGGTGTCGCCATATCGGTCTGCACGCCGATCGCCATCGGCACGCCGCCGCAGCGGACCCGGCCAAGCTCTTCCGCCACCACCATGGCATAGGAGTAATCCAGATCCAGACCGCCGTAGGCTTCCGGCTTGTTGACGCCGAGCAGGCCGAGATCGCCCAGCTGCTTGAACAACGCGTGCGAGGGAAACTGCTGGTCGACCTCCCAGGCATCGACGTTCGGGTTGATTTCGTTGTCGACGAAACGCGCAACAGTATCGCGCAGGGCGTCGTGTTCGGTCGTGAAGTGCATGATCTATACCGGGTTCGAATCGAGGCGCGCGGCGAGTTCGGCGGGTACGGCCACCGGCATGTCGAGCAGCATCTGGCCAAAGCACTTGCCCTGGGCGTCGGCGCGCAACGAGGCCATGCCGCCGCCGCCCAGACATCGGGTGAGCAGGAAATTGAAGGCATGGATGCCGGGCAGTTCCCAGTGCATCACATCGCCGTCGAGCAGATGCGCGAACCACTGGCCGACGGCGGCGTCGGTCAGCGCGGCCCGCAAATACGGCAGATACGCCGGGTCGCGCGCGATCACGCCGATATTGGCGTCGTCGCCCTTGTCGCCGCTGCGGGCGAGCGCCAGCCGGATCAGCGGGATGGCCACGCCGTCCGCGCTCGGCTGCCAGACCGTCTCGCCGTGAGTCGGCGGCAACAGGTCCGCATCGAAGCCGCCGACGGTATCGATGACAATCGATTGCCGATGACCGTCGAGGTCGATGGCCACGTCGGCCGCGGACTTGGGCACGAAACAGGAATACAGCCGGATCACCGGACTCACGCTCGGGCGGCCGCCGAAATAGCCGGTCACGCCGGGCGCCATGCCGGTCGCCGCCTGGGCCAGTTCGCGGGTGAACAGCTCGAGCGCCTCGCGGTCTGCGTGGCGCACCGAGATCTTGACCACGACTTCCCGCGTGGCCGCCGCAGCCGCACGCGCATGCGGGCCATAGGTGGATTCCGCACCCAAGGTATCGATATCCACGGCCGCGTAGCGCGCCAGGCCGCCCGCCGCAAAAGCGCGATCGGTCTTGCGAATGATCGCTTCGGCGTTGGCCCGTGCCTTGGCCGCCGCGTCGATACCGCCGACCATGAACAGCGCCGTGGCCCGATAGCCGTCCCGGTACGTCGCCGACACCTTGTAGGCGTCGTTGGGTGCCCGGCCGCGCGCGCCGGTCACGCGTACGCGATCCGCGCCGTCCTCGATCAACTCGACCTGGGTGAAATCACAGGCGACATCGGGCAGCAGATAGGCGCGCGGGTCGCCGATCTCGTAGAGCATCTGTTCGCCGACCGTATGCGGGCTCACGAGGCCACCGGTATCGGCCGGCTTGGTCACCACGAATGTGCCATCGGCCGCCACTTCGACAACGGGAAAGCCCATGTCGTCGAAGTCCGCGGCCACCTGCTGCCAGTCGGTGAAATTGCCGCCGGTGCACTGGGCGCCGCATTCGATGATATGCCCGGCGAGGCTGCCGGCCGCGAGCTTGTCGTAGTCGTCCCAGGCCCAACCAAAGGCGTGCACGAGCGGCGCGAGCGTGACCGCGCTGTCCACGCAGCGGCCGGTGATCACGATATCGGCACCGGCGTCGAGCGCGGCGACGATCCCCGGCGCGCCCAGATAGGCGTTCATGCTGGCCAGACGCTCGGGCAACGGCGCATCGCCGCTCTGCGGCGTGATCGATGCTTCGAGCGCGTCGCGGCGCGCGCCCAGATCGTCGCCGGTAACGATGGCGATACGGAAATTCAGGCCGACCTGCTCGGCAACCGCGGCCAGCGCGTCGCGACAGGCGCCCAGGTTGATACCGCCGGCGTTGCTGATCACACGAATACCGCGGGTCTTGATGTCGGCCAGCAGCGGGCCGATGGCGTGGGCGACGAAGTCCTCGGCATAGCCGGCGTTCGCATCCCGTTGGCGCTTGGCGGCGAGGATGGACATCGTGATCTCCGACAGATAGTCGAACACCAGATAATCCAGCTCGCCGCCCGCGACCAGTTGTGCAGCCGCGGTATTCGTATCGCCCCAGAACGCGGACGCGCAACCGATGCGTATCGAATCCACCGCTGTCTTTCTCCTCCGAAAACTGATGACAAGACCGCCGATCTGCGCCGGGTCGTACCTCGTCTTTTCGTGATCGAGCAAAGCAGACTGCTATGCGTCCCTTTTTAAGTCAAGTCGAGTGACTCACTTTAGCCGCGGGCCTGGTCGCGCTAGACTGCTCGCCATTGCCCGAAACCGTATCCGTCATGGCCAGCGCAAGTCCGGCAGCCGCCTACCAGCGCCAGATCTCCGAAGAGAAACGCGACGCGATTCTGGATGCCGCGCTCGACTGTTTTCTCGAACGCGGCTTCGCCGGCACCAGTCTCAACCGCATCGCCAACGCCGCAGACGTGTCCACGGCCACGCTCTACCGGCATTTTCCGACCAAGGACGAGTTGTTCGCCCAGATCGTGGAGCGGCCTTTTCTGGGCACGACACCAGATGCGCGCACCGACTGGCCGGCGGGCAAGCCGCACACGGTGCTGCCGGATATCGCCGCCCAGTACGCACGCCGGATTCTCACGCCCTATTTCCACCCGCTGGTACGCGCGCTGATTTCCGAAGCGCTGCGCGCACCCGAGATGGGGCACGCACTGGAACAACGCGGGCACGGCCCGTTCCTGGCCGCGGTACGACATTACTTCGAACGCGAACACCAGCTTGGCGCGCTGCACGTGGCCGACCCCGGCCTCGCCGCCGAACAGTTCCTGGGCATGATTTCCAGCGTCGTGTTCTGGCCGCGCATGCTCAACGACGCGCGTCGTCCGTCAAAGGCAAAGGTTCAACGCACCTGCGATGAGGCGGTCGCTACCTGCCTGGCGCGTTACGCCACCGGTCAGGGCGCGTCTTCCGGCAGCGATGCGCGCGGCGGCGCGGCGCGATGAAAGCCACCATAGGCGACACTGCGGTCGTGATCGGGTACGCCGAACAGGCCTGCCGACAGGCTCGATCCGCCGTCGATCTTGATACAGCTGCCGGTGATGAACGCCGCCGCCGGTGACAACAGGAACACGATCGCGGCCGACACCTCGGCCTCCTTGCCCAGGCGCTTGAGCGGCGTGGCCTTGCGACATTGCGGAATGATCGCGCGGGCGAAGGCCGGATCGTAGTGATCCATGCCCGACGAGGCGATATAGCCCGGCGCCACGGCATTCACGCGCACGCCCGAGGGCGCCCATTCCACCGCCGCCGACTCGGTGAAATTGAGCATGCCCGCGCGGGCCGCGCCGCTGTGGCCCATACCCGGCATGCCGTTCCACATGTCAGCGAGCATGTTGACGATCGCCCCGCCATTGTCGGCCATGCACTGATTATAGATTTCGCGCGCGACCAGAAAGCCGCCGGTGAGGTTGTTGGCCACGACCGCGTCCCAGCCTTTCCTGCCGATCTGGGCAAGCGGCATCGGATACTGGCCGCCGGCATTGTTGACCAGCCCGTGGATCGGGCCATGTTCGGCAAGCATCGCGGTAATGGCCTCGCGCACGGCCTCTTCGTCGCGGATATCGAATGCCTTGATGGCCGCCCGGCCGCCGTCGGCGACAATCTCAGCGGCCGTGGCTTCGAGCTTGTCGATGCTGCGCCCGGTGATGATGACGTCCGCGCCCAGGCTGGCCAGTTCATGCGCCGTGCACCGCCCGATACCCGACCCACCGCCGGTGACCACGATGCGCTGGCCGGCGAAAACCTGTGGCCTGAAGACCGATTGATACATGGCGAGACGTTGTCATCGAAAAATGTCAGCGACGAACATACAAGGCGTCGTCTGAAAAAGCGATATACAGAAAGCCGAGCGGCATGACTGGTACCTTATTGCACCTTGTTTTGTATCATCAGGGCCTGCCCAAGGCGTCAAGGCAAGGCGCAGTCCGCCGCCGACGACTCGCTCATTGGCAAGGGCTGCAACGAGCCTTTAACGCGTTGGGAAGTCTCCCTTCGGGCGACGACAAGCGGCCACCTGCAGCGTTACGTCGCTCGTTCGTGGGCCCGCCACGGCCGGCACGACGCGCCTTGCATCTGACCGCTTCTCATTTCGCTGCTGACAAAAAATAAGGTGAAATAACGTACTAGCCTCAGGCAAACTACACTGAACGCTCGTTCGAAATACTATTCTGAAAACACAGTCGCGCGGTCGTCGCGCGCCAGAGGAGAACCGCATGAAAGCTTTGCTGTGCAAGCAATTCGGCCCGCCGGACACACTGGTCGTCGAAGAGATGTCCACGCCCGAAGTCGGCGCCGATGAGGTGTTGATCGACGTGCACGCGGCGGCGGTGAATTTCCCCGACAGCCTGATCATCGAGAACAAGTACCAGGTGAAACCGGATCTGCCGTTCTCGCCGGGCGGTGAACTCGCGGGCGTGGTCGCCGCGACCGGCGCCAACGTGAAGAACGTCAAGGTCGGCGACGACGTGATCGCGTTCACCACCTACGGCGCGTTCGCCGAGCAGGTGGTTACCGGCGCCGATCGCGTGATTCCGATGCCCAAGGGCGGCGACTACGTGACTGCGTCGGCATTCGTGATGACCTACGGCACCACCTATCACGCGCTCGCCGACCGCGCCGCGCTGGCCGAGGGCGAAACCCTGCTGGTACTGGGTGCATCGGGCGGCGTGGGTCTGGCCGCGGTGGAACTGGGCAAGGCGCTCGGCGCCTATGTGATCGCCGCAGCGTCCACCGATGAAAAACTGGCGGTCTGCCGGGAACACGGCGCGGACGACACCATCAACTACGCCACCGAAGACCTCAAGACCGCAATCAAGGAACGCACCGACGGCCGCGGCGTGGACGTGGTCTACGATCCGGTCGGCGGCGAGCATACCGAGGCGGCCCTGCGCGGCTGCGCCTGGCGCGGACGTCTGCTGGTGATCGGTTTTGCCAGCGGCGATATCCCCAACCCGCCGCTCAACCTCGCCCTGCTCAAGGGCTGCTCGATCGTGGGCGTGTTCTGGGGCGCATTCGTCAAACGCGAACCCGAAAATAATGCCTCCGACCTGAAAGCGCTGTTCAAACTGCTGGGCGAAGGCAAGCTGCGCCCGCATATCGCCGGCACCTACCCGCTGGCCCGCGGCGGCGAAGCGATCGCTGCCCTGGCCTCGCGCAAGGTATCCGGCAAGTTGGTGATCACGCCGCGCGAAGGCTGACCGGACTGCGTCGATCCCGGCCGGGTCTGTCCGGTCGGGATCGAACCCTGAAAATATAGCCTACGGACGAACACGACTCGAAAGACAAAAAAGGAAAAGCGGCGGCTTCGTTGCGGCGGGCCGGCTTGCCTGCGGCTCTTTGCACGCAAAGATTCCTGCAGTATGTAGAAAGCTCAGCAGGCTTCGACCCGGCACCACGGGCGAGTGGCTTGAGAACAAAGCATTGCTCACGCAAAGCCGCCAAGGCACAGAAATGAAGCACGCTTCCGACGGTGCTCTGTTCTGTCTTCTTTGCTTCTTTGCTTCTTTGCTTCTTTGCTTCTTTGCTTCTTTGCTTCTTTGCTTCTTTGCGCCTTTGCGTGAAACCGTTTTGGCTCCGGCATCCGAGCAGCGCGAAGTAGACCAAACGCGCTGAACTTGGCACATGGGCAACGACGATATTTTCTATCCGCAGATAACGCAGATAGTCGCCGATTCAATACAGATCGAATCGGCGATGAACACAAGGAACCTGGAACGCTGACAACCAAGGGCCAGCTGCCCGTGGCTGGGTTTCAGGGCTGTAATCCAGCATAGCCCAGCCACTGTCTCTGCTTGTCCGATTTCACTGGCGGATAGCGTCCTGTTTTTTGTTAGCCGCAGCATCTCTTCGCAATCACATCCTCCGAAACCGAGTGCGATCTCGACGCTCTTTAAATCTGCGTTGCTCTGCGTTATCTGCGGATAAAAATGCTTCTTCCTGCTCGCACCATCGGTCGGCCATTCGGGGCTTTTGCCGTCGTCGCAACTCCCTGCCGGATGATCCGGTCCGCGCGACGACTGTCATTCAATCGCCACGGCATCGTCATCTTTTAGTTATCTGTACCCCACACACTGCGCCCAGTTGGATGCCGGCCCGAGGTCGGCCAAAACCGGGAGATGCATGCGTATCGCACTGCTCACCGATGCCTGGCAGCCGCAGGTCAACGGCGTGGTCACCGCGCTGACGGCTCTGGTCGCCGAACTCGAAGCCGCCGGCCACGACGTACTGGTGATCCATCCGGGACTGTTCGTCACCGTGGCCTGCCCGACCTATCGCGAGATCCGGCTGGCCGCAGCGCCCCTGCCCGGTGTCGCACGACGCCTGCAACGCTTCGTGCCCGACGCGGTGCATATCGCCACTGAAGGCAGCGTCGGTCTGGCCGGCTGGATCTACTGTCATCTGCGCCGCTGGCGCTTCACGACATCGTTTCATACCCGCTTTCCCGAATACCTCAACGCCCGCTGGCCGTTCATCTCGGTGCGGCTCGGCTACCGTGTGCTGGCACGTTTTCATGGTCGCGGCGTACGCACGATGGTGAGCACACCGCCGCTGGCCGGTTTTCTGCGCGACCAAGGGTTCTCGCGTCTCGCGCTCTGGCGGCGCGGGGTGGATACACGCCAGTTCCGGCCGGTCGCGCCGGTCGCCCTCGCGCTGCCCGGTCCGGTGTTCGCCTATTTCGGCCGGGTCGCGCCGGAAAAGAACGTCGAGGCTTTTCTCGATCTGGATCTGCCCGGCAGCAAGCTGGTGATCGGCGACGGCCCGGCGCGCGAGCCCCTGGAAAAACGCTATCCCGACGTGCACTTCGTCGGCATGCGCCTGGGCGACGATCTGATACGACACCTGTGCGCGGCCGACTGCATGGTCTTTCCCAGCCGCACCGACACACTCGGCCTGGTGCTCATGGAGGCCATGGCCTGTGGCCTGCCGGTAGCGGCGTACCCGGTCACCGGGCCCCAGCAGGTGGTGCAACAAGGCATCACCGGCGTACTCGACCACGATCTGCGAGCAGCGGCACTGGCCGCGCTCGAACTCGATCCGGCGCCCGGCATTGCCCATGCCCGTACCAACGGCTGGGCCGAATCTGCGGCCGAATTCGCCGCCCAGCTGGCGCCGGCCAGACGGCCGGGCCTGCGTTTTCCTGCCAAAGCCATCGAGGTGACATCATGAAGATCCTGATACTGGGCGGCGACGGGTTCTGCGGCTGGCCCACCGCGCTGCATCTGTCCGGTCAAGGCCACGACGTGACCCTCATCGACAATCTCTCGCGCCGGCATATCGACACCGAGCTGGGGGTGGGTTCGCTCACCCCGATCTCCCCGCTCGACGTGCGCCTGAACGCCTGGAAACAGGTCACCGGGCACACCATCGCCGCCCTGCATATGGATGTGGCGCGCGAGTACGACCGCCTGGAGGCGACAATCGAGCGTCTGGCCCCCGACGCCATCGTGCATTTCGCCGAACAGCGCTCGGCGCCCTATTCCATGAAGCATTCACGCGCCAAGCGTTACACGGTCGAAAACAATCTGTCGGCGACCCAGAACGTGCTCTGCGCCCTGGTCGAGACCGGCATCGACGCGCATCTGGTTCACCTGGGCACGATGGGCGTATACGGCTATGGCGGCGGTCTGCGTATTCCCGAGGGCTATCTCACCGTCGAAGTCGATGACAGCGACGGCATCCGCACCCAGCGCGAGATCCTGTTCCCGCCCGACCCGGGCAGCATCTATCACATGACCAAAACCCAGGATCAGCTACTGTTCTATTTCTACAACAAGAACGACGGCATCCGGATCACCGATCTGCATCAGGGCGTGGTCTGGGGCACGCAGACCCGAGAAACCCGGCTCGACGAACGTCTGATCAACCGTTTCGACTACGACGGCGACTACGGCACCGTGCTCAATCGTTTCCTCATGCAGGCCGCCATCGGCCACGACCTGACCGTCCACGGCAGCGGCGGCCAGACCCGTGCCTTCATCCATATCCAGGACACGGTGCGCTGTATCGGGATGGCCATCGGCGCCGCCCCCGCGCAAGGCGAGCGGGTGCGCATCTTCAATCAGATGACCGAGACCTGGCGCGTGGGCGAACTCGCCGCGCTGGTCGCGCGTCTGACCGGCGCCCATATCGCCTATCTGCCCAATCCACGCCGCGAAGCCGCGGCCAACGACCTGTGCGTCGATGCTCGCTGCCTGCTCGATCTGGGTCTGGAACCGACCACCCTGCGCGACAATCTGCTCACCGAGATCGTCGATGTCGCCGAGCGCTACGCCGACCGCTGTGACCGTAGCCGGATTCCGTCGACCTCACAGTGGGTGCGCACATCTCGAGTCGAACAGTCGAGTGCGCTCGCGAGTTAATCATGCCGATCGCGGCGTGGTCGTCGAGTTCCGAAAACACCCGAACTTCGGGTGTGGGTGGCGCGCTGGTGCCGGCTACGTGGTGGCGACCGCACGGTGGGGCTGGCGATCGTCCGGCGCGATCGCGCCATAGCCGACCACGCAGTCGCGGCCCCGGCGCTTGGCCTCGTAGAGCGCCTGATCGGCGTCGTGGATCAGCAGGTCGATATCCGGCGTGGCGCCGGGCTCGAACACCGATACCCCGATGCTCACGGTCAGCTTGATCGTCGGCGCGTGTTCGAACTCGGCGACAAAGGGATGCGCCACCACCGCGGCCCGCATGCGTTCGGCGATGAGATCGGCCCCACGGGCGCCGGTTTCCTGCAGAAACACGACGAATTCCTCACCGCCGTAGCGGGCGATCAGATCGCTCTCGCGAACCAGCGGCAGCAGCGTATCCACCACATGTTTTATCGCGTCATCGCCGACATGGTGTCCATAGCTGTCGTTGATCGACTTGAATCGATCGACGTCGATGAACAACAGGCTGGCCGGATCCCGGTTGCGGTGATGACGGGCGAGATGACGCGCCCCTTCACCGAGAAAATGACGCCGATTGGCGATCTGGGTCAACCCGTCGGTGACCGCCTGCTTCTCCACCTGACGGCGATAGGAAAACACGTTCCAGTACAGATACTCGAAGAACAGCAGGATGAACACAACCGGCACGAAGCCCATCCACACATAGGCGTTGTAGATGCCCCAGTCCACGCCGAAGGAAAGACCCAGGAACCAGGCCAGCACCGGCAGTATCGCCGGCAGCGCGAGCACCAGCACGGCGAAACCGAACGGCTGCGCCAGTACCAGAAACGGGCCGAAGATATAGCCGTAGAGGATCCCGCCCATGCCGTAAGCCGATCCGTTATGCAGCATGGAAAGAATCTGCAAAAACGTGATCTCCACGAACAGCGGCGTCACCAGCGCCGCAATACGCGCGGTTTTCGAGTGAATACCCCGACGATTGGCCATCGCCCACCCCAGCACTGCCAGGGACTCCACGATCCGCAACCAGGCCGTGCCGAGCGCATTGGCCGGATCGATGGCGTAATCCCAGATGATCGCAGCGACGAGAAATACGGCCGCCAGCAGGATGGCGAGGCGCGAAAAATCGCCGATATCGACCGCCTTGGCGCTCAGATATTCGGGGTCCTGGGTCGCTCGCAGGAAATCCGCCAATCGGCGGTAGCCGAGTCGGCGGTGCACGTCCAATAACAAATCACCCCCTCCCCTTCATCCCCTGCCCGTACTGCCAGCCGCGAATTCCCCTTGCCCGCGCTTGCACCGATGACTCGACGCCGTCCGGCCCCGGCCCGTGGTTTATCGACTATTCAACAGATTACACCAGCGATGCCGATTTGACCCGTGCGCACACCGCAGGCGCGAAATCTCATCGCAGGGGCTCCAGCGACGCAACCCGGAGGCGCTCGGCCGCGCATGGCGACAGCTGCCTCCGAGACCCCGGGCGGCCCGGTCGGGCCGATGCTATTTGGCGGCCCGATCGCAGGCATCGTCATCGCGCCGTCGCCAGGGGTGAGCGACCGAATCATGAAAATGATAACGGCCCCGGCCGGCCGCCTTGGCGACATACAAGGCGGCATCCGCATGGATCAACGCAGCCTCCATCGAGGCAAGCGTCGGATCGAGAGCCGCGACGCCCACGCTGACTCCGGCAAAGCGGGTAGCGCTTCCAGCGGGTGTTCTCTCCTGTTCGGCGGCGGCGATCAGTTTGTTGGCGATGGTCTCCACATCATCGACGGCCTTGGCATGAATGATCGCCGCAAACTCGTCCCCCCCGAGACGGGCGAGTACATCGCTGTCTCGCAGAATAGCGCGAAACGAGCGCGCCACACGACGCAGAACCTCGTCACCCGCGGAATGACCGCAGTTGTCGTTGATCTGCTTGAATTCATCCATATCCAGATAGAGAACGAAGATATGCGCCATGCCAGCGCGTACGCGCCGCCACGCGGCTTCGAGCGCCTGTTCGAAACCGCGCCGATTAAGCAGACCGGTGAGCGGATCATGGCTGGCCTGATGCACCAGATCCTCGGTCATTCGGCGTATTTCGCTGATGTCCTGGAACACGAAAACAGCCCCGCATACCCGGCCCTCCTCATCGTGAATAGGCGAGATCGAGTCGGCGATCGACAGATAGGCGCCATCACTGCGGCGTAGCCGGGTAAAGATCGGCACGCGTATCCGCTGTCCGTGACGCAACACCTGGCCAACCGGGTCGGGCACGCGACGCCGGCTGGCGGCCTCGTAGAGACGGAACCGGCTGGAAAAACGCGCGTTGATCATGTCACCAGCGTCGCAGCCGAGCAACGCACAGGCGGCCGAATTGACTTCGGTTATCTGCCCGTCACGGTCGACGCGCACCAGGCCTTCGCCAATGGCTTCGAAAGTGATTTCCGCCATTTCCCGCGCCTGAAAGATGGCACGCTCGGCACGTTTGCGTTCGCGGATATCAGACAGCGTTCCAAGCATGCGATCGCCGGCATCATCCTCAGCCGGTCGACAGGCCGCCTCCTGAACCCATATCTCCGGAATATCCGGCAGGCACAGCCGATACTCACTGACATAGGCCTCGGTCTGACCCGCCAGATAGGCTTCCAGCCGTTGCTGGCGCACCTTGCGATCGTCCGGGTGGATGTATTCGAGCCATTGCTCGGCCGGAATCTCGATATCATGGTCGCGGCTGGCGCCGACATATTCGGCGATGGCACCGGCTACCCTATAGGCCACGGGATCGAAGTCGATCAATGCGAGGCCCGCGTTTTCGCTGGCAAGCCGCCAGCGCCGGCTCTGCTGCTCGAGTTCGCGCTGTTGCCGTGCTTCGCGCTCGATGCGCTCCACGGTGGCTTCATGGATATCGAAAAAAGCACCGGCAAGCACCGGCATCATGCCGGGTCGCGGCTCCACCTGAGCGACCGAGTGAACATACCGCAGTTGCCCGTTCGAACGTCGCAGCAGGAGCGTCAGGCTCCAGCCACTGCCCTGCTCGATGGCCTTTACGATGGCTTTACGGACGTTCGCGCGCGATTCCGGCTCGTAGAAATCGGCCACGGTCTCCGGCGTCGGCGTGTAATCGGCCGGATCGACGTCGTGAATCCGGTAGATGCCCTTCGACCACCAGATCCGGCGGGTCTGCAGGTCATACCACCAGGTGCCGCCCAGCGCATGCCGCTCCAGGACGTCGATAGCGATTTGTTCCATGTCTCAAACCATCGCGTTGACCATACCGATTGCCAAAATCCGTACATCCTCCGACACGGCAACGCCTGGGCCATGATCCGATACGGCCTCGACGTCCCGACAACCAAGAATATGGCGGGTTCGCGCATCGATCGCAACAATCAGGATATCCAGCGCCGCGCCGACCGGTGATGCTCCGGCCGACGCGAACCGGCCACAACAGGACTGAGCGGCCAGCTCGGTGGCCATCTACGCGATCGGTAATCGGCCTAGTAGCAAAGTGGCCTGCATACAGCAGACAAGCTTGGATCAATGTCCGGGCGGCTCCGACGGCAGTCGGGCGGCCAGTGCGCGCAGCTGATCGCGCCCCACGATATCGCGCGCACTCTGGGCCACTTCGATGCGCCTGTGGGCCGCGAAGCGGGTGTGTATCTCGGCGAGGTACTCATCCTGCTGGGCAACGCGTTCGGTGACGAAGGCGCTCGATGTGTCCGCCGGCCAGAGCCGATTGACGTAGATCGCACCCACCGGAATATGGGTATCGCGTAGCTGCTCGATAACGCGGGCGGTTTCCTCGATCGGCAGGCGTTCGGCGAGCATCACCGGATGGAACACCGCTTCGCCGTGCAAGCGCTGCCGGGCGGTGGCGAAGCGTTCGGCACGCTGGCGCAGCCGGGCGAGCACGCGATCCTCGCGCTCGGGCTCCTGAACCCCGGCCATGTTGCGCCACATGCCCTGCAGCTTGTTGACCTTCTGGCGCTGGCCGGCCAGCCCTTCGACCCAGGCGCCAAGCATCGACGGCAAGGTCAGCAGGCGCAGGGTATGACCGCTCGGCGCGGTATCGAATACCACCGCGTCGAAGCGATCGGGGCACCAGGTCATGATATGGGTGAAGCGGTCGAACAACGCCGATTCCGCGGTACCGGGCGCCTGAACGGCGAGTTTCAGATGCCGATCGAGCGCGGGCAACACCGCTTTCGAGACCGCCGTTCTGGCATCCTCGCGAATCCCGGCGACATAGGCCTCGGCATCGGCCTGTGGATCAATCTCCATGGCCCAGAGATTGTCACCGGCGGGCGTGGGTTCGTCGGTCAGCTTCGATTCGAGCAGGTCCGACACCGAGTGCGCCGGATCGGTGGAGACCAGCAGGGTGCGCTGGCCCTGTGCAGCGAGGCGCAGCGCATTGGCCGCCGCCAGCGTGGTCTTGCCGACCCCGCCCTTGCCGCCGAACAGATAGAAACGGGTGGGCAAATCACCGTGGGCATGATCGTCGCCGTGGCCGGCAGCCATCAGCAGCACACGCCGGCTTCGGGAAAATGCTCCATGCCCATGCGTTGATGCCAGCGATGGAAGGCCTCGATCAGATCCGGATACAATTCGAGCGCGTAATAGTCGGCCGGCCCGGGAATACCCAGCGCCTCGAGAAAGAGCAATGCGACCAGCGCGTCCTCTTCCGCGCGCGCCTGGCGGGCGATACCGGCGCGCCAGGGCACCATGAACAGCGCGTCGTGATAATCGGCGACACGTTGCCACCAGCGCTTGTCATCGGCCATGAGCGGTCCACGTTTGCAAACTTGAAGGTCCAGCATAACGCTGGCGGATCAGGCGTCGAGTCGAGCACCGAGCCGGTCGAGTACCGTCTGGACGACTTCGACGCTGGTCGGCAGGCGGCCCGCGAACAACGTCTCGCCGTCGAGCACGATCGCCACCGGCGAGCCGGCCCGGGCAATGGAACGCAGCGTCGCGCCCACGCCCAGACCATGGCTGCGCGCAGCGCGCCAGACCGCCGGGTAGAGCCAGACCGCGTTGCGTGGATCGACCACGACCAGATCGAGATCGGGGGCCGCCTCGATCAGCGCCCGGTAGATCTCGCCGATCTGCTCCATGCGCCGTCGGCTGTGGCTGAAATCGGCCGCCCCGCCCAGTTCCGTATGACAGCCGCCGAGACGGCCGCAGCAGCCTGAGCCACTGTGCTGTGAATCCTGTTCACGTACCAGAATGGCCTGATGATGGCGCGTACCCGCCTGCCGCCCGCTACGGGTATCGTGGGCAGGCAGGTGCGCGGCGTTCATCGTTGCGCGGTCTGCGCCTGGCGGGCGTTGTCGTGGCGGACACGGTTGAACGCCGTGAACGCCTCCACAACCAGCCACGCGGCGAGCACGAAGATGGCGGCATCCATGACCAGCAGCAGCCAGTCGCCCTTGGCAAAGAAATCCTCCAGATTGAGAATCAGCGCCCAGGTGGTCATGAACAGCAGGAACACCAGCGGAATGAGTGCGGCCAGCGGATTGCGATTGCGCGCCAGCAGCCACACGCCGATCACCGAAAGCGCCAGTCCGGCGGTGAGCTGGTTGGTGGTACCGAACAGCGTCCACAGGCGCCCGAACGCGAAACCCTTGCCACCGGCGCTGTCGCCGCCGGGCACCAGCGCCAGCGCCAGCGGCACCAGTACCGCGAGCGTGGTCAGCAGGTTGACCCGGCCCGACAACGCCTTGATACCGGCGAGTTCGCTGATTTCCTCGAGGATATAGCGCTGCAGGCGAACCCCGGTATCCATGGTGGTGCCGGCGAACGTGATCACCACCACCGCCGCGAACGTGGAGCCCAGCGCCGCCGGAATACCGAGATTGCTCAGAAAATGGCCGGTGCCGTTGACGAAGTTGCCCAGCGCCCCGCCGGATGCGGCGCCGAAATCGGCATACGCACTATTCCAGTCGCCGGCCGCGCCCAGACCCGCGGTACAGGCCAGGATCGCGGCCAGCGCCAGCGCGCCCTCACCGAGCGCGCCGCCGTAGCCGACGAAACGGGCTTCGGGCTCCTTGTCCAACTGCTTGGACGTGGTGCCCGAGGCCACCAGGCTGTGAAACCCCGAGATCGCGCCACAGGCAACGGTGATGAACAGGTACGGGAACCAGTTCGGCGAGCCTTCGGCGATGTTGTGGTTGACCGCGGGTGCCGTGACCGTATCCCAGCCTACGAGCACACCGAGGAAGATCACGAACAGCGCGACCAGCAGCTGCTGGCCGTTGATGTAGTCACGCGGCTGCAGCAGCATCCAAACCGGCAGACGCGAGGCGATCCAGGTATAGGCAAAGATCAGGATGATCCAGGTCGTGCGTACCGACAGGCCGACCGCGTCGGCGATGCCGTCCACATACAACGGATAGGCCTGGCCGATCGGAATCGCGATATACAGCAGCAGCAGCCCGATGATCGAGGGAATGATGATCGAGCGGCCCAGCCGGTAGGCCCACTGGCCAATGAAGATGGCGATCGGGATGACGATCAGCGCCGGGATCACCGCCCCGGGATTCTTCATGAACAGAATCGCCATCACCACGCCGAACACCGCATTCACCAGCGTGAGCAGGAAAAAGATGATGAGCAGGAACAGGGTACTGGCGCGCGCGCTGATGACCTTGCCGGAGAGCGTGCCGATGTTCTGGCCGCGGTTGCGCGCGGAGACCACGATCGAGCCGAAATCATGTACGCCGGCGGCGAAGATCGTGCCCAGAATCACCCAGGTCAGGGCCGGCAGCCAACCCCAGTACACCGCAATGGCCGGGCCCACGATCGGCGCCGCGCCGGCGACCGAGGTGAAATGATGGCCCAGCAGGACGTGCTTGTGGGTCGGCACGAAGTCGACGCCATCACGCAGTTCGTGGGCCGGTGTGACGAAGTTCGGGTCCAGCCGATAGATCTTTTCCGCCAGATAGCGGGAATAGAATCGGTAGCCCAGATAAAAGGCGACCAAGGTGATCACGATCAGAAAAAATGCCGGCATGACGTCTCCCACGATGCGCTCTGCGGGCGCTTATAGATTCCGTGGAGTCTAGCAACGCGCCGCGATCGGTTACCACTCTACGATTGTCTCAAGGCGAGGGCCGTTACCGTTTCAAGCAACGCCGCGGCGCGGGCCTATTTCGTACCGCAAGCCGAGCAGGCCGGGTCGGCTGGAATCTGCAGACTGCGCCAGCGATGCGTTTTCGCGTCCAGGGTCAGCACGCGCCCGGTCAGCGTTTCGGGTATGCCGACGAGCAGCTTGAGCGCTTCCAGCGCCTGTAGCGTGCCGACCAGGCCGGGGACCACGCCGAGCACGCCCGCTTCCGCGCAGGTCGGCGCGCTGCCCGCCGGCGGCGCGCTGGCGAACAGGCAGCGATAACAGGGCCGGCCACCGGCCGGAAAAACACCGACCTGGCCCGAAAAGCGCTCGACCGCGCCATAGACCAGCGCCACGTTCGCCGCCACGCAGGCATCGTTGATGGCATAGCGCGCGTTGAAATTATCCGAACCATCGAGGACCAGATCGTAGCCTTCGACCAGTTCAGCCGCGTTGTCGGTCGTCACGCGCGCCTCGATCGGCTCGATATCGATAGCCGGGTTGAGCCCGGTCAGCGTAGCGAATGCCGAGCGCACCTTGGGCTGACCGACGCTGACATCGCGGTGCAGGATCTGGCGATGCAGATTGGAGCGATCCACCGTGTCGTGATCGACGATCGCCAGATGGCCCACCCCGGCGGCTGCCAGATAAAGCGCGGCCGGCGAACCCAGCCCGCCGGCGCCGATCACGAGCACACGGGCATCGCGCAGTTTCGTCTGTCCGGCCTCGCCGACCTCGGGCAGGGTGAGCTGGCGGGCATAGCGGGCACGATCGGCATTGTCGAGCATGGCGGGGGTTTCGAACGCCAGCCCGGCGTCCTTCCAGGCATCGAAACCGCCGTCGACCGAGCGCACGTCGGTATAGCCCAGTCCGCGCAATTGATCAGCGGCCAGCAACGAACGCGACCCGGAGGCGCACAGCAGCAGGATCGTATCGTCGGCGGCCGCCCCTTCGGACTCCAGTCGCATCTCCAGAAAACCGCGCCCCAGCGCCTTTGCGCCGGTGGGCGTGCCCTGGGCGATTTCATCGGCCTCGCGGATATCGACAAGCCAGGCGCCGTCTGCCCGCAACCGATTCGCCTGCACCGGGTCTACCGGCGGCATGGACTCGCGCAACTGCGCCAGACGATCACGAACCGAAATACTCACGATGGCTTGCCCTCGCTGCTGTCGTCGTCGTTTTCGTCCGGGTCGGCGTCGTGTTCCAGCGCGTCCATCTCCGGATCCTGCGTACGTTGATCGTGATCGCGGTCGGCGCCGATCTGGGCATCGTTGTGCCAGTCGCCCGGCATGTTCTTGCTCGTCTTCGCACCCATCTTGCGCAGCATTTCGGCCTGGCGCACCAGGTTGCCCTGCCCGTCGGTGAGTTTCGTGCGCGCGGCGGTCACGGACTTGCCCAGCGTTCCCAGGTTTCTGGAGATCTTGTCGAGATCCTCGATGAAACCGACGAACTTGTCATACAGCGTGCCGGCGCGACTGGCGATCTTCTCGGCGTTCTTTTCCTGCTTGTCCAGGCGCCAGAGATTTTCCACCGCGCGCAGCATCGGCATGAGCGTGGTCGGCGACACCAGCGCGATATTGGCGTCGAGGGCTTCGCGTTGCAGATCGAAATCGCCGCGCAGCGCTTCCACGTAGGCGGCCTCGGAGGGGATGAACATGAACACATAGTCGAGCGTGCGGATCTCGGCAATGCCTTGGTAGTTCTTGGCCGAGAGCTGCTTGAGATGACGCCGGACCGACTCGATATGCGCCTTGAGCGCGACCCGGCGTGCGGCTTCGTCTTCGGCCTCGTGAACGCGCAGATAATCGACCAGCGAGACCTTGGAATCGATCACCAGGCTGCGCTCGCCCGGCAGATGGATGACCGCGTCCGGCAGCTGCCGCTTGCCGTCTTCGGTGGTGGTCGAAAACTGGGTTTTGTACTGGGCGCCCTGCTCCAGACCCGAGCGTTCCAGCACGGTTTCCAGAATCATCTCGCCCCAGTTGCCCTGGGTCTTGGATTCGCCCTTGAGCGCGTTGGTGAGGTTGGTCGCATCCTCGGCGATCGCCTTGTTGGAGGCCTCGAGCATCCGTACCTGCTCGGCCAGGGCGCTGCGCTGGCGGTTCTCCGAGTCGTAGGCTTCCTTGACCTGTTTCTCGAAGCGGCCGATATGATCGCGCAGCGGCGTGATCAGCGGTTCCAGGCTGGCCTTGTTCTGCTCGGTGAAGGCCTTGCTCTTCTCTTCCAGGATCTCCTGCGACAGGGTCTTGAACTGGTGGGTCAGCGTCTCGCGCGCCTCGGTCAGGCTCTTGAGCTTGTCCTCGGCGTGACTGCGTTCCGCTTCCAGCCGTGTTTCCAGACGCGCGTTCTCGGCGCGGGCCGTGTCCAGTTCCTTGCGCACCGCGGCCAGTTCTTCAGCACGCGCGGCGTGTTCGCGGCCCAGCCCGGCCAGTCGCTCCTCTATCTGGGCGCGGGTCGAGCGGGCCCAGAGCGCGGCCAACACCAGGCCCGCGATCAGGCCGAAGCCGAGCGCAAGCGCCAGTAATATCAGTATGTGTGGACTCATCAACGGGTCCTGCGTTGGGTTGTCATATACAGCCGAGGCGCATCAGTCTAACCGCCGTGTCGGCGTCGGGTGTGGCGATCGGATCGCGACAGCGGATTCGAGGCGAGTCTAGGCGTACAATGCCCGGCCTCATGCACCCTCACGGCGAAGATTTTCGCGCCCATGCTCATCCAGCTTCGTAATCTCAAACTCGCCTATGGCACCCATCCGCTGCTCGACGGCGCCGAACTGGCGATCGACCGTGGCGAGCGGGTCGCGCTCGTGGGCCGCAACGGTAGCGGCAAGTCGACGCTGATGAAGATCCTGGCCGGCGAAATCGAGCCGGATGAGGTCAAGCGCGAGCAGAAACCCGACGTACGTGTGGCGCGGCTGGAGCAGGAAGTGCCGCCCGGCACCGCTGGTGCGGTATTCGACGTGGTCGCTGGCGGGCTCGGCGAAGTCGGCCAGGCCTTGGCGCGATTCCACGAATACACGGCGCGCCTGTCCGCCGGCGAAGACGTCATGGATCAGTTTTCGCGCGCCCAGGCGGCCGTCGAGGCCGCCGACGGCTGGACCTTGGCGCCACAGGTCGAATCCACCCTGTCGCGGCTGAATCTGGACGCCGACTGGCGCTTCGAGGATCTGTCCGGCGGCCAGAAGCGCCGTGTGCTGCTGGCACGCGCGCTGGTGCAGAACCCAGACCTGCTGCTGCTCGACGAACCCACCAACCATCTCGATATCGCCGCCATCGCCCAGCTCGAGGAAATGCTCCTCGCCTGGCCCGGCGCGCTGCTGTTCATCACCCATGACCGCGCTTTCCTGCGCAATCTGGCCACCCGCATCATCGATCTGGATCGCGGCCAGCTGACCTCCTGGCCGGGCAACTACGAGGGCTTTCTCGAAGGCAAGGACAAGATGCTCGCCGACGAGGAAAAGACCAACGCCCTGTTCGACAAGCGTCTGGCTCAGGAGGAGGTGTGGATTCGTCAGGGCATCAAGGCACGGCGTACCCGCAACGAGGGCCGCGTACGCGCGCTCGAATCGATGCGCAAGGAACGCTCGCAGCGGCGCCAGCGCAGTGGCACCGCCAATATCGTCACCCAGGACGCGGCGCGCTCCGGAAAGCACGTGCTCGTCGCCGAGGGCCTGGCCTACCAATGGGGCGACAAGCCGATCGTCAACAATCTGTCGACGGTGATCCAGCGCGGCGACAAGGTCGGCGTCATCGGCCCCAACGGCTGTGGCAAGACCACGCTGATCCGTCTGCTGCTGGGCCAGATCGAACCCGACGCCGGCCGCATCAAGCTGGGCACTAATCTGGATATCGCCCATTTCGATCAGCATCGGGCCGCGCTCGACGACAACATCAGCGTGCTCGACAACGTGGCCCAGGGCCGCAGTTCCATCACCATTAACGGCCAGGATCGGCACGTGATGAGTTATCTGCAGGACTTTCTGTTCTCGCCCAAGCGGGCGCGCAGCCCCACGCACGTGCTCTCCGGCGGCGAACGCAATCGCCTGCTGCTGGCCAAGCTGTTCACACGGCCGGCCAACCTGCTGATCATGGATGAGCCCACCAACGATCTCGACGTGGAAACGCTGGAACTGCTCGAAGAACGGTTGATGAACTACGACGGCACGCTGCTGCTGGTCTCGCATGACCGCGCGTTTCTCGACAACGTGGTCACCAGTTCACTGGTGTTCGAGGGCGGCGGTGACGTCAACGACTATGTCGGCGGCTACAGCGACTGGCTGCGTCAGCGCCCCGCCCCGCCCCGCGCGGCGACCCCGACGAAACCGGTGAGCCGCAGCAATACGACGGCGTCCGCAAAGCCGGTCACCGATCCGCTCTCGGGCGCCGAGCGCAAGGAACTGCGGACGCTGCCCGATACGATCGAAAAGATCGAACAGCGCATCGCGAAGCTGGAAGCCCAGTTCGGCGCCCCCGGATTCTACGACGGCAAACCCGAGGACGTGCGGCGCGCGACCGATCAGCTGGCCGCGGCCGAGGCCGATCTGGAGAAAACCCTGCAGCGCTGGGAAGCCCTGGAAGCGAAACAGGGATAATCCAATCCGCCGTGACGACGCGCCGGTTGCTGCAGCCGGCGATCGCCGACAAGGACAGCGCGGGCTCGTCAGGCCCGCGCTGAACCAGCCGGAGTCGAACGTTTAGGCGTTATCCGCTGGCCGGTTGGCTTCGGCCTCGATCTGGATTTCCACTTCATCGGCGACCAGCGGGATGAAGGCATCCATGCCGAAATCGCTGCGCTTGATCTGTGTTTCGGCCGAAAATCCACAGCTGTATCGGGATTTTTCCATCGGGTTGACCTTGCAGACCATGTCGTCGACTTCCAGCGTAACCGGACGGGTCACGCCGTGCAGCGTGAGATCACCCTGCACCGTGGCTTCGCTCGAGTCGTCGTCGTCGAACTGAACACTGGTCGACACGAAACGCATCTTCGGGTACTTGTCGACTTCGAAGAATCCTTCCTTGTCGCGCAGATGTTCGTCGCGCTCTTCATGGCCGGTGTCGACACTGGCCGGATCGAGCGTTACATCGACCTTGCTGCCATCGCCCTCGCGGTCGATGACCAACGTACCCTCGGTGACGTCGATACGGCCGTGCATGGTCGACAGCCCCATATGGCCGATCTTGAAATTGCCGTAGCTGTGGGACGGATCGAGCGTATAGCTGTCGGCCGCCACAGCACTGCCGGCGACCGCGAGCAATGCGCCGAAGGCCAAGCTGGATCTGATCATGGGTTCACCTTGTAATATGCCCGCCGCCGTCGGGCGGCAACGAATGATGGGTCGGGTTCGAGTGTAGAGCCTGCACAGGCGTCACGACACAGCGTAATCGATATCATTTGCCGGCATCAGGATGCGGGCATAGGGGTTAATTCCACAGACCTGTGCATCCAGCGCGACCGCTCCGTGTGGGCGACGACCCGCGCCCACGGCCCGAACGGGCTGGCACTCATCACCAACAGATTCATCCTTTCGGCCGGATTGCGCGTATCAACGGCTCGACAATCGCCCGAGCCCAGCCGATGCCCGAAGGTCCGGAAATACGGCGCATGGTCGACGACATCGCGAATGCCGTCGGCCAGCGCACCGCGAACGCGGTGTTCTTTGCGTTCGACCATTTCAAATCGTTCGAAACCGGACTGGCCGGCCGGCGCATCGCCAGGGTCGCAGCCCGTGGCAAGGCGGTACTGGTGTTCTTTGCCGCGGCCGATGACGACGGACCATGGTGTGTCTACAGCCACAACCAGCTCTATGGCCAATGGCGCATCGGCCCGCCGAGGCCCGAACCTTCGACCGGCCGCCAGCTGCGTTTCGCGATCTACGGCGACGCCCGCGCCGCCCGTCTCTACAGCGCCTCCGATATCCGGGTCGTACGCCCCGACGCGCTTGCCGACATCCCCTACCTGGCCCGGCTCGGCCCCGACCCGCTCAACGACGCGCAGGTCGATACCACCGTTATCCGCGCCCAATTCGATGACCGGCGTTTTGCCGGCCGTGCCCTGGGCGCCCTGCTGCTGGATCAGTCGTTCGTGGCCGGCGTCGGCAACTATCTGCGCTCGGAGATCCTGTTCGAGGCGCGGGTGCCCGCAGCGAGCCGGCCACGCGATCTCGACGACGACGCGCGGCAACGACTGGCCGAGGCCATCCCGAAGCTCATGGCGCGCGCCTATCGGCTCAAGGGCGTGACCAACGACCCCGAACGCGCGGCGGCACTGAAAGAACAGGGACTGCGTTATGCGGCGCGCCGCCACATGGTCTTCGGCCGCGCGGCCCTGCCCTGCTACGACTGCGGCACGGCGATCGAAAAGAGGGTGGTCGCCAGCCGTCGCCTGTATCTGTGCCCGCGTTGCCAGAAAGACTGACGCGTGGCTCGCGAGACTACCCGAACAGCTTGAACAGGAACCACAGGCCCAGCCCGGCCGGCGCCAGGCCGGCGAGTACCCAGAACCCGTCCTTGCCGGTCAGGCCCAGCCCCATCATGGCGATTCCGGTGGCCGGCGCCGCCGCCGCAAACGGCAGCACTTCGAGCGGGATCATGCACAGCCCGAGGGCGACGCATGCGAGACCGATGACGCGGGTGGCAAGACCGTGGGTGAACCAGTGCAGACGCGGCCGCACGAGGCGGTCCAGGCGGCGGGTCCACGGGGTGATGCGGTCGGCGACGCGCGCATAATGCTGGCGTTCGATCGCCAGTCGCCGCATGCGCGCGGGCAGCCAGGGGTAGCGCTTGCCGAACACCAACTGCATGGACACCAGCGCAATCGAGATGCCGCAGACGCTGGGCACGCCCGGCACCGCGCCCGTCGGCAGCGCGGCGATCAGCGCGAGCATCAACACGAGCGGCCCGTAACCGCGCTCGCCGATGACCGCCACCACCTCACCCAGCGACAGTTGCGGCCCCTCGCCGTCGGATTCGAGCGTCTGCAGCAGTGCCGTGAGTGTCGTGGGCTCGCTCATGGGGCGTCTTCCATACCTGTTCGAGGGCGTGTTGTCGTTGGTGTTACGCCATGCAAGCACGACGCGCCTTGCGCGGACCTGACCCGCATCGATATGACCGCGCGCTATCGGTTATTGTATCGGCCACGCTTTTTGCAAGGACACAACGATGGATTACAAACGTCTGGGAACCACCGGCACCAAGGTATCGCCCCTGTGCCTGGGCACCATGACCTATGGCACGCCCGAATGGCGTGACTGGGTACTCGACGAACAGGCCAGCCGGCCGTTTCTCAAGGAGGCACTGGATGCCGGCATCAACTTCTTCGATACTGCCGACATGTACTCGCTCGGCGAATCCGAGCGCGTGGTCGGCAAGGCGCTCAACGACTACGCGCCGCGCGAGGACTTCGTGCTCGCCACCAAGGTCTACAACCCGGTCGGCGACGGCCCCAACGACCGCGGCCTGTCGCGCAAGCACATCATGCACGCCATCGACTCGTCGCTGACGCGGCTGGGCATGGATCACGTCGATCTCTATCAGATCCACCGCTGGGACTACGACACCCCGGTCGAGGAATTCATGGAAGCGCTGCACGACGTGGTCAAGGCCGGCAAGGCCCGCTATATCGGCGCCTCTTCGATGTACGCTTGGCAGTTCGCCAAGGCCCAGCACATCGCCGAGTCCAACGGCTGGACGAAGTTCGTGACCATGCAGCCGATGTACAACCTGGTCTACCGCGAGGAAGAGCGCGAGATGCTGCCGCAATGTCGCGATCAGGGCGTGGGCGTGATTCCGTGGAGCCCGCTGGCGCGCGGCGTACTCGCCGGCAAGAAACAGGGCGACACGGGCGAGAGCACGCGTTCGCGCACCGACGCCAACACCCGCAAATGGAATCTGGGCGCGGACATCGACCAGCCGGTCATCGATGCGCTGACAACGGTGGCCGAGGCCCGCGGCGTATCCATGGCCCAGATCGCGCTGGCCTGGGTACGCAGCAATCCGGCTGTTACCGCACCGATTATCGGCGCGAGCAAGGAACGCCATCTCGAGGAGGCCATCGCGTCGCTCGATATCACCCTCACCGACGACGAGAAGACGACGCTGGAAGCCCCCTACCAGCCGCATGCCATCGCCGGCCACGTCTGAATCGGCCGACCGTGGAGCGCCGGCCGAGGCCGGCGCTCAGTTTGCGGCGTTCTGAATCCGGCGCAGCAGATCGTAGGTGGGATAGCCGTCGGGCGTCAGACCGTTGTCACGCTGGAATGCACGAATGCCGGTGCGCGTATTCGGCCCCATGATGCCGTCGGGCGTGCCACTGCCGTAGCCGATCCGGTTGAGTCCGCGTTGCATGGACTTGAGATCGGCCCGCGACAGACTGGCGAGCGTGCGCGGCCAGTCGCCCTGCACGCCGGGCTCGCCGGCGAGCCGATCCGACAACAGCCCCACCGCCAGCGCATAGCTGGTGGCGTTGTTGTAGCGCAGGATCACGCGGAAATTCGGGCCCACCATGAACGCGGGGCCGTGGGCGCCGGCGGGGGCGATGACCGAGGCCGAGTCGAAAGCCGGCAAGCCACGAGAGTCGACCGGACGCACGCCCTGCGCCTGCCATTGCGCGCTCGAACGCCGTACATCCATATCCGCCGCGCCATAGTCGAAGCCGGGCGGCAGGACCACTTCCCGACCCCAGGTCTGGCCGCGCTGCCAGCCGCTGCGCTTGAGATAGTTGGCGGTCGAGCCCATCACATCGGCGATGCTGCCCCAGATATCACGGCGCCCATCGCCGTCCTCGTCCACCGCATAGGCCAGAAAGCTGGTCGGAATGAACTGGGTATGCCCCATCGCGCCGGCCCAGGAACCGCGCATGCGATCACGATCGATATCGCCGTTGGCGAGAATCGTCAGCGCCGCGTACAGCTGCTCCTCGGCGAACTTCGAGCGCCGGCCGTCGTAGCCGAGCGTGGCCAGCGAATCGATGGTCTCGTAGTTGCCGAAATTGCGACCGTAGTTACTCTCCACGCCCCATATCGCGCCGATGATGGTCCGCGGCACGCCGTATTTGGCCTCGACGCTGCGACCGATATCGGCATAGGTGGCCAACTGCTCGCGGCCCTGCGATACCCGCAGCGGCGACACGGCACTGTCGAGATACTCCCAGATCGCGCGCGTGAACTCGGGCTGACGCCGATCGAGTTCGATGATGCGCGGCTGGAATGCAGCGCTGTCGAAAGCCGACGACAGGGTGCCGGCGTCGACCCCGCGGGCCGCGGCACGACGACGAAACGCGTCCACCCAGGCCTGAAATCCCGCGCTGTCGCGGGCCACGGTTTCGGCCACCTGCGGCTGGGCGGGCGCTTGCGTGACGGTCGGCGCCGCAGCTGAGGTCGACGGGCTCGCCGGCTCGGCCGGGCGCTGCGAATCCGCCGGCGCGCTGGCCACCGGCTGCGAGGCACAGGCGCTCAGCAACAGCGACAGCGAACCGGCCAGAAATACACGTGAGGTTTTTTTCATACCCGCAAGTGTACGGCGTTGACGACGACTATACGACGGCGCCTGCCGCCTGTGCCGAGGCCCAGGCCCATTGAAAGTTGTGCCCGCCCAGATGGCCGGTCACGTCGACGACCTCGCCGATGAAATACAGTCCCGGCACGTCGCGCGCCGCCAGCGTTGCCGACGACAGCGCGTCGGTGTCGACGCCGCCCAGGGTCACTTCCGCGGTGCGGTAGCCTTCGGTGCCGTTGGGGACAAACGACCAGTTCGACAGGCGCGTGCCGATCTCGCCGAGCTGCGTCGGGGTGAGCTGCTTGAGCCGCGCATTGCCCAGCGATCTCTCGCCGATATCGTTGCACAGACAGGCCGCGAGTCGGCGCGGCAGGCGTTCGGCCAATACGTTCGACAGGTGTGCGTCGGGCCGCTCTGACTGACGGCCGGCGAGCCACGCGGGCGCGTCGTCGCCGGCCAGGAAATCCACGCACACGGCATCGCGGCAACGCCAGTACGAAGACACCTGCAGCATCGCCGGCCCGCTCAGGCCGCGGTGGGTGAACAGCAGACCGGCATCGAACAACGCGTCGTTGCAGCCAGCCTCGACATCGAGCGCGACGCCTGACAGCGCGGCGAACGCCTGCTGCTCTGCGCCGCCCAGCGTGAACGGCACCAGCGCGGCCCGTGTCTCGCGTACCGGCAGTCCGAAGCGTCGCGCCAGATCGAAGCCGATGCCGGTCGCCCCCATCTTCGGGATCGACAGCCCCCCGGTGGCCACCACCACGGCCTCGGCATGCCAGCGACGCGCGCCGGCGTTCACCGTGAACAGGCCCCGGTCGTCGCGCACCACGTCATCCACGGGCGCCTGTCGCACGATGTCTACGCCGGCGGCCGCGCACTCGTCCATCAGCATGCCCACGATCTGCTTCGACGAGTTGTCGCAGAACAGCTGACCGCGCTCTTTCTCGTGATAGGCGATGCCGTGCGCTTCCACCGTGGCGATGAAATCGGCCGGTGTGTAGCGCGCCAGCGCCGATTTGCAGAAATGCGGATTGGCCGAGAGAAAATTGGCCGGCGTGCTGTGCAGGTTGGTGAAATTGCAGCGTCCGCCACCGGACATCAGGATCTTCTTGCCGCAGTGCTTGCTGCCCTCGATCACGGTCACGCGCCGACCGCGCGCGGCCGCTACCGCCGCGCACATCAGCCCGGCGGCACCGCCGCCGAGCACAATCACCTCTGTCGTTTCGGTCTCGCTCATGGCTCGGCTCTGGCTCTCGGGGCGACGGTCGAAAAACCGTTGCATGTCGGCATATTTTCGCATGCATGGGTCACTTCCGGCGGGTCTCTCAACTCAGGTATTGGCCATTACCCGCCGTTACAGCCAATGGCTGGACTTGGTTTGGTGCGCCGTAAAAGATATATTTTCCGAAGTGCTTGCCAAGCCGCCCGCGTGAAGCAGGTCGTGAGCGCAGTGATAGACGACGGCTGGATGCCTCGTCAGCGCGGCACGGGCAAGACCACAGTCGGCCGGGGGGAGAGACCCAGCCCGAGCGGTGCAACAACCGCGCGATGAAAATAATTCAACGGAGGCTGATAACGCCATGCTGAAGACCTTGTCACTGCCGATACTGGCAGGTATCGCCCTGGGCCTGAGCGGTTGCGGGCTCATCTACAAGCCGACCGGGCAGGTTCTGGCTCATTACTCCCAGGACGAGGTGGTGCCCTACGTGCTCGGCAGCGGCGATCTCGATCTGTCGACCTGCGGCACCGGCATGGGACAGGGCCAACTGCTGTCGTCTTTCAGCCGCGTGATCAGCCGCCCCTCGAAGGTTCTGCTCACCACCAGCCTGCTCGCCGGACTGTGCTCCGAGGCCGCGGCCCAGGAAGCCGATCTACGGTTCCAGCGCGCGCTCCGGGCCGGCGATACCGCGACCGCGCGCGACGCCCGTACCGAAGCCCAGCGCTTATATCGTCGCACCGCGTTGCGACGCCTCCAGGCCTATAACGACACGGTCAGTGCGTTCGGCGAACTCGGCGACGACAAATGTCCGTCGTTGGGTAGCGACGCCGAAGAAGTCGAACACCTGGGCGGCACCCTCACCTCGGTGCAGGCGCTGCTCAGCGATATCCAGGCATCCAGCAGTGTCGGCGTCCCCCAGGATGTGGCCGCCAAGGCCGGACGTGAAACCCAGTGCATGGACAATGAAAAGCTCTGGGGTGTGCCGAACGCGCTGCAGGCGGTGGTATGGCTAAGCGTGCCGGGCACCGCGCCCGAGGGTGTGGATCCGTGGACGCAGCTCAAGGAAGCGGCCGACTACGGTGCTTCGAAGGGCATGCCGCTGGCCGCCATGCTGTATGCGGTGGCCGGCTACGGTCAGTCCGACGAAGCACGCGAAAAGGAAGGCATTCGCCAGGTCGCCAAGATCTACAGCGACGGCGTCGAACCCAAGGACTATCTGATGCTCGGCGAAGTGGCCTACAGCCAGGCCCTGTTCCTGTCGGACCGCATCTGGACTCGGGAAACCGGCAAGCGCACGCCTTTTCTCGCCCTGGGCGACTTCCCTGGTGATGACAGCGGCAGCAGCTCGGATGCCGACTTCGACGCCGACGACTTTCTGAACTGATGGCCGCGCAAGACCAGTACCACGGGTCGGATTTTTCCGACCCGCAGGCCGACGACGCGTCCGCAACTTACAGCGCGGCCCGCAACTGGCTCATCACCATGCCGGTCGCGGTACTGCTGCTGCTGGCCATCGTATTCGGCACCAGCGCGTTCATCCACGGCCAGTTGCTCAGCCTCGGCGGCGATATCTGGCAGAACTACAACATGCTGCGCTACGACATGTCCGAGCCGACATGCGATCCGGACATGGACATCGACGCGCGCATCGCCAGCACCAAGGCCCCGGCCGCCGACGAGGACAGCCTGTTCGACGCCGGGCCGTCGGATCCCGCCGCACAGCGCCGATCGCTGGAACGCCAGCGTGATCAGTGCCGGGACAGCTATACCCGCTACGACTACAACCAGCAGATGACCTCGACCTCGACCCTGCGCGCCTATCGCTCGCTGGAGCTCGGAATGGGGCGGGTCAATCAGCTGGGCCAAGTGTTCCAGGCCTATATTCTGGTCCTGCTGATCATGTTCGGCGGCTTCGTGGCCCTTGTGCTCAACGAGCAGATCGCGCTGCGCATGCCCAGGACCCGGCTGGATGTACGCGTCAGTTCGGGCGCCCAGGTCGCAGCCAACCTGGCGATGGCGGTGAGCGGCTTCGTCTGGCTGCGCCTGGATTCGGGCGGCGACATCACCCTCAACGTGATCTGGCTGGCCGGTTTTCTGATCCTCGCTGCGGCCGCGGCATACCGCATGATCAAGGTGCCCGCGAATGCACAGCCGGGCGGCTCGCTGATCCACGCGCCGCTGACCATCCCGCTGTACTGCTGGCTGGCCCTGGTGAGCCTGCTGTATTTCTTCGTGGGCGAAGGCTATATCGCCGGGCCGGCGATCCAGCTGACCAAGATGATCCGCTTCGCCGATCTGTATACGGGCATCGGTCTGTTCGTGTGGGTGGGCATGATGCTCAAGCACACCCGCATCGCCGAACTGCTGTTCGGCCTGTTCCGGTCCTGGGAACTGCGTCCGGAATTCATCGTGATTCTCGTGGTGCTCGCCTCGGCCTGGCCGACCGCCTATACCGGTGCGTCCGGCATCTTCGTGCTCGCCATCGGTGCGGTGATCTACCAGGAACTGCGTATCGCCGGCACCTATCGACAGCTGGCCATCGCCTCGACCGCGATGTCGGGCAGCATGGGCGTGGTGCTCAACCCCTGCCTGATGGTGGTGATTATCGCTGCGCTCAATCGCCAGGTGACCACCGACCAGTTGTTTGGCTGGGGTGTCTACGTATTCCTGCTCACCGCCACGATCTTCACCGGATTCGTCTATCTCACCCGCAAGAGCACGCCCTACGTCGCTACGCCCGACGACGCGTTGCCCGCGTTTCGGCGGGCGATCGGGCCGACGATTCCCTATATCGTGATCGCGGTCGCGGTGGTGCTGATCTACTCGCGTCTGCTGGGCCAGAGCTTCAACGAGTTCTCGGCGCCGGTGATCCTGCCGCTGATGATGCTGGCGCTGCTGGGCTACGACCGCTGGCGTGCGAAACGCCTTTATACCGGCGCGATCTACAAGGCCGACCGCGGCGAAGCCAGAGCGCCCGACCACGAGCCGGCCGGTTTCTGGAACGCGCTGCGGGCCTCCACCGCCGAATCCGCGGTACTGCTGGGTGCCCTGCTCATGCTGATGGTGATGTCGATCGTGTTCGGCGGCGTGATGGAACGCTCGGGCGTGATGGACCTGTTCCCGGAAAATCTGGGCAGCGTATGGGCGGCCACCGCGATTCTGGTCGTGATGCTGGTGATCATCGGCATGATCATGGATCCCTATGGCGCCATCATTCTGGTGAGCGCGACGATCGCACCGGTGGCCTATCACAACGATATCAATCCGGTGCATTTCTGGATGATCGTGCTGGTCGCCTTCGAACTGGGCTATCTGAGCCCGCCCGTGGCCCTGAACCAGTTGCTCACGCGCCAAGTGGTCGGTGATGCCGAGATCCAGCTCGCCAAGGCCGAGGTCGCCGACGATCCAAGCTTCTGGCGCCGCCACGAATCGCTGCTGCTGCCGATCACCGTGCTCGCCACCGCGTTGCTGCTGGTGGCTTTCGTACCGCTGATCTTCATCCAGATTTTCTAGGACGCTACAACAAAAATGCACTCAACCCAGCTTCAGTCCCCCGCTGAAGATAATCCCCGGAGGAAGCACATGTTCTCTCGCAAAATGACATCCCATCTCGGCGCCCTGACGCTGGGCGCCGCGGTACTGATCGCCGGTGCGCTGCAGCCCGCGGCCGCCCAGAACGAAACCCGCTCGCTGTGCGTATACGACCCGATCGGCGCCAACGGCTTTATCTACCAGTCCTTCCAAGACTACGTTGTACAGGCGCGCAGTTGGGGCATCAAGCTCAACACGCGTGCCTACACCGATGAAGCGGTGGCCGCCAACGATTACACCGCCGGCAAGTGCGACATGGTCGCCATCACCGGTATCCGCGCGATTCACATGGTGAAGTTCGCCGGCAGCCTCGACATGGCCGGCGGCCTGCAGACCTACGATCAGGAAAAGACCGCGATCAAGGTCATGTCCAGCCCCAAGGCCGCGCAATACATGGAGCAGGACGGCAACGAAGTGGTCGGCGTGGTACCGCTGGGCAAGGCATTCCTGTTCGCCCGCGACAAGAATAACCTGGAAAGCCTGGACACCATCGCCGGCAAGAAGATCGCGGTGATGTCCTACGACAAGCAGGCCTCGACGTTGGCCAACGTGGCCGGCGCGTCACCAGTGGGCGCCTCGATCGCGTCGTTCGGCCCCATGTTCAACAACGGCAGCGTGGATCTGGCCTATGCACCGTCGTTCGCCTACAACGCACTCGAACTCTACAAGGGCCTGGGTAACGACGGCGGCATCGCCGACTTCGTGCTCGGCATGCTCTCGGGCCAGATCGTCGCCCACAAGGACCGGTTCCCGGACGGCTTCGGCCAGAAATCGCGCTCCTGGGTGTTCGACAGCATGTACGACTCGACCATCCGTCGCGTGAAGAACGCCGACAACGAGATCCCGGACAAGTACTGGGTACATATCTCGGGCGATCGCGATGCCAACTATCGCGAAATGTTCCGCAACACGCGTCAGAAGCTGTGGGATCAGAACTGGTACAACCACCGCATGCAGCATCTGCTCAAGAAGATTCGCTGCTCGAGCGACAGCGGCCTGGCCGAATGCAGCCAGGACAGCGAGGGCGGCGCCGTCAACTGATCGCGGCCGATATCCCGCTCGAAGCCCGTCGTGCGCCAGGCCGCGCGGCGGGCTTTTTTATCTCCAGGAGTCGCGCCATGCGTCGACGCTTCATCTACCGGGCTATCGCCCTCGGGATCGTATTCGCGGGGCAGAACGTGGCAACGGCGGCCGAACCGATCGAGCGCTCGCTGTGCGTATTCGACCCGCTCGGCGCGAGTGGTGCGGTGATCGAGCAGTTCCAGGATTACGTGATCATGGCGCGCGAGGCCGGCGTGATCTTCGATCTGCGCCCCTATACGGATGAAGCCGTGGTCGCATCGGATTTCAAGAGCGGACGCTGCGATGCGGCCGGCATGACCGGCACCCGCATCAAGCAGTTCGTGCCGTTCGCGGGCAGCCTCGACATGGTAGGTGGACTACAGACCTACAGCCAACTGCATACCGCCATCCGCGTCATGGCCAGTGCCAAGGCAGCGCCACTGATGCGCCACGGCGATTATGAAATCGCCGGCGTCGTGCCCGGCGGCAAGGTGTTTCTGTTCTCGCGCGAGCGCCGGTTTCTCGACAGCCTGGACGCCGCCGCCGGCAAGAAGATTGCGGTGATCGGCTACGACAAACAGGCGCGGGTGGTCGCAAACGCCGCCGGCGCGTCGCCGGTGCCGGCAAGCATCGCCACATTCGGGCCGTTGTTCAACAATCACAGCGTGGACATGGCCTACGCGCCCGCCATCGCCTACAAAGCACTCGAGTTATATCGCGGACTGGGCGATAGCGGCGGCGTCGCCGACTTCGTGCTCGGCATGCTGTCGGCGCAGATGGTGATCCACCGGGATCGCTTCCCGGCCGTATTCGCGGCCCGATCACGCCGATGGGCGGCAGAGCACGCCTGGGGCCGGATCATTCCGCGTATTCGGCAGGCGGATGCGCAGATTCCCGACCGCTACTGGGTCCGCATCAACGGCGAACGCGAGACCAGGTACCGTGCAATGCTGCTAAAGATTCGGCAACGGCTCTGGCGCGACAACTGGTACGACCATCGTATGCAGCATCTGCTCAAGAAGATCCGCTGCGCCGACGATGCAGCGCTGGCCGAATGCTCCGGCAGCACCGAAGGCGGGCCCGTCGGCGGTCGATGACGCTGGCGACCAGCTTTTGGTCGGCGTAGGGTTTGTCGAGGGCGGCTCGGTTGCAGCTGCAACAATAACGACCACGTCACGAGAGGGGTCTGCCAATGCGTGCGATCTGCAACCGTGTGCACGACAGCCCTGTGCTGAAGGCGCAACAACGCCCCACAAATCACGACAGCAACCGGCACCGCGCTATTTACGGGCGCTTGTCGGCCCCATCGGGCCTGACCTCGGCTGAACGGGCCAGGCCGAGTGGCCGCGGTGATCCGCTGTCAGGCACGACATGAAATCTTTCGAGCGCAGGGAACAGGGAGAGCACTGAGACATGGAATTCATCAATACACTGGAGCAGGCGGTCTATGCCGTGATGACGCCGATCAGCGACTTCATCTGGTCGTATGTACTGTTCTATCTGCTGCTGGGCGCGGGGCTGGTATTCACGGTCATGACCCGCTTCATGCAGTTCCGCATGGTGCGCCAGATGGCGTCGCTGGCGTTCGATACCCGCACCAGCGAAAACGGTGTGAGTTCTTTCCAGGCGCTGGCGACATCGCTGGCCGCGCGCGTGGGCACCGGTAATCTGGCCGGCGTGGCTATCGCGCTCTGGGTGGGCGGGCCCGGTGCCATCTTCTGGATGTGGATGACCGCGCTGGTGGGCCTGGCCACGACATTCGTCGAGTGCAGCCTCGCGCAGGTCTACAAGATCCATTATGCCGACGGTGTCTATCGGGGCGGGCCGGCGTATTACATCGAACGCGCCCTGGGCCAGCGCTGGATGAGCATATTGTTCGCGGTGTTCCTGATCATCGCCTACGGCTTTGCCTTCTCCGGGGCCCAGGCCAACACCATCGCCAAGGGCATGCAAGGCGCATTCAGCGTACCGACCTGGATCACCGGCCTCGTACTCGTGGTGCTGTCGGCCATCGTCATCTACGGCGGCCTGCGCTCGATCGCCCGTGTCGCCGAAAAGATCGTACCGATCATGGCGGCGGCCTATTTCCTGGTTGCGCTGTATATCCTGATCGTGAACATCGGTCAGGTACCGGACATGCTCGCCCTGATCGTCAAGAGCGCCTTCGGTTTCGGCCCGGCCATCGGCGGCGCCGTCGGTTACAGCATGAAGGTGGCGATGGAGAACGGCATCAAGCGTGGCCTGTTCTCCAATGAAGCCGGCATGGGTTCGGCACCGAACGCCGCGGCCACCGCCGAGGTCAAGCATCCGGCCGCACAGGGTCTGGCACAGGCGTTCGGGGTGATCATCGACACCCTGATCATCTGCAGCTGTACCGCGGTGGTGATCCTGCTTTCCGGCGTCTACGACACCCTGCTCGCCAACCACCCGGGCGACGATTCGATCCGCGGCATCCAGTTGACCCAGGATGCCATGGCCGATCATCTGGGCACGTTCGGCGTCGGCTTCATCGCGATCGCGATCTTTTTCTTCGCCTACACCTCGATCCTGGCCAATTTCGCCTACAGCGAGATCAATCTCGAGTATCTGGCCGGCAAGCACGGCAAGAAGGCCGTCGCAATCCTGCGCCCGCTGGTACTCGCGATGGTGATGATCGGCTCGGTAGCCACCCTGAGCTTCGTCTGGGACTTCGCCGATCTGGCCATGGGCCTGATGGCCACGACCAACCTGATCGCCATTCTGTGTCTGCTACCGATCGCGCTGCGGGTGTTGGCCGACTACGAACGCCAGAAAAAGGAAGGCGTGGCCGAACCGGTGTTCCACCGCAGCGTGCTGAAGAACCCGGACCAGGTCGAACCGGGCATCTGGGACTGACTCAACCACAGAAAAACCGGCCGTGCCCGCCAAGGCACGGCCGGTAAGCGACTGCCCAGTCGCGACAACTAAAAGCGCTACGCGGCCTCGGCGGCGGCAGCACGTATCGACTGCTGCTTCCCACCGCGGCGCGTCGACGGCCAGTTGGCCAGGTCGACTTCGTCGCGAATCTCCTCACAGACTTCAATCACGCGATTGATCTGCGAGTAGGTGTGGTTGCAGTTGACCGACAGACGAATCAACGAACGCTTGGTCGCCGTGGCCGGCGCACAGAAGACCGAACCGAATACGCCACGCGACTCGAGCGCATCGCGCAGCACGATGGTGCTCTGCTCGGGACCGGCTTCGAGGGCGATCATCTGCGCCTCACCACTATCGACGTTGTAGCCCAGCGCATCCAGATGCCGACGCAGATACGCCGCATTGGCGTGCAGACGCTCACGCTCCACATCCGCCGCCTTGATCAGGTCCAGCGTGCGCGCAAGACCCGAGATATCGTGCGGCAGCAGCGACGAGCTGAAGATCGCCGGGAACGAGTTGAACTTGATGAACTGGCGCAGACGCTCACTGCAGGCAATCAGGCCCGCGCGGCCGGCAAACGCCTTGGCCAGGCTCGCGGTGACGAAATGCACCTTGGATTCGAGCCCCAGTCCGGCGACCAGCCCACGGCCCTGATCGCCGTGGGTACCCAGCGAATGCGACTCGTCGACGATGGTCACGCAACCGTGGCGGTTGGCGACCTCGACGAGACCTTCCAGCGGCGCAATGCTGCCAGTCGTGCTGTAGATCGAGTCCATGACCACGATGCCGGGGCCGTTGCGCTCGATCATGGTTTCCAGATGCGACGGATCGTTATGACGGAACGGCTTCCATTCGAGGCCGGCGCTGCGCACACCTTCCCAGAGCGAAGCGTGGGCGAACATATCGACATAAACCGGTGTACCCGGCGCGCCGATCGCCTGAATGAGGCCGACATTGGCTGCGTAGCCCGATTGGCACAGAAGGCTCGACTCCATCCGCATCCAGCGTGCCATGCGCCGCTCAAGGTGAATCTGGGGGCTGTCGCCATGCAGATAGACGCCCGACATGACCACGGTGTTGTCCGAGCCGCGCAATCCATCGATCTGCGCCTGAATCACCTCGGGGTGGTTGGCCATATCCAGATAGTCGTTGGTGACCATCAGAATACCGTCCGGACCGGGCGTGCGGCCATGCATGATATGGCCGCCATTCCACGTCTTCTCGACGCGCTCACGGAAATAATGATCGACGTGGTCGCTGAGAAACTGCGGCTCGACCATCGATCGCGGGCACAAAGGCGACGTACGTGACACAGATGAAGACTGACTCATGGCATGAACTCCTGGGCAGGATAAAGATAGTTGAATTACATTTTTGCTACCTAGTGACAGTTTTTGTCACATGTGGTAACATTACACATAACTTCTTACCAAATTTTTCCGCTGCTGACAAACGCCAGAAGCCAAAATTCACATCCTGCGCGGCCCGAAACAGTGCCGTGCAAACCAGTGTTGCGCGTTAAAATCGCGGCCCATTATCCCCCGTGCACGGCATCGTCCGCGCTTTGTCGAAACCCGCGACAGCGGGCACCCGGCATTGCCGGGAAAATTTATTTCCCCCGTTAAGACATAGAGTTGCCGACGACCATGCATCGACGAACGAACGCCGGACGCGCGGCTACATCAGCGAGTAGCCCACCGTATCGAGCCATTCCAGATAGCGGCTGAAGGTCGACTGCGGCGCCGCTGGCGCGCCTTCCACATCTCGCTGATCAAATACCGCCCAGCGACAGGACGGATCGCTTTTCAGCGCAACCGCACCCCGTGCATAACGCGGCCAATGACGCAAAATGTCACTTCTAGCAGCAGCCGCATCGAGAACCGCCGGATCGAGCAACGCCTCGCCACGGGCGAGTATTTTCAGGCAGTCCGAAGGCGCGTTGGCAGCCTTTGCGCGCTTGACCTGGAACTCGCGATCGGCCGGGCTGGAGAGCACCAGACGATACAGATGCCCTTCGCCATCGACGAGCAGAAAGCCGGTCGGTTCGGATACCAGATAGTATTCGACAATGCGATAGCGGGTTCGCAGATCGTCCATCAGCGCAATGATTTCCGGGTCGGCCAGCAAGGCCGGCGCGGCGACATCCAGCACATCGCTCGCCGCTGCGAATGTATCCCGGATATGGGCCTGCTGAAGCTCGCGAATCGTACTGTTGAGGTGATCGTAGACGTGACGCTCGCTTTTTCTGATGAAGCGGTCGATCACACCGGTGTTGAAGGCTTCGACGGCGTCACTCTCGGTGGCGACGCCGGTGAAGAGGATCTTCTTGATATGCGGATTTTCGATGCGGCGGCAGAACTCGAGGCCGTTCATCTGGGGCATGGCGTAATCCACCATGGCCACGGAGATCTGGGAAAAGCGGTTGGAAAAATGCATCTCCCTGACAATCGACTCCGTGTCGATCACGACCTGGCGCTCATCGCCCGGCCCCTCGGAGACACGAAAGAAACGTTGGCGCGACCGGTGATCGGCCTTGCGGTCATTGATATAACTCAGCGCCTTGTGGGTCGAGTCGAACAGCAGATAAGGCAGGTCGGCCTCGAGCTGGAGACTCAGGTTACCCAGAAAATCGATATCGTCATCCACCAGCACGATCTGGGTCGGATGAAAATATGGGGCCAGTTCAGTTCGACTCATAGTTATTCTCGACCGCCGGAAAGCTCATGACGAATTCAGTGTAGCGGCCCAGTGCCGAATAACATCGGATATCGCCGCCGAAACTCTCCATCACCAGGCGCGCGAACGCCAGACCGATGCCCGTGCCCTGCCCGCGCGGCATGGCCGAATAGAACCGCTCGAAAATTCGCGGCAGTACGCTGGGATGGATCCCGGGCCCGGTATCGCGAAAATGCAGTCGGTGCGCCCCCGCGGGGCTTCGTTCTGTCCAGATACGGATTTCACCGCCATCGACCTGGGCAAGAAAATACAGAGCGTTCTTGAGCAGATTGAACAGCAGGTGAATCATCAGCAACTGGGAGCCGTAGAAAGCAAAGTCCGCGCCTTTTTTCCAGGATACGATCTCGCGCTCGCGCTGCGAGTGGAACGGATAGCGCTCGAGCGCGCCTTCCACGCTGGCCGCAATACGCACGACCTCGAATGAGGACTCGTCGATGGTGGTACGGCTGGCGTTGATCAGAAGCATATCGAGAATGACGTTCGTGTACTCCGTCTCCGCGTTGATTCGGTCGAGCACGCTGTGCATCTGCCGGTAGTGGGCCGCGCGCACATGCTTGACCGGCAGATTGTGCTCGCGCGCCAGTTCGAAGCCCTCGAATATCGCCGGCAGATAAGTCTGCAGGCCGCGCGCACCGCTGCGGATCCCCAGCAACGGCGTGCGCAGTTCATGGGCGATAGTGCCCACGGCCGCGGTGATCGCAGCGAGTTTTTCCCGCGCCACGATTTCGGCCTTGTAGTTGAATACGCTGCCCGCGATCAGCGCGAACAGGAAGATCGGCGTCAGCGTGATCAGGGCATCGGCCTGCTCGGCAAACGTGCCGCCCACCAGGACGAAACACAGACAGGCGGCCGCGGAGCCGCCGAATGCGAGCGCCAGCACCATCAGCCAGTCGAAGAACAGCAGCACCATGAACAAGCAGGCCGCCATGGTGGACAGCGCCCACACCGTGGAAAAGCCATTCATCAGCGACATGAATACGAAAAAGAACGGCAATTCGTAGATGAAGATGAAAAACCAGTAGATCGTGACCCGTCGGCGCCAGAGTTCGCTACGCGACAGATAAGGCTCGAACAGCATGGGCAGCGCCACGATCACGCTGAACAAACGCAACCAGACGCTTTCGAAGGGCTGCGGGCTCAACTCCGTCCAGAACAGGTAATACAGCGGGTGTGCGACGACCGCGACCAGGGCGAACAACTGCATGTTGGGGCGTGAATAGGCGGCACTCTGTTGCATCGATGCCGTGAACCGCACCGCGAGCCGACGCCAGACGCGCGGCAAGCCGAGCCACTGCAACTCGAACAGACGACGAAAATTCAAACGACCGCACCCATGACCCGCTCCCCCGGACAGCGAGCATAACCTGCTGCACCGCTTAAACTATAGTAACCGGAGGAATGAAAATACGTAACACTCATACGACTTTAGCGATAATCGCCGTTAACCTTCATACTCGACGTTATACTTGGACACTGGCTCCAGGGGACCTGCCGGCGCACACCATGAATATTCACGAGCGAAACGCTTCGCCTGCCGTGCAGCCCGCGGCGCACGCCCCGCGGTCGGCGACGTGAAAAAGCCACTCCTACGGCGCAGTCTGGCGGCCGGAATAGGCCTCGGCCTGGGCGTCATCCTGACCACCCAGCTCGGTGTTTTCTGGCTGCAGACACACGACGCCGGCGCGCTGCCGATCGTCATGGTGCTGGCCATCGGCGCCGTCGCCGCCGTACTGCTCGCCCTGGCCGGGCTGTATGCCAGCCGCACATCGACAGTCGTGGATACACGCGCGCTGACCGCTTGGCTCGACGAAATCGATCTCGCCGACGAGGCCTCGGCGCCGGAGCGTCCGAACGCGGACGCCAGTCGCGTCGACGCGGCGCTGATCGCCAGTGTTCAGGGGCTGGTACTGCGCAGTCATCAGTATCGCGAGAAGCTGCTGGTACGTCATCAACGCGTACAGCGCCTGCTGCGCAACGTATCGGACATGCTCTATCACGCCGACCGCGACGGTCGTATCACCTGGGTCACCGATACGGTTCAGGACATGCTCGGTTACACGCCGGCCGAGCTCGAAGGTCGTCCCCTGCGCGATCTTCTCGCCAACCCCGACGCCGATCTGGACAAGCTGACCCTGAGCGCCCAACTGTCGCGGCATCCCACACGCTGCTTTCGTCGAGACGGCAGCGTCGCCTGGATGCTGATCTCTTCGCGTCGTATCGACGACGGTGATGGTCAGGCGATTGGCAGCGAAGGCGTATGCCGCGACGGCACCCGCCTGATCGAAACACAGCAGGCTCTCAATCAGGAAAAAGAACGCGCCCAGGTCACGTTGTCGTCGATCGGTGATGGCGTGATCACAACCAACGCGCGTGGCGACGTCGACTATCTCAACCCGCGCGCCGAACAGATGCTGGGCATCAGTGCCGCCGCAGCGCTCACCCTGCCGTTCGATACCCTGTGCAATTTCGTGGATACCGCGCGCAATGTCGCCGTCAACGGCCTTGTACGTGATTGCATTGCCGCCGGAGAGATGCGCGAATGGGATGAAGACCTGACGCTCTACGATCGCGCACCGCGCTCCACGGGACATGCCGTCAAGGTCACGGTCGCGCCGATACGGGATCTGGACAAGGCCGTGGTCGGCGCCGTCATCGTGCTGCACGACGTCAGCCGCCTGCATCAGATCTCGCGCGAGATGACCTATCAGGCCAACCACGACATGCTCACGGGCCTGCCCAACCGGCGCGCCTTCGAGAAAATGCTGGCGGGCTTTCTCACCGATGCCGGCGACCGCTCGACCCATCACGCCCTGTGCTATCTCGATCTGGATCAGTTCAAGCTGGTCAACGACAGCTGTGGCCACAATGCCGGCGACGAGATGCTGCGCCAGCTCACCGCGCAGCTGGCCAGCCGCCTGCGCGCCAACGATACCCTCGCCCGGCTGGGCGGTGACGAGTTCGGCGTGGTCATGCGCAATCTCTCGCTCACCGACGCAAAAGCCAAGGCCGAGACCCTGCGCGCGGAGATCGACAGCTTTCGTTTTCGCTGGGAACGCAAGCTGTTTCGCCTGAGCGCTAGCATCGGCATCGCCGCCATCGATGGCAACGAAATCAGCGCCACGGAGCTGCTGCGGCGCGCCGACACCGCCTGTTATCTGGCCAAGGAGAAAGGTCGCAACCAGGTCCACATCTACCGCGGCGACAGCGACGAAACCCTCACGCGGCACGGCGACATGCACCGCATGCAGTTGATAAGCGAGGCCCTCGACAACGACGGTTTCGTGCTTTACGCCCAGGTGATGCAGCCGCTCAAGACCGATATCAATCCGCGTATCGGCGTCGAACTGCTGCTGCGAATGCGCGGCGACCTCGGCGAGATCGTATCGCCGCAGAATTTCCTGCTCACCGCGGAGCGCTATAACGCGGCCTCGCGTATCGACCGCTGGGTCCTGCGCCGGGCACTCACACTCATTACCGAAGCGCGGCCGCGACACGGTGGCATCGAACACTACAGCATCAATATCTCCGGCCAGTCGATCACCGACGAACATTTCGTCGACTATGCGATCGAGCTGATCCAGTCCAGCGCGGTCGATCCGCGGGTGCTGGTCTTTGAAATCACCGAAACCACTGCCGTGACCAATACCGGTCGCGCCAGCGAACTCATGCGCTCGCTGCGGGCACTGGGCTGTCGCTTCTCGCTGGACGATTTCGGCAGCGGCCTGAGTTCATTCAGTTATCTCAAGTATCTGCCATCCGATTTCATCAAGATCGACGGCAAACTGGTATCACGCATTCTCGACGAGCCGGTCGAGCGCGCGATTGTCGAAGCCATCAACCAGGTCGGCCAGGCCATGGGGTTGATGACCGTGGCCGAACACGTCGAGTCGCTGGCCCTGCTCGATGCCCTGGAGGCGATCGGCGTCGACTACGCCCAGGGCTATCACGTGGCGCGCCCGGTTCCGTTCGAGCAGCTGGTCGACTATCTGGACTCGCAACCGGCGATTCAGTCCGCGAACTAGACCTGCCCGAGCGCGCCGACGAATCCGTTCGCCGTGTCACAGGCGTAAACTCGAGAGCAATCCTACTTCTTCGCCCTGCTCATGCGTCTACGCCGACTTCTTCTTGCCCTCGCCCCCTCGCTGCTCGCCGCCTGCAGCGTCATGCCGCCGCAGGATTTCCCGCGCGAGGACAACGTCGACCTGGATGCCTATATGGGCAAGTGGTATGTCATCGCGCATATCCCGCCGGGCCCGACCAGGAATTCCTATAATTCGATCGAGCGCTACGACCTCACGCCGGACGGCAAGATCCATACGGTATTCACCTACCGCGAAGGCGGCTTCGACGGCGAGCAGAAAACCATGGAGCCCACCGGCACCGTCATCGACGGCAGCAACAACGCCGTCTGGGCCATGCGCTTCTACTGGGTGCTGCGCATGCAGTACGTGATCTCCTACGTCGATCCGGATTACCAGACCACGATCGTGGCTCGCGACAAGCACGACTATGTCTGGATCATGGCGCGCACCCCGCAGATCGACGCCGCCACCTACGACTCGCTCGTCGACCGGGTCAAGAATCTGGGCTATGACACCGGCAAGCTACGGCGCGTGCCGCAACAGCCGTTGTCGGAACGCAGCGACGGTTAGTGCCCGTCACGAGGCCATTTTCGCCCGGTATGGACGCGCCGGTTAGACCGGACGCCACTGCGGGCGCGATCACATGAGCCGCACGTCCGCTGAAAAAGACGTAACGCGCGATGAGTGGCGACATCTGGCCACGCTGTGGCCGTATCTGTGGGAACACCGCCTGCGGGTGGGGATCTCGCTGGCCCTGCTGATCGCCGCCAAGGGTGCCACCGTGCTGCTGCCGGTGGTGCTCAAGCATATCGTCGACACGCTCGATGCCAACGAGACCGCCACCGTCTATCTGCCGGTCGCGCTGTTACTCGCCTACGGTGTATTGCGGCTGGCGTCGGTGCTGTTCGGTCAGCTGCGCGATCTCGTGTTCGGCCGGGTCACCGAGCGCGCCATGCGCCGGATTGCACTCAACGTGTTCGACCATCTGCACGCACTCGATCTCGACTTTCACCTGTCGCGGCGCACCGGCGGGCTGTCGCGGGATATCGAGCGCGGTATCGGCGGCATCAGTTTCATGCTGCGTTTCATGCTGTTCAACATCATTCCGACGTTTCTGGAAATCGCGCTGGTTGCCGGCATCCTGATGTTCTACTACAGCGTGTGGTTCGCGGTCATCGTACTGGTGAGCGTGGTGGTCTATGTCGCGGCCACCGCCACCTTGACCGAATGGCGCACCCGGCATGTGCGCGAATCCAACCGCCTCGATGCCCAGGCCAATACCCGCGCGGTGGACAGTCTGCTCAACTACGAGACGGTCAAGTACTTCGGCAACGAACGCTACGAGTCGGAGCGCTACGACCGCGAGCTGCGCGGCTGGGAAACCGCGTTGCGCCGCTCGCGCCGCTCGCTGGGCCTGCTCAACACGATCCAGGCGCTGGTGATCGCGATCGCGATCACCGCCATGATGATGCTGGCGAGCGCACGCGTGGTCTCCGGGGCAATGACCATCGGCGATCTGGTGCTGGTGAACGCCTATATGCTGCAGCTGTTCATCCCGCTGAATTTCCTTGGCTTCGTCTACCGCGAACTCAAGAAATCGCTGGCCGATACCGCCCGCATGTTTCGCCTCATGGATATCGAGGCAGCCATCGACGACGCGCCCGACGCCAGCGCACTGGCGGGCCGGCGACCGCAGATCCGTTTCGACCACGTCAGCTTCGGCTATCAGCCGGAGCGACGTATCCTGACTGATGTCAGCTTCACCATCGCCCCGGGACGGAAGCTCGCGGTCGTGGGTCATTCGGGCGCCGGCAAATCCACCCTCGCCCGGCTGCTGTTCCGCTTCTATGATGTGAATGCCGGACATATCAGCATCGACGGCGTCGACCTGCGCGATCTGCAACTGGCCAGCCTGCGCGATGCGATCGGCGTGGTGCCGCAGGATACGGTGCTGTTCAACGACAGCATCGAATACAACATCGCCTACGGTGCCCCGGGCGCACAACCGGAGGCGATTGCCCGCGCAGCGCGGCTGGCCCATCTCGACGGCATGCTCGCGCAGCTGCCGCATGGCCTGGATACGATCGTCGGCGAGCGCGGCCTGAAACTCTCCGGCGGCGAGAAACAGCGCATCGCCATCGCCCGGGCCATTCTCAAGAACCCCGCCATCCTGATCTTCGACGAGGCCACCTCATCGCTGGACAGCCACGCCGAACAGGCGATTAGCGCCGCCCTGTCGGAACTGGCCGCCGACCACACCACGCTGGTGATCGCGCATCGGCTGTCCACCGTGGTCGACGCCGACGAGATTCTGGTAATGGACGAGGGCCATGTGGTCGAACGCGGCCAGCACGCACAGCTGCTCGCCGCCGACGGTCGCTATGCGGCGATGTGGCGACTGCAGCAGCGCGAGGCGCAGGCACCGATCGAAACAGACGTCAGTCCGGCCGGCGCCGCAGCAGCAAACTGATCAGCGCGACCGTCGCGAGTATCGCGACAGCGATAGAGAAGCTGATGCCCGCCACGCGCAATCCCAGCGTATCCGCGGCCAGGCCCACGCCCACCACGGGTATCGAGATCGCCACGTAGAGCACCACGAAGAACGTCGATGCGACTTCACCACGGCGCTCGGGTGGACTCGCCGCGGTGACCGCGCCCATGCCGGCTCGAAACGCCACGCCCTGGCCGATGCCGGATACGATCGCGCCCAGCAGCAACAGCATCAACGACGCCATGCCGATGGCCGCTGCAACCAGTGCGATGCCACCAATCAGCGCGACACAGCCCAGCGGCAGGCGCAGCCGTTCGGAGAGCTTCGACTGGCCGATCTGGCCGACGGTCGAAGCCACGAATAGCAGGAACACGACCGCGCCGGTCAGCGCGTGGTTGGAAAGCTGCAGAATCTTGCCCATGAACGCCGGCGCAATCGCCGTGAACAGACCCAGCACCGCAAACCCCGCGAAACCGGCGATCGCGGCCGGTACGAACACGGGTCGCACCTCTGCCGGCACGCTCAACGGCTGCATTCGCAGACGCGGACGCGCCGGCCTTGCGGCCGTTTCCGGCGCGCAGGCCACGGCAACGGCGGCGACACCGATCAGCACCAGATCGAGAATGAAACACAGATGCACCGGCCAGGGCAGATACTGCGAAAGCGCCCCGGCCACCAGCGGCCCCAGGCCGAGACCTCCCATATTGGCCGCGGTGGCGATGAGCGTGGCGCTACCGGCCCAGGCAGCCGGAGCCAGCTCCACTACCGCCACGGTCGCCGTGCCGGTGAATATCCCGGCGGAAATCCCCGAGAGCACGCGCCCCAGCAACAGCGGCCCGAGTCCGCCGCCCCAGAGAAACACCACCGCGCTCGCCGCCGAGAACACCAGCCCCGCGGCAAGCATGGGCCGCCGCCCGATCTGATCCGACCAGCTGCCGGCGACCACCAGCGCACCGATCACGCCGACCGCGTAGGCGGCGAAGATCACGGTGATGATCAGCTGCGAAAAACCCAGGTTCTGCTGATAGATCGGATAGAGCGGCGTGGGCAGCGTCGTGCCCATCATCGTGACGACAAAAGTCAGCGCGACCGCGAAGAACATCGTCGCGGATCGAGGCGAAGCGGCCATTACGTATCCTGTGGCGCGAAGTGCAATGGCGCACAGATTATCAGTTCATGATGCAACCAAGCCGGGCCGCGCCCATGAAAAAGGCCCGGCAGTGCCGGGCCTCGTTCTGTCCACCAAATCGCGGATCAGCTTTCGCCGAACCACTCCTTGATCGTATCCGGGTGCGCATCGATCCAGTTCTTGATCGCGTCGTCGTAGCTCGTCTTCTGAGCCTCGTCCATCGACGCCTGCAGCCCCTCGAGCGGGATGTGCATGTTGCTCAGGAATTTCGCGACGTCCGGATAGTCGTCTTCGAATCCCTTGCGAACGACCACATCGACATGCTGCGCTTCGCCGAGCGTGCCGTCCGGATCATCCAGGAAACGCAGGTTCCAGCGCCCGAACATCCAGTGCGGCGTCCAGCCGGTCACCACGATCGGCTCATGACGCTTTTCGGCGCGTGCCAGCGCTGCGGTCATCGCCGCACCACTGGCCGATACCAGCCGGTAGTCGTCGTTGAGATCGTAGGTGTCCATCGCCTTTTCGGACAGCTGCATCAAGCCGGCGCCCGGATCGATGCCCTGAATCTTGCCGCCCAGCATTTCCACCACGGCCGGCTTTTTCAGGTCCTCGATCGAGGACAGTTCGTCCTCGGGAATATAGTCCGGCACGGCCCAGCCCAGACGCGCGCCGTCATAGAGCGTGCCCAGGTCGACGACGTCATCCTTGACGCGCTCCCAGTAGTCGGCGTGGGTATCCGGCAACCAGGCCATGAGCATGCCGTCCAGATCGCCGTTGGCCACGCCCTGGTACTGCACGCCGATGGCGGACAGGGTCAGCTTCACCTTGTAGTCGGTATGATCCTCGATCAGCGTCTTGGCGAGTTTGGTGACGAACTCGGCGTCGGACCAGGCGGTCCAGCCGAACTCGATGGTGTCGTCTGCGGCCTGGGCACAGCCCATGCTGCCGAGCGTGACCCCGACGGCCAGTGCGGCCGTGCCGGCCCAGCGTGTGAATGTATTCTTCATGGTTTGGTCCTCCCTGCGAAAATGTCTTCGTGCCTCGACAGAGCCGCGTCGCGACCCGTCAGGACTTGGCTTACTGCGCGTCGCCGCGCGAGAAAAACTGTTTGATCCGGGTCATCGGGCCGGCGCGGGTACGATCGGGACTGGCGAAACTCTGGGTGAGGCGATCGAGAATGATGGCCAGAATGACCACCCCCAGCCCGCCTTCGAAACCGACCCCCAGGCGCAGCTGCTGAATACCGGCGAGCACCGGATCGCCGAGGCCGCCGGCGCCGATCATCGATGCGATCACCACCATCGACAGCGCCAGCATGATGGTCTGGTTCACGCCCGCCATGATGGTGGGCATGGCCAGGGGCAGTTCCACCTTGAACAGCAGCTGCATCTGGTTGCAGCCGAAAGCACGCCCGGCCTCCACGTTCTCGCGCGGGACCTGGCGAATGCCCAGATTCATCAGCCGCACGGCCGGCGGCATGGAAAAGATCACCGTGGCGATCGTGCCGGGCACGCGCCCGGTGCCGAAGAAGATCACCGCCGGAATCAGATAGACGAAGGCCGGCAGCGTCTGCATGAAATCCAGCACCGGCCGCACGATCGTGGACACGATCTCGCTCTTGGCCATGAGCACGCCAATCGGCAGGCCGATACCCAGTGCGGCCAGGGTGGCCGCAATCACCAGCCCCAGCGTGTCCATGGACTCGGACCACAGATCCATGCCGATGACCACATACAACCCGACCAGCACGAACAGCGCGAATTTCCAGCCCACGCGCCACAGCGCGAGGATCGCGAGCACGCCGAAGACCAGTTCCGGCGGCAGGTAGTTGAAGAACGCGGTGAGGTTGTCGGCGACAAAACTGATCGTGTTCGAGATGGCGACGAAGAACAGGTCGAAATGCGCCTGCATGAAATTCACGATCGCCGTGAAGCCTTCGCCGATGTGCAGATCGAGCACGAAATAATCCTGAAATGCGGCCCCCATGGAGATGCCGCCCGGTTGCATGGCCATCATGCGGCTCCCTGTTCGGTGCGGTTGAGAGTGTGCAGCAACGTGGCCCGCGATATGGCCCCGGCGTAGCGGCCTTGGGCGTCCACCACCGGCACCGGCCAGTCACTTTCGGCGACCTGGGTCATGAGTTCGGTCAGCGGGGTGTCGCCTGCGACGGGGCGCACGTTGGCGACAAAGGCATCCTCGATATGGCCCTCGTCCTTGCGGCCCAGCGTCTTGAGACAGGCGAGCAGCGAATCGACGGTGACCACACCCTGATACAGCCGGGCACGGTCGTGCACCACGGCCGCCGGCTGGTCGTGTTCTTCGAGCCGGGCCAGGGCCGCGCGGATACTCACGCCCGCGCGCTCGATCACGGTGACCTGATCGCGGCGCGCCACATCGGCGGCAGTGAATACATGACTGACATCCACGCCGCGGAAGAAAGAGCGCACATAGTCATTGGCGGGTGAGCGCACGATCTGCTCCGGCGTACCCACCTGCACCACTTCGCCGGCCTGCATGATCGCGATGCGATCGCCCACCCGCATGGCTTCGTCCAGATCGTGGGTAATGAACACCACCGTGCGCGCCTGCTCCGACTGCAGGCGCAGCAACTCGTCCTGCATTTCCGTGCGAATGAGCGGGTCCAGCGCCGAAAATGCCTCATCCATCAACAGAATGCCGGGATTGACCGCCAGTGCGCGGGCCAGGCCCACGCGCTGCTTCATGCCGCCCGACAGTTCATCGGGATAACTCTGCGCATTGGCCTTGAGACCGACCGCGTCGAGCGCGGCCAGCGCCTTCTCCCGGCCCTCGTCCGAATCGACACCGGCCACGGTGAGGCCGAACGCCGTGTTCTCGAGCACGGTCTGGTGCGGCATCAGCGCGAACGACTGGAACACCATGCTGATCTCGTGCCGGCGCAGATCGATGAGCTGGCGGCGGGTCATCTTGGTGATGTCCTTACCGTCGATATAGATCGCCCCGGCGCTCGGATCGATCAGGCGATTGAGCATACGCACGAGCGTGGACTTGCCCGAACCGGACAAGCCCATGACCACGAATATCTCGCCCTCACGGACTTCGAAGCTGGCGTCCGAGACACCGACCGTCATGCCCGTTGCGGCGAATATCTCGTCCTTGCCCTCGCCGCGCTCGACGCGTTCGAGCGCGCGTCTCGGATTCGCACCGAATACCTTGTAGACGTGCTCCACCGACAGTTTTGTACTCAATAGCGTCCCCTCGACACCCCGTTCAACCTCTGCCTCACCCTAACGCAATTATTGGACCACTGTCGCGCCAGGCGCGCGGCGAGCGCTTTGCCACACCGCAGAACTATTGCTGCAGCGAGCGCGACCAGAACAGCAGCCGCTTGTCGGTCTCGACGGTCCGGTCGATATCCCGCCAGCGATACACCGCGCTGATATCGTCATGACGCCGATAACCGCGCCTGCGCCAGAAATCGTCCAGTGGCCGATAGCCGCGCGGACGCAGCGCATGATCCGGCGCCCGCTGCACGGCACAGAAACAGGCGTGCTCGAAATCGCCCGCGCGACGGACCCAGGCTTCGCGTTCGTCGAAGAACGCGTGTCCCAGGCCGCGGCCTCGGTAGTCGGCCAGCAGCAGCGACTCGCCGAAATAGAACAGGCGCGCCACGTCGAATCCGGCATCGGCCAGCGGCTGACGAAACGCCGCCTCTTCGTCGGCCAGCGGCAAGGCGGTAGTGGCGCCGACCAGCCGATCGCCATCGTGGACCAGATATGCCAGCGAGCGCGGCGCGTTCACATAGGTCGCCAGATAATCGCGCTCGTATGCGATATCGCCGTCGTAGAGATACGGAAAATCACGAAAAACACGGATTCGCAGCGTCGCCAGGGCATCCACGTATTCGGCGATGTCCGCGCCATGACAGCGGGTCGAAACAAGCTCGCTCATGCCCCACGAGGCTCACAACAAACAATAATTACAAGTCTGCCAGTCGTGCGTCCCGACGCCAATCAAATGGCTTTCGTTCGCACGGCATGAAAACACGCGGACGACGAAAGCGAAGAGCTGACGCCTGTGTCTCTCGGAACCCCTATTGCCGAGGCGCCCTCAGAAGACCACGGGCAGTCATGGATATATGACGACTTGATGAAACGCTAACATCGAGGCACGGATTTGTTGCTAGCGTCCCGCGCACGTCCGCATTCACGAAAATGTCATGAACCGCTCTGTCAACGCGTACCGGCGGCCGATCTACGGCACCGGCAAACGCCTCAAGCGTAGCGTGCTGCGAACGCTCGGGCTCTGGTCGCGGCAGCACTATGACGTGGAGGTCGTGGTCGAGAACGGCCAGGCGACCTACAAGAAGATCACCTTCAAGTCCGAGCGTCAGGCCGAACGCGTGAGCGCCAACCTGGAACGCTACGGCGATACGCCGCATCTGCCCAGCTGGCGCCGGCGCGAGGGCAATATCATCTGGGTCGACTATGTCCAGGGCCAGCCCTGTCATCGCGTCGACGATACGATGATGCCGCAGATCGCGCGCTGCTTCGGGCAGATTGCCAACCGCGATTCACGCCTGCAGACATTCGAGGCCACCCCCTACTGGCAGCGACATCTCGACAATCTCGACTTTCTCAGCCAGACCCGCGTGATCGGGCACCGTCTTCGCCGCGAACTGCAGTACAAATCACGGCACGCGCGGCCGGACGCACTGCGCACCGGTTTCGATTACGGCGACCCGATTGGCCCCAATCTGCTGTCCCGGGATGAATGCGGCACGATCTGCGCGATCGACGTGAAGAACCTGCACAGCGATACGCTTATCGGTGAAGGCCTGGCCAAGGCCAGCGACCGCTGGATGTGCCGCGAACGTCGCGCCGTGGTGTTCGCCCACCTCAACCGGCTGGGCCTGACCGACATCGAGCGGGCGTTCGACTTCATCGCCATTTACGAGCGCACTGCCCGCGTCAAGCGCAAGACCGAGCGCGACCTGCAACTGCATCGGCGCGTGCGTTCGGCACGCGCGAAACGCCGCCAGCTGGCTATGCTGCTGGACTGAGCACGAGCACCGGCGCTCGATCCAATCCAATTCTCTTCAAGGCCCGAGCCATGCAGGTCTATCCCATCACCACCTTCCCCTGGCGCGCCTTCGTCGGCGTGACCGCCCTGACGATCGCGCTGCCGCTGATCGTGATCGCCGTCGTACTGGCTTTCAGCCACGCCCTGCCGAACTGGCTGGTGATTCTGGCCACGGCGAGCGCCATCGGCCTGCTGCTGTCGATCAACGCCGGCCTGACCGCGCTTGCCCTCTATGTGGCCACGCGCAACGAAGTCACCATCCGCAACGGCACCATGCATCTCAAGGGCGGCGAATTCCACGAGCGCGTGCCGCTGGATTCGGTGGTCCGAGCAGAGGTCGTGGACCTGGGTTCACGTCCGGATCTCGCCCGCGCGAAGCGGCGCAACGGCATCACCCTGCCCGGCTTTCGCGTGGGCTGGTTCCAGACCACGGACACGCGCTGGCTGTTCGTCCTGCGCGCGGCCCAGCAGCGCCTGCTCTATGTAGAGACGAACATCGATTTCAGCGTCCTGCTGGGCGTGCAGGCCCCCGAGGAACTGGCCTTGCGCCTACTGGACAAGCCACACGACGCTTAGCCTCGATTGACGAGTTGGTAGGCCGAGACCGCCGGTTTGTAGACCAGATAGCGATAGACGCCGTTGGCTAAAAACCGCGCATTGAACTGGCGCGGCGACCGCTCGACAGGCCGTGGTTTTCCGGCGGTCACGGCCACGCTGACGCGCGCTGCCTGCCGCTGTTGCCGCGGATAGATCACGCCTGCCACATGCTCGAACAGCGCGCTGTCGAGTCTGTTGGCCTGGCGGACGGCATCCATCGCCTCATTGTCGGCCAGCAGGGCATCACGGATCGCATGATCCGACGCCGCGTTGACCCGCCGCTGTAACGGCGTGAACCGGGGGAGTTCGAGCAATGGCTGCATGAGCGCCAACGATTCGTCGAAGCGTTCCATGAGGCCGACGAACGATATCTCGGTGTCGACCTGGGCAATGGCCATATCCAGATCGTCGCTGCCGGCCAGGCTTTTGACCTGCACGTTGCGATACGCCGGCTTTTCGATCCACGACGCGAACGAACCCGGGGCACAACGCCCCTGGCGCACCGAATACTGGTATTCGGAGATACAGCGCTTGATCGGGTCGCGCAGGAACGTGTAATAACGCAGTCCCGGCGCGGCGGAGCGCAAGTCGCTGACACTGCGAATGCTGTGCCCGGCCAGGCTCTGCAGTCGCGGGTGCACCCGTTGCAGACGGCGCAGATCCGCGGCGCTGAAATACGCGTCCGAAGAATTCCAGCGCTTGACGTCGCAGTGCGCCGTGCCGAACTCGCAGCGCATGATGTGCTTGAGACTCTTGCCGGCGGTTTTCTTGATATGGATGAGTGCGATCATGCGGGACAGCCGCTTGAAACAAGGCCGGGAGTGTAGTCCCGCGCCCGTTAATCCGGCGTCAAGATGCAGACCGCCAACGCCATACCCTGACGCGGCCACCGGTTACGGCGAGCGCTGCCTGGGTCGACGCGGGAAATATGGTGGCCGGAGGTGGAATCGAACCACCGACACTGCGATTTTCAGTTCTCTAATAAAAACCACAACTTAATGCAACTCAAGCCACTATGTTGAAACTTCGCGCAAAGCCCAAATACTACAAGCAACTGAATGCAATAAACTTTCTAACAGCTCGTAACACATAAGGTTTGCGCGCGCTGTGCTGAAAATGTGCGGCGCAACTCTCGCTCCCGCGCCAGATGAGAGGGGTCTGGAGGAGGTAGCCGTACAGCACAATAGCGCGTCCTATCGCTGGTGAATTCAACCAACCGATACCGGCACTAACGTCATTGTATCGTTGCCGAAAATATCAACTACTTTCACGGCAACCGTATAGCGGCCAGGCTTTTCGTAGCGATGTTCAGCGGTCGTTAGTTCAAGCTCACGATCTTTGCGGGTACGAAAGCTTTGCCACTCGTTCTCGAAGATATAGCTGCCGGTCCAGCGGTCTTCGAAGTCGAGGTCGAATTCGTTCTGGGGCGCTTCGAAGCCTGAGAGCACACCGCTGGTTCCGCTACCGACCGGCACCTTGATGATTTCTTTGCGGGATTGATAATCGAAGTCCACCGCCCAGTAATCGACCCAGTCGGTCCAGCGGCGCGTAAGCACTTCGCGGCTAACAACACCCTGCTTGTCTTTGCTCACCTTCACGAGCTGGCCGCGATCGCAGATGACTTCGCTTTTGTTGCTCTTCATCGCCTCGATAGCTTTCTCGGCGGCGTTCTGGCTGTAGTAAACCGAGAAATCCGTGAGTTCGATACGCACGGTCTGTTTGCGCTTCTTGTCGTAGCGCGGCGTAGCTTCCACGAAAGAGATATCGTGGAAAACGACTTGGTTACGCTTGATCGCCTGTTTGTCGAAGACCTCGGCCGGAATGTACTTCGGCGTTAGATCGATGCCCTTCTCTCGCGCCTCCGACAGTACGGCTGGAAACAATCCCATCTCGAACTCGAACGCTAGGATATCCACACGCGTCGCGCGACGCTTTCGGCACTCGGTAATGACTTCCTCCACGAATAGTCGCCCCACCGGCAGGTTGATCGGACCGATGACGACCAGCCGGGCGGCCTGTTTGCCGTCAAAAAATTCGTCGTTCTCGAACGGCTCGGCGCGATAGGCACGCAGGATTAACTCGCGGAATTCGCGCTCGCGTTCTGAGAGCGCGGCCTCGCGCTGCTCGCCAGTCAGCCGGCCGCCAACATTGAGATAGGCCTGGCGCTCATAGCGGCCGAGATTGAGGACCTCGAAGGCGCGGAACGGCTTGTCGGCGGCCTTGAGTTCGCGCTGAACGCCAATTAGGCGCTTGCGGGTAGTGTGAACGCCGAACTTGCCAAGATCGGAGGCGATCCATTTGCGGCCGAGTTTTTCAGCTGATGCCGCCGTAGTACCAGACCCGACGAAAAAGTCGGCGACCAAATCACCTTCTTGGCTACTTGTCTTGATAATGCGATCCAAAAGGGCTTCGGGCTTCTGTGTAGGATATTTTGTGCCTTCTCTTGAGGCAGCGCCGAGTCCGCCGATGTCGTCCCATAAGGATTGCATTGAGACGCCGGAGCCCTCATCTAAATACTGCTTTTTCTGAGGCACTGTACCCGGTGCCGTTTGAACAATCATTCCCTTAGAAATCAAATCGTTCATCGTGCCTTTGCTATAGCGCCAATAACGCGTGACCCCCATTACTTCGTAGCTCGGGTTTCCTTTCGCCGCACCACCAGGACCAATCATGCTGGTCAGCCTATAGCGCCTCCCCGTATCGCTGTCTTTGTACTTAAAAAAACTCTCGATATAGTCGTCGGAGTAAGGCGTAAATATATTATTGAAAATATACGATTCGCTTTTGCTGTAGGCCAGAAGCGAATCTGTATTCGCTCCCATGAATTTACTACCTTGGCCAATATTTCCTTTTACCGTATTGGCGCGCTTCCAAGTAATTTCGTTGATAAAGTTTTCAGTCCCGAACACCTCATTCATGGCGAGACGAATGAACGAATTTACCCTCCAGTCGCAATGAACATAGATGCTCCCTTCTTTCGCCAAGAGGTCTCGCATCAAGATCAGCCGCTCGTAAAGCATCGAGATAAACGAGTCGGCGCCTTTGCCCCAGGTATCCCGATACGCGATCTGCTCCAGCAGATTCGGCTCTTTATGAAACGTCTCACCGCCGATCTCGATATCCATCGAAAAATCGGCTCCCACGTCGAATGGCGGATCAATATAGATGAGCTTGAGGCCGCCCGCTTCTTCGATCTGACGGCGTAATGCGCCCGATTTGAGGCTCGACAGGATCAGTTTGTTGTCGCCCCAGATGAGCTTGTTGGTCCAGCCGCCCTTCTGTCGGCCACGGGCGTCGAATAGATCACTCTGAACCCGGGTCTCTTCGCGCGGCTCGTCGATATGTTCGAGTGTCTGAAACGGCAGCACTGCGTTGCAGACGTCGGCGGTCTTGCCGTTCCAGACCAGCTCAACTTCGCGCTTGTCTTCGAACAGTAGGAAGCGGTACTTCTCCGGTAGCGGTTTGTCGGCCTGGATTAGCTGGATCAGGTCGCGCTTTTCAGCTTCGGAAAGCACGTTCGTCGGTTGCGTCGGTTTGGCCATAGTATTTCTTTGAACAGCCAGCAGCCTTTTAAACAAAGCTTATGGCTTTATAAACCATTGATATTATTGATATCTATTTACTTCTAAAACTCGGCTAAAAACAGCGGTTCTTAGACCTCGTCCTTAGACCTCGTTCTAGAATGCGCCAGGTGCCAGCGCGCCCATCGACGCTGCCCTTTGAGCGATACCTTCTTTTCGTTTCGAAGCTCTTTCAGAAGTCTTTGCACCTGTCTTTCCGGCAAGTCCGGCAAGACCTGGCACAGCACCGAAAGGGCGCTGCCGTCTTGATCGTTATCGCGGATGTGCTTAAGCAACAATTCCTTATTGGTTTCGTGGCTCAAACCACGCTCGCGCGTATACGTCCCACTTCGCCCAATCGCGCCGTACATCGAACGCGAGAGGAGGTAACGCACGCCTCGGCCGCGGCCGAGTTTTTCGACGAGGCCATTCTCGACAAGTGCAGGCACGCGCTGACGCATGACATCACTCAACGGCTGTTTGCGCCGCAGCGCGTCGAGAGCGAGGAAGTCGTAGGTGGAAAACGTAGCCAGCCTCTCAGCCCCCACTTGCTCCAGGTAACGAATGAAAGCCGGGTCTTGCACCGTACCCTGCAACGTAAGACGCACCTCGTGCTCACTTGAGCCAGCGAAGTCTGGCAAAGGCTTACTCTGACGGATCGCGTTCTCGACCATCAGGTTCAACCCCTGGCCAGAACGCTCAATCAGGCCACAACGGGCCAACGCTTCCGCAATGCGGCGGTTACGTGGGTTCTGTTGGTCGAGGATGTTGTCGGGCGTGATGCCAATCGGAAAGCCGCCTGGGCTTACAATCTCGAGACGACGTGGATATTGACGCACAAAGATCGAGCCGCCCAACCGATAGTCGCGATGCGCAACGGCGTTGAGCAACGCCTCGCGAACCGCTATCTCGTCGAACGTCGCGATATCGTAGCGGAAAAGGCCATCCTGATAACTCTGGCGATCATTGCGTACGTTGATCTTCTGCCAAAGCTCGTCGTAAACGCTGAAAAAGCCTCGGCGTAGATCGAGCCGGTCCTGGGCTGGGCCCGAAGCGTCGGACGATCGATATTCGAACACAATCTCTGTCTGAGCGAGATAGCGTCCCAAAGCTTCTCGACTGCCAAACAAAACTAGCGCGGCGATAGTGATCCGTCTATCGAAGATCAGCTCCGCATCGGTCAGTAGCTGCTCGACGCTTTGATTTCTAAGCTCCGGCTTACCGGACTTACGCGCCCAACGACTGCCAAACGCGTCGACGGCCTCCGTATCCAGATCGCTTAGCGAAGCCTGCGAGGCCGTCGCAGAAAAATCAGGCCCGCCTTCCGACAGTATTTGCTGAAGCTCTTCCGGCGGGATCGGCACGAGATCATCCCCAGCGCGACGTAGATATCTCCCATCGTGATGCCAAGCCGTGCCTGGCAGCCGGCTCGGAACGTGTACAACCAGCACACGGCGGCCATCCATCGACAGCTCTTCGATCGGTACGCGGTGGCTAAGCTTCTGGTGAATGCCGGCAGAAGTTCGGCCTGGCTCGGCGAACGCCTCAGTGCCGACGACGGTTCGCGGCCTGGCATCCGTTACACCGAGGATTATTTTGCCGCCGCCCTCGTTCGCCAAGGCCACACAATAATCGAGCAGCTTCTCGAAGTGATAGTTGCGGCGCGCCGACTTGAACTCGAGATGTTCAGCCTCGGGCGCGGCGATCCAGTGTCGCAGCTCCTCCAACGAGGTCATGCTTGAAATTCACGGAAGGCGGCAACCAGACTTTCCATATCTTTCGGTGGATTGCGCTCGAAGCCGGCTTGGTCGACATAGACAAAGCGATATTCTGGCCCGCCGTTCGCAAGGCTGGCCTGCGTCGCATCCGCGCACCACTGGCGCAGTCGGGTCATCTTCTGAGGCAGATCGATTTCCTCGCGTCCCTTGGTTTCGATGGTGAACACGGTGCCGGCTACCGTGCGCACTACGAAATCCGGCGTATAGGTAGACAAATCGCCATCAATCTTCACGTAGTCGATCTTAAATCCCAGCGCCTTATAATTTTTCGTAAACGCTACAACGTCCCTAGCCCCATCCAGAAAAGCCGCGAACGTTAGCTCGAAACCACCAGCGTTCGGCTCAGCGACGATCTTCGAGAAGATTGTCTTTCTTGATTGAATAAACGGCTGATCAAAAGGCTTGAACGGTCGAGTGTTTTTAAGTCGTATGTAGTCTTCGATCCGGGAGGTGCCACTATCCGCGATCGTGATCGCGTTAATACCTGCCTTGAGACTGTCGAATATTGTTTTTGCGGCCTCGGGCTCCGACAGATTACGCAGCACTACCGGGTCTTCAAGATCGACCGGACTGTTCTCGAACAGCTGATCCCCCATGAAGTCACGCACCTTGGGATAGAGCACGTCGTAGCCGCCAACCAAACGCAGTTCCTTTAGCAACTGACGAGCGAAAAACGCGACGACCGAGCGATAATCAGCCGGTCCGATACCGTCGAGGTTGACGGTATGGTGTGCGGCATCGTCGAGCATGGTCTTGAAGACGATTTCGCGCGTTTGCTCCAGCGAGAATGGTTTGACCGGCAGTTTTTCGTTGCCGAGCGCGGTCACATCAAGATCGGTCAAATCCCGGAACTCGCGGTTGAAGCGACGCGTTAGCTTGGGAATAGGGATATCCAGCGCGTCGATATCCTTATCCTCGTTTTCGCTGTCGACCTCGACAACCAGCGGCGGTTTGCGTCGTGCGGCGTCGCCCATCGGCTTGCGCTCAAACTCGACGCCCTCGGTACGAATCGACTCAACAAATCCCATGAAGGCTTCAGTGCCCATGACCGAAACGTATTCCGGCTCGTCGCTGCCGAAGTACATACGACGCAGGCCGCGGCCGAGTGTCTGTTCCGGCAGTATATTGCTCTTGGCGCTGTAAGCACGCAGGCCCACAACAGTAGTGACGTTACGCACATCCCAACCTTCTTTAAGCATCAGCACCGAAACAATGGCTTTGTAAGGGCTCGCCCAGCTATCGATATTATTGGACGCCTCACGCAGCGCCTCTAGCTCTTCGAGCTTCTTGCCGGACTTGGCTTCGGATATTTCACCGTTCTTCTTGGTGTGAATAACTAGCACACCGCCTTCGAGCTCCGGCGCAATTTTCTCCAGGTATTCGCCGACCTCATCGCAGTTCTTGGTGTCGTCTACCATCACGAACAGCACGGCTTTCTTGCCGAGCTTTTCATGTTCGGCATAACTTACCCGCCACTCCTCGACGCCGAGCTGTAGATAATCGGCGTAGCGCTCCGTAAACAACGCACTCTTGTGTTCGTTGAGCCGGCCCACGCTGGCCGCGTCCGGCAGCGTCGGATGCTTGACGACGTTCTGATGGATCGCTTCGACCAGCGGGTAGTCCGACACGGTCTGGACGAAGATCGCGCCGTTGTTGTGCTTGGGAGTCGCGGTCACGTCCAGTTGCAATGCGAGCTGGCCGTCCTTCTGAAGCATTCGATGGTGGATATCCTGAATCGACTTGAACCACGCCATGCGCTCATCGTGAACGTGATGCGCTTCGTCGTTGAAGACTGCGAGCTCGTCGATATCGCGAACAATTTCGCCAAGGTCGGTTCCGGAGTCCGTCGTCTTGCCGGTTGGCTTGGGGCCGAAAGGGTCCAGGAAATAATCGGTCAGGTCATCGTCTTCGAGTGAGGCCTCTTTCACATCGCCCAGATAGACACGATGGATGTTGGTGAGAAAGAGATTACCGGTCGGCCGGACGATGCGCACGTCGTCTTGAATGTGCAACGCCATCTGGAAATCATCGCGCCAGTTACGGCCCTCGAAGCCGTTATCCGGCAGGACAGGATCGTTGAAAAATATTTTCAGCCCGTCGAAGTCGGCCCGCAGGCGATCCAGCACGATAATGTTGGGCGCGATCAGCAAAATGTTGCGTGCGAGCTCGGAGCCCGTTTCATAGGTCCGGTGAAAATAGCTCCAGGCGATCAGCAGTGACAGCACCTTGGTCTTACCGGCACCCGTAGCCATCTTGCAGACATAACGCGGCCAGTTTTCGGGAAACATACCCGTAGAGATCGCCTCGGACGCATCGAAGCGCATCAAGTCGAATTTATCGCGGGCCTGGCGGACTTCGTACAGCCAGATGACCGTCTCGACCGCCTCGCGCTGGGCGAAGTAATACGAAAATGGGGTGAGCGTGCCATCCGCCTCTTCAAGCATATGGTCTTGCCCAAACCACCAGCGCAGTAGCGCACTGGACGTGTCGGACGCGCCCGGATAGCCATCCCCACGCCACTGGCTGACTTGTTCCCGAATATTGGCGACAAGCGGCGGCAGGAGCTTTTCATAAGCGCTTTCCCGCATCGCCTCATCGGCAGGAAACCAACGGTGTCGGCTGTCCGGTATCTCGAACGGTGAGCGCGGAAAATCTTTATGGAGTGCCATTCATTCGCCTTATACCTTCCGCGAGCGGCCTGATAATCCGCTAGCGTCCCCTAAAGCATCAAGCCTACCAACCAAATCTTCGGCACGCAGGTGCGTGTAGCGCCGCAACATCTGCATGCTTCGGTGGCCGCTGATCGCCGCAACCTCTTGGTCCGACAATCCCAGTTCGACGAAACGGCTCACTGCTTCGTGCCGCAGATCGTGGAACCGCAGATCGTCCATCCCAAGTTCGATCTTTATCAAACGCCACACTGGCTTATACTCGAACCCACGACGCTTGCCGTCACGGCCCGGTTCGCCGAAGAACACGAGGTCGGTATCGATCGGCCGAATCGGATTTGAAAGCGCCTGCTCCATCGTTGCCAACGCCGTTGGCACTAGGGGCACGGCGCGTGTCTCTCGATTCTTTGTATCTCGCAGCGTGACAGTTCGGCGAGTCAAATCCACATCACGTCGGCGCAAACGCTGTATCTCACCTGCCCGCATACCCGTGTTCAGCGCCAAACGAACCATCCAGCCCAGCATGGGATTGCTGTAGGCGCTTCAAGCTTCGAGTAGACGCTGCTCTTCATCGGCCGCAAGGCGCCTGTCGCGCCCCGCACCGGGCGCGGGCCAGCGGATAGCACTTGCCGGGTTCAGCGTGAGTCCAAGCCGCCACTCTCGGATTGCCATTTCGAATACGTGGGAAAGCAGTGCGAGTTCTACTCGTACAGTATTAGCCGCTCTGCGCTCTTCTAAGCGTCGTTTATCCCGATAGCCGGCCACGAGCTCGGGTGTAACCGCCAAAAGGCCGTAATCGCCAAAGTAGCCGCGCAGGCGCTCCGCTTGACTGCGATTTCCGCGCTGCGTGGATTCACGCTTGGTGGGCACGGCTTCCGCCAGGTATCGGTCGAGCGCATCCGACATGGTCGTGCGTTCGGCTGGCTGACGACGAATGAAAGCACCACGGCGCATCTCGTCTTCGACAGAAGTAGCCCAATCCTGGGCATCGCGCTTGGTGCGCCACGTCTTTGAAACGGTGGGATAGCCCTTGCGCCGAACGACGGCTTTCCAGCCGCCTGCAAGACTCTTTGTGAAGGTGGCCATCGTGCACCCCGCACCTTGCAATGTACCTTGCAAGGTTTTCAGCGCGGAGGCAAACAGGCTAAGTGCCTGATAAATATGGTGGCCGGAGGTGGAATCGAACCACCGACACTGCGATTTTCAGTCGCATGCTCTACCAACTGAGCTATCCGGCCAGATCGTGGAGCCGATCTCGAAGAACACGTATTAGACCGATCCGGGCGGGCATAGTCAACCGCCCCTGCACTCGCCGATGCTAGCTTTTCGGCGGCACGTAGTGCGTTTCGGCGGTCTCGCCGCTGCCGAAGAAATATTCCTCGGTCTGTTCGGTAAGGAATTCGCGCGCCTTGGGGTCGGCCAGATGCAGCCCGTATTCGTTGATCAGACGTGTCTGCTCGACCAGCCATTGCTGCCAGGCCTGCATCGAGACGTTTTCGTAGATCCGTTTTCCGAGCTCGCCGGGCAACGGCGGACGCGGCAGGCCTTCGGCCTCTTTATTGAGCTTTACGCATTGGACGGTGTGACTCATAGAGCGAGTACTTGTTGATGTGTGTCGAGTACGCGGCGGATCGGCGCGGGCAGGCCCGGCCAGTCGTCGCGCGCATACCATTGCAGCGAGCTCTCCATGATACGGACAGTGTCGATCAGCTGCACCTGCTGTGGATGGATCAGCAGCTCGAAATGGGTGAACGCATGCGCCACCGAGGCCAGCCGCGCCCCGGGGGCGACGGCGATACCGAGATATTCACGACAGAAGGCCTCGACCGACTGCCCGGCGGGCTTTTCCGGCAGGCTCCACAGACCGCCCCAGATACCGGCGGGCGGGCGTTTTTCCAGCAGCACGCGGCCGCGATCGTCACTCACCACGATGACCACGGTTTCGCGCTGGGGTCGTGCCTTGCGTTTGCGCGGCGCCGGAATACGCGCCTGCAGTCCCTGCCGACGGGCCAGACAAGCCGATGCCAGCGGGCAGCTGTCGCAGCGCGGATTGCGCCGCGTGCACAACGTTGCGCCCAGATCCATGATCGCCTGGGTGTAATCGGTGATGCGCTCGTGCGGCGTGTACTGCTCTGCAAGCCGCCACAGCGACTTTTCATAGGCGGCAGTACCGGGCGTGGCCTGGATCGCCGCCAGACGTGCAATCACGCGCTTGGCGTTGCCGTCCAGAATCGGCGCCCAGCGCTCGAATGCCTGGGCGACGATTGCACCCGCGGTCGAGCGGCCGATGCCGGGCAGCGTCATCAACGCCTCCACGGTATCCGGCATCCGGCCGTCATGATCGGCGACCACCGCCTTGGCGGCGGCATGCAGATTGCGCGCCCGGGCGTAGTAGCCCAGCCCGGCCCAGTGCGCCATCACGGCATCGCTGTCGGCCGCGGCCAACGCGTGGATATTCTGGAAACGCGACATGAACGCGTTGAAGTAATCGACGACGGTGGCGACCTGGGTCTGCTGGAGCATGATCTCGGCAACCCACACCCGATAGGCACTGCGCGGATGCTGCCACGGCAGATCGTGACGACCGTGTACGTCGAACCAGGCCAGCAGCGCCTCGGCAATATGATCGGGCGGCGCGTCATTCATCATCGGACTCGCTGTCGTCGTCGATATTACCGCCATTTCGGCCCTGGTCGTGGGCATAGTCGGCGGCCAGACGTTCGATCGAGCGCCCGGTGATCTGGGTCTGGCGTCGCAGCTCGCGTGCGATCAGGTAGGGACCGATCAGCGGCGGTATCCAGAACGCGGGTTCGATCGCCGCAGCGAACGCCAGCCGCGTGCGCCGTGCATCGATGGCGGTGAAGCGCCACTTGGCGTGACCGCTTTTCAGGTCGCCGGCATCGGTCACCACCTGCATGTCGATGCTCTCGGGGGCATGCTCTTGATAGCGCATCACCTGACGAATGGTCTTGCAGAAGAACGCGACACACAAACGCACATTCGAGCGTAGCCGGTGACCGCGCAAGCGGGTGCTGGACAGGATGCTCGGATTGAACTCGGGCAACCGGTCGTAGTCGCTGGCCGCGCGAAAGGCGACCGCCAGCGGCACGTCGAGCACCATTACCGAGGCCACGTCGTAGCGGGCGTCATCACGCGTGACCTGCATGCGCTCGACGGTCACGGCCTGGGCCGAGCCCACGGTCGCGACAAGCACTGCGCCGACGACGGCCCTGGCCCATCGCCGGCGCGCAGAAATGGCGAGGCCGTTAATTGGCGTCGTCTTTCTTGCTGCCCCCGAACAGACCCTGGAAGCCTTTCTTCACCTTGTCGCTGACTTCAGGATCGATCTTCTTGGTGCGTTCCTTGAGCTTTTCGCTGACCTTGTCCTGCAGCTTGGCTTTCTCGTCCTGAAGGCGCTTGCTGGCAACGCCCTTGAGCGCGCCGGCCACGTCGAGCGAATAGGCTGGCGACATGAGGTTGCCGGTCAGCTTGATCGGCACCGCGACGCCGGCCAGATCCTCGAGTTTGCCGGAGGCATCCTCGGGCACCTGGGCGCTGACCACGTAGTCGAGCGCGTTGGCGGCCAGATCGTAGTTGCCGGTGCCGGTCGCGTTAATGACACGGCTCTTGAGGTTGAGGTCCTTGCCCGCCATCACGCCATCCTTGACGTTGAACGACGCAGCGAAGCGATTGAACGGTGTTTTCTCGTCTTCGCCCACGCCGCTGCCGGCGCCGCCCCCATCGCCGCCACTCGCCAGGCGGCTGCGCGCGGACGCGATCACCTGGGCGAGATTGAAGCCGTTGAAGGCACCGTCACGCAGGTCGAAGCCGAAATTGCCGTTGAGCGCACGCTTCATCGCCGCGACCTGCTTGCCGGCGGTGCTGATGTCGATATTCATGTTGGCCAGCGCCGCCACCCGGTCGGTATCGGCCACGTCCTCGAGCAGGGGCTGGAACTGCAGCCCGTTGAGATTGCCCTTGAGCGCGTAGCGCGGGGTGTCCTTCGATGCATCCACGCGCGCGGTCACCCGCACGTTGCCCTGATAGAGCTCGGCGGTGAGCGGCTCGATCGTGAGCACGCCGTCACGCGCCTTGACGGTGAGATTGGCGTTGGTGACATGGATGTTGGCGGCGGTCAGCGCGCCGACCGCGAGCTTGCCGTCCATGCGCAGATCCTTGAGCCCGGACAGATCGATCTCGGCATCCTTCTGCGCGTCACCGCCGCCGGTCTGCGCCGGTGTATCGGTCTGAGCCTGCTCGGCGCTGCCCGGCGGCAGATAATCGTCGACGTTGAGCTTGTCGAGGTTAAGCGCGAAAACCACGTTCGGCTTGGCAAAGTCCTCGACGCTGGCCGAGCCCTTGAGCGAACTGTCGTCGAGCGTCGCCAGAATCTGCTTGAAATCCACGCGATTGGCGTTCGCACTGAACTGCGCGTCGAAACCCGCCGCCGACAGGGCCGCTTTCTTCTGGGTGGCCGGCGCGTCGATATCCAGCTCGCGCATGACCGCACGCGGATCGAAATTCTTGACCGTGATACGACCACTGTAGGACGGCGTGTCGTTGAGACCGGTGCCGTCGAGATTGCCGCTGATATTCAGGCCCGCCCCCTGCAGAGTGACGCCCGACAGCTTCAGGCGACCCTCGGCCATGTCCAGTTCGCCGTTGCCGGAGAGCGTGGCCTGCTGGCGCTGGGCCGGCACGCCCTCACCGGAGGCGAGCACGTTGAGGCTCAGCCCGGAAAAGCGGTAGAACTGTTCGGCGATATCGGGCTCGACCTGGGTGACCAGATTCAGCGCGGCGTTGATTTTCTCTTCGGGCGCGGCCACGTCGCCGGACAGTTCCAGGCGTACCGGATCGCCGTCGGACAGACGTCCGGTCGATAGCTTGACATCGGTCACGCGATAGTCGGCGCCGGTCTGCGCATCCTGCCAGGCGACGGCCGCGTCCCTGATCTCGATCGCGCCGATCTGCAGCGACGACAGCTTGAAGCCCCCGGCGGTCTCGGCCGGCGCCGGCGGCGGGCTGTCGGCCTGCGTGTCCGCGATGTCACTGTTCTGATCGGCCGACAGGCGCTCGGAGATATCCTCCCAGTTGCTGCGCCCCTTCGCGTCGCGGGCCAGGCGCAGGCGCAACCCGTCGAGACTGACCGTGCCCACTTCGATATCGCGGCTGATCAGCGGCAACAGCTTGACGCTGATCTCGGCCGACTCCATTTCCGCCATCGGCTTGTCGCCGAAGCCCTGCGCATTAGCAACCTCGACGTGCCCCAGTTCGATACCCAGCCACGGGAACACCGACAGGCCGATATCGCCGCTGATCTCCACCTTGCGGCCGATCTGGCGCTCGATCGAGGCGTTGATCTGGCTCTTGTAATCGTTGGGGTCGAAGAACAGCAACAGCGCCGCCATCGCAATCGCGACGAGCAGGACAATCACGCCGATGATGACGAGCAGTATTTTTCCGAAACGTTTCATGCAGGCAACGCCAAGAGCTGGTGAACGAATACCGGCCACGGGTCGCGCGTCGCGGCCCACGCGTGGTCGATACCATCGCGCGCCACGGCCGCCCTGCGCAAGTCGCATGCAGCCGTGCGCCGCGTTATTCTACCCCGCCTGACGGTCCCGACCGACACGGTCGGACGCTCAAGCAACCGAACGCGCACATACATGATGCAGATTACAGTCAACGGCGCACCCAGAGAGTGCGCACAGCCGCTCACGCTCGCCCAGTTCCTGGCCGATCTCGGTTATGCCGATCAGCGCATTGCCGTCGAACACAACGGCGAGATCGTGCCGCGCGAGCAACACGAGAACACGCAGATCAACCCCCAGGACCGCCTCGAGATCGTGCATGCGATCGGCGGCGGCCAGGCCACCTCGGAGCCGGACACGCTGACCATCGGCACGCGGCGTTTCCAATCCCGTCTGCTGGTGGGCACCGGCAAGTACGCCGACCTCGACCAGGCCGATGCCGCGATCACGGCCTCCGGGGCCGAAATCGTGACCCTGGCGATTCGCCGCACCCCGGCGCTGACCGATCCGGAAGCCGCCAAGAAGCGCAATCTGCTGGATATCCTGCCGGCCGATAAATACACCCTGCTGCCCAACACCGCCGGCTGCTACAGCGCGAAAGACGCGGTACGCACCTGCCGGATGGCGCGCGAACTGCTCGACGGCCACAACCTGGTCAAGCTGGAAGTGCTGGGCGACGAGAAGACGCTGTATCCGGACATGGCCGAAACGCTGATCGCGGCCAAACAGCTCGTCGACGACGGCTTTGAGGTGATGGTCTATACCAGTGACGACCCGATCGCGGCGCGCCGCCTCGAGGATATGGGCTGTGTCGCGATCATGCCGCTGGCCGGGCCGATCGGCTCGGGGCTCGGGATCCAGAATCGCTACAACGTGATCGAGATCGTCGAGAACGCCAACGTGCCGGTGCTCGTCGATGCCGGCGTCGGCACCGCCTCGGACGCCTCCATTGCGATGGAAATGGGCTGCGACGGCGTGCTCATGAACACCGCAATCGCCCAGGCGCAGAAGCCGATCCTCATGGCCCAGGCCATGCGCCACGCGGTGATCGCCGGCCGCCAGGCATTTCTGGCCGGTCGCATGCCGCGCCGTCGCTATGCCTCGGCCTCGTCACCCATGACCGGCCTGCCATTCTGAATCATTCCAGCGGCGCCGATCATGGTCACCGCCCCGACCCGGACACCACCCGCGTGAGCACGACGCACGACCGCCGTATCCGCAGCTTCGTGATGCGAGAGGGCCGGCTTACCCCCGGCCAGCAGAAGAACCTCGACGCCCTGTGGCCGCGCTACGGCCTGGACCGGCCGAGCGCGCCCATAGACTGGGACGACGTGTTCGAACGTACCGCCCCCCGCACGCTCGAGATCGGCTTCGGCGCCGGCGAAGTGCTTGCCGATCTGGCGATCAGTAAACCGGACGAGGATTTCATCGGCATCGAAGTCTATCGCGCCGGTGTGGGCCGCCTGCTCGGCGCGCTGGACGCGGCCCGGGCCGGCAACGCCCGCCTGTTCAACGTCGATGCCGTGGACGTGCTTGCCGGCGGATTCGGTGATGCCAGTCTCGACAACGTCCTGCTGTATTTCCCCGATCCCTGGCCGAAGAAGCGCCATCACAAGCGCCGTATCGTGCAGCCGGCTTTCGCCAGCGAGATCGCACGCGTGCTCAAGCCGGGCGGACTGTGGCGGCTGGCCACCGACTGGGCGAACTATGCCGAGCATATGCGCGAGGTGCTCGATGCCCACCCGGACTTCGACAACGTCGGCGATCGCGACGGCTTCGTGAGCGAACCGCCGCGCACGGGTACCCGTTTCGAGTCACGCGGATTGCGCAAGGGCCATGCGGTTTTCGATATGGCCTATCGCCGCCGCTGAGCGGCGCCGGTTGCAGAGCGGCGGTCCGGGATGACGCCGCAAGCCAGCGGCCCGCCTCACCCCTGACGCGGCCGCCAGGAGCACAGGCATCGACCGCCTGGCACTCTTCTTGCTACCTGACCGGACGCACGGAAATCGCCTGCAACCGCGGGGCCACCGACCTGTGTCGGACAATCGACCTACACGACTAAAGGCTCAATCCGACTGACTGGCGAGGGTTCGAAAAAGGTTGTACGGTCAAATAAGGGGGATCGGCAGGGCCGTATCAAACCGTTCGAACGCAGGCACGCCGGCAACACAGTCGTCGCGCCGAGCGCGAAGCGGTCGGCCTGTCCCGTCGCCATAAATCCGAGCGACAGCGTCGCTCAGCCGCGCAAGGCCAAAGACATGACCCAGAAGGAAAACGCGCATACCCATGACGCCCCCGCCCGGGGCAACGCCGTGTTATCGGTTCTCAACGCCATCGATATCGGGCTGGGCTGGCTGGAGCGCGTGATCGTGGGCGGCAGCGTGCTCGTGATGGCGCTGCTCATGAGTTGCCACGTCGTCGGCAACCTGTTGTTCGACCGCGGCATTCCCGGCACCTATGAGGTCACCGAGATGCTGATCGTGGTGATGACGTTCGTCGGCGTCGGCTATGCCGCCCGCAACGCCCGCCATATCAGCATGTCGGCGATCTACGACCAGCTCAGCGGCCGGCTGCGCAAGGCGCTGCTCATCGTGATCTGCCTGGGCACGGCGGCCTTGATGTTCTATTTCGCCTTCAAGTCGGCGGAATACGTCGTTGAACTGCAGGGGCGCGGACGCGTGAGTTCATCGCTGCACGTGCCCATCTGGATAATCAACCTCGCCCTGCCGATCGGTTTCACCCTGGCCGGCGTGCAATACCTGCTCACCACCATCCGCAATCTCATGAGCGACGACATCTACCGCTCGTTCACCGAGAAAGAGGAATATTCCGACGTACCGCTGGACGAGTCCGGCACGACCCACGCGCCCGATGAACCGTATGGCGTCTGATACACGCCGCCCGCGCGTCACGAATCCGGAGAGAAACGAATGCTGATTGGATTGGGTCTGCTGATGCTCGTGCTGCTGATGCTCGGGTTTCCGATGATGGTGCCGCTGGCCGCGGGCACGCTGTACATGATGTTCACCGGGATGACTTTCTTCGGCCCCGACCAGGCGGTGAGCTGGATGATCACCGGCGTGGGCAGCTGGGTGCTGGCCGCGGTGCCGATGTTCATCTTCGCCGCCGATATTCTCACCAAGGGCCATACCGCCAACCGCCTGCTGGATCTGGTCGACGCCTTCACCGGTCACCTGCGCGGCGGTCTGCCGATCACCACGGCCGCCTCCTGTGCGCTGTTCGGCGCGGTATCCGGCTCGACCCAGGCCACCGTCGTGGCCATGGGCGGCCCGATGCGCCCCCGCCTGCTGGCCAAGGGCTATTCGGACAAGTTCACTCTCGCACTGATCATCAACGCCAGCGATATCGCGCTGCTGATTCCGCCCAGCATCGGTTTCATCGTCTACGGCGTGGTCATGAAGACCTCGATCGGCGACCTGTTTCTGGCCGGCATTCTGCCCGGCCTGCTGATTCTGTTGATGTTCTCGATCTACTGCTATGTCGATTCACGGATCAAGGGCATCGAGCCCGAGCCCAAGGCCTCGTGGAGCCATCGCTTCGTCGCGCTGCGCAAGGCCATTCTGCCGATGGGCTTTCCGGTACTCGTCGTGGGCGGCATCTACGGCGGCTATTTCAGCGCGGTCGAGGCCTCGGCGATCGCCGTGGCTTATGCCCTGCTGCTGGAAGTCGTGATCTACCGTCAGGTTTCAATCCGCGACCTGGGCAGCCTGGCCCTGTCCACCGGCATGATCACCGCCGTGGTGTTCATTCTGGTGGCCATAGGCGCTGCCTTTTCGCAGACGCTGGGCACCGCCGGCGTACCCGAACAGATTCTCGGCCCGGCCATCGACAGCATCGGCGATAACCAGATCCTGGCGCTGTTGTTGATTGCGGCGGCCTTCTTCGTCGGCTGCATGTTCGTCGATCCGATCGTGGTGATCCTGATTCTGGTGCCCATCTTCAAGCCGCTGGTGCAGTCTGCGGGTCTGGATCCGGTCCATGTCGGCGTGATCGTGACCCTGCAGGCGGCCATCGGCTCCGCCACACCGCCGTTCGGCTGCGATATCTTCACCGCCATCGCGGTGTTCCGTCGTCCTTATATGGAAGTCATCCGCGGTACCCCGCCGTTCATCGCCATGCTGCTGCTGGCGACCTTCATCCTCATTCTGTTCCCGCAGATATCGCTGTTCCTGCCGTCGCTGGGCGGTCAATAAAACAGTCACGGATGAATGCATTTCGCCCCGCGTCCGGTGCAACGCCGGTCCGGGGCTTGTTCGCATCCGGGGGCCGGCAGCGGGCGGCTGCGCCACACAGACGAGCACAGCCGCTGCCGCTTGCAGATCGCCGTCGCCCCCTCGGCGCCCATGTTGGTAGAAGATTGCGCTGGCCATCTCGCCCGATCCACAGTGGGCTATTCGAGCGCCGCCCCTGATCGAATCGGCTCCGGGCCGAAAAGCCTACTTCGAATCGGTGACGCCGGCGCCGAGCGTAGTCGCCGTCGACGCCTGCCGTGGCCGCGGACCGTGGAGCCGCGCGGCAAGGAGCACCGGGCCACGCCAGCATCACCCTTAGTTCCGCATCGAAAGGCCGGCGACGGCCTGCAGCGATCAGCGACGGGCTCTCTTGGTCCCCTGCACTGTTCTGCCCGTTACGCCGGCGTACCCGGCAAACGGCAAGCCAAGCCAAGCCAAGACAGGCAAGGCCGGGGCGTAGCGAGTCTCGTGCCGATGCATCGCAACGGCGCTGGGCGCATCAATAACCGCGCAGAAGACACGGCAATTTGCCGTAATACGACACGAGCCACGCCGGGCGCACCGCAGGAATACGACAGCCCGACAACCCTGCCATGGCAGCGCCAGGGGATGCTCAGCGCGCGCCGGCCGGTACGCACCGGCCACGCCGCTCGAGGAACCGACCAACCAGCCCGCAGCAGATCGGTTGCGCAAAGGCAGCCCATATCGCGGGCACAAAAAAAGCCCGGCCAGCTTCGACGTGAATCAGTGTCGAAGCCGGCCGGGCTGCGCACGGCTCAAGGCCGCGCTGACGCCTCTACAAAACGGCGTTTACTGCGTCTTGCTGTCGCCGCTGTCGCCGCCTTTGGCTTCGTCGACGGCTTTCACGAGTGCGTCCAGTGATTTCTGGGCACCTTCGCCGACATCGTCGACGAACGATTGCCGAACCGGCTTGACCATTTCGCGGAACTGCTCGCGCTGGTCCTCGTCGAGATTGATGATCTCGATATTGCTCTTCGACTTGATCGTATCCAGGCGTTCCTTGTTGAACTTCTCCTGCACGTCGTAGCCGGTCTTCACGAGCTTGCCGGTCACGTCCTTGACCAGCTTCTTCTGGTCGTCGGACAGGCCGTCGTACCAGTCCTTGTTACCCATGAGGGTAGCCACGAACTGCGACTGCTTAGCGAAGATCATGTACTTCTGTACTTCGTAGAAACCCATTTCCTCATGCGCGAACACCGGCTGAATGTTGCCTTCGGCCTGGCCCTGCTGCAGTGCGCTGTAGAGTTCGCCGTAGGCGATGGTGATCGGCGACGCGCCGTAGGCGCGGTAGGTCGAGCGCAGCAGGCTGTTGTCCATGACGCGAATATGCAGGTTCTTCATGTCCTGGGGCGTCTTGATCGCCTTGTTCGCCGTCCATACCTGATAGCCCTCGGTGAGCTCGGCGAGCGGCACGAGATCACGGTTGCCGAACGCCGTCTGCCAGGCGTCGCTTTCCAGGAAGGTATCGGAATTCAGCGCCTGCACGGTCTGCCACTGATCGGGCGGCATGATGAAGTTCAGGCTCAGCAGCTGGCTTTCCGGCACGGTGCCGCCCAGCGCACCCGAGCCGAAGCCGATCTCGATCGAGCCGCTCTGAATGGCGTCATACAGCGCGGAATACGTGGACCCCCACTTGCCGTACGGCAGCAGCTGAACGGTGATGTTGCCGTCGCTCTGCTTCTCGATCATCTTCTTGAATTCGGCCGCGTACTGATACTGCACGCTGCCCTCGATTTCCTCGAGGCCGAATTTCCATGTCTGCTTGGTGTCGGCCGACTTCGCGCTATCGGACGATTGCGAACTGTCGGATGACTCACCGCAGCCGGTGAGCATCAGTGCCGTCAGACTGACGGCACAAAAAACGGAAAAGGCTTTCATCAGACGCATCGTTCCCCCTTGGAGTGTCAAAAACATAACAGTACTTAAAATGACATAGGCAGCCTCCGTGTCAAGCCGAACGCCGGCCCGACGCACACGCCGAACGTCTCTAGTCGAATACCTGCAGGGCCAGATCATTGGTCGTGATCCGCTCGGCCCCGGTGGCGGTGATTCGCACGGTTTCGCTGAAGCCGACACCCCATTCGCCGGGCTTGCGCAGGCAGATCGGCAGATGAAACACCATGTCGTCTTCGAACACGGCATCGCAGTCGCGGGCGATGAAGGTCGAACCCGTCACCCATGACGGCGGAAACTGGGCGCCCACGGGATAACCGTAAACGCCGGAGAAGAAGGCCCGGTCGGCAATCGGCGCAAGCGCCGCCTCGCCCGCGATGGCCGCCGATGCAAAGGGCTCGCCGGTGCGCGCGGCCTGCATGACGGCATCGAGCACGGCCAGACAGACCTCGTGGAATTCGCGGATCTCGGCGCTGGCCGGACCCACGACAGCGGTGCGCATCATCGGCGCCGTATAGCGTCGCTTGACCGCGCCGAATTCGGTGAACACCACGTCGCCGCGCGCCACTGTGCTGCCGACATGGCTGGTATGGATGATGCCGCTACGAAACCCGGTGGTGACGATGGGCTGCATGCTCATGAACTCGCTGCCGCGCGCGAGCATGGCGTCGGCGCCGGCCTGGGCGATGTGATGATCGATCGCGCCGTCATGAATCACCTTGAAGGCAGCGTCCAGACCCGCGCCGGTCATGGCGGCGCTCTCGGCGAGATAGTCCAGTTCCGCCGGCGACTTGACCAGGCGCTGGATATCCAGGAAATCGCCCTTGTCCTGGAATTGCGCGTCGGCGAGGGTCGCGCGCAACGAATCCAGCAGCCCCGGGCGTAGTGAATTGCTCCAGAGACTCACCCCGATACGCGGCGACGGCGCCGAGGTCATCGCCACGACGCGATCCGCCAGCAGACCGGCGGCCGAGCCCGGCGACTCCCAGGCATAACCGACGACCTCGTCGACCCGGCTCAGATATACCGCCGGCCCCACCTCGATCGCCGGCACGAACAGCACCGTACGCTGCGCGCCGACCAACAGCACGCACTGCACCGACACTTCAAACGTCGTATAGCCGGTCAGATAGCACAGCTCGGCCGGATCGGTGAGCATCAGCATATCGAAGCCGCGTCGGTCCATCTCCGCGCGCAGCGTACTCAGCCGCGTTTCGTATTCCTCCACCGCGAACGCCAGGCTGGGGGAAGGAAACCGCGCAAGCAGCCGGTCGCGATATTCGCCGTAATCCATGGTCAGGCTCCGTTTGAGATGGGCTCACGATACCGGCTCGCGAGAGCAAAGCGGAAGTCGTCTTCCGCGTGCCCACCGATGCAGATTCTCAATTCACGCACACAGCGTCGCGGATACCCCCTCGCGGACACGATCCGAACGACCGGGACACACGCAAGCCGATTCCCCGTCCCGCGCGTTACCATGGACATCCCGCTCGCATTCGAAGCAGTAAAAGTGCACGAAACCATTGTTCTGGGCGCCGGCATGGTCGGCGTCAGCATCGCTCACCACCTCGCCGAACGCGGCCAATCGGTGGTACTGGTCGACCGCCGTCCTCCGGGACAGGAAACCTCGTTCGGCAACGCCGGACTCATTCAGCGCGAGGCGGTCCAACCGCATCCGTTTCCCCGCGACCTGGCCAGCATGTGGCGGGTGCTGCCGAACAACCGTATCGATATCCGCTATCGCGCCGGCGCCATGTTCACCGCCGCGGAACCGCTGCTGGGATACTGGCGCAATTCAGCCCCGGACCGGCTGGCCAGGATCGTGCCCGAATACGCGTCGCTGATCATGCACTGCACGACCGAACACGCGCACATGATCGACGCCGCCGATGCCCACGCGCTGATCCGCAAGGACGGCTGGCTAGATGTCTTTCGCACCCCCTCGGTCTTCGAGGAGCAGCAGGCCCGCGCCGCCGATATCCATCGTCGTTTCGGCGTCGAGTACCAGATTCTCGACTCGCAGGCGCTCGCCCGGACCGAGCCTGGCCTTTCAACGGATTTGATCGGCGCCATCCACTGGACCAACTCCTGGTCGGTGACCGACCCGGGCGCGCTCGTGCAGGCCTATGCGCGGTCCTTCGAACAGCTCGGCGGCCAGCTGCTGCAGGCCGATGCGACCGACCTTGAAAACACCGCGACGGGCTGGCGGCTCAGCACCGACCAGGGCCCGCTGGAGGCCAAGAACGTCGTGCTGGCCACCGGGCCATGGTCGAACCGCTGGCTGGAGCCGCTGGGTTATCAGGTGCCGCTGTTTCATATGCGCGGTTACCACATGCACTATGCGCCGGCCGCCGACGCGACCCTGCATCACGCGTTCCTGGATCATGAAAAAGGCTATCTGCTGTCGCCCAAGCGCGCCGGCCTGCGCCTGACCACGGGCGCAGAGCTCAACACGCTGGATGCGGCGCCGCGCTCGGGTCAGCTGGACGCCGCCGAGGCCCAGGCACGGGCGGTATTTCCGTTCGGTGCCCGTGTCGACCCGGAACCCTGGAAAGGCGCCCGCCCCTGCGTGGCCGACATGAAGCCGATCATCGGGCCCGCCCCGCGGCACGACAATCTCTGGTTCGCTTTCGGTCACGGCCACCAGGGATTCACCCTCGGGCCGGTGACCGGGCGTCTCGTGGGCCAGATGATGGCCGGCGAGACACCGACCGTGGACATGCAGCCGTTTCGCGTGGACCGCTTCTGAGCACAAGCGCGCGGCGCGGCACACGACCAGCGGTCGCCGGCTGAGCCCCGGGATCAGACCTGCGCAGGCACCACGCTGTCGTCCTGCAGCACCATGCGCAGGAACTGACGGGTACGCTCCTCGCGCGGCCGGGTAAAGATCTCGCCGGGCGGGCCCTGCTCGAGAATGCGGCCGTCGCAGAAGAAACAGACCCGATCGGCCACGTCGCGGGCAAAGCCCATCTCGTGGGTGACGATGAGCATGGTCAGGTCGTGTTCGTGGGCGAGATCCTTGATCACCTGCAGCACGTCGCCGACCATTTCCGGGTCCAACGCCGAGGTCGGTTCGTCGAACAACAGCAGCTTGGGCCGCATGGCCATGGCCCGGGCGATGGCCACGCGCTGCTTCTGACCGCCGGACAGCGAATTCGGATAGGCCTCGCGCTTGTCGACCAGGCCGACGCGTTCCAGCAGTTCGTCGGCGCGCCGGGTGGCCTCGTCGCGCGGCAGTTTGAGTACCCGCATCGGTGCTTCGATGATGTTGCGCAGCACGGTCATGTTCGGAAACAGGTTGAAGTGCTGAAACAGCATGCCGACGTTGCCGCGCATCCGGCGCAGGTGTTTTTCGCCGGCCGGCTTGAGTTCGTCGCCGTGCTTCTCGTGCCAGAGCGGCTCGCCGTCGACATGGACCACACCCGCCTGGATATCCTCGAGCGTCATGAGGATACGTAGCACGGTCGACTTGCCCGAACCCGACGGGCCCATGAGCACGACCCGTTCGCCGGGCGTGATCTGGAAATCGAAGTCGTTCAGGACAACGGTGTCGCCGAAGCGCTTGGTGACGTGCTCGAAGGTGACGATCGGTTTCATTTGACGGCAATGCCCGCGCGCGGCAGGCGGCTCTCCAGGAATTTGACGAGGGCGGCGCTGATCAGCGTCAGGATGAGAAACAGCACGCCGACCATGGTGATCGGGACCATGTAGCGATAGGTGCGATCCCCAATAATCGTGGCCACGTTGAGCACCTCCATCACCGTGATCGCCGACAGGATCGGCGTGTCCTTGATGATCGACACGAGATAGTTGCCCAGCGCCGGAATGATGCGCGGAATCGCCTGTGGAATGACGATATCGCTGTAGACTCGCCAGGTGCTGATATTGAGTGCGCGCGCGGCTTCCCACTGCCCTCGGGGCACCGCCTGCAGACCGGCTCGGTATACCTCGGAGGTATAGGCGCTGTACTGCAGGCCCAGCGCAACGCTGCCGGCCTCGAGTGCCGGCAGCGTGATGCCGACGGTACTCGGCAGCACGTAATAGATGACAAACAGCTGGATGAGCAGCGGCGTATCGCGGATGAACTCGATCAGGAATGCAGTGGGCCAGGATATGAAGCGCGTGGGCGCGGCCCGCAGCAGGGCAAACACCAGCCCCATGATCATGGCGATGAGAAAACCGAAGATGGTAGCCAGCACCGTCACCTTCATTCCGATCAGCAGAATCGGGATGATCGACAGCGCGAACGCCCACTCGCTGCTCAGGTCCCATGGGATATCGAACAGCATCAGTGCGCCCCCTCGCGTCCGGAGACGCGCTCGAAGTAGCGCTCCAGCCCGCGCATCGCGACCATGATCACCAGCGCCATGGCGAAGTACAGCAACAGGGTGACGCCGAGGATCGGCAGCGTGTCGGTGTCGTAGCCGCGGTTGCGCAGGTCGTCGGCCTGAAACGCGAGATCGGCCAGGCTGATCAACGACACCAGCGACGAATCCTTGAGATTCTGGATCGCCAGGTTGCCGAACGGCGGCATCATCTCCACCAGCGCCTGCGGCAGCAGCACCCGCCAGAGCGTCTGCGCAGGCGTGAAATTCAGCGCCACCGCCGCCTCCTGCTGGCCCGCGTCGACCGACTGCAGCGCGCCGCGCACCACCTCGGCGCCGTATGCACCGATATTGAGCGACAACCCCAGAATACCCGCCTCGATCGGCGAGATACGGATGCCCATTGCCACCGGCAGCGCATAGTAGAGCCAGAACAGCTGCACCAGCAGTGACGTGCCGCGAAAAATCTGGATATAGGTCTTGGCCAGCCAGCGCGCCGGCGCGAATCGGGCGATCGAGCCGATGCCTGAGGCGAACGCGAGAAGCGCGCCACCGACGGTCGAGGCCAGCGTGATCCAGATCGTGATCTGCGTGCCCTGCAGCAGGGTGGATACGATCTGTTCGAGGGTCAGGTCCATGACTCAGCAGCCTCCAGGACACCTAGCCAAGCCGGCCGCCGTGAACGCTTCACGACGGCCGGCACCGTGCTACCCGCGCTCGCTCAGCTTGCCGAACACAGTTCCTCGGTGCTCTTGGCACTGACCTTGTCGATCGACCCCTTGTCGAGACCGTACTTCATGAGAATGTTTTTCCAGTCGTCGGTCTTCTGGAATGCCTTGAGCTTGGCGTTGAAGGCATCGCGCAGCTCGGTGTTGTCCTTGGCGAAGGTAAAACCACCCCAGCTGCGCTGCGCCTCGCCGTCGATGACCGGATCATCGAACGGCAGCGCCTGCTCCACGCGGCTGCTCTTCTTGGCCAGCATGGCCACCGTCAGCTGGGTGCCGGCGTAACCGTCGATACGCCCGGTCGCCACCGCCGAAGCGGCATCCGCGTTCGCGCGCAGCGACACGATCTGATTGCTCTTCAGGCCCATCTTCTGGGCGAACCCGAGCTGGTTGGCGCCGGAAACGATACCGAGCTTCATGCTCGAGTCCTTCACGAAGGCGTCATAGCCGTGAATATTCTTGGGATTGCCCTTCTTGACCATGATGCCTTCACCATAGGTCGTGTTCGGGGTGGAGTAGTCGACCTGCGAGCAGCGCTGCGGCTGGATCGCCTGCGAGGCGGCCACCATGTCGACACGATCGGCCTTGAGCGAGGGAATCAGCGAACCGAACGGCACCACCGTCCACGCGATCTTATCGATGCCCATCTCGGCGAGCACCTTCTTGGCAACCGACGGACCGAGCCCGACGGCGGTGTCGCCTTCCATGTAGCCGTAGGGAATCTCGTTGGCGGTGGCGATCCGGATGCTGCCGCTGTCCTTGATCTGCTGCAAGGTGGCCGCCGACGCCGCCACGCTGAAAGTCAGTGCCGCCAACGCCAGAAGGCCCGCCAAGGACCAGGTGTGGTGTTTCATGTTCATGGATCTCTCCCGTCAAACAATAGACTGAAAGCGGACAGATCTGGGCGCGAACCGGGATGGCTGTTTCCTGCGTCTAACTGCCCCCACTCGTGTAATTACCATGCAACAACGACGCCAGGGTGGCAAACAAACAGGCCTGCTTCTTTGGTCGCAGTCGAAAGTGTTGCGCCTCGGACGCTTTGCGGCCACAGTTGGCGCCCATGTCCCTCCTGCATCCCATTGTTGCGGTCACCGGTTCGTCCGGGGCCGGCACCTCGACTGCGCGTATCGCCTTCGAGCACATCTTTCATCGCCTGGCGGTACGCGCGGCCTACGTCGACGGCGACGCCTTTCATGCCTACAGCCGCATGGCGATGGCCAAGGCGGTACGCCGCGCGACCATTCGCGGCGAGAACTTCAGTCATTTCGGCCCCGGCGCCAACAAGCTCGAGCGCCTGGAGCGACTGTTTGCGGAATACAGCGCCGACGGCAGCGGCCAGATCCGTCGCTATCTGCATGACGAGATCGAAGCCGCCGAATTCAATCGCGAACCGGGTACGTTCACCGACTGGACACCGGTGGAGCCGGGCACCGAACTGCTGCTCTACGAGGGCCTGCACGGCGGCGTGGTCACCGATCAGGTGAATGTGGCCCAGTACGTCGACCTGATGGTGGGCGTGGTGCCGACGATCAATCTGGAGTGGATCCAGAAGATCCGTCGCGATATCGACGTACGCGGCTACGCTCCGGAGGACGTCGCCAAGGTCATCCTGCGGCGCATGCCGGACTACGTGCGTTATATCACCCCGCAGTTTTCGCGTACGGACGTCAATTTCCAGCGCGTGCCGCTGGTCGATACCTCCAATCCGTTCGTGGCCCGCGACGTGCCCAACGCCGACGAATCCATGGTCGTGATCCGGTTTCGCGATCCCGAGCGCTGGCAGGTCGATTTCCCCTACCTGCTGACCATGATCCACGGCTCCTTCATGTCGCGGCCCAACACGGTGGTCGTGCCGGGCACGAAGATGCGCATGGCCATCGAGATCATCATCGGCCCCTTGATCAAGGGTCTGCTCGACAAACGCCGGCAGGCGCTGACCACGCAAGAATAAGATGAAATAAGACAGCGCCCCTTGCGGGCAGGCCGATACGGCCCCCGCCAGTGATTTACACTGCGCGCAATATATTCAGGTAGAAAGCGGCTGCGTGCCGCTGTCCGACACCGGACTCTCGGAGTTTTTTGATGCAATACCGCAAACTCGGCCGCAGCGATATCGACGTCAGTCGTATCTGTCTGGGCACCATGACCTTCGGCGAACAGAACAGCGAGGAAGAGGCCCACGAGCAGATCGACTACGCGCTCGATCAGGGCGTGAACTTCATCGACGCCGCCGAGATGTATCCGGTGCCGCCCAAGGCCGATACCCACGGCCGCACCGAGGAATACATCGGCTCATGGCTGGCCGCGTCCGGCAAGCGTGACGATGTCGTTCTGGCCAGCAAGGTCGTCGGCCGCTCGGGCATGGATTATCTGCGCGGCGGCTTCGAGACACGGCTCACACCGCGCCAGATCCGCAGCGCCCTGGAAACCAGCCTGGAACGTCTGCACACGGATTATCTGGATCTCTATCAGTTGCACTGGCCCGACCGCGCCACCAACACGTTCGGCAAACGCGGCTATGTCCACAATGCCGAGGATGACGCGGTGCCGATCGAGGAGACGCTCGGCGAACTGTCGCGCCTGGTCGAGGAAGGCAAGATCCGCTGCGTGGGGCTGTCCAATGAAACGCCCTGGGGGCTGATGCGCTATATCCGCGCCGCCGAAGCGCTCGATCTGCCGCGGGTGGTCTCCATCCAGAACCCCTACTCCCTGCTCAATCGCACTTTCGAGGTCGGGCTGGCCGAGTGCGCCGAGCGCGAAGACGTGCGTTTACTGGCCTATTCGCCGCTGGCGTTCGGTGTGCTTAGCGGCAAGTATCTGGACGGAGCGCGGCCCGAGGGCGCGCGCCTGACGCGCTGGGAGCGCTTCTCTCGCTACACCAACGCGCGCGGCACCCAGGCCGCCGCCGACTATGTCGCGCTGGCACGCAAGCACGACCTCGACCCGGCCCAGATGGCGCTGGCCTACGTCAACAGCCGCAGCTTCGTGACCGCCAATATCATCGGCGCGACCACGATGGCGCAGCTCGAAACCAATATCGCCAGTGCCAACATGGAACTCTCGGACGAACTGGTGGAGTCGATCGAGGCGATCCATGCCGACAATCCGAACCCCTGCCCCTGATCACTCGGCGACCCGCGCCAGGCGGGTATGACAATCGCCGGCGCCCGGCATCGACCGCCCGACGCCGGCGCGGCAATACAATCCTTGTCGCGCGGGGCAGGTCGTTTCAGCGACCTTCGTTGGCCGCCTTGCTGCTGACCAGCCGCACGCTGGGCACATAGCGGTAATACTCGATGCCCACGTCCCGGAATCCGGGCGTGTCCTGACGGCCGATATGATCGACCACGAACTCGTCGCGCGCCGGCACCGGGTCCAGCGACGCGGGATGGCCGTCGTGTAGCGCGGCGTACTGGTGGGCGGTGAGATCCAGCGGCTTGCCGAGGGCGAGCGCGAAGTTAATGCGTGACGCGGCCTGCTGCCAGCCGTCGACCACTCGCATCGGCAACGCCTCGGCGGCATCGCCACTGCCATAGCCCAGCGCCAGCCAGCGCTGGCCGGCCATGTCGAGCTTGTCGCTATGCGCCTGCACGAAACCGGCCGCCAGCCAGGCGGGCAGCGCGGCGGTATACAGATTGCCGAGATCGCGCATCATCTCGCTGCCCAGCGAAAGCTTGTCGTCGACCAGGGACCGATACTCGGGCGTCTTGCGCATGCGCCGCAACAAGTCCGCCGCGATCGGGAACGCATCCTCGCCACTGGCCCCGGCCGCCACCCGGGCCCGCATGTCCGGGGCCGCGCCCGCGATCTCGGCCATCAGGTCGTCGCCATCGATATCGGCGCGCGCACAGTGGTCGCGCAGCTCGGCCACCGACTTGTCGTCGCCGTCGGCCAGCGCGAACAGATAGGCCATGGCCCAGCCCGAGGCCGGCATCTTGTGATACGGGCGGTGCATGAACACCGCATCCACGGCATGAAAATAATCGACATGGCGCTCGCTCTGCTTGGCGAGCATGGCATTCATGGCATGCCGCGTGGCATCGACATAACAGCTGGTCGAATAGCGGCCGTTGAACACCGGCAGGTCCTGCATCTGGCCATCGTGACGCTGCGGCTGGCCGCGAAAACGCGCGAACGGCTTGCGAAAATCCACCATGCGATAGTCGGACGCGCTGCCGGAGCCGGCCAGATCGACGTCCAGCAGCTTCGGCTCGGCTTCCAGCAGCATCGCCACGGCGCCCGCACCCTGGGTGGGCTCGCCCGAGGAACCGCGCTCGTATTCGGCGATATCCGAACACACCACGATCGCCTTGCGGGTGGCCCCGTCCGTGGCCAGATAGCGCAGCGCGCCCTTGAGCGCATACACCCCGCCCAGGCAGGCATGCTTGTATTCCGGCACCTCGCACTCGCGTGATACGCGTGGCATGCCGTGCGCGGCGAGCGCGTCGTCGATCATGCCCTTGACGATGACCGCACCGGCCGAGTTGTCGCTGCTGGATTCAGTGCCCAGCGCGAGATAGCCGATATCGCCCGGATCGATATCGTAGGCCTGGATCAGGCGCCAGACGGCATTCGCCGCGAGCGTATAGACACTCTGTTCGGGGCCACGCATACGGAAACTTCGACCGACCACATTCCGGATCTTGTCCCAGGGTTGATTATTCCATTCGCACCAATCGGCAAGCTGCACACGATAAGGCGGAAGATAAAGTGCCAGTCCACTGATTCCAGGCATGGGCTCTCTCGGTGATGTTAGCGGCACTGCCACGAGGACAGCTCGTTATCTCGTATGCTAGCAAATGCTGCACCTTGTCATGCACAACCCGGGTGCCGCGGACACGCCATATGGCGTATCCTTGCGCGCAGTTATCGACCCGGATACCGCACGCCGCATGAGCAAACGACCTGCTTCTTCCACTGCGCGCGCGCATAGCAACATCGCGCTGATCAAGTACTGGGGCAAACGCGACGCGGCGCTCAATCTGCCGGCGGTCGGGTCGATCTCGATCACGCTGGATGCACTATACACGGACACTCGTGTCACTTTCGTGCCCGGCATGGCGCGCGACAAGGTCGAGATCGGCGGGCGCGGCGTCGACGCCGCGCGCTTCACGCGTTTTCTCGACCTCATTCGCGCCCGTACCGGCAGCGCGCAGTCCGCGCGCGTCGAGTCGTGGAACAACTTCCCTACCGGCGCCGGTCTGGCGTCGTCGGCCTCCGGCTTTGCTGCCCTGGCGCTCGCGGGCTCGCGCGCCGCCGGGCTGGAACTGTCGCCGCGCGACCTGTCGATTCTCGCCCGTCAGGGCTCCGGTTCGGCAGCGCGCTCGGTGTTCGGGGGGTTTGCACAAATGCATCGGGGCAGTACCGACGACGGCCTGGATGCCTGCGCCGAACCGCTGCTAGAGGCCAGCGAATGGCCGCTCGACGTGGTGGTCGCGATCACCGAACGCGAGGCCAAGAAAGTCGATTCATCGGCCGGCATGTCCGATCTCGACACCCGCTCGGATTATTTCGATGCCTGGGTCAGCCACTCGGAGGACGATCTCGCCGGCATGCGCGATGCCATCGCCGCCCGTGATTTCTCGACGCTGGGCGAACTCACCGAATACAGCTGTCTGAAGATGCACGGCCTGATGCTGTCCACCCGCCCCGGCCTGCTCTACTGGAATGCGGCCACCGTCGCCGCGATGCACGCCGTGCGCGGGCTGCGTGAAGACGGCGTGCCGGTCTATTTCACCATCGACGCCGGCCCGCAGGTGAAAGCACTGTGCCAACCGGCGGATACCGCCCGGGTGGCCACCGCGCTGCAACAGGTGCCCGGTGTCCTCGAAACCCGGACCAGCGCACTCGGGCCCGCGGCGCACCTGCTGGACTGATGCCCTTTCCGATTCACGTCAGCGCGCCCGGCAAGCTGTTCCTGATTGGCGAATATGCCGTGCTCGACGGCGCGCCGGCGCTGCTGACCGCCGTGGACCGACGTGTTCAGGTCACCATTACACGATCGCCCGACGAGCGCTGGCATATGAGCGCCGTCAACCTCGGCCTCGTGGATATCGCACTCGAACGCGACGGTGCCCTGCCCGCCGGTACCGATGCCGCCACCGCAACCGGTCTCAAGGTATTCGACGCCGTGCGCCAAACCCTGGCGGCCCAGTTCGAGACACCGCTGCCGGCCCTCAGTATTACCATCGACAGCAGCGATTTCGCCCGCGACGGCTACAAGCTCGGACTCGGCTCCAGCGCCGCGGTGGCCGCAGCACTCACCCAGGCGCTGGCAGTGGCCGCCGACCTCGCCCTGTCGCGCGCGCACACGGCCGCGCTGGCGATCAGCGCGCATCGTCGCGCCCAGGACGGGGCCGGCAGCGGCGGCGATGTCGCGGCCGCCGTCTATGGCGGTGTGATCGGCTACACGCGCGACCAGGCGCCAGTGCCGTTGACCTGGCCCGACAGCCTCGCCGGCATGGCGGTGGTCACCGGCACCGGCGCCAGCACATCCGACATGGTGGCGCGGGTGAATGCCTACCGCGAGCGCGACCCGAACGGCCACGCCGCAGATATCGCACGGCTGGCATGGCTGGCCGACACGGCGCAGCATGCGCTGACCCGTACCGGCCGTTTTCTGCAGCTGGCCAAGGAATATTTCGAGGCCTTGATCGCGCTCGATCATCATGCCCATGCCGGCATCGTCGGCCCACGCCACCAGATTCTGCACGCACTGGCCGCCCGGCATAACGCGGTATTCAAGACATCGGGAGCGGGCGGTGGCGACGTCGGGCTGGCGTTCGCGCGCCGCGGCGCCGATGAACAGACGCTGCGCAGCGCGCTCGAAAACGCCGGCGCGCATGTATTGCCCCTGACCTTCGGTGCCCCGGGCGTACGTATTGAAAACGCGCTGCCCGTGCGCTGATCGCCCCACCGTTAGCAAAGTGTTAAACGGACCGCGGCGGTTTGCGATAAAATAATGCATTTAGCAACGATCGTTTGTGGTTACTCTCGTGATCATCACGATCGTGCATCGGTTCACGAGTACGTCTGCCCATGAGTCATTCCCGCATCCCCGAGTTCTACAAGTTTTCGGTGGCGGATCGCCTGCGCGTTCTGCTGGAGCGCGAGGTCATCAGCGATGTCGAATACGACATGCTCATTGACGGCGGCCAGCTGCTCGACGCCGACAAGGCCGATCGCCTGATCGAGAACGTCATCGGTGCCTTCGGCCTGCCGATGGGTCTGGGTCTGAATTTCCAGGTCAACGGACACGATTATCTGGTGCCGATGGTGGTCGAGGAGCCCTCGATCATTGCCGCGGTGAGCTCGGCCGCCAAGCTGGTCCGGCGCGCCGGCGGCTTTCAGAGCCACGCCGAGCGCCCGCTGCTGATCGGCCAGATCCAGATCGTCAACGTGCCGCATGCGGCCCACGCCAAGCAGGCACTGCTGCAGCAGAAGGAAGAGATCCTCAATCTCGCCAACAGCCTGCATCCGAACATGGTCGCCCGCGGTGGCGGCGCCCGCGATATCGAAGTCATCACCCACGGCACGACCGCCAGCCACGGCGAGATGCTGGTGGTGCATCTGCTGGTGGACACGCGCGACGCGATGGGCGCGAATCTGGTCAACACCATGTGCGAGGGCGCGGCACCGCTGGTGGAGAAGATCAGCGGCGGGCGCGTGTTCCTGCGCATCCTGTCCAATCTCACCGATCGCGCGCTGGTGCGCTCGAAAGTGGTGATCCCGAGCGCGCTGCTGGAAGCCGGTGATTATTCCGGCGAACAGGTGCGCGACGGCATCATTCTGGCCAACGAATTCGCCGAGATGGACCCGTATCGGGCGACCACCCACAACAAGGGGATCATGAACGGCATCGATGCCGTGGCCATCGCCACCGGCAACGACTGGCGCGCGATCGAATCGTCGGCCCATGCCTATGCCGCGCGCACCGGCCGCTATGCGTCGCTGACCCGCTGGTATGCCAACGAGGCCGGCGATCTGGTGGGCGAGCTCGATATCCCGCTCAAGGTCGGCACCGTGGGCGGCCAGGTCGAATCCAACCAGGCGGTCAAGATCGCCCACCGGGTGCTCGGTATCAAGTCGGCGCCGGAACTCGCCGAGATCATGGGCGCGGTCGGGCTCGCGCAGAACTTCGCCGCCATCAAGGCCTTGTCGACCCACGGCATCCAGCGCGGCCACATGACCCTGCACGCACGCAGCGTGGCCATGGCCGCCGGCGCCAGCGAGCCGATGTTCGACGACGTGGTCGACCGGCTGATCGCCGACGGCGATATCAAGGTCTGGAGAGCGCGCGAGATCATCGCCGAGCTGGAGCGCGTCGGCAGTACACGCACCCCCGGCCAAGCCACCCAGGAAGTGGTGCGTCACGACGGCGACGCCGGCCACAGGGGCGATATCGGCTACGGCAAGATCATCCTGCTCGGTGAGCATTCGGTGGTCTACGGACGACACGCGATCGCCGCGCCGATTCCGCTCAACATCCGCGCCGAGGTCAAGCCCCAGCGCGAGCATATCGACCTGATGATTCCGCGCTGGGGCGTGGAAATGCGGCTATCGGAACCCGAGCGCTGTATCAGTTCGCTGCATGCCTCGATCACGCTGATCGCCGAACGCCTGGGCGTGGCCGAGCGCGGCATGCGTGTTGATGTGGTGCCGCATATCCCGCGCGCCAACGGCCTGGGCGCCTCGGCCGCGCTCGCGGTCGCGGTGATCCGGGCGATGGCCCGCTGCTTCGAGGTCGAGATCAGCGAACGCGAGATATCCAATCTGGCCTTCGACTGCGAAAAGATCGCCCACGGCACGCCGTCGGGTATCGACAACACGCTCGCGACCTTCGGCCGGCCGATCCTGTTTCGCAAGGAAAACGCCGGCGCGCGTCCCGAGATCCGCGACCTGGCCACGCCCGATCCGATTCCGGTGATCATCGGCCTGTCCGGCGTCGCCACCCTGACCATGCAGACGGTCGGTAATGTGCGCACGGCCTGGCAGAAAAATCCGGAGCGCTACGAAGCGATCTTTTCGCAGATCGACCAGCTCGCCCTGGCCGGCGTCGAGGCACTCAGAAAAGGCGATATCGCCGAACTCGGCGAGCTCATGAACATCGATCATGGCCTGCTCAACGCGCTGCAGGTATCGTCATGGGAAATCGAGGAACTGGTGGAGATCGCCCGGCGCAACGGCGCCCTGGGCGCTAAACTCACCGGTGGCGGCGGTGGCGGTGCCATGATCGCGGTCTGTGAACCCGAGCGGACCCAGTCGATTGCATCGGCCATGCGCGCCGCCAGCTACAACACCTTCATCACCGAAATACGCTAAACGCGAACGGCTTTCAGGAAATTCGCATGTCGCAGCAGCCCGCACCCGTCGTTTCCTTCGACGACGAACCGCTCATTCTGGTCGATTCCGAGGACAACGTGCTCGGCTACAGGGCCAAGGCCGAAGCCCATCGGGGAGATGGCGTGCTGCACCGCGCTTTCTCGATCTTCCTGTTCGACGACGACGACAACGTCTGGTTGCAGCAACGCGCGCCCGGCAAACAGCTCTGGGGCGGCTTCTGGTCGAACAGCTGCTGCAGCCATCCGCGCCGCGGCGAGAGCGTCGACGACGCCGCCGCACGCCGGCTCTACGAAGAACTGGGCGTGAACGCGGACCTCGCTTTCCTGTATCGCTTCGAATATCACGCCCGGTTTGGCGACATCGGTGCCGAGCACGAACTGTGCTCGGTGTATATCGCACGCTCGAGCGCACCGCTGGCGGTCAATCCGAACGAAATATCGGCCTGCCGCGCGATTGCGCCCGACACACTCGACGCCGAGCTCGCGAACAATCCGGACGCCTATACGCCGTGGCTGAAGCTCGAATGGCCACGTATCCGCGACGCGCACTGGGCGGCAGTCGAAGCCTGCTGATTTGCAGGCTTTGGCCGTCTAGCAAACCAGGTTCGTGTTTCGGACGGGAGCGCATCTCGACTCACCCTGAATACCCGCGAGTCCGAGAACACAGGCACGCGAATACAGAAAAACTATCCGCAGATGAACGCAGATAGACGCAGATTCAATACAGACGCGCTGTGCCGCCTGCTCTTATCTGCGTTCATCTGCGCCATCAGCGGATAAATTCTTTTATTTACGGATGCATCGATCGTCTCGCAGTACGACCGCCGCCGCGATCGGATCCGAGAATCAGCCTGCTCCATGTGCCTGCGCTGATTGTGAGGCATCTGTAACAAGCCATGCCGCACGCAAAGACGCATACGACAGGCGAAGGCGCTGTCGGCAATGATTCTTTCACTTCGCGTCTTTGCCCCTTTGCGTGAAACCATCTTTCGCCTGCATCGGGCGAACCGCGCTCGATAGATGATCAAGATCGACTGCGGCGATCAGTTCTCGTCGGGCAACGTCGGGTACTTGGCCAGCTGTTTATCGAACTGCTCGAGAAAACCGTCCGCGCCCTTGCTGCGAATCGCGCTGGTGTACTGGCCGCGCTTGAGCGCGAGATCACTGACACCGCCGGCGACCACGTTGATGATCCGCCATTGCCCGCCTTCGTTGGCCAGCACATAGCTGATCGGGGTGCGCTTGCCGTTCTTCTCGACGATATCGGTCTTGACCTGACGGCGTCCGCCGGCGGCATCGCTGGCGCCAGTAACCTCGAATTTCTGCCCGTCGTAGCCGTCGAAGCGACTGGCATAGGTCGCGATCGTGTCCTTGCGGAATTTGGCGACATAGGCTTTCTGCTGGGCGGCATCGAGTGTCTTCCACTCGCCGCCCAGCGCGAGCTTCGCAATCCTCGGCAGATCGAAGGTGTCATCGATGATCGGCGCCAGCTTCCGATAACGACCGTCGAAGCCGAGATCATCGGCGCCCTGCATCGTGGTCAGCAGCTGGCTGTCGAGCCGGTCGATGACCGCCCGAGCCGGCTCTGCGGCGGCGGCGGTCCAGACGCCGATACAGGCGAATATCACCAGCGTGGCGACGACACAGACCATCGTCTGACGCGCCGCATTTCCAAACAGTTTCATCGTCGACGTTCCTGTATTCCAGTAAGCGGTGAATTGGGCAACGATTCGTTCGTTGGACACACCCAGCAGGCTCCGGTTCGCTCTGTCATCAAAGGTTCTCATCACGCCGATATTCGCGGCCGCGCCAGGCCGTGCGCAGGCCACGCCAGTAACGCAGCGCCGATGACCAGGTCATGCCGAGATAGAGGGTGCCGGTCACCGGCAGCAACAACGCCCAGGCCCGCCGCAGCCGATAGTAGCGCAGTGTCGGCAGATAGCTGACCAGCATGGCGAGCAGCGCCAGCGCAGCCACCGCGCGGGTGGGCGCATCGCCTACCAGCAGCGCCAGCGGCGGCACCCAGAACATGACCGCCATGACCAGCGTGCAGGCGGCGAGCAGGATGCGTGAATAACGCAACTGGGTGAACGCCGAGCGCGCCACCATGGCGTGAATGGAAGCGAAATCGTCATAGCCGCGCAGGCTAACTGCGGCGTGGGTCACGCCCACCCAGGTACGCCCACCCGCGGCGCGTACGCGCGCCGCCAGCGTGCAATCGTCGATGACCGCGTCGCGCAGGCTGGCAAAACCGCCGATGGCGTCGAGCACGCGCGCGTCGAGCAATACACAACCGCCCGCGGCTGCCGCGACGAAGCGCGATCCGGCGTTGGACAACGCAAACGGGTACAACAACTTGAAGAAGTAGATGAAAGCCGGCATCAGCAGCCTTTCGGCCGTGCTGTGCATGCGCAGCGCGGCCATCAGCGATACCAGTTGCCGATCCTCCCGGATCGCCCTGGCGCGCAGACCGGCGATGGTTCCGGGCGCGATTTCGATATCGGCGTCGAGCAACAGCAGGCGCGCCGTGGTCACATGCTCGCGGCCCTGCTCCAGCGCCCACAGCTTGCCGGTCCAGCCCGGCGGCAACGGCGCGGCGGCGATGATGTCGAGATCGAGCAGGCCGGCGCGGCGTGCGACAGCGGCGGTGCCGTCGCCGGAGTGATCGTCAATCACGATGACCCGCAATCCGCGACCCTGATGGGCCAGTGCGGCCAGCGTGCGGCCCAGGGTCTCGGCCTCGTCCCGGGCCGGAATGAGCACGGTGGTATCGGACAGATCGCCATCGGCATCGTCGGCATCCGCGACGAAGCGCTCGCGCATGCGCCAGGGTTGCCACGGCTGGGCGAGCAGCCCGAGCCAGATGATGGCCGCGACGATCGCTACCCCGAACAGCATGACGGAACCCTCTTTCTTCTGAGCCTGACACGAAAAAGCCGCCGGCGAACCGGCGGCTTTGCATCACACGGGGATGCGCGAGCTAGCTCGCACGATCCTGAGGCGCCTCGGCGCTGCGCCGGCCGATCGCGGAGATCGGAATCCGCGTGGCGGTGGCTTCGTTACGATCCCCGTAGAGAATCGGCAGTTCCTCGGCGAAATCGCCGTTCAGGCGCGGGCCCTTGAGCATGACCTTGAGCGCCTTGAGCGGATGCGAGAACGTATCGTTCACCGCCGTGCCTTCGTAACCGCAGTGCGCCATGCAGTTGTCGCACTTGGGGTTGCGGCCGACACCGTAGTTCTCCCACTTGGTATTCTCGATCAGACCCTTGTAGGTCTTCTCGTAGCCTTCGTCGACGAGCAGGTAACAGGGCTTCTGCCAGCCGAACACGTTGTAGGTGACGTTCGACCATGGCGTGCACTGATAGGTCTCGTTGCCGGCCAGGAAATCCAGGAACAGCGAGGAATGGTTGAGCTTCCAGTCGCTGCCGCGCTCTCGCCCCTTGCGGAAGATGTCGCGGAACAGATTCTTCGACGTGCTGCGGCCGAGAAACACATCCTGGCGCGGGGCATGCTCGTAGCTGTAACCCGGCGATACGGTGATGCCTTCGACGCCCAGATCGGTGACGTAATCGAAGAAATCGGCGACCTCTTCCGGCACTTCACCATCGAACAGCGTGCAGTTGATCGTCACGCGGAAACCGCGGTCGCGCGCCATCTCGATGGCTTCGACAGCTTTTTCGAACACGCCTTCCTGGCAGACGGATTCGTCGTGACGTTCCTTGAGCCCGTCCAGATGCACCGACCAGGTGAAATACGGCGACGGCTTGTACTGATCCATCTTCTTGGTCATGAGCACGGCGTTGGTGCACAGATACACAAACTTCTTGCGTGCCACGATGCCCTCGATGATCTGAGGCATCTCCTTGTGGATCAGCGGCTCACCGCCGGGGATCGACACCATCGGCGCGCCGCATTCGTCGACCGCGTTGAGCGCGTCCTCGACGCTCATGCGCTGCTTGAGCACGTCCTTGGGCTGGTCGATCTTGCCGCAGCCGGCGCAGGCCAGATTGCACTGGAACAGCGGCTCCAGCATGAGCACCAGCGGATACTTCTCCTCGCGCGCGAGTTTCTTGCCCATTATGTAACGGGCAACACGGTACTGTTGAATCAGCGGTACTGCCATGAAAGACCTCGTTTTCGAACATGGGACACGGGCCGATGCCGTGACCGAATCTGATCGGCGAAAACACTACAGATGTGTCGCCTTAATGTGTTCATTGTACATTGTTTATGTCATTTAAATGCTGCGCTTTCACAATCGATTGTGCACGATAGACGACACCGCTGTAATCAGGCGTTCGATGTCGACGGTATCGATCGCGCCCATCGTCGATATGCGAAAGATCGATGCCGCCAGACCACCCTGCCCGGCATAGATGACAAAGCCCTGCGACTTGAGATGATCGTGCAGCGCGTCGTAATCGATGCCGACGGGCAATGCATACGCGCGCAGCACACAGGATGATTCATCGGCGTCGAGCACGGCCTGTATGCCCAGCGCGGAGAAACCGTCGGCAACCTGGCCGGCGAGCCGGCGATAGTTCGCACGCCGGGCCTGCCAGCCGCCTTCGTCCTCATGCTCGGCCAGCGCTTCGGCCAGGGCATGAAATGCCGGTATTGCCGGCGTGAACGGCGTGCTGCGCGCGTCCTGTTTCTCGCAGTAGCCGGCCAGGTCCAGATACAGACTGCACGGCGTCGCGTCCGACAGCGCCACGCGGCGCACGAGCACGAATGCAGCGCCGGGCGCGCCGTGCAGACACTTGTTCGCAGTGGCCGCCACGGCCGCCACCGGCAGGCGATCGAAGTCGATCGCCTCGGCGCCGAAGCTGCTTACGCCATCGATGAGCATCTGTACGTTACGCATCGCACAGACCTCGCCGATCGCCGCCAGATCGTTCAAGCGCCCGGTGGTGGTTTCATGGTGGACTACCGCCACATGGGTGAAATCGCCGTCGGTCAGCTGTGCTGCCAACCGGTCGCTGTCAATATGTTCACCCCACTCGAAACGCAGCGTCTGATGGGCGATGCCGTGGATATGGGCCATGCGCGTCATGCGCTCCCCGTAGACGCCGTTTTCGATGATCAGCAGGCGCGCGTCCGCGCCCGGCAGCGAACTGATCATCGCCTCCACCGCTGCCGTGCCGGAACCGCTGAGCACGACCGCGGCCCAACGTTCGTCGAGATCGTAGACCGCCCGCAGGCGGGTGCGAATCGTGTCCTGCAGATCGGCGAACTCGACCTCGCGATGGCACAGATCGGCGGCAGTGAGTGCGCTACGCACCCGCTCGGTGAGCGTGACCGGGCCGGGATTGAGCAGAATCACGAGGTCGCTCCTATATGCCGCATGAACCGCTCTCGCACCTCGTCGGGACCGTGCTGCGGCCGCGGCAGACCGTTCTTGTCCACGCCCGGGTCGATATGCAGGTGCGCGAACGCCGGGCCGCGGGAGCTGCCGCCCAGCATCTGGTCGATCACCGGCAGCACGAAGCCCTCATAAGTGGTGCGGTAACCGCAGCCGGCCGCGATCGAGGCGAACGACAGGCCGGCCGAAACGGTGGCCTGGCCACCGGTGGATTCGTGCATGCCGTTATCCAGCAGCAGATGCGCAAGATTGGTCGGGCCGTACGCCGCCAGGGTGGCCATCGCGCCCATGCGCATGAGCGCCGCGCCATCTCCATCGACGACCACCACCCGCAAGTCCGGGCGTGCCAGTGCCAGCCCCAGCCCGAGCAACGGCGCGCAGCCCATCGAGCCGACCATATAGAGATGGTTGGGCCGATCGGCCACGGCATACAGTTCGCGCCCGGCGTAGCCGGTCGAGGCAATGATCACGCTGTTATCGATACCGGTATGCGCGACCAGATGGGCGAGCGCGCTACGGCGGGTCACGCCGGGCACATTGCGCGCCTTGTGCGGCGCCGGCCGGAAGGTGATCGCGCCGCGACTCTGGCTGGGCGGCTTGCGGTTGTACAGCGTCGCCGGCGCCACCGTGTCTTTTTTCATCACCAGCGCATACGCACGCCCGGTCTCGTTCTGGTGCGCCTCGGCGCGTGCAAGTGCCGCGTCCAGCTCGGATTCCTTGTCGGGGAAGATTTCCCAGGGAATATCCATGCTGTCGAGCATGTCGGTGGTGATGCGCCCCATCAGTTCATGCTGCGGTTCGTCGTCGACCTCGGGCGCGCCGCGCCAGGTCACGATCAGCAGGATCGGCAGCCGGAATACCCAGGTCAGCGAGGTCAACGGCGAAACCGCGTTGCCCAGCCCCGAGTTCTGCATCATCGCGACCGCACGCTTGCCGGCCAGTGCCTGCCCGGCCGCCATGGCCACCGCGTCGCCTTCGTTGGCCGCAGAGATATAGGTCAGCCGGTCGTCGTCGATGACGGTGTTGATGAACGGCGTAAGAAACGAGCACGGCACTCCGGCATAGAAATCGTAGCCGAGGTTGCGTGCGCGATCGATGAAGGCCGAAGCCTGAATCATGGCGTATCTCCGTGGGCAAAATCGCCGGCGGCACGCAGATCGTCGAGGTCGTTCACATCCAGCCAGTGACCGGTGATATAGACGACGTCGACGCGGGCGCCGGCCGCAATGAGGGTATTGAGCAGTTCCGGAATGCCGGCGCGCGCATAGCTGCCGTCGACCTGAAGCGTCTCGATCGCCTCGGCGATCCGCGCCCGGCCCGCGCCGCGCGCGCGCATGAGACCGATCCAGCGTCCGCAGGGCCGCGTATCGGGGGCGTGATCCGCGCCCACATGGGTGAGCGTGACCCGTTGCGCGAACAGCGAACGGTCGTCCGGCGCACTGCACCAGGCGGGGTCGCGCAGGGTATCGCCGTCGCTGGCGCCATCGTTGGCGGCATCCGAATCCACGACCACGACGATATCACCGCTGGCTTCGAGCAGGTCGGTGAGGACATGCCGGCGAAAGACCAGATCACCGTAGAGCACGATATTGTCCTCGCTGAAGTGATCCCTCGCATGGCCGAGCGAAGCCAGTTCGCCGGTGTGTTCATAGTCGCGGTTCTCGACCACGCGCACGCCGGGTACGTCGATGGTGTCGGCGCGATAGCCGGCCACGGCGGTGATGTCGTGGATACCCTGCTGCTTGAACACATCCACCAGACGCCGCAGCAACGGTTTGCCGCCGATCTTGAGCATCGCCTTCGGCCGTGCTTCGGTCACCGACTCCAGCCCGGCGCCGCGCGCGGCCGCCAGCACCACCGCGTGAATGGGCACATCGCTGCCGGTATAGCGGCGCTCGGCGTCGCGCAGTTCGTCATCGCCCTGCAGGCGAAAGATCTCCGACACCGGCGCGATCCGATCCTCGATGCCGGCCACACTCTGGTTGTCATGCACTTCGCGGGCAGTGCGCTGCATCGCGGTGACCGACGCGCGAATGCTGTGGTTGGCCCAGATCGCCAGACTTATGCCGGCGCTGCGGAATACATCGGTGGGCGTCGAATAATATTTGGTGGGCACGATCACCAGCGGACAGCGCTGGTCCCAGGCGTCGGCGAAACGCTGGATGTTGTCGAAACGCGGCGCCTTGTCGTGAATCAGAATCGCGTCCGCCCCGGCGGCGTGATACGCCTTGGCGCGCTCCAGCGCCTCTTCCACGCTCCAGCCGGCGATCAGCGCCTCCACGCGGGCGACGATGCAGAAATCCGGATCACGCTGGGCGTCCTTGCCGGCGCGGATCTTGCCGCAGAACTCGTCCACATCGGCCAGCGCCTGGCGTTCGCCGTCGATGAAGCTGTTGGTCTTGGGAAACAGCTTGTCCTCGATGCACACGCCGGCCACGCCGCGCGATTCCAGCTTGGTGACCAGCCGGCGCAGATTATTGAAGTTGCCGTAGCCGGTATCGCCGTCCAGCAGGATCGGCACGGTCGTGGCGTCGGCCATGAACTCGACCGCCTCCAGCACCTGGGTCCAGCTCGCCTCGTTGGAATCACGCACGCCGAACGCCGCCGACAAGGCCAGCCCGCTGGCCCAGATGCCGGCAAAACCGGCCTCTTCGATGATGCGTGCGGACAGCCCGTTGTGGGCCTCCATGATGAATTCCAGCTGATTCGATTCCAGCAGATCGCGCAAACGACGCGCGCGGCTCACGGGCATGGTGACGTCGTTCATGCCACGGCCTGCAGTTCGGGCAGCACGGCATCGACCGCGCGCTCGACGTCCTCGGGATAATCGATCTCGATCCAGGGCAGCCCGGTGATGTCCTCGTAGCCGAAGGCATCCGGATCGGCGAGCAGCACGTCGCGCAGCGCGTGTTCATAGGGCGTATCGGCGTCGGCCTGCGACAGCCTCTGGCAGGCCGACGTCAACGCCTGCCCCATGTAGGAGGTAAGCCGGAAGAAGCCCACCGATTCACCGATGACGTCGTACTCGAGATCGGCCGGCAGCTGCTTGTCGAAGCCCACCAGCCGGTCATTGCGCGCGCACAGCTTCACCGGCTCGGCGTCGTCCGGATCGACGTTGCGATCCATGAGAAAGACGTTTTCGCGCGCGCTGTCGAGCAGGCGTGCGAGCATGCGCCGGTCATAGAGCACGTCGGCATCCATGAGCAGCACGTCGTCGCCTGCCGTGAACACGTCGCGCGCCGTCCAGACACTGATTGCGCTGCCCAGACGAAAATCCGGATTCTGAATCGTGTCGACGGTCATCTGCGGCGCGCAGTCGGGCACCAGCGCGGCCAGCGCCTGCTCGATCTGCATGGCTTCGCAGCCGACGACCACAGTCAGCCGATGAATACCGCAGGCGGCCAGCGCACGCAGATGGCGTTCGAGCAGACTCGCCCCGCCGAAGGGCAGCAGGCACTTGGGGCCGCCGCCGGTGATGTCGATCAGCCGTCGGCCCACGCCGGCAGCCAGTAGCACTGCATGCATCGATTACTCCTGAACAGAAAAATGTTTTGGCGTCCGGCGCAGGGCCCGGCCTTCGGCGATTTGCCAGGCGATCAACCCGGGAACCCCGAACGCCAGTTCGCGCACGCGCTTGGACAGTGACAACGCCAGCGACACGTCCGCGGGCAGCCCGATCAGCGACCCGAGCAGCACATAGCCGCCTTCCTGCACGCCCAGCGCGCCGGGAATCGCAAACGCGGCGCCGCGCACGGCCTGGCCCAGTGCTTCCAGCATGAGTGCATCGGCAAGGCTCACCGGCGCGCCCAGAAAATACAGCGCGAGCCAGACCTCGCCGACACCCGCCAGCCAGCCGATCAGGCGCCAGAACGCGGCCCGTGCCACAGTGCCCGGCTGCCGATAGATATGGGCCACGGCCTGATCCAGCGCGCGCGCACCGCCAACGAAATCCAGCGTCTTCGCGCCGCCTCCGAGTTTCTGTACCAGACCGGCCAGACCGCCGAACAGACCACCGCGCTGCAGTCGATAGAACACGCCCACGAGCACGGCCATCACCGCGATGCCCGCGATCAGCCCCCAGGCCAGGTCCGGCCGGTCCAGCAGTGCGAGCAGCATCGCCACGCCAATCAGGGCGAACACCATCTGCGTGGCCACGGCCAGCGTGGTATCGACGACCACGCTCGCGCCCACCGGCGCACCGCGATGCCCGCACAGCACCAGCAGGCGTGCCTTAGCCACGTCGCCACCCACCTGGGCGACCGGCAGTAGGCCGTTGACCGACTCGCCGATCCAGCGCGCCCATACGATGCGCCCCAGGCTCGGCCGCGAGCGCGCGAACAGCAGCCGCCAGGCATGGCTGTCGATCACCAGCGGCAGCAGATGCCAGGCCGCGACCAGCAGCAGACCCCAGCCGGCGGCCGCGAGCGCGTTCGCGATATCGCCCGCGCCCTGCCAGAGCAGCACCGCGGTGAACAGCGCGACGCCGAGCAGCGCCATGATGATGGCGGTGCGCTTCATGAAATCTCGGCTGCGGTCATCTGCGGCTCACCGGCGCCCCAGCGCCTGGGTGAACACCTGCTTGAAGCCGAAATACGCGATCGAGTCCTTCATGTTGGACACGAAGCGCCGCCAGCGGCTCATATGCGGATCGGTGACATATTCGAAGGTCAGCGAGATCCGCGTTTCGTTCTCGCCCAGCGGGGTGATCCGGTGCCAGACCTCGTCGCCGTTGAAGAAACACATCGCGCCCGGGCGCAGATTGCGGGCGTCCTTGACCGAGTCGCGGCTGGCGTCGTTGCGGAACAACTCGAACTCGAGCTGGCTGCTGGAGTCGTCGATCACGCCCAGCAGCAGCGTGTAGCGCTTGCCGGCATAGTAGGAGGTATCGAAATGCCAGCCGATGTGATCGCCCGGCTCGGTATAGAAATACAGCGCATAGGCGTGCGGGTCGCTGTCCGGACAGACCTGCAGCGACTCGCCGGTGAGCTTTTCCAGCCACGCAATGAACGTCGGGTCGCGATACAGCGCCGGAATTTCCGGCGCCAGTTCATCCAGCGTATAGCGGCTCACGCTGCCGCCCTTCTTGTGCTTCGGGATGAAGTTGCGGTGCACGGCGTCCTTGAGCTCGGGAATGCGCGCGGCGAACGCCTCGCTGATCGGCGCCGGCAGAAACGTGTCCAGAAACAGGAACTCGTTGTCGGCCTGGAAACGCTGCTTGAGGCCGGGCGTATCCAGCCGTGACAGGAAGACCGTGTCGGGCGCGGTGGCGTGGCCCTGTGTTTCGGGTTCGAGCGTCGCGGTACTCATGACAGGCTCCTCTGGTTCGGAATCTCGTCGATCGATGGGAATTGCACGGTTTCTAGCTCTGCGCTGAACCGGGTGGTACGGCTCATGAGTCCACCTCTTTCCGGTCGAGTCCTTCAGGTTCGTCCACGCGCTCCCAGGTCGTCGTGCGGCCCAGCAGCTCGATACCCAGGTAGCCGCGAAGCTTGAGATGATCGGCGTCGGCGAGCCAGACATTGCAGTCGTAGTGCTTGCCGTTCTCGGTGTCGTAGACCCGGCCGCTGCGCCAATGCGCCTTACCCCGGTCGTCGACGTGGTAGATCAGCCCGGTGAGCAGCGGCAGGCCGATCAGCGGCCGGTCGCGCCGGGCCGGGTCCGGGTTGTGGCGATCGGTCACCGGCTGGCCGCCGATGCCACGCGGATCACCCTCGGGATAATGCGGCTGGCGCAGCCAGACCAGTCGGCCACGATACTGCGCGCCGGCGTTGCGAATCTCGACGATGGCTTCACCGCCTTCGGTGCGCCAGAACCCCGCGATGGCGTCGGGCGCGGCCGTGTCCGCCGTCGCCAGCAGCGGCGCGCATAGCAACAAGGCTGCAAACGCCCGGATCACGGGTGGCGACCCAGCGGCAGATAGCGATGCGCGAAATACCAGGCGATGGCATCGGCCAGCGCATCGCGGGCATCGCGTGATTGATAGCCCAGTTCAGCGTCGGCCCGCGCATGCGAGAAATACATGCGCTTGCGCGCCAGCTTGACACCGTCGACGGTCACGAACGGGGTCCGGCCGCTGAGTTTGGCGAACGCCTCGGCGGCATGGGCCACCGGCAGCACCAGGCCGTGCGGCAGCTTGACCTTGGGCGGCGGCCGGTCGGTGAGTTCGGCGATCAGCGTCAGAATCCCTGCCAGCGTCAGGTCCTCACCACCGAGCACGTAGCGCCGGCCGCTGGCACCGTGATGCCAGGCCAGCAAGTGACCGCGGGCGACGTCATCGACGTGGGCGACGTTCAGACCGGTATCCACGAACGCGGGCATCCGCCCCGCGGCGGCGTCCAGCACCATGCGGCCGGTCGGGGTGGGCTTGTGATCGCGCGGGCCGATCGGCGCCGATGGATTGACGATGACGACATCGACGCCGTCGGCCGCGAACTCGCGTGCCACCTCCTCGGCCAGAAACTTGGAACGCTTGTAGTGGCCGATCATGTCGGCCAGCCCGACCGGCGTGTCTTCGTTGCCGGGCGCGCCATCCGTGGGCAGGCCCAGGGTGGCCACGCTGCTGGTGTACACCACGCGCTGGACGCCGGCGTCGCGTGCCGCCTGCAGCACGTGGCGGGTGCCCTCGACGTTATTGGCGTAGAGCTCGTCCGGCCGGCGCGCCCACAGCCGATAATCGGCGGCCACATGAAAGACGGCATCGCAGCCTGTCATCGCGGCCGCCAGGGCCGCCGGATCGCCCAGCGTGCCCTGCGCGTGTTCGATCTCGAGGCCCGCGAGCGCGCTGGTATCGCTATCGGCACGCACGAGCGCGCGCACCTCGAAGCCGTCGCGCAGCGCCGCGCGTACGACCGAACTGCCGACGAAGCCGGTGGCGCCGGTAACCAGTGCGCGCATCGCTAGTGTCCTGTCTCGTAAGATTGCTGGCCTATTCTGCGCGCGGCGTGGGCATGTCCAGCAAGGGGCAGGGCCGAGTCGCGGCGAACACGCGATATGCCGCCGCCACGGAACGCATCAACAGCCGCGCGGCGGGCCGCGGTATGTACAAGCAAGGGCACTAGCCGCGCCTGCGCAACTGCATGAAATACCATCCCAGCCAGATCGCGAAGATCGGCGCGCCGATGACCGCTGCGATCAGGAACGGGGTGCGAATCTGGAACAGCGTGACCAGCGGAAACAGATAGAGCACGTCCTCGATCTCGAAATAGCGCGCCGCGGGCAGGCTGGCGTCGGCCTTGCCCAGCGCAGACTCCATATGCATGTGCAGCCAGAATATGAAGGCGACGGCCGCGCCCGCGATTACGCCCATCAGCACCGCCCAGTCGCCCAGCACGCCGGCGCGCAGACCGTAGCCGAGGGCGGCGAACAGCAGCGTATGAATGAGCGCATCGCTGATCAGGTCGTACCAGTGGCCGAAGCGGCTGGAGGCACCGGACAGGCGCGCCAGCTCACCGTCGGTATGATCGACGAAGTTGGAGAACGCGAACACGAACGCGCCCAGATTCGCCCAGGCCAGACCACCGTGGGCCAGAAACGCGGCCGCCGACAGGCCGAGCACCAGCCGCAGCGTGGTCAGGTGATTGGGCGTGGCGCGCGTCGACTCCAGCGGCTCCACCAGACGTCGTGCCAGACGCGCGTCGAGCGGGCGTGCCTGCGGCCGCGGCACCGGATTGTTCGAGTCGAACGACTGGTTCATTGCGATCCGCTCCCTAGAGATCGTTGTCATTACCAACGAGTGATGGAACGACAATAAGGGTCGTTACCAGAATCGCAACCATGCCGAGGGCCAGTAATTTCCCCATGCTGGCGGTGCCGGCGTGATGCGAGAACGCAAGGCTGCCAAAGCCCGCGAGCGTGGTCAGCGACGACAGAATCACGGCGCGCGCCGTGCTCGTGGCCAGAAACGGCCCCTGCCGGCGGGAATGGCCACGCAACCGATGCACGACATGGATGCCGCTATCGACGCCCACGCCCAGCAGCAGCGGCAAGGCGATGACGTTGGCGAAATTGAAGGCGATACCCAGCCACACCGACGCCGCGCAGAGAATCAACCCGGTCAGCGCCAGGGGCGCGAGCACGCGCAGCGTGTCGGCCAGGCTTCTGAGCAGTACGATCAGCAGCACGGCAATGAAGATCGCCGCGTAGCAGAACGCCGCGGCGAAGGCATGCGACACCGTCTTGCCGGCGGCCACCTCGAGCACCGGCGCGCCGGTGATATCCGGTTCCACCGAGCGCGCGCTGGCCACGAACCGGCGCAGCGCGCGGGGCCGGTTGAGGTCGTCGCGCGCGAACGCTTCCACCCGGAACGACCCATCGCGGCCGATCCAGCGCTCGCGCACGGACGCCGGCAGATCGGCGCGGGTGAAGGCGCTGGCCTGCAGCGATGTCATCAACGTATCGATCTGCGGCCCGAAGCCGGCGAGCAGACTCGTCCGCAGCGATTCGAGCGCCTGCGCCTGGCGCGGCGCCGGCATTGCATCGAACCCACCGCGCCAGTCCCGCAGGGTCGCGGCAAGCCGCTGCCCGGCCACGCCCGCTTCGCTGTCATCGGCGCGCTCGAGCCAGGCATCCAGCGCGTCGGCGAAACCGACGATCGCCCGGCGCTGGGCGGCCGGCGCAGCGGTACGGCTCATATCCGGCGGTGACAACGCGAGCGTCAACGCCAGATCACCGATGATTGCGAGCTTGGCGTCCTGATCGGCGGGCACGAAATCATCGACGGTCAGCGCGCGCTCGACTTCGGGCAGCGCGCTGAGTTCGCCGGCCACGCGCTGCGCGCCGGCCGCGTCCGGCCGACGCGTGACCAGGGTGAGCGGCGAATTGTTACTCTTGGCGAGCAGTTCGCGATACGTGGTCACCGACTCGCTGGTCGGATCCTTGAGATTGAGCGTATTGCTGTCGAACCGAATGAACGGCAACGCGCTCGCACAGGCCACGCCGATCACCGCGGCCGCCACCCAGATCACGCGCCGCGAGCGCGCGCCGATATATGGAAGACGCGAGCGCTGCGCACCGGATCCCGGCACGATCGGCGCGGCGCGGGCGCCGCCGAGCACGGCGATCAGTGCCGGCAGGAAGGTCAGGCTCACGGCCAGGCTGATGAACATGCCGGTGCCGGAAATCAGCCCCAGTTCGGCCACGCCCGAATACGGGGTCGGGATGAACGCAAAGAACCCCGCCGCCGTGGTGATCGCGCACAGCAGCAGCGACAGGCCGACATCGCCGGCGGCCAGGCGCAGCGCATTCGCGGGCGTGTCGGCCTCGGCCAGCGCTTCGCGATAGCGCAGACACAGATGAATGGCGTAGTCGATACCCAGGCCGATATAGAGCACCGCGAAGGCGATCGAGATCAGATTGAGCGTGCCCACCGCGAGCGCGGCGAACGCGGCCGTGCCGATCAGCCCGGCGATAAGGCTGGCAAGCGCGGCCGCCATCAACCGCCATGAGCGCAACCCCAGATACAGGATGATGCCCACCGCCAGCAGCGCCAGTGCCGCACCCCAGGCCGCGCCTTTCGACACGCTGGCCAGTTCTTCGTCGGAGAGCGCGACCTCCCCGGTCTGGCGCACCTGCACGCCGTGATCGGCGTCCAGCTTCAGTTCGGCCGCGAGCGCCCGCACCCGTGCCATCGATCGGGACGCGGGCAACAGCTGGCCGTAATCCAGCTTCGGTTCGGCAATGATGAAGCGCTGGTTGGACACGCCCGGCTGCCTGGCCCCGCCCATCAAGGCCTGCCAGGACAGCCGATGAAACACGCCGTCGCGACTGGCCGCGAACGCGACGTCCAGCTCGCGCATCACCGGGGTGAGATCGAAGTCCACCGCCGCGTCGGGCGCCATCGCCCGGTCGAGCAGATCGAAGAACGTCACCAGCGTTGGATCCGCCGACAGCCGGCCCAGAAACGGCTGGATACGGATGAGCCGCTCCGAGAGCTGCTGCAGCGCGGGGGTATCCAGATACAGCAGCCCGTTGCGGGCAAAGAAATCCCCGCCGCCGGGCACATAGACCGACGCGAAGCGCGCGCTGTCGGCGCGCATGCGCTCGGCCAGGCGACGGGTCGCGTTCGCGGCGACCTCGGGCGTCGCACCGTCGACGACCACGACCAGACTGTCGGTATAGACCGGAAACGCCTTTTGATACGCGATATACGTCTGGCGCCAGTCGACATCGGCGCTGATCAGGTCGGCGTTGTCGGTGTTCATCGACAGATGCGTGGCCGCATACCAGCCGCAAGCCGCGGTCAGCAGTACGCCCAGCACGATCACGGCCACGGCGTGACGCATCATCAGCGCTACCCAGGCACCGATCAGACGACTGACGGTTCGACTCATGCCGCGCGCTGCGTGTCGACGAATTCGAGCGCGACCACGCCGAGCGTGTTCTGGGCCGCCTTGAACGCAACCGCCAGTTGCTTGAGCGCGCGCAGCTGCGCATGCATGGTGCGCGGTCGACCGGCCAGCGCGCGCAGCATCGACAACGGCTTGAGCGCGCCGTCGGCGTCGACCGCGGCATTCGCCGCCGGTGGCAGGATCATGGTGGAATCGTCGGCGATCGCACGAATCGCGATGAACGGCAGGCCGAACTCGGCGGCCACCGCCGCGATCGCCGCGCTTTCCATATCCGCGGCAACCGCGTGGCTGCACTCGTGCAGAACCTGCTTCGACGCCACGTTGACCAGCACGCCCGTGGCCTGCACCAGCGCGCCGTGGCGAATACGCAGACCGCCAGGCAGCGCATCGGTGAGCGATTCACGCCAGGCGTCGTCGCTGTGCAGCCGCCGGCCGTCGCTGGCAATGATCTCGCGCGGCAGCAACAGATCGCCGGGATGCAGTGCCGGCACCAGCGCCGCCGCGCTGCCCCAGCTGATCAGCCTGTCCACGCCCTCGGCCACCAGCGCCCGCGCCGCCGCGGTGGCGCGCTCGGCGCCCAGTCCGGACAGGCGCAGCTGTGCGCCGTCTGCCAGCACCGCCGTGCCCCGGGCTCGCAGGCGCGCCAGCGACCGGGCTTCGCCCGGCAGCGCCGCCACGATGCCGACCGACATCAGTAGCCTGCCCCGGCGGTTGGTCGCCCTGTTCTGCGCACGGCGCTGGCGTGACCCTCGATCAAGATCATCTACGCCGGATGCAGATTGCGATACCGCGCCAGCGCCCAGAGCGGAAAATAACGGGTATAGCCGTGGTATTTCAGATAGAACACACGCGGAAAACCCGGCGCGGTATGGTCCGGGTCGTGCCAGGCACCGTCGTCGCCCTGCTGCTCGATCAGCCAGGCGGCACCGCGGGCCAGCGCGGCAGTATCGCGTTCGCCGGCCGCCATCAGGCCGAGCATCGCCCAGGCGGTCTGGAAACTGGTGGACACATCCGAGCGCCCGCGCGGCGGGTTCCAGTAGTTGCCGTTGTCCTCGCCCCAGCTGCCATTGGTGCGCTGCATGCCCTTGAGAAAGGTCACCGCGCGCTGAATCCAGGGCTGGCGCATGTCCTCGCCCAGGGCGTTGAGTGCCACCAGCACCGACCAGGTGCCGTAGATGTAGTTGGTGCCCCAGCGGCCGAACCAGGACCCGTCGGCCTCCTGTTCGCGCTTGAGATAGGCCAGCCCGCGCTCGATCACGTCGATGTCCTCGGGCCGGGCCATCTGCCCCAGCAGCGTGAGCACGCGCGCGGTGACATCAGCGGTGGGCGGATCCAGCAGCGCGCCGTGGTCGGCGAATGGAATCTGGTTGAGATATTCGTGGTTGTTGTCGGAATCGAAGGCCGCAATGCCGCCGTTGGCGGACTGCATGCCGCACAGCCAGTTGGCCGCACGGGTGATCGCGCGGCCGTAGGTCGCCCCATCGCCGGTGTTGTGCATCGCCCAGGCGATCACGGCCGTGTCGTCCAGATCCGGATAGAAATCGTTGGCGTACTGGAACGGCCAGCCGCCGCCGGGCAGATCCGGATGCTGGTCGCGCCAGTCGCCCGGCGCATCCAGCACCTGGCGCGCGGCCAGCCAGTCGAGTGCGGCGCGCACGGGCGGCGTATCGGCGTCGTTCGCGGCTTCCTGCAGCGCCAGGCTCGCCAGCCCGGTGTCCCAGACCGGCGATACACAGGGCTGCACGTTGGCGCGGTCGCCGTGCTCGAACACGAGATCGTCGATCGCGCGGCGCGTGTCCGCGCGATAGGGATGGTCGGCGGCATAACCGAGTTCGCCGAGCGCTTCGTAGACATTGACCATCGCCGGGAAGATGGCGCCGATGCCGTCGGTGCCGTTGAGACGCTTGATGATCCAGCGCTCGGCCCGGTTCATGGCCTGCTGGCGCACGAACTTGGGAATCAGCGGTTCGACGGTGCGCCCGACCCGGTCCAGTTCCTTGAACGCGCGCTGGACGAACGAGCGCGCCGGAATGAAATCACGCTGGCGCTCGGGGGCGACGGTGAACAGCTCCCGCACGTTCACGCCGAGCGGATTCTTCGCCATGGTGCGCATGCTGCAGAGAATGAACAGCGGCACCATCACCGTACGCGACCAGTACGAGACCTTGCTCAGATGGAAGGGCGAGACTTCCGGCATGAGCATCACCTCGACCGGAATGAAGGGCACGGCCCGCCACGGCACCTGTCCGTACTGGGCCAGTGCGATCAGGGTGAACACGTTCGAGCTGGCCGCCCCGCCGCGCGCCAGAATCGCCTCGCGGGCATGCACCATATGCGCCGCGTCGACGTCATCGCCGGCCAGCTTGAGCGCGTAATAGGCTTTTACCGAGGCGCTCACGTCCAGATCGCCGCCGTGGTAGAGCGGCCAGCCGCCGTGGGCGGCCTGCGATGCCCGCAGGTGGTTGGCGATACGGCCCTGGATGCCCGGCTCGATATCGTCGACGAAATGCATCATCAGAATGTATTCGGCCGGAATCGTGCAGTCGGCCTCGCATTCGTAACGCCAGTGCCCGTCCGCATTCTGATCGGCATAGAGACGCTCGCAGGCACGATCGATCGCCGGCTCCAGCCCCTCGGGACGACGAGCGGCCGCCACAGTGGTCGTGACCGGATCGAGGTCGGCCGGAACCAGCGCGGCCGGGTCGCGCGCCAGCTTGGGCGTCAGCGCCGGCAGATCGGCCGCGGTCATGTGGAACAGCTTGCGCAGACGGTCGTCGTCGCCGAGCGCCAGATTGGTGGTCAGCACCGTGGCCTGCACCGAGCGCCGCGAGACCTTCACCTGGTTGCCATCGGTGAAATAAGGGTTCGCCTGGATCTTGCGCAGCGTGAGCAGGGCCAGACCGATCGCCCACAGGCAGAAACGGCGGATGCCTTTCTGCTCGGCCGGAATGGTGAGGGTGAATTCGAGCGCGTTGCGCAGATGCCCGTGGGCGATGCCGATCAGTTCCGACAGGCCGGCGGCGAACGCCGGATCGCCGCCGACAGCACGGGATTCGCCCAGGCGCGACAGATCGAAACCGTGGCGGGCGAACACATCGCGCGGCAGCCAGCACACGCCACGATCGAAATCGTCCCAGATATCCTTGAGGATATTGGTCATCTGCAGGCCCTGACCGAACGATACGGCCAGCCGCTGCAACTCGTCGCTGCGGGTGTCGATTGCCGGGTCGCAGTCACAGAACATATCGGCCAGCATCTCGCCGACCACACCGGCCACGAAATAGCAGTAGCGATCCAGATGCGCCAGCGTGGGCAGGCCGTCGCTGGCGGCGTTACGCTCGAACGCCGGCATGCCGTCGCACATGATATGCACACAGCGCGCGATCGCCGCCTGCTGGCGCACGCCGAGACTCGCGGTCACCGCGATCACCTGGTCGGTGTTGGCCACCAGCGTGCGTTCGTCCGCGGGCGTGCGCGCTGCCAGCAACGGCGCCAGCCCGGCGCCGAACTCGGCCCCGCCCGTGCGCGCGTCGACCACGCGCTTGAAGCGTTCATGCCAGTCCGCCTTGGCGGCGATCGCAAGCTCGGCGTCATCCTCGATCGTGTCCGCGATACGGCACAATAGATAGGCGTTGCCGATGGCCACGCGCAGCACGCCCGGCAGTTCGGGAATGGTCAATGCGAACGTACGCGATACCTTGGGCAGTATCTCGTCCTGAAATAGACGAGCGCGGGTGCTGTCGTCAGGCTGCACGGGAACATAGGACATGGGCGTGCACTTTCCTTTTACTTGTCTGTCGGCGATGGGCAGCAGGTAACATCGATAATTCTACGCGATGGGCTCGGCAAAGGAGTCACGATTCCGACACGGCTGCGAGTTGACGCTGACGGCCTTTAGTGGCTAGCTAGCCCGCCTTCGCCCGGCGCATGGCCCGCGGGGCCGGTGCTCGAATCGAACAGCGAATGGATACCTGCTTGATACACAATTATAGCCAACGCATCGAAAACGTGCTCGACAGATTGCTGCCGCCGGCCAGTGAACAGCCCGGCAGACTGCATGAAACCATGCGCTACAGCGTGCTCGGCGGCGGCAAGCGTATTCGCCCGCGTCTGGTCTATGCGACCGGCGACGTGCTCGGGATCGCGCCCGAGCGCCTCGACGCGCCGGCCTGCGCGGTCGAGTTCATTCATGCCTACTCGCTGATTCATGACGATCTGCCGGCCATGGACGACGATGCCCTGCGTCGCGGCCAGCCGACCGCGCATATCGCCTTCGGTGAAGCCACTGCCATCCTCGCGGGCGACGCGCTGCAGGCGCTGGCGTTCGAAGTCATCGCCACGGACGCCTCGATCGGCACGGACCCCGCGATCCGCGCCACGCTCATGGCGACCCTGGCCTACGCCTGCGGCTCGCACGGCATGGTCGGCGGCCAGGCGCTGGATATGGACAGCGAGGGCAAGCGTATCGGCGTCCAACAGCTCGAGCGGCTGCATAACCAGAAGACCGGCGCGCTCCTTCGGGCCTGCGTGATGATGGCGGCCGACAGCCAGCCCGATCTGGCGGTCGACGAGCGCGCCGCGCTGGATCTGTTCGCCCGCCGTATCGGCCTGGCATTCCAGGTCCGCGACGACGTGCTCGATATAGAGTCCTCCACCGAGAAGCTCGGCAAGACCCAGGGCGCCGACATCGCCCACCACAAGGCCACCTATCCGGCCCTGCTCGGCCTCGCCGAAGCCAAGGCGCTGTCCGAGCGGCTGTATGCCGAAGCGATGGACGCGGTGTCGATCTTCGGCGATCAGGCCGCGCCGTTGCGCGAAATCGCCGCCGAGATCGTCAAACGCGACCACTGAGCCCGACGCCCGCGTGATCGATCAGCCGTTGGCGGGCCAGCGCACGGTGTAGATCAGCTGGCGCTGCCCGCCGGCACCGAGCTTGACCGCCCACTCGCCGGTGTTGGCGGCACCATCGGCCTGCGGTGTGATCGAGGCGGACACGATCTTCGCGCCCTCGGGCAACTGCTCGCTGATATCGATGGCGGCGTCGCGCTCGCCGGCGTTGTATAGCTCGAGCTTGACGGTGCGCTCGCGCTGACCGTTGTCGCCGGCGTCCTCCGAGACGATCTGGCGCGTGCTGGTGACATCGAAAGAGCGCCCGAGCGTGAGCATGACCGGCGCCTTCGTGGGCGTGTCGCCGATCGTATCCTCGCCCATCAGACGCGCCTTTCCGGCGCCGTCGTAGACTCGTACCGCGCCCGCCGGCAGCGGCCGGTCGCTGCTGTTGTCGAACGCCAGCCGCACCTCGGCGTGGCTGCGCGTCTTGCCGTCGGGCCGTTCGTACCAGCTGTTCTGGAAGCGATAACTGCGCGTCGCCTGAAACGCCACCGAGTCCATCATCGACACCGCGCGAACGCCGCCGGCCGGTACGTCGAGCGGCCCGTCGAGCGCGTATCGATAGGTGTCGCCGGCTGCCTGCGGCGCGCTGTCGCTCATCTTCGCTTCGCTGCGCGCCATCATCATCGGCCGCGGCATGTTGTTGTTGGCGCGCGCCACATCGCCGGCCACCAGCCAGGCGCTGTCCGCGGACAACGCGGCACCGCCGCTGTTGTCGATCACCGCCATGCTCTGCAGGGAGAGCTTGCCGGTCTCGGGATCGAAGCGCCCGGTATAGCTGGCCTGCCAGCGCGGGCCGTCGATCTGGTAAGTCGCGGTCAGGCGTTGCCTGCCGGCCTTGTCGGCGTCGACGTTCAGGCTCAGGCCGCCGTCGGCGGGCGTATCGTCACCGTCGTCGCCGGCCGCCGGCCAGCTGATCTGCCACGGCGAGGCCGGGGTAAGCCGTTCGATATGCCCGTTGACGCGCACATAGATCGCGTCGCCGACCAGCGAAACCAGCGTGGCACTGCGTTCGCGGTGATCAACGTTGCCGATCGCGCCGTCGCGCACCAGCGTCACCGGCTGGCCGATACGCGCAGCCAGCGGGTCGGCCTCGCTGTTGCCGTTGACGGTCGCGCCGAAACCGGTGAGTTCGACGCCTTCAGCGTCGAGCCAGAGCGTATCCGGGCGCAGCCGCCCACGCACCGGCCAGGCGATCTGCTGATCGCCGGCGGCCAGGTCGATCTCGCGCGCATCCTGCACCACGGCCGCGCCCTGGTTGTAGAGCGCCATCGCGTCGACGCGGGCATCGGCCTGGTCGGCCGCCCAGCTCGCCAGCGGCAGCAGGCAGGCCACGGCAGCGGCCAGGGCGCGGATCTGCGGAGTCTGTGGAATCATGTCTTTCTACCCTTTAGCTTGATGCGTGTCGTTGACCGTCGGGCTCGGCCTCGTCTTCAGCCGTGGTCATGCGTGCATGAAAACGGATCAGCCAGATCACCAGCAGAATCGCCGGCACACCGGCCACCGCGGTATAGCCGAAAAACCAGACATACCCGTAGTGATCGACCATCCAGCCGGAAAAACCACCCAGGAACTTGCCCGGCAGGGTCATCAGCGACGAGAACAGCGCGTATTGCGTGGCTGTATAGGCCGTATTGGTCAGACTGGATAAATAGGCGATGAACGCCGAGCCGGCCATGCCGCCGGAGAGGTTGTCGGCCGATACGGTAATCGCCAGCGACGCCATGCCCGGATCCTGGCGCGTCGCGAGCCACGCGAAGGCGAGATTGGTGGCGGCGGCAAGAATCGCGCTCGCAAGCAACGGCCGCAGAATGCCGTAGCGCACGATCAACACACCGCCCAGCGCGGCCCCGCCCAGCGTCATCAACACGCCGAAGATCTTGGATACGCTGGCGATCTCGGCCAGCGTGTAGTGCATATCGAGATAGAACGGATTGGCCATTACGCCGAGGGTGATATCGGTGACCCGGAACAGGCTCACGAACAACAGAATCAGCAGCGCCTGCTTGCCGTAGCGGGAAAAGAAATCCACCAGCGGGCAGACCACCGCGGCCAGCACCCAGCCGTAAGCGCCGTGCAGCCATGCGGGCGAGAAATCGTATCGGGCCAGATGTTCGTCCACCCAGGGCTCCTGCACGCGCGTGCCGGCGGTGCGCGAGGCATCCGGCTCGGCCACGCACAGCACCGTCACCATGCCCACGCCCACGAGGGCTGCCATCACCAGATAGGTGGTCGGCCAGCTCGTGCCGGCGGCAATGAAGAACGCGCCGGCGCCCGCGGTCAGCAACGCGATGCGATATCCGGCCTGATAGGTCGCGGCCATCGCCCCCTGCACGCTGTCGGCCACCGCCTCGATACGCCAGGCATCGATGGCCACGTCCTGGGTGGCCGACGAGAACGCCACCAGCAGGCCGAACCAGGCGATGCGGGCGAGATCGGTGGTCGGGTCGGTCAGCGCCATGAACACCAGGCCGGTCATCAGGCCGCATTGCGCAAGCAGCATCCAGGCCCGCCGTCGTCCGAGCAGGCGCCCGAGAATCGGCAGCGGCAGGCGGTCGACCACCGGCGCCCAGAAGAACTTGATCGAGTACATCATCCCGATCCAGGAGAAGAACCCGATCGTGGTCTTGGACACGCCTTCCTGCGCCAGCCACGCCGACAGCGTCGAGAACACCAGCAGGAACGGCAGCCCGGAAGAGAAACCCAGAAACGCCATGCCGATGACGCGCGGCTGGCCGTAGATCTTGAGTGCGGCGCGCCAGTCGCGTTTGCCGGCGTCGGTCATGCCGGCTTGCTCAGAATTCGACGTCATAATCGATCGTCAGCGGGGCATGGTCCGACAGGCGCTCGGCGCGATAGACCGACTCGGCCGTTGCCTTGGCGGCCAGAGCCGGCGTGGCGACGTGATAGTCGATACGCCATCCCACGTTGTTGTCCCAGGCGCGGCCGCGGCTCGACCACCAGGTGAACTGATCCTCGTTCGGATTGATCTCGCGAAACACATCGACCAGACCCATCTCGCCGAACAGCCGATCCATCCACTCACGCTCGTGCGGCAGAAAGCCCGAGTTCTTCTTGTTGTTCTTCCAGTTCTTGAGGTCGATTTCCTTGTGGGCGATATTCCAGTCGCCGCAGACCAGGTAGTTGCCGGGCGCGGCCGCGCGTGCGCTCAGCAGCGCCGGGAAGAACTCGAGATAGCGCTCCTTGGAGTCCTGGCGGTGATCGCCCGACGAACCAGACGGCGCATACAGGCTGGCGATATTCAGGTCGCCATCAGGCATGGCAAAGCGCGCCTCGATATAACGGCCCTCGCCGTCGAACTCCTCGTGGCCCATGCCGCGGATGATCTCGTCCGGCTCGCGCTTGGAATAGATCGCGACCCCGGAATAGCCCTTGCGGTTGGTCGCTTCCTCATAGAAGCAGTGATAGCCCTCGGGCCAGAATGCCTCCACGCCTTCGAGCTGGTGCTGTTGGGCCTTGAGCTCCTGGATACAGACCACGTCCGGGTTCTGCGTCACCATCCATTCGAAGAAACCCTTGCGCTGAGCCGCGCGAATACCGTTGGCGTTGAAGGACATTACCCGCATCGAATAACCCGCGTGTCTTGGTCGGTGCAAAACAAGGCGCTTATCATACGTGCATCGCCGCTCGTGCTCACGCTACTCAGGACATCGACCGCATGCATGCCCACAGCCTGGATTTTCTCGATCTCGCCATGGAATACGACGCCCTGCGTTTCGGTGAGTTCACCCTCAAGTCGGGCCGGGTGAGCCCCTATTTCTTCAATCTGGGTTCGATCGCCAGCGGCGCCGGCATGGCCCGCCTGGCCGACGGCTACGCCGCCGCACTCGAAGACGCCGACATTGAATACGACAGCCTCTTCGGCCCTGCCTACAAGGGCATCCCGCTGGTCGCGACCCTGTCCTGTGCGCTGGCGGCGCGCGGGCGCGATGTCGCGTTCACCTACAACCGCAAGGAAGCCAAGGACCACGGCGAAGGCGGCGTGCTCGTGGGCGCGCCGCTGGGCAGGCGGGTGGTGATCGTCGACGACGTGATCACCGCCGGCACCGCGGTACGCGAAGCCATCGACCTGATCCGCGCCAACGGCAGCGAAGTCGCCGGCCTGCTGGTCGCACTCGATCGCCAGGAACGCGGCGCCGACCAGCGCTCCCCGATCCAGGCACTGGGCGAGGACGAAGGCATTCCCACGATCGCCGTGGCGACGCTTGCAGACGTGCTCGGCTATGCCGAACGCCGCGATTTCGACGCCGACATCCGCCGCGCGATAAGCGCCTACCAGGCCGAATACGGCGTGGCCCCGGCACCCGGCGCCGCATAGACAACAACGGCCGCGACAATCAGCTGTGATCGATGAACAGATTCACGATCTCGGCCACTTCCTCGGTCTGATCGAGCAGAAACAGATGACCGCCGCCGTCGATCACGCGCAGGGTCGCGTTGGGCGCGACGGTCGCCAGCAGTTTGCCGTTGAACAGCGGGATGATGGGATCGTCGTTGCCGGCCAGCACCAGCGTCTTCGGCCGCAGTCGGTGCAGCCAGAGCAGGCTCGACCAGCCCGAGATGGCGTACATCTGGGTCAGATAGCCATACAGCGACGGCGGCCGCATGAAGCGCAGCCCGACGTTGGCCTGCTCGTCCGGCGCATTGCGCGCCCGCCCGCCATACAGCGTGCCGGCGATACGCCGGGCATAGTTCGGCGACCAGTAACGCAGCGGCGTGAGCATGTGCATGAGCGCGCGCGGATCGCCGGGCAGCCCGCCGATACCGGGCGCGGTCGCGGCCAGGATCAGACGACGCACGCGTTCCGGTGCGATGTGTCCCACTTCCTGGGCCACCGCGCCGCCGAAGGACACGCCAAGCACGTTGGCCTGGTCGATCTCCAGCGCATCGAGCACGCCGACCGCGATACGCGCCAGCCCGCGCATGCGGCGCGGTGGGAATAATGGCTTGGAAGCGCCGGCGCCGGGCAGATCGAAGGCGATCACCTGATAGCCGCGTGCCACCATCGCCTGTTCGAACGGCGCCCACATGTCGAGACTGGCGCCGATGCCCATGATCAGCAGCAGTGGTTCGCCCTCGCCCTGCACCGACAGGCGCACCCGCGCGCCGCGCACGACCAGCTCGCGCAGCTGTCCGGACGATTCAGTCCCGGCAGGGATAGGCTCGACCGCCGTCGTCATTTGTCGAGCACATAGGTGCCGGGGGCTGCACCCAGCGGCTTGAAACGTCCGCGCCCCAGCGTCTTCGGGGCGTTCTTGGTTTCCCCACTGCGCGCCCCCAGCCAAGCGGCATAGTCGATCCACCAGCTGCCTTCGTGATCGTCGGCCTGGGCGGCGAAATCCTCCGGCTCGCTCGGATTGTCTTCGATACTGCGAAAGCTGGCCTTGGCATTGTCCGGCGGCAGCACCTGGGCGGCGATATGCCCGCCCGTGGAGAGCACGAAACGGCTCTTGCCGCCGAGCAGGCCGGTGGTGCGATAACAGCTCTGCCAAGGCGTGATGTGATCGGTTTCACCACCGATGAGATAGGCGTCCTGGGTGACCTCGGCCAGGTCGATCGGCTCGCCCAGCGCCGTCGCCTGATCGGCAGTGACCAGGCTGTTGTTGACCGCCAGATCGAGAAAATCGTGGTGCAGGCGGGCCGGCATGCGGGTGGTGTCGGAATTCCAGTACAGCACGTCGAAGGCCGGCGGCGCCTTGCCCAGCAGATAGTTGTTGACCCAGAACGACCACACCAGATCGGTCGGCCGCAGCCAAGCGAACACCTCGGCCAGGTTGCGGCCGTCGAGATAGCCGATCGCGGACGACACCGCGATGGCCGCGTCGGCCCGCGCACGATCCATGAGCGCGCCGGTGGTGCCGCCATCGGCCTGGTCGAGCAGCGTGACGCCCAGCACCAGTGCCTCGAGTTCATCGGCGCGTTCCATGCGGGCCAGATAGGCCGCGGTCATCGCCGAAATGATGCCGCCGGCACAGGTGCCGTGCACGATCGTACTGTCGACCCGGCAGATCTGGCGCGTGACCGCCATCGCCTCGAGCACGGCATTGATATAGGTATCCATGCCCCAGCCGGCGTGCCTGGCGGTCGGGTTGCGCCAGGAGATCATGAACACCTGCTGGCCCTGCGCCACCAGATACTCGACCATGCTGCGGCCTGCGGCGACATCCAGAATATAGAACTTGTTGATCATCGGCGGCACCATCAGCAGCGGCACCTTGCGCACCTCGGCCGTGGTCGGCCGATACTGAATCAGTTCGAATTCCGGCGTGCGCAGCACCACCTCGCCGGGCGTGGTCGCCAGCGATTCGCCGACCGCAAACTTGCTTGCGTCCACCATCGCCGGCACCCGCGGCGCGCGCGCCATGTCCCGGCAGAAATTGCGCGCGCCGTGCAGCACGCTGGTACCGCCGGTATCGATGATTGCCTTGAGCGCGCTCGGATTGAGCCAGAGCACATTGGACGGCGCCGCCGCGCCGATGATGTTGTCCAGCACCAGCTGCAGCCGGCGCTCGGACTGCTGGTCGAGATCGACATCGTCGAACAGCTGCTGCAGCGTACCGGCGCTCGCCAGATAACCCTGCATGCAGCGCCGGAAGAACGGGTTGCCGCTCCAGGCCGGGTCCTTGAAACGCTTGTCGCGACGCGAGGGTTCGATCTCCGACATGCCCACGGCAATTCGGCCCAGGTCGGCGGCCAGCCCGCTCAGGCGCCGGGCCACGGTACGCGGCTGCCGGGCCAGCGCGGCGCCAAGCAAAAGGCCCTCCGTACCCGGCAGAAAGCGCCCGAGAGAACCATTCGCGGCATCCGCGAGCAGACTGTCCAGGGGCACGGCGAAATCGGCGTGAGCGTCATTCTCGGCTTGCTGCACGGCTGCTGACACGGCCTCACCTCCTCTGTTCTATTTATGGTTCTTGCCGGGACGTCGGCCGGTCGCAGGCAATCCAGCCGCATACACAGGCAACTCGATTTGCTAGCCACCCCAAAAAAGCACTGCCGCGGTGCGGCCGCGTCCTTCTCGCACCGTAGTGCAAGTGCCGTGCGCTGTATATCGCCGCATGCACTGTCAGCGCAGCGATCTATCGAACAGCAGAAAAAGCCTCGGCCGATCACGGCATTGCGCCGTCGCTCGCGGACAGCCGCAGTCAAAACACAGGCCGCGCCAGTCGGCCGATGCGCCCGGCACGACCGTGTTCGAGGGGATCGATCCCGCCATTCAGCGGTCGCCGTGACGGCCAGTCAGGCCATCGGCGCCGGAACCGGGCCGGCGCCAGACGCGCTACCTAGGCCGGCGTGGGATCGTTCGCCGCCGGCGGTTCGCTGCCCTGACTGCGGATGAGCGTGCCCACGCCGGCGTCCGTGAACAGTTCCAGCAGCACCGCGTTCTCGACCCGACCGTCGACGATATGCGCGGCTTTCACGCCGGAGGCGACCGCATCCAGCGCACAGGCGATCTTGGGCAGCATGCCGCCGTGGATGACGCCCTCGTCGATGAGCTGCTGGACCTGCTCGGGCACCAGTCCGGTGAGCAGATGGCCGTCGGCGTCGAGCACGCCCGGCGTGTTGGTCAGCAGCATGAGCTTTTCGGCCTCGAGCACCGCGGCCATCTTGCCGGCGACCAGGTCGGCGTTGATGTTGTAGCTGCGCCCGTCCGCGCCCACGCCAATCGGCGCGATCACCGGGATGAAGTCATCGGCCTCGAGGCGCTTCACGATGCGCGGGTCGATATGCGACACCTCGCCGACAAAACCCAGATCCGTGTCATCGTCCACGAGATTGAGCTTGCGGGCATGAATCAGGCCGCCGTCCTTGCCGGTCAGGCCCACCGCGCGGCCGCCGTGCTGATTGATCAGATTGACGATGTCCTTGTTGACCAGGCCGCCGAGCACCATCTCGACCACGTCCATGGTCTCCTCGTCGGTCACCCGCATGCCCTTGATGAACCGGGTCTGCTTGCCGACGCGCTCGAGCAGCTTGCCGATCTGCGGGCCGCCGCCGTGTACCACCACCGGATTGAAGCCGACCAGCTTCATCAGCGCGATATCGCGGGCGAAACCGGACTTGAGCGCCGGATCGGTCATGGCGTTGCCGCCGTACTTGATGACCACGGTCTTGCCGGCGAAACGACGGATATAGGGCAGCGCTTCGCCGAGCACGCGGGCAACGCGCTTGGCCTGTTCGGAATCCAGCGACATGCGTTTACGCTCCTCGAGTGTGCTCACGGTGGGCTCAGGCGGTGCCGGTCGAGCCGAAACCGCCGGCGCCGCGATGGCTGTCCTCGAAGGTCTCGACGACTTCCAACTCGGCGGCGACCACCGGCACCAGCACGAACTGAGCGATGCGCTCGCCCGGCTCGACGGTGAAATCCGCCGTGCCGCGGTTCCAGCACGACACCATGAGCGGGCCCTGATAGTCAGAGTCGATCAGCCCGACCAGATTGCCCAGCACGATGCCGTGTTTATGCCCCAGACCCGAGCGCGGCAGGATCAGCCCGGCCAGGCCCGGATCGGCGATATATACCGACAACCCCGTGGGCAGCAATTCGCAGTCGCCAGGCTTGAGCGTGATTGGCGCCTCGACCATGGCGCGCAGATCGAGCCCGGCCGAGCCGGGCGTGCCGCGCTGGGGCATGTCGAAGTCCCGGCCGAGACGCGGATCGAGTATTTTCACTTGTAGTTGGGGCATGGGATGCTTTGCTTGTGCCGAGCCGCGGGGCGGTCCGAACTGAATGAAAAATCAGGCCCGCCAGCGCCCGGCAGGAAGCGCGAGCAGGGCAACGAACGGTCCGAGGATCGCGGTATAAACGGCATCACATCCAGCAAGACCGTCATTCGGTATTCGTCATTCGCTTGGCCTGCGCGCGCCAGGGCTAGCCATTTTCAACGCGGTCACCGGCCCGCGTCTGGCTGAACCGGTCGGCCATGAGCGCCACGAGCTGGTCGGCCAGCTCTCGCTTGCTCGCCTGGGTCAGCTCGCGTTCACCGCCGTCCCAGACCACGAACAGCGCGTTGTCGTCACGCCCGAACGCATGCTCCGGGCCGACCACGTTGCCGGCGATCATCGCCAGGCCCTTGCGCTCGCGCTTGGCCCGGGCGGCGTTTTCCATATCGGTGGTTTCGGCGGCGAAGCCGAGCGTGAACACCTGCGGATGGTCACGCGCCACGTCGGCGATGATGTCGCGGGTCCGGGTGAGCGCCAGCTGGGTGTCGCCCTCGGATTTCTTGATCTTGTCGGCCGCGGTGGTCGCCGGCCGATAGTCGGCGACCGCCGCGGCACCGATGAACACATCGGCCGTGTCGATGGCGGCCATCACCGCGGCATGCATGTCGGCAGCCGATTGCACATCGACGCGGTCGACGTCGGCCGGCAGATCCAGCGCGGTCGGCCCGGAGATCAGCGTCACCTGCGCGCCCTGGGCCGCACAGGCTGCGGCCAGCGCATAGCCCATGCGGCCAGAGGAGTGATTGGTGATGAAACGCACCGGATCGAGTGCCTCGCGCGTCGGCCCGGCGGTGACCACCACATGCCGGCCGGCGAGCGTGCCGCTGTCGCGGGTATCGTTGAAATACGCCACGACCGCGTTGCGAATGGCCTCCGGCTCGACCATGCGACCGGCGCCGGATTCGCGTTCGGCGAGTTCGCCTTCGGCCGGTCCTATACAGGTAATATCACGCGCGGCCAGGGTGGCGACATTGGCCTGCGTGGCCGTCTTGGCCCACATCACGTGGTTCATCGCCGGCGCGACCAGCACGTCGGCCTCGCTGGCCAGGCACAGCGTGGACAGCAGGTCGTCGGCGCGGCCCTGGGCGAGACGCGCGAGCGCGTCCGCCGAGGCCGGCGCGATCACGATCAGATCCGCCCAGCGGGCCAGTTCGATATGCCCCATGTTCAGCTCGGCGGCCTCGTCCCAGAGGCTGTCGCGCACCGCGCGGCCGGACAGCGCGGCCAGCGTCATCGGTGTGATGAAGCGTTTTGCCGATTCGGTCATCACCACCTGCACCTCGGCCCCGGCCTCGACCAGCCGGCGGGTGAGCATGGCCGCCTTGTAGGCCGCGATGCTGCCGGTGATGCCCAGCACGATATGACGATTGGCCAGATTTCGCATACCGCTATTGTACCTGCGCCGTGGACGCTGGCGCTTCCAGCCGGCAGGCTGCCAGAAAGAACAACAATAACAACGAGGCAACCATGCGCATTTCCGACTGGCCGGTATCCGAACGCCCGCGTGAAAAACTGCTCGAGCGCGGCGCCACGGCGCTGTCCGATGCCGAACTGCTCGCCATCTTCCTGCGCGTGGGCGTTGCCGGCCAGAGCGCGGTCGACATGGCCCGTGCCCTGCTCGCCGAATACGGTAGCCTCGCGGCACTGCTGGCCGCCGATCGCCGTACCTTCTGTCAGACTCACGGCCTGGGCACCGCCAAATTCGCGCAGTTGCAGGCGGTGCTGGAGATGGCACGCCGATATAGCGCCGAGGAAGTCGAGCGCAGCGACGTGCTGGGCGACCCGCAGGCCACCCGCGACTACCTGACGCTGCGCCTGGGTCACGTCCCGCACGAGGTGTTCGCCTGCATCTTCCTGGATACCCGCAATCGCGTGATCGCCTTCGAGGAGATGTTTCGCGGCACCATCGACGGTGCCGCCGTCTACCCGCGCGAGGTCGTCAAGACCGCGCTGGCGCACAACGCCGCCGCCGTGATCCTCGCGCACAACCACCCGTCCGGTGTGGCCGAACCCAGCGCAGCCGATCGCGATATCACCCGACGCCTCGTCGACGCCCTCGGACTGGTCGATATCCGCGTGCTAGACCATCTGATTATTACGCAGAATCAACAGCTTTCGTTCGCCGAGCGCGGTATGTTGTAATATGCAATCTTCTATCTATCGTAACGATAGTTTAACGTTTTATTGACATTTTTATGGCGACTGAATAGAGTCTCGCCGACGCCGGATTCCCCTTCCCGGCCAGAGTTTGGAGAGACCCATGAACAAAGCCGCGATTCTCATCAGCGCCAGCCTGCTGCCCTTTGCCGCGCTCGCCGCGCCCAACGACCCGACCGGCGCGCCCGGCTACACCTACCTGCAAGGCGACTACATTCCGAACGGTTCGGTCGACGGCACCAAGAACGATTACGACGGCTTCGGCCTCGAAGGCTCGGCCGCGATCACAGATCACGTATTCGTCAACGGTCGCTACGATCGTCTGGATATCGACAACAGCGGCACCGACGTCAATCGCGGCAGCATCGGCGTCGGCCTCAATGACTTCTACGACTATGGCGGCGCCGACGGCACCGGCGTGGGCTACTACGGCACCGTGTCCTACGAGCGCCTGGGCCTGCGCAACGTGCGCGGCAGCGACGACGCCACCGGAACCGGCTTCGGCGTGGACACCGGCCTGCGCTGGATGGTCGACCCGAGCGTCGAGATCAATCCGCACGTCGGCTATGTCGACTACGGCAGCGTCTCCGGCGACGGCGTCAGCTACGGCTCGCCGGACGGCTGGCGCTACGGCGTGCGCACGCTGGGCTATCTCACCGACAACGTGGCCCTGTCCGCCGAGTACATGAAGACCGACTACGACATCGGCAACCAGAATCTGGATTTCGACAACGAAATCCGTGTCGGCGCGCGTTATACGTTCTGATTGCGCAGACGAGACGTTGTTCACGCGGTCGCGCAGGTGCGCGGCCGCGGTCCCGGCACCCCGCTCAGGCGGGGTGTTTTCGTCTGCATCGACGAAACAATGCCGACGCGTGACGACCCTGCAGAAATTTGCAACACGGCGGTTGTACGGCCGTCGAATTAATGGTTAAATACGCGGCTCGCTGACGCGCTGCGCGCGATCCAAGAGGTTAGTCATGTCCCAAATCTGTCAAGTGACCGGCAAGCGGCCGATCACCGGTAACAATGTTTCGCACGCGCACAACAAGACGCGTCGTCGTTTCATTCCCAATCTTCACTGGCACCGTTTCTGGGTGGAAACCGAGAAGCGCTACGTGCGCCTGCGCGTTTCCGCCAAAGGCATGCGCATCATCGATCGCCAAGGCATCGATACGGTGCTCGCCAAGATCCGCACGAGCAAAGGTAAAGCATAATGCGCGAAAAAGTACGCATGGTCTCGACCGCGGACACCGGGTTCTTCTACACCACGTATAAGAACAAGCGGAACACGCCCGACAAGCTCGAGATGAAGAAATACGATCCCAAGGCCCGCAAGCACGTGGTCTTCAAGGAAGCCAAGATCAAATAACCGCGTCATTCGACGCCGTTACCCAGAAAAGCCGGCTGCGCGCCGGCTTTTTTGTGTCCGGAATCCCGACCACGAATAGCGGCCACAGCGCGGCACCTGGCGCAGGCACTTCACTCGCGAGCCAGCAGCAGATTGCCGTGGCCGTCGACTTCGGCCGACCAGCCGTCGGCCAGCCAGGTCGTGGTCACGGCCTCGCGCAGGATCGCCGGCCCGGAAAAACGCTGACCGGCTCGCAATGCTTCGCGCTCGTAGATGGGCACATCGGCTTCGAAGCCGTGAACCGGCGTGGTCTCTGCCGCCCGAGGCGCGGCATCGGCGGGATCGAGCTGCGGCAAGGCGATATCCGGCTCCGGACCGGCCAGATGCAGGCGCAGATTGACCAGCTCCACCGGCAGATCGAAGCGGTGGCCGTAGCGCGCCTCGTGGGCCGCGTGAAACGCGGCAATCAGCGCCTCGGGCGCCTGCCAGTCCAGATTCAGCGATGCGCTCTGACCGGCGTAGCGCAGATCGGCGCTGATTTTTTCCGAGATCGCGTCCGTTGCCACGCCCTCTTGGGCCAGCTGCTCGGTGGCCGCCTGTCGCAGCGGCGCCAGCCAGCCCTCGGCATCCTCGGCCGCGACATCGGCCAGCGGCTCTAGAACGCTGACCGAGCGCTCGCGCGAGCGCTGGGCCACCAGCATGCCGAGTGCCGACAACACGCCGGCGAAAACAGGGATGAGCACGCGCCGCATGCCCATGCCTTCGGCCAGGGCACAGGCATGCAGCGGCCCGGCACCACCGAAGCACAGCAGGCTATCGTCGTCGACCGCTTCACCGCGGGCCACGGAAATGACCCGCAGGGCGGCGGTCATGGCCTCGTCGGCCACCCGCAGGACGCCGGCGGCGGCATCCTCGACCGACAGCCCCATGGTATCGGCCAGCCCCCCCAGAGCCCGGCGCGCTGCCTCCACATCCAGGCCCATATGACCGCCCAGCTGTGTCGATGCGGGCAGGCGGCCGAGCACCACATGGGCATCGGTGACCGTAGGCTGCTCACCGCCCTTGCCGTAGCAGGCAGGGCCGGGGTCGGCGCCCGCCGAGGCCGGCCCCACCTGCAACAGGCCGCCGGCGTCGACCCAGGCGATCGAGCCACCGCCGGCACCGATGGTGTGCATGTCGACCATGGGCACGGCGATCGGGTAGCCGGCGATCCGGGTCTTGCTGGTGAGCGCCAGTTCCTGGCCCACCAGCGCCACGTCGGTGCTGGTGCCGCCCATATCGAGAGTAAGCACGCGATCGAGCCCCGCGGAGCGGGCCACGAAGCGCGCGCCGAGCAGCCCGCCGGCCGGTCCGGACAGCAGCAGATTGACGGCGTTGTCGGCGGCCTGATCGATGCCGACCGTGCCGGCAGCGCCGTGCATGATGGCCACGCTGTCCAGCGCATCCTCGAGACGCTTGAGGTAGCCGCCCACCGCCGGGCCGAGCGCGGCGTTGAGCCAGGTCGCGATACCGCGTTCGTACTCGCCGTATTCGGGCAGCACGCGGCTGCCGCGCGCGATCGTGAGATCGGCATTGTCCGCGCGCAGCGCGTGCTCGACCGCCTCTTCCGGGCCCGCATCCAGGAACGCGAACAGCAGATTGATGGCCACCGCCTCGACGCCGGATTCGCGTACCCGCGCGACCAGATCGTCGAGCATGGCCGGATCGATCGGCACCAGCTCGCTGCCATCGGCCGCCAGCCGCGCCTCGATCTCGAAACAGCGCTCGGGCGCGACCGGCACCGGCGAATGCGCGGGCTCGAGCGCGTATAGCTCGCCCCGGGCCTGGCGACCGATGGTGAGCAGGTCGGCGAAGCCGGTATTGGCGATATAGCCAGTGACCGCGAGCTTGTTTTCCAGCAGCGCGTTGGTGGCCACGGTCGAACCGTGGACGATGCGCCAATCGGGCCCGGCGTCGGCGGCGAAATGGCGCACGCCTTCGATAACCGCGCGCTCGGGCGCAGCCGGGGTGGAGGCGATCTTGTGCACCGACAGCTCACCGTCGACGCGCGCAATGACGTCGGTGAAGGTGCCGCCGGTGTCGATACCCAGTTCACCGGGGCCGGTGCTGGCGCCATTTGCGAATGCCGAACCTTCGTACTGCTTTACGGTCATGGGGATATAGGCCGATGATGCGGGCCGGTCGTGGCGTCTGCGACGACCGTGCGGATGTAGTAGGCAACCATGGAAAGCGATTTCAAGCTATCGGCGCAAGGTCTGGTCCGCGATTATGCGGGCCGGCGCGCCGTGGATAACGTGAACGTGACGCTGGCCGCGGGCGAAGTGCTCGGCGTGCTCGGCCCCAACGGCGCCGGCAAGAGCACCACGCTGCGCATGCTGGCCGGCACCCTCGCGCCCGGCGCGGGACACGTGGTCATCGCCGGCCAGGACATGGGCCGACACCCGCAGCAGGCCAAGCGCCGTCTGGGCTATCTGCCGGAACGCCCGCCGCTCTATGCGGAACTCACGGTCGATGAATATCTGGGCTTTTGTGCGCGGCTGCATGGTATCGCCCGGCGCGAGCGGCGCGCGGCGATCGCCGCGGCAAAGCAGGACTGCGGCCTGGCGGATACCGGCCGGCGCCTGATCGGCAGCCTGTCCAAGGGCTATCAACAGCGCGTCGGCATCGCCCAGGCGATCGTGCATCGGCCCGAAGTTCTCATCCTCGACGAGCCGACCGCGGGGCTCGACCCCAACCAGCTGCGCGGCGTGCGTGAACTGATCACCCGCCTGGCGAGCGCGCACAGCGTGATCATCTCCAGCCACATACTCTCGGAGATTCAGGCGGTGGCGAACCGGGTGATGATCATCCACCAGGGCCGGGTCGTGTTCGATGAGCCGCTGGGCGGTACCGCGGCACAGGCCGACGTACTCGAAATCGAACTGGCCTCGGGGCCGGAAACCGCCGCGCTCGCGGCCCTCGACGGCGTGGTCGCCGCGCATGCGCTGAGCGCCGGGCGCTGGCGACTCACGGTCGAAGCCGGCCGCGACATCCGCGTACAGCTGGCCGAAACCGCGGCACGCAACGACTGGCAGCTGGTCGAACTCACCCGACGCCCGCCCGATCTGGAAGAGCGCTTCGCCGCGCTCACCAGCCGCGCGCCGGACGCCGCCGGCGAGCCGCCGACAGCCGGGCGCGCGGCATGAGCGCGATGCTCGCCATCGCCCGCCATGAAATGGCGCGCCTGTTCGTGTCGCCGCTGGCCTGGACCCTGCTCGCGGTGACCCAGCTGCTCACCGGCGTACTGTTCGCCATGTCGATCACCAATATCAGCCTCAATCCACGCAGCCTCGGCGCCTACGATGGCGTCTCCGAGATGGTCGGCGGCGGGCTGCTGCGCTTTGCCACCGTGGTGCTGTTGCTGGTGGTGCCGCTACTGACCATGCGCGTGTTCGCCGAAGAGCGTAAGAGCGGCAGCCTCGAACTGCTGCTCGCCGCGCCGGTGTCGTTGAGCGCGCTGGTGATGGGCAAGTTCGCCGGCCTGATGGGCTATCTGACCCTCATGCTCGTGCTGATCGCGCTCATGCCGCTATCGCTGCGCCTGGCCACGCCCCTGGATCTGGGCCTGCTCGCCTCGGGGCTGATCGGCCTGTGGCTGGTCATGGCCGCGTTCACGGCGATCGGCGTGTTCGTCTCTTCGCTCACGCGCGAACCCACGCTCGCCGCGGTCGCCACACTCGGCGCCCTGCTGCTGTTGTGGCTGTTCTACGCGGTCTCGACCATGGACTGGCAACCGGTGATCTTCGGTGAAACGCTGCCGCTGGCCGCGGCGGCGCGCGCGCTGTCGTTGATCGGCCATCACGATGCCCTGCTGCGCGGCGTGTTCTCCAGCGCCGACCTGCTCTATTTCGTGATCTTCACATTGTGTTTTCTCGCCCTGACCGTGGTGCGCCTGGATATGGATCGCAGCGCATGAGGGCATCGCACCTGCTGTCGATCGTGCTTATCGTGGTCATCGCCGTGCTCGCCGGTGCGCTCAGCCAGCGCTATGCGGTGAGCGCCGACTGGACCTACGGCAATCGCAATTCACTCGCGGCTGCCAGCGCGCGCGTGCTCGCGGCGCTCGATGACGGCCCGATAACCTTCACGGCGTATGTCTATCCCGGCCCGCAGCGCGATCGCGTACGGGCACGCCTGAGCCGCTATACACGCGCCGACCGCAGCGTCACGCTGACTTTTCGCGACCCCGCCCGGCATCCGCAGCAGGTGCGCACCCTGGGCATCGGCGAAGACGGCGCCGTGCAGCTGCGCTACCAGGGCCGCAGCCAGACGGTCAGCGACTACAGCGAGGAGAGCGTGACCAACGCGCTCCAGCGGCTGTCCACGGACACACGACAGTGGGTCGTGTTTCTGACCGGGCACGGCGAACGCGCCCCCGACGACAAATCCAGCGGTGGTTACAGCGAACTGGCGGCCGCCCTGGATGCCCAGGGCATGACCACGCGCACGCTCAACCTCGCCGAAGCCGCCGCGATCCCCGACAACGCCGCCCTGCTGGTGATCGCCAGCCCGCAGCGCGATCTGCTGCCCGGCGAGGTGCAATTGATCCGCGCCTATGTCGACGCCGGCGGCAGCCTGCTCTGGGCCGACGACCCGGGCCCGCGCTACGGGCTGGTACCGCTGGCGCAGTCGCTGGGCATCCACTGGCAGCGCGGCACGCTAGTGTATCCGGATTATCGCAAGCTCGGCACCGGCCACCCGGCGATCGCACTGGTCGCCAATTATCCGCACACCCCGATCACCGACCATCTCAATCAACTGAGCCTGTTTCCCTTCGCCGGCGCGCTCGACACCCTCGCCGACAGCCCCTGGAAAACGAACGTGTTTCTGCGCTCGACCACCCGCAGCTGGCTGGAAACCGGCGCGCTGGACAAGGCCAGCCTCACCTACGAGCCCGACAAGGGCGACCGCGCGGGCCCGCTCGACATGGGCATCGCCCTGACCCGTTCGACCCCGGGCAACGCACCGGATGCTCGCCAGCAGCGCGCCGCGGTGATCGCCGACAGCGATTTCATGGCCAACGGCCATCTGTCGAACCTCGGCAACCGCGCGCTGGCGCTGAGCGTGTTCCAGTGGCTGACCCATCGCGATGCCCAGATCGCGGTCGACGTGGCCGAAGCTCCTGACGCAAGTCTGCAGATAGCGCCGGCGCGCATCCGCCTGCTGTGGTGGGTGTTCGTGCTAATGCTTCCGCTGGCATTGCTGGCGATCGGCCTGACGCGCTGGTGGCTGCGCCGGCGCCGGTAGCCCCCCGGATTGAGCCTCGATCATGCGCAAACGCATCATTTTCAACGTGGTACTGATTCTGGGCGTGGTCGCGCTCGGCGCCGCGCTGTGGTTTACCCGCCCCGGCCCTCCGCCGGCCCGCGAGACGGTCAGCGCGCTGGCGCCCGGCGAGATCTCGCATATCGAGGTGCATACGCGCGACAACGTGATCGAGCTGGCACGCGATGAAGACAACGGCCGCTGGCGCATGATCGAACCCGCGCAGGCACGCGCCGACGCCACCCGCATCGCCGCGCTGCTCGAACTCGCGGCGCGTACCCCCGAACATCGCTACGCACGCGACGCCGTCGCTGCCGACAAGACCGGCGTGGACGACGCCGATCTGACCCTGCGTTTCAACGACGAGGCGCCGATTGCGATTGGCCATGAAGGCCCCAGCCCCGGCACCCGCTATGTACGCACCGCCCATGCCCTGCTGCTGGTCAAGAGCGGCCATCTGGAGGAACAGCCGCTGGGCTGGACGCGCTGGATCGCGCCGGGCCTGCTCGCCGCCGACGCGCGCCTGACCCGGCTCACACTGCCGCGGGCCACCCTCACCCGCAGCGATAACGGCGGCTGGCAGGTCGTGCCCGCGAACGCCGATCGCGGCGCCGACTATGCCCAGGCCACCATCGATGCCTGGCACTACAGCCGCGCGCTGGCGGTCGAACCACTGGATGCGTCACGCGAACGCATCGCCCGGGTGACGCTGCAGTTCGCCGATGAACCCGCGCGCCATCTGGACGTGATTGCCCGCGCACCGGAACTGGTGTTGCGCGACGCGGCGCTGGGCGTGGACTACCACATGGCCGCCAACCAGGCCGGCCCGCTGCTCGACATGCAGCATCCGGACATCCTGCGCCAGTCGCGCGGCAATGATCTGCAGCCGTCGGCGATTCCGCTGACCGACCCGGGTGCGAATACCGAGCCGCCGGCGGAAGGCAGTTCGTCCGCGAATTAAGGACCAATAAAACATCGGTGATCCGTTGTTCCGCGTATCGTCGACCACGTTTTGAAATCACGCCTCGGCAAGGCCGGCCGGCATAGCTTTACCCGCCGATTCACGCAGATATGGACTGCGGACCGAAGATAGCGAAGAGAGAAAATACGAGCCTCTATCGCGAGTTATCGGCCGTCCGCCTCCGAACGACCCGACATCGCACCGGCGTGCCTATCGGTCATTTGAATCGGCGTCATCTGCGCAATCTGCGGATAAATGACTTCTCTCTTGGAGTTGCGTTTGTCGGCGCGCGAGGCAAACGAACTATCCTTTGATCGATCGTCATGCGCCAGACGCCACATGGCAAAATAACGCGATGCCCGAACTCCCCGAAGTCGAAACCACGCGCGCCGGTATCGAGCCGCATGTGCGCGGCCAGCAAGTGCGTACCGTCATCGTGCGCCAGCCACAGCTGCGCTGGCCGGTGTCGGCGGCGCTCGCCGAAGTGCTGCCGGGCCAGATCATCCACGCGGTGCACCGGCGCGCCAAATACCTGTTGTTCGAGGCCGAAACCGGACATGTCTGCCTGCATCTGGGCATGTCGGGACGGCTGCGGCTGGTGCCGGCCGACACCCCCGTCGCGACCCACGATCACGTCGATATCGTGTTCGAGAACGACATGGCGATGCGCTTCAACGACGCGCGCCGTTTCGGCTCGCTGTTCTGGCTCGACGGCGATCCGCAGGCCTTTTCGCTGCTCGCGCATCTGGGCCCGGAGCCGCTCTCGGAAGCCTTCGACGGCGACTGGCTGCACACCCGATCGCGTGGCCGGCGCGCGCCGGTGAAGACCTTCATCATGGACAGCGCGACGGTGGTCGGCGTGGGCAATATCTATGCCTGCGAAGCGCTGCACGCGGCCGGCATCCACCCGCGACGGGCGGCCGGGCGGATCAGCCGCTCGCGCTATCGAACCCTGGCCGCCGCGATCAAGCAGGTGCTGCGCGATGCCATCATCGCCGGCGGCACCACGCTGCGCGATTACATCGGCGTGGACGGCGATACCGGCTATTTTCAGCTGCGCCTGGCGGCCTACGGTCGTACCGGCGCGCCCTGCCCGCGCGGCTGCGGCCCGATCCGTCGCGAGATCATCGGCCAGCGCAGCACGTTTTTCTGCCCGGTGTGCCAGCGTTGACCGGGAACATGGCTTAGGATGACGCGATGCGTTATCTAGCACTGTTCGTCGCCGCCCTTGCCACGCTGGGGTTCGGCTTCCTGAGTCTGGGCCTGCCCCGTTACTTCGGCCTGTTCTTCCTGATCAGCGCGGTGTTCCTGCTCGTGGGCCTGCGCGACCTGTTCCAGAAGGGCCATGCGCTGCTGCGCAACTATCCGCTGCTGGCGCATTTCCGCTGGGCGATCGAGGCGATCCGCCCGGAAATTCGCCAGTACCTGCTGGAATCGGATACCGAGGCCACCCCGTTCTCCCGCGAGCAGCGCTCGCAGGTGTATCAGCGCGCCAAGAACGTCAACGACGCCGACGCCTTCGGCACCGAACAGAACGTCTACGCCGAGGGCCACGAGTGGCTGGTGCATTCGATCGCGGCGAAGACGCCCTCCGAGACGCCGCCACGGGTACGCATCGGCGGGCCGCAGTGCACGCAACCGTATGAAGCCTCGACCCTGAATATCTCGGCGATGAGCTTCGGCTCGCTCTCGGCCAACGCGATCCGGGCCATGAACAAGGGCGCGGCGATGGGCGGCTTTGCCCACGACACCGGCGAAGGCTCGATCTCGCGGCATCACCGCGAATTCGGCGGCGATCTGATCTGGGAGATCGGCAGCGGCTATTTCGGCTGCCGGCGCGAGGACGGCGGCTTCGACCGCGACCAGTTCGTCGAACGCGCCGCCAACGATCAGGTCAAGATGATCGAGATCAAGCTGTCGCAGGGCGCCAAGCCCGGTCATGGCGGCGTGCTGCCGGGCTCAAAGGTCACCGCCGAAATCGCCGAGGCGCGCGGCGTGCCCATCGGCCAGACCTGTATTTCGCCGGCCGCGCACAGCGCCTTCTCGACGCCCGCCGAAATGATGGAATTCATCGCCGATCTGCGCGCGGGCGCGAACGGCAAGCCGGTGGGTTTCAAACTTTGCATCGGCCATGGCTGGCAGTTCATGTCGCTGGCCAAGGCCATGATCGAGACCGGCATCACACCGGATTTCATCGTCATCGACGGCGCCGAGGGCGGCACCGGCGCCGCGCCGCTGGAACTGGCCGACAATGTCGGCACGCCGCTGCGCGAAGGGCTGGTGTGGGCACACAACACGCTGGTGGGCGCGGGTCTGCGCGAGCACATCCGGCTCGGCGCCTCGGGCAAGATCACCTCCGGCTTTCGCATGGCCGCCAACATGGCGCTGGGCGCGGACTGGTGCAACTCCGCGCGCGGGTTCATGTTCGCGGTCGGCTGCGTGCAGTCCGAGTCCTGCCATACCGATCGCTGCCCGACCGGCGTGGCCACTCAGAACAAATGGCGCCAGCGCGCGGTGGTCGTCCCGGAAAAAGCCGAGCGGGTCTATCATTTTCATCGGCGCACGGTCGCCGCGATGCAGGAAGTGGTGGCCACCGTGGGGCTCGATCATCCCGGCCAGCTCAGGCCCGAGCATCTGTGCCGACGCACCACCGATTCGGAGATTCACACCGCGGACGATGTCTATCGTTTCCTGGATACCGGCGAACTGCTCACCGCGACCGGCGACGGCCGCTACGAGAAAGCCTGGCGGCGCGCCCAGGCGCACAGTTTCCTGCCGATGCGCTAGTCTGTGGTGAGACCCACCGCGATGTAATCAGCGGTACGACCGAGGAGGCCATGACATGCGCATACCCAGTTTCCGGCGGCCATCGCAGCCGCCGCAGTCGGTCGAACAGATCCGTACTTACGAAAACCAGTATTCGAGCACCCGCTTCTGGAACAAGGTGTCGAAAGTGGCCAGCCGGGCCGGCTACGAGCTGCTCGAAAAAGCACTGTGGCTGCACTATGCCGCGCAGCGGCCGAACACGCCGGCCTGGGCGCGCGCCACCGCCTACGGCGCGCTGGGCTATTTCATCCTGCCGTTCGACGCCATCCCCGACTGGCTGTTCGGCATGGGCCTGACCGACGATCTGGGCGCGCTGACGCTGGCGGTGGTGACCCTGTCGCAATACATCGACCACGACGTGCGTCGACGCACCTCGCAGAAACTCGATACCTGGTTCGACCGGCCCGCCCACCGGCGTCCCGTGCAGCCGGTCAAGTAATGGCGGCGCGTGATTTTACCGGCCGCACGGTACTGGTCACCGGCGCCTCGCGGGGCGTGGGCGAGGCCACCGCACGTGCGTTCGCGCGCGCCGGTGCGAAGGTGTTGATCGCGGCCCGCGGCGCCGAACGGCTGCAGGCGGTCGCCGCCGATATGGGCGCGACGCCGATCGTTGCCGACATCGCCACCGGCGCGGGCTGCACCCGGCTCATCGCCGACAGCGTAGCGGTGCACGGCGGCCTCGATATCCTGATCAACAACGCCGGCTGTCATCACCGTGGACCGGTGACCGGGCTCGAGGCCGATGCCCTCGCCGAGATGGTGGACACCAACCTGCGCGCGCCGCTGATGCTCACCCGTCTGGCCCTGCCGTATCTGCAGGCATCAAGCGCGGCCGCGGTGGTCAATGTGGCCTCCATCGCCGGGCAGATGCCGCTCGCGGGCAGCGCGACCTATTCCGCGACCAAGTTCGGGCTGCGGGCGTTCACCCATGCCCTGGCCGAAGAACTGGCCGACACCGCCATCCACGTCAGCGTGGTGTCACCAGGGCCGATCGCCACCGACTTCATCCTCGGCGATATCGATGCCGTCTCCGACATCACGTTCTCCCAGCCGATGAGCACACCAGAGCAGATTGCCGACCTGATTCTGGCCTGTGCGGCCGACGGACGGGTGGAACGCAGCCGCCCGGCGATCAGCCGGGTCATGGCCACTGCCGGCTATCTGATCCCGGCCCTGCCGCGCGCGCTGCACCCGTTGCTCGCCGCCCGCGGCCGACGCGCCAAGGCCCGTTATCGCCGCGATAGCTGAACTCGACGTGGCAGCCGCAATGACTTGCGCCTGTAACTGACTTGAGCGCACAGTGATGACGATTACCAAAACGAAAAGGACGTATTTATGGGTATCATCGCTTGGATCATCTTCGGCCTCATCGCCGGCGCCATCGCGAAGCTGATCATGCCGGGCGACGACCCGGGCGGCATCATCGTGACCATCATCATCGGTATCCTCGGTGCCGTGGTCGGTGGTTTCATTGCCACCGCGCTCGGCTTCGGCGCGGTCGGTGGCTTCAATATCGGCAGTTTCATCGTCGCCATCCTTGGCGCGATTCTGCTGCTGTGGCTCTACCGCGTGGTGAAATCCCGCTGATCGGGCAGCCATGCTCGTAAACGGGGGCCGGCGCATTGCGATGCGCCGGCCTTTTTTCATGGCGGCCGCTGAACCGCGGCCCACGATGACTCACGCGATGACGTTCAAGGCGGTGCCCGTTACAGCGACCGCCAATGTCTGCGGCTGGCCGGGTGAGGCACTCATACCGCGGGCCCGCACCAGGCCAGAGAAGGGCAACGTCTCGAGCGCTGGCCCGCACACCGCACAATCGCGACCGCGAATTGCCACCCGAAAGCCCTCATGAGCATTACGACAATCGTTTTCCTGCTGATCGCGGCCCTTGGCGTGGCGCTACTGGTACGGGCCATGGCCCGGCTGCGCCGGCGCCGCCTGCTGGCTGCCGGCCGCAGCGGCATGGGCGGCTGCCTGTGTCTGGCCCTGGCCGCGCTCGCGCTGGCGATCGTCGCCAATCTGCATACCTATCAGCGCCTGAGTCATGAGCAGCCGGTCGCACAGCTGCAGTTCACCAGGCTGGGCCCACAGCACTATCGCGCCATGCTCACCAGCGCCGACCAGCGCCTGCGAATCGTCGATCTGGAAGGCGATCAGTGGCAGCTCGACGCCCGTGTGCTCAAATGGCGGGCGTTTGCCAATCTGCTGGGGTTCGACGCCCTGTACCGGCTCGATCGGCTGTCGGGCCGCTATGCCGACGTCGCCGACACCAACAGCCGGCCCGGCCGCGCCGCGGCCCTGCATGCCGAGGATCCGTGGATCAACGCCTACGCGCTGGCCAATCGGCTGCCACGGTGGGCCGGCCTGATCGACGCCGAGTACGGCAGCGCGAGCTACCTGCCGATGGCCGACGGCGCGGCCTTCGAGGTCGCCCTGACGCAGAGCGGACTGGTCGCCCGCCCGGTCAACGACGCCGCGCGCAAGGCCGTGCGTCGCTGGTAGCTAGCCAACCCCGCTGGTGGCTGTGGTCATGCGCGCATATGCGCCGCTGACGTGGGCCACGAGGGTGTCGAAATCCTGCGAGAACAATTCCACGCGGCAGGTCACGCTGCGCCGGCCGGCGCGCAGGATATGCGCCCGAGCCAGCACGTCCGCGGCGCGCGGCCGGCGCAGGAAATCGATATGAAAATGACTGGTCACCGCATATTCGCCGTCGGGCACATGCGCGATGATGGCGGCATACATGGCCGCATCCGCGGCCGTCATCAGCACCGGGCCGGAAATGGTATCGCCCAGCCGGGTCATGCCGTCGTTGTAGGGCAGCCGGATATCGGCGGATTCCGTGCCCACCGCCAGCACCTCGAAATGCGGCTGCGTGGGCACGCCCACGTTGCGGCGCACCACCGCTTCGATCTGATCGGGCGTCATCAACGCCATGAGTTGCTCCTCGTTCGCTGTTGTTGTCGAAGGCGCGCAACCGCCGCGCTCATGCCAGCAGTCCGCTGGCGCCGTCCCAGGCCAGCTTAAGCGACAGCAGCAGCAGGATCACACGGAACAGCTGGCGAAAACGGGCTTCCGAGAAAAACCCCACCAGCTGTCGCCCGATCACCGCCCCGACAATCGCGGCGATCACCATCGGCACAAGCAGATCCAGACGCGCCAGCACGTTGTAGCCGTTGGCCCAGAACGCGGCGATCTTGAGCGCGTGGCCACACATCTGGGCGGCGGCCATGGTCGCGATGACCTGCTCCTTGCGCCAGTCGTCACGCAGGAAGAACGGCGCGACCAGGATGCCGGTGGCCCCAACCAGCGGCCCGAGCATGCCGGAGATCAGCCCGGCGAACAGCAGGCCCGCGCGCCCGTGCATGCGCAATTTCACTGCCCACGACGGCCAGATACCCATGGCCACGAACGCCGCGATGACCAGCCGGATCCAGTCGGGGTTGGCGTCCACCACCAGCGGCGCGACGATGAACGGCCCGGGTATGGCGGTAAGCAGAAACAGGCCGAGTGCGCGCCCGTTGATATGCGGCGCGTAGACCACACTGCGCGAGGCATTCGAGCCCAGTTGCACGCCCGCGTGCAGGGGCAGCGCCAGCGCCGGCGGCATGCCTACGGCGAACAGGGTCGCGATCAGGATCGCGCCGCCACCCAGGCCCGCCATGCCGGAGAGCACAGCGGTGAACAGGGCAGCGAGGGTCAGGAACACGACGGACATTCAGCCAGTATGAATGACGCACGCCCCGAACATCGCCGCTATGCCGACGTGCGGTCCATCGTAGTCCGGAATCCGATCTTTCGCCGGACGCTAACGCCCCAGCGTGAATCGATCGGCGTCGCGCAGCAGGAACAGTGCGATACAGCCTGCCCACATCGGCCAGGCCGCGAAGAACAGCAGATTCGGACCCTCGAACGGCGCCAGATATTTACCGAACGATGCCAGCGTCGACCCGCCGTGTATCAGCAACACCAGTCCGTAGCTCCAGGTCCTCGCGATACCGGCTACGAACGCCAGCAGAATGAGGAGTTCGATCGCCCCGAGCAGCCAGACCACGGCAGTTCCGACGCCTCCGATACCGTAGAAGGCCTGAAATATGCCCGATGCATGGCCTGGATTGAGGAACTTGTCGATCACCCACATGAGGATCGCGAAGAATACGCTCAGGCGCAGCAAAAGCAGACTAATGGCGAGATTGTTGTTCGGCATGATTTGTTCTGGTGCTCTTGTTGGGCGGGCGGCGTACGAGCCGCGGCTTCAGGTGGGTCTGACGGCTATCGCCGCCAGGCGTGCAAACGGGTCAGCCACGGAAATACCCATTCGGGAGCGTGGGCTTTCTTCCATTCGCCGGCCGCGAACTTGTTCGCCTCGGCGAGCGTGGGATAGGCATGGATGGTCGACAGAATCTTGTTCAGACCGATGCCCTGTTTCATGGCGGTCACGAACTCGGTGATCAGCTCGCCGGCCGCCTCGCCGACAATGGTCGCTCCCAGCACCGTGTCCTTGCCCGGCACGGTCAGCACCTTGACCACGCCCGAGGTGGCCGATTCGGCGATGGCGCGATCGAGCTCGGCCAGGTCGTAGCGGGTGACCTCGTATTCGATATCCGCCGCCCGCGCCGACTGTTCGTTGTGCCCGACATGGGCCACCTGCGGATCGGTGAACGTGCACCAGGGGAGTTTGGCGTAGTCGATCGCAAACGACTTGAACGTCCCGAACAGGGCGTTGACGGTCGCATGCCAGGCTTCGTGCGAGGCAGCATGGGTGAGCTGATAGCCGTCGATGGCGTCGCCACAGGCATAGACCGTGGGCAGGTTCGTCTGCAGACGTTCATTGACCGCGATCCGGCCGTCGCGGGCGATGCCCAGCTCTTCCAGCCCCATGCCCGTGGTGCGGGCCCGGCGGCCCACCGCGACCAGCACGCGGTCGACCACGATGTCGACATCGCCGGCGGCGGCCTCGCAGCGCAGGTGGACGCCGTGCTGGTCGCGGCGTGCGCGGGTCACCTTGTGCTCGAGCCGCAGGTCGATGCCCTCACCGGTGAACAGCTCGGCCATCTGTACACCGATATCCTCGTCCTCCACCGAGAGCAGGCGCTGTTCCTGCTCTATGAGCGTGACCCGGCTGCCCAGACGCGCGAAGGCCTGGGCCATCTCGCAGCCGATCGGCCCGGCGCCCATCACCGCGAGACGTTCGGGCAGTTCGGTCAGATCCCAGAGATTATCGGACGTGAGAACGTCGATATCGGCCAGGCCGTCGATCGGCGGCACGAACGGCGCCGCGCCGGTGGCGAGTACGATATTGCGGGCGGTAAGCCGCCGGCCGTCGTCGATTTCCACGGTCCATGGATCGATCAGGCGCGCGCCGGCCTTGATGCAATCCACCCCGAGCGACTCGAAGCGCTCGACCGAGTCGTGCGGTGCAATCGTTGCCACCACCGACTTCACCCGCGCCATCACGTCTGCGAATTCGAATTCCGCGCTGGCGTGGCGAATGCCATAGCGCTCGCTGTTCCGGATCTCGTGCATGAGCTTGGCGGTGCGGATCAGCGCCTTGGATGGCACACAGCCCGTGTTCAGACAGTCGCCGCCCATCTCGCCCTTCTCGATGAGGGTGACCTTCGCCTTGACCGTGGCCGCGATCAACGCCGAGACCAGCCCCGCCGAGCCGGCGCCGATGACGATCACGTTGCGATCGAAATGCGAGGGTTTGCTATGGCCCTTGAGGGCCTTGCGGGCGGCGAACGCGTCCAGCGTCTTGCGCGCGATCAGCGGAAACAGCCCCAGCAGCACGAACGAACCGATCAGCCCCGGCGACAGCACGCCGGACAGCGACTGCAGTTGCCCGAGCTGGGTGCCGGCGTTCACGTAGACGATGGTGCCGGCGAGCATGCCCAACTGGCTGACCCAGTAGAAGGTGCGCACGGGAATCGGCGTCAGGCCCATGGCCAGATTGATCACGAAGAACGGAAACACCGGCACCAGCCGCAGCGCGAAAAGATAGAACGCGCCGTCCTTGTCCACGCCCCGGTTGAGCGCGGCCAGCCGGCGCCCGAACTTCTTCTGCACGCTATCGCGCAATACGAACCGGGCCATCAGAAACGCCAGCGTCGCGCCAATGGCCGAGGCGAATGACACCAGCAGCACCCCTTCGACGAGCCCGAACAGGGCGCCGCCGACGAGCGTCATGACGGCCGCGCCGGGCACGGACAGTGCGGTCACCAGCACGTAGATCAGGAAAAATCCGCCGGCGGCCAACAGCGGATTGCTCGCCACCAGTGCCCCGAGCGCGCTGCGCTGACTTTCGAAACAACCCAGGCTGAACAGCTTGCCGCTGCAGGCCCCGCCCAGGTACTGGCCCGGGTCGAGCAGGAAGTAAGCGGTCACGAGGCCGATGGCAATCAATGCCAGAAGGATACGAGAGACAGTCATGAAACAACCCTTTACGAGGTGGCGGCGACGCGGTGAGCGGATATAGCGCGTGTTTTCCGGCGCGCCCGACAGAGCATACCGGCTGCGATCGGCCGTATTCATCACGGCCCTTGCGGGCGCCTGCGACCCGGTCACGGGTAACGTCTGCTAGAATCGCGCCTTATTTTTCGCGGTGTTTTCACGCCGGACCGGGCCCCGATTCACCATGCACGAAACAGACAACTTACGTATCAAAGGGATACAGGAATTGATTTCTTCGCAGGCGCTGCTCGAAGAGCTGCCGGTGAGCGAGGCAGCATCGACGACGGTGTACGACACGCGCACGGCAATCCAGAATATCCTGCACGGTGACGACGACCGCCTGCTGGTGGTGGTCGGCCCCTGCTCGATCCACGACGTCGATGCCGCCCTCGACTACGCGAAGAAGCTCAAGACCGCCCGTAAAGCCTACGCGCGCGATCTGCTGATCGTGATGCGGGTCTATTTCGAAAAACCCCGCACCACCGTGGGCTGGAAAGGCCTGATCAACGATCCGGACATGGACGACTCGTTCCAGATCAACAAGGGCATCCGGCGCGCTCGCGAGCTCCTGCTCACCCTGGCCGAGGACGACATGCCGGCCGGCGTCGAGTTCCTCGATCTGATCAGCCCGCAGTATCTGGCGGATCTCGTATCCTGGGGCGCGATCGGCGCGCGCACGACCGAATCCCAGGGGCATCGCGAACTGGCCTCGGGCCTGTCCTGCCCGGTCGGGTTCAAGAACGGCACCGGCGGCTCGATCAAGATCGCCGTGGACGCGGTGGGCGCGGCTCATCACCCGCATCACTTCCTGTCGCTGACCAAGGAAGGCCAGTCCGCGATCTTCGCCACCGAAGGCAACCGCGACACGCATATCATCCTGCGTGGCGGCGCCAACGGCCCGAACTACGACGCCGACTCGGTCGCCGGCGCGGTCGCCCTGCTCGGCCAGGCACAGCTGGCGGGCCGCCTGATGATCGACTTCTCGCATGCCAACAGCCGCAAGCAGCACAAGAAGCAGCTGGAAGTCGGCCACGACGTCGGCGGCCAGATCGCGGCCGGCAGCCGTGCCGTGTTCGGCGTGATGATCGAATCGCACCTCAAGGAAGGCAACCAGAAGCTCGTGCCCGGCGTGGCGCCGGAATATGGCGTATCGATCACCGACGCCTGCCTGCACTGGGAAGACACCGAGAAACTGCTGGCCGACCTGGCGCATGCGGTGGCCGAGCGTCGCGACCTGAAGAACGGCGACGACGACTGAGGCGATTCACTCGCGCCAGTCGGCAACGCCCGAGACGCTGAAGTCAAAAGGCGCCGCAGCATTCGCTGCGGCGCCTTTTATCGTTCATGGGTCGGCGCATGCAGGCGAGTCGCCGGCAATCAGCGCATGAACCGTTCCACGTAGTCGGCGCCCAGGCCGACCCGTTCATAGTGACGGCGCGCGTTGTCCAGCTTGGTGAACACGTCCTCGTAGCCCATCGCCTTGCCGTAGGGGTCGACGTAGGTGTAACCGCCGGTGACATGAAACAGCGTCACCATCTCTTCGACGCCCTCGGGCACGACCAGCGTGTGGGTCTCGCCCGGCGGCTCGAAGGCGTAGTCGCCTTCGGTGGCGACCCAGTCGTGCTCGAGATAATGCCAGGACCCGCGCAGCGTGAACGTATGCACCGGGCCCGTATGCCGATGACGCGAGAGCACGCCCGAGCCGCGCACCCTTAGGATATTCACGTAATAGCCCTGGCTGACGCACAGCACCAGCGGCTTGAAGGCGACATCGTCGGACTGCGCCACCCACTCGCGTTCGTCACCGTCGAGCCGGAGCGCGTCGCCGATGAACACGTCGGCCATCATGCCGGTGGGCTGCGGCAGCTGATATGCCACCTTGCTGTTGTCCCGCGTCTGCGACGGCGGGTCGGCCGGGGCCGCTTCGGACATCGTCATTCTCCTGTTGAGAGCAGCCGGCGATGCGATGTCGCGTGCCAGCCGGCCGCCAATACCGTCATCGGCTCCCGCCTACCAGTAAGGCCCGGGCAGCAGCGCCGCCAGCACGCGGCCGGGGATGTTGGGCTTCTGGTCCTGCTCGCGCATCGCCTTGCGCCCGCGCGCGGCCTTGGACGAGGGAAACATGTGAAAGGCCTTGTGCAGCACGAAGTCGTTGACCTTGGGCCACAGCGCATAGCTGATCTGCGCGGTGGTACCCAGCGGCGAGGCGATACGCTTGGGTTTTTCCAGGATCGCGCAGACGATCATGTCGCCCGCCTGTTCCGGCGTGAGCGTGGGCACGTAGTCGTAGATCTTGGTGGGCGCGATCATCGGCGTGCGCACCAGCGGCATGTAGATGGTCGTCAGGTTGATATTGCGTGAACCCACCTCGGGCGACAGGCAGCGCGAAAACGCGTCCAGCGCCGACTTGGAGGCGACATAGGCCGAGAAGCGCGGCACGTTGGTCAGACAGCCGATGCTCGAGATGTTGATGATATGCCCGGTGCGTCGTTTCGCCATCGACGGCAGCAGATTGAAGATCATCCGGATCGCGCCGAAATAATTGAGCTGCATCGTGCGCTCGTAATCGTGGAAGCGATTCAGCGATTCGAACACCGACCGGCGAATGGAATGACCGGCGTTGTTGATGAGCACGTCGACATGGTGATGCTCTTTCAGAATCTGCGCGGTGCAGGCGTCGATGTCCGCAATCTTGTACAGATCGCAGGGATAGGCAAATGCCTGACCGCCCATCTTCTCGATGACGGCACGGGTCTCCTCCAGCTTGGCCGGGGTGCGCGCGATCATGCATATCTTGGCGCCGGCCTTGGCCAGCTTCTTCGCCGCCATGAAGCCGATGCCGCTGGACGCGCCGGTGATCACCACCACCTTGCCCTGCATACGGCGCAGCAGCGCCTCGGGGATCTGCACGTCGTAGTCCATATGCATTTCCCAGTAATTCCACAGGATTTCGGCGTAATCCTGCAGCGGCGGGCACTTGATGCCGCTGCCCTTGAGGGCGGCGCGGGTATTGGCGTCGTCGAAGGTGGCCCGATTGTTCACGTAGCCCAGGATCGACAGCGGCACACCGAGCGCCTTGGACAGGCGTTTTTCCATCCACTCCGCCATCGGCAGACGGCCCGCCAGGCGCTTGAGCTGATGCTCGATCGAGGCTGGCCATTCGTGGGTGGGCAGATTACGCACGATATCCGGCCCGTGCGCGGCGCGCATGAAGGTGCGCAGCATTTCCCCGGCGGTGGGCGGCTGATCCTGAATCAGGAAGAACGCGCGGCCGTCTAGGTTCTTCTTGTGGGCGATATGCACCATCGCATCGACCACGTAATCCACCGGCGCCACCGGCATTTGCCCGCCCTGGATGCCCAGCAGCGGCAGCCATTTCGGCACCTTGTCGCGGATCCGCTTGATCGGCTTGAACAAATAATACGGCCCGTCGATCTTGTCCATCTCGCCGGTTCTGGAATGGCCGACCACCATGCCGGGGCGGTAGATACGCCACGGCACCGTGCAGTGCTCGCGCACGATCGCTTCCGACTGGAACTTGGTCCGGTAGTAGGGATGCCGCACGCTCTGGCCTTCATCGAACATGTCGTCCGTGAAAACACCTTCATAGTCGGCGCCGGCAATGGCCACCGACGACACATGATGAAAACACGGCGCAGGCCCGGTCTCGCCGGCCAGCGCCGCGGTCAGGGCGACGATATTGGCCGTGCCCTCGTTGTTGACACGATCGGCCTGGGCATCCGACATGTTCATGTCGTAGACCGCGGCGAGGTGGAACACATGCGCGATCTCGCCGCTGAGATGCGCCAGTGCCGCGGCGTCGATCACGCCCTTGCGGGTAATGTCGCCCCAGACCGGGATCAACCGATCCTCGGTCGCCCCCAGACGCTCGCACAGGCCCTCGAAGCGATCGGCGCTCGACCGACGCATGAGCACATAAACCGTCGCACCGCGCCGCTCGAGTAGCTTTTCGATAAGAAAGCGCCCGATAAAACCGGTCGCGCCGGTCACAAGATATTTCATTTATTTCATTGCCTTGGTCGTTTATCAGCCTCGCCCGCCCCGCCGTCGGGGACTGGCCGCATATATGACGTTAAACCGAGCGGAGCCTGCAACGCTACTGGCGGGCGTCTCGGTGTTCGTCCCCGCTTCTGCCACAATGCGGTCGTGAATGAACGGCCCGCCACAGCGAAAGGACTTCCCATGAGCGAGACCATCTTTTCCAAGATCATCAACCGCGAGATCAAGGCCGACATCGTGCATGAGGACGATCAGTGCCTGGCGTTTCGAGACGTCAACCCACAGGCGCCGATGCATATTCTGGTCATTCCGAAAAAGCCGATCGACATGCTCTCGAACGCGGATGACGATGATCAGACACTGCTTGGCCACCTTCTGCTCACCGCGCGTAATATTGCCGCCGACGAGGGCTATGGCGACGCCTTTCGTCTGGTGATGAATAACGGCGAAGCCGTCGGTCAGACGGTCTTTCATCTGCATGTCCACGTGCTCGGCGGCCGCGATTTTACCTGGCCGCCCGGCTAGCCGGGTACGGCGCGGGCCCGCCCTGCCGACAACACGCTCTTGTGGTGGCATGACCGAGCTCGATCGCCCGCTTTGAGCGGGCTGCTCTTGTGCTCTACAGCATTGCCCCCATCGACAGGGCTCTGACGGTTTTGTCGCTGCTTGGCCTGCGCGCTATCATGGCGGGCTCAAACCGACGGGCCCGTCGATTCTTATTAGACCCGGATGGCATTCAGATGAGCACTGTTGCAAAAACCCAGAGCGCCCGCGTGAGCGCGCAAGATGCGCCGGCGCGCTCGGACAGTCAGTCCAGCGACCAGATCGAGGACGTTCAGGGACGCGCCGATCCGCGCCATCTGGCGATCAACAAGGTCGGCATCTGCGACATCCGCCATCCGGTGTCGATCGCCCAGCGCGTCGGCGGCCATCAGAGCACCGTCGCCACGTTCGGCATGTATGTGAATCTGCCCCATCATTTCAAGGGCACCCACATGTCGCGCTTCGTGCAGATTCTCAACGCCCACGAACACCAGATCACGGTCGACTCGTTCAAGTGCATGCTCGGGGAAATGACCGAACGCCTGGAGGCCGACAACGGGCATATCGAGATGTCCTTCCCCTATTTCGTCGACAAGTACGCGCCGGTCACGCGCGAAAAAGGCGTGATGGACTACAACGTCAATTTCATCGGCAACCAGCGTGGCCAAAAGACCGAACTCTACGTCGAAGTGAAGGTCCCGGTGACCACGCTGTGCCCCTGCTCCAAGGATATTTCCGACTACGGCGCCCATAACCAGCGCTCACTGATCACCATCCGGGTACGCGCCGAGAAATTCTTCTGGCTGGAAGAACTGATCGATATCGCCGAATCGGAGGCGTCCTGCGAGCTGTTCGGCATTCTCAAGCGTGTCGACGAGAAAGCGGTCACCGAACGCGCCTACGAAAATCCCAAATTCGTGGAAGACGTCGTGCGCGATATCGCTACCCGTCTGAACGACGACGAACGGTTCCGCTATTACGTGGTGGAGTCGGAGAATTTTGAATCAATCCATAATCATTCGGCCTACGCGATGATCGAGCAGGATAAGGACGCCCCGGCCGCATAGGGCTACGTTCGATTCAAAATCAGCCAGATTCAGCGAACGCATCCCGCGGCTGCACCGCGGGAACCCTGCTTGAATCACTGAACAGTCCGGCTTCTCGTCAATCCACAACCACTCCGCCTACGTGATGATTGAACAGGACAAGGACGCCCCGGCCTCATAAGGCTGCGTTCTAGTCGAAGTCCCGCATACGTCGGCAAGCGCATCCCGCCGCAATGCAGCGGGAACGCCGCTGAATCTACAAATCGGCGGCCGCTCGCCGGGTCACAGCTCATTTCAGGCGAGATCGCTTTCGTGTCGGGTTGGTCCCGGCCCACGGCCCGCTGGCGGGCAATCGATTGCCACGCTCGCAGCGCGAACAAGCCGGCCACAAAAAAGCCCGGCCAACACAGGGTGACCGGGCTTTGCGCCCGTTGCAGGGCGCGCTTTTACAGGCCTGTACTAGCTGGCGCTGCTATCGCTGCTATCGCTGCTGTCGCTATTGCCGGCGGTGCTGGTGCTGGCCGTCGACGCCGCGGTCTTGGCCTTGCTGGCGGTGGTGCGCTTACGCGCGGTCGCCGGCTTGCTGGCCGTGGCCGACTTCGTGCGCGTGCTTGCGGTCGTCGCCTTGCGGGTGGACGCGGTCTTGCGCTTGGCCGTGCTCTTGGCGGCGGCCGGCTTTTTCGCCGCCGTTGCCGTGGTCGAGGCGGCACGCTTGGCCGGGGTGGCCTTCTTGCGCGTCGTGGCCGTCTTCTTGGCCTTGGCGGGCGCGCTGCTCAGCTTGCCGAGCACCGACTTGTAACCACTGCTGACCACGTCGGTCAGCTCGTTACCGGTACGAACCAGCAGATCGATGGTGTCCTTGTAGGCGGACACGATCTGGTCGCGGCCGTTGGGCACGTAGGTCTGCGGGTTGCGCGCGACCTTGCGCACGCCGTCGGTGCGGGCCTTGTCGAAGCTGGCCTTGGCTGCGGCGAACACGTTCTTGGCGGCGCCGATTTCCGTATTGGCGAGCGTATGACCGTTCTTGGTGACAACACCGACGGCCTTGCGCTGCGCATCGACATACGCCTTGAAGGCGTCCTGATACTGCTTGCCGGCCGTCTCGACACGGCTGCGTACGTCCGAAACGATTTCCTGAATTTTCATTACTGGCCCTCTCACAATGTGATTTATTTTCGTTTGCTGCGCTGCAGCAATGAGCAAATGCTAGGAGTTCACGGCGCCAATGTCAAACATCGTGATCGCTGTCAAGTCTATTGCGCGCGAGCAGTGAAACTGGATATATTTACAGTATGGAAGAACTCACAGCGAAACAGCGGCGTGTCTATGTTTTCATCCGCGACACCATCGCTGCGCGTCAGACACCGCCGACACGGGCCGAGATCGCCGAGGCGTTGGGTTTTGCGTCGGCCAACGCGGCACAGGCTCATCTGAGGACGCTGGAAAACAAGGGCTTCATCGAACTCAATGCACGCCGTAGCCGTGGTATCCGGCTGGTTACGCCCGACGATGCCAGCGACGAGCCGTTCACGCAGAGCAGTGCCGGCGCACTATCGCTGGCCGTGGTCGGGCGGGTGGCCGCCGGCGCGCCGATACTCGCGCTGGAACACGTGGAGCGTCGCTGCCGGGTCAGCGCCGATCTGTTCTCTGCGCGCCCGGATTATCTGCTGCGCGTGACCGGCGACAGCATGATCGGCGCCGGTATCCTCGACGGCGACCTGCTGGCCGTTCGCACCGCCCCGGAGGTGCGCCCGGGCGATATCGCGGTATTTCGCTGGGACGACGAAGTCACGGTGAAACGCTTTGCCCGCGACGGCCAGACCGCGCGCCTGATCGCCGAAAACCCGCGCTACGAGGACATCGTGATCGACACCACGCGAGAGACCCTCAGCCTCGAAGGTCTGGCGGTTGGCGTGATCCGAAACCTCTAGGCCTTGCATCTTACGGCGGCGCTATCGTAGTCGCGCCGCCGCTCGGTCTTCAGACCTGAATCGACGCTACGATCCGGAACCTGCCTGCTGGGCGGCCTGGCTGTCCGGCCCCGGCACGATGACGGCCTCGATGCGTCGATTGGCGCGGCGGCCCTCCGGCGTATCGTTGGACGCAATCGGCCGCGTGTCGCCGAAACCGCGCGCACCGATACGACGGGCCTCGACGCCGTTTTCGACGAGCGTGCGGGCCACCGAGCGCGCACGCGCCGACGACAGTGCCAGATTGAAGGCGCGGACCTGATCGGCGTGCGTGGGCGCCTGCTCTTCGAGGCCGGGATTGGCCTTGACGAAACGCTGAATGGAGGCATCGCCGGGCGCGACGTTATCGGTATGCCCGAGGATGGCCACGCCGTACTTCGGGTTGTCGCGCATCACCGCGGCCAGGCGCTGCACCACCGCGCGCGATGGCGCGGTCAGACGCGCGGTGCCGGTTTCGAAGGCGACGTCACCCAGGCGATCGGGAATGACGCGCTTGCCCAGCAGATTGGCGCCGGACCCGGCGATGCCGGTGGCTGCCGTGCCGCCCTGCATCGTCTGAGCCGGCTGCGACTCGATCTGCTGATTGAGCTGTTCCAGATTGATCTCGCGTATCGCCGTATAGCGCGCGATTTCCGCCAGCCGCTGGGCCCGGTGCGCGTCGTCGGCAACATCGGCCAGTTTGTCGACCGGTCGCCGCTTGCGATCGGCGATCTTTTCCCAACCGGCATCGGCTTTCGCCAGCGCGGCCTCGGCCTGGGCCAGCGCGTCGGCGTCATAGGACTCGACCCGATCCTGGGCGCGGGCCTGGTCGACGGCACGGCGCGCATCCTCCAGCGGCGTGAATTCAACGCCGGCGCCGGCACGCGTGCGCTCAACCTGGCTTTCCCAGGCCGCATTCTGGGCGTTCACGCCCACCAGCGCCGGGCTCGGCGGCACCGGATCAGCCGTGACCAGCGCACAGCCTGCGAACAGAGGAAGAACCGCAAGCGTGGTTATGAGTACGCGCTTCATGGCGTGCCCCCGGTCGGCGTCATCGGCGGATTGGTGGTGGCGTTCATCTCGGTATTGGCAGGCGCGCGACCGGCACCGCCGCTTTGGCCTCGCAACTCACCGAGCTTGGACTGCACGGCCTTGGCCTGGGTCTGAACCAGGGCCGAGCGGGCATCGAGCTCGGCCGCGGCAACCAATCGGTCCACGCGCGATTTTTCGCCGTTGTTGAGCGGGCGCCGGGCACGCGCCGCGTCGTAGAGAATATCGCGGGCGGTGGCGATGCGCCGGCGTGACGCATCGACCACGCGCGGGGCAAATGTGTCGGCCTGGGCGGCCCGCGCCTTGGCCAACGCCTGCTCCGCCGGCGCGAGCACACTTTCATCCGGCGCGCTCGGCGCCTTGATAGCGCCGCCGGCACAGCCGGTGGCGACGGCGATCACGACCACCAGCGCGATCGATGGCACTGAGCGGGCGAAAAATCGCGCTGAACTGGGACGACTGGCCGGCATGCGGCATCTCCGTTCAAGAAATCGAAACACCGGCGCTTTCGACGCCGCCACCGGGCCTGACGACGGCCCGGGAGGCCGGATTCTAACAGCGCAGGGGCCTCGCGCCGAAAATCAGGCCCGCATCGCCCACGCCCGCGCCGCCTCGAGCGCGCTCGGCCGACCGACATCGATCCAGCCGCCGGCGTGATATTCACCGCTCGCGAGCCCGGCCGCCAATGCTTCGCGTATGACCGCAACCAGTGGGAAACGTTGCACGCCGCGCCCCGCGAACGACGCCGGCGTGTACACCCCCACTCCGGCATAGGTCAGCCGCGGCTCGGCGTCGACCAGACGGCCATCGCTCAGTCCGAAATCGCCGGCCGCGTGGTGCTCGGGGTTGTCGACCAGCACCGTGTGCACGCGCGCCGTGGCCGGCACATCGCGAAGCTGTGCATAGTCGAAATCGGTGAACACGTCGGCGCTGATCAGCGCAAACGGCGCCTCGCCCAGCAACGCCAGGGCATTGCAGACCCCACCGCCGGTATCCAGCGCCCCGGGGGTTTCGCGACTGTAGACAATGCGCAGCCCCCAGCGCGAGCCGTCGCCCAGCGCCGCGATGATCTGCTCGCCGAGATAGGCGACGTTGATCACGACCTCCTCGAACCCGGCCTCGGCCAGCGCCTGCAGATGGTGCCCGATCAGCGGCTGGCCGCCGACGTCGATGAGCGGCTTCGGGGTGTGGTCGGTGAGCGGGCGCAGGCGTTCGCCGCGGCCGGCGGCCAGGATCATCGCCTTCATGGCGCGCGCCGGGCGAGCAGCGGAGCCAACGGCGCGAGGGCATCGAAGCGCTCGACCACCGGTAACAGATAGTCGATGAAGCGCGGGGTATCGGTGAGGTATCGCGGTTTGCCGTCGCGATGGGCGATGCGCGCGAAAATCCCCAGCACCTTGATATGACGCTGGGCGCCCATCAGTGCCAGATCCCGGGTGAAGTGGTCATAGTCGTCGCCCACCGAGATGCCGCGGGCACGTGCGGCGTCCCAGTAGTGGCGCACCCAGCCGTCGATCCGCGCCGCCGGCCAGCTGATGAAGGCATCGCGGAACAGGCTGGCGACGTCGTAGGTCACCGGGCCATAGCGCGCGTCCTGGAAATCGAGCACGCCGGGCAGCGGATGGCTGATCATGAGATTGCGCGGCATGTAGTCGCGATGCACATAGACCCGCGGCTGAGCACAGACGTTGTCGAGAATGAAGGCGAACGCGGCGTCGATATCGGCGTTCTCGCTCGCGCTCGGCGTATAGACCAGATGCCGCGCCAGATACCAGTCGCGAAACAGTTCCAGCTCGGCGGCGAGCGTGGCCCGATCGTAGTCGGGCAGCACGCCGGGGCGACTGGCCTGCTGCCAGTCGATCAGGGCGCCGATGGCCGAGCCGAACAGCGCATCGGCATTATCGGTATCGAGCACGTCGAGAAACGTGCGCGACCCGAGATCGGTGAGCAGCAGAAAACCGTTTTCCACGTCATGGGCGAGCACCCGTGGCACGTTCAGGCCGGCCGCCTGCATCTGCTTCGCAATGGCCACGAACGCATCGTTGTTTTCGCGCTCGGGTGGCGCATCCATGGCGATCCAGCTCTGCGTGGCCTGCTGCTCGGGGCGCAGCACCCGGAAATAGCGCCGGAAACTGGCGTCCGCCGAGGCCACCTCCCAGTCGGCTGCCCCTTCGAGCTGTGCCTGCACCCAGGCTTGCAGCGCAATGAAGCGCGCATCGTCGGGCAACGTCATGTCCATCCTCTGGTGGGTTCATGCACCGCCGCGGGGCGGCCGCACATTGCGAGCGCGCGCGGGGGTGCGCATAATCGAGCGCGATAGGGGGTTCGCTTGCGAACACAACCGCTTACTGCGGCGCCTCGATGATCGCATCGTGTCGCGTCTCGTCGTATCAACTGGTCCAATATCCCGCCGTGATCCGTAACGTGATTGATTATTCCGGTCGTCGTCGCAGCCTGTATCCGGGCCAGCGTGTTTTCAGCACGCCCTTTATTGTAGGCGCCTCGCTGGTCTGCACCGGCATGCTGGTGGCAGAGCCTAGCATTGCCGCGGAAATGGGGTGTCCGGTCGCGCCGCCACCGATGACGCTGCCCGAGGCCAGCGCCGAATCCACGCTCGTCGCCGATCAGGCCAGCTTGCAGAACGAAGTCGCCGAGGCCACCGGCAACGTGCGCCTGGAGCGCAACGGCCAGGCGCTGGAGGCGCCGTTCGTGCGCTACGACCGCAAGACCGGCGAAGCGCGCGCGCGTGACGGGCTCAAGTATTACCGACCGGGCCTGTTCCTGACCGCCGACAACGGCGACGTACAGGTCGACGACGAAACCGGCCAGTTCAACGGCGCGACCTATTCGATCATCACCAACGGCGGCCGCGGCGAAGCCGGCACGGTGACTTCGCTGGGCAACGGCAACTACGAGTTGACCGACGCCAACTACAGCACCTGCGCGGGCGAAACCAAGGCGTGGATGCTGTCCGCCAAGCGCATCAAACTCGATCGCGAGAAAGGCCGCGGCGAAGCCTTCAATTCGACCATGCGTTTCTACGGCGTGCCGGTGTTCTATTCGCCGTACCTGAATTTTCCGATCGACGACAAACGCCACACCGGCGTGCTGCCGCCGACGATCGGGGCAAGCAGCGATTCCGGCTTCGAACTGGCCGTGCCCTACTACATCAATATCGCGCCCAACTACGATGCCACCATCGTGCCGCGCCTGCTGGCCGATCGCGGCCTGCAACTGGGCGGGCAGCTGCGCTATCTGTACGCCCATCACCGCGGTGAATTCGACGGCGAATACCTGCCCAGCGACAACAAGTACGGCGACGACCGCAGCCTGTTCCATTACGAGCACGTTGGCCGCTTCAATCCCTACGTCAGTATCGAGGCCAACTACACCCGGGTCAGCGACGGCAACTATTTCGACGACCTGAGCTCGGGTCTGTCGCGTACCTCCGGCTCCCAGCTCGAACGCGCGATTCGCCTGACCATGGCCGACACCGGCATCCGCTTCACGCTGCTGGCCCAGGACTTCCAGACGCTGGAAGAAAAAGACGACAACAACAGCGACAACAACTTCAACCGCGCGTTTACCAACGACCCGTATACACGGCTGCCGCAGGCGCGGCTGGAAATGCTGTCGCCGTCGTCGCCGTTCCAGGCCGGGCTCAACGCCGAGTTCTCCAACTTCAAGCGCGACGACGATATCGATGCATACCGTGTCGACGCCCAGCCGCGTCTGCTCTGGGGCGTGGATCAGGGCGGCTGGTACGCCAACAGCGAAGCCAACTATCGGGTGACTCAGTATCGCCTGCGTGGCTTCGACGATGCCCCGAACGTCGACGCCGGCGACTACGAGGACGATGTCATCACCCGTGACATTCCCCAGTTTCGTGCCGAGACCGGACTGCGCTTCGCGCGCACCTTCAACGAAGGCTGGGTACAGACGCTCGAGCCGCGGCTGCAGTATCTGTATACCGGCTATGAAGATCAGTCGAATATTCCGGTCTTCGACAGCGGCGTGGCCGATCTGCAGTTCGACCGCCTGTTCGCGGACAACCGGTTTGTCGGTTCCGACCGCATCGGCGATGCCAATCAGCTGACCGTCGGCGTGACCTCGCGCTTCATCTCGCCCGACAGCGGCCGCACCGTGGCCAAACTCGATCTCGGCCGCGTCACCGGGTTTCGCGATCTGCGCGTGAACGTGCCCACCAGCGGCGAAATCGGCTACGGCGAGCGCGGCTCGGATTATGTGGCCGGGGTCGAAATCCGGCCCACGCGCCATATCCGCGCCCGCACCACTGTCCAGTACGACCCCGACGACAGCCGCATCAACCGCGCGATCGCAGCCGCCAGCTACACCACCGACGCCGGCTATCAGCTCGATCTGGCCTACCGGCGTTATCGTGACTATCGTCCGTTGCGCCAGGCCAACAACAACGACAACACCATCGATATCGTGCCCGGCGAGTTCGAAAGCCTCGAGCAGACCGCCATCGGCGTGCGCGCGCCGGTCACCGCCAATCTGGACGTGCTCGGGCGCTGGAACTATTCGCTCGAGCGCAGTCAAAACGTAGAGACGCTGGCCGGGTTCGAATATCGGCCGTCGTGCTGTTGGGCCGGCCGCGTGGCATGGCGTCATTATGTCGCCGACGATGACGGCAGCTTCGATTCGGCCATCATGTTCCAGTTCGTACTCAACGGTCTGGGCCAGTTCGGCGAAACGGTGCGCTCCTTCGTGGACAACGATGTCTATGATTCAGAGGACACCAGCCGTCGCTCGAGCGACTCCTTTGATACCATCCGGTTCCCATGAAGACTCTCCTAACTCCTTTTCTCGCCGCGAGCACGCTCCCGCTGGTCCTGATGGCCACCGCCGTCAGCGCCCAGAGCACGTCCGCCGGCGCCCCGTCGCTCAGCGACTTTTCGTTATATTCCAACACCCAGAGCCTGGCGCCACAGGGCCCCAAGACGCTCGACAAGATCGTCGCCGTGGTCGGTGAGGACGTGGTGCTGGAAAGCGAGCTCGACACCGCGGTCAACCGCATCCGCGCCCGCGCCGGCCGGCGCGTCGATCAGATGCCGCCCAACGTGCTGCGCTCGCAGATTCTCGACCAGCTGATCATCACCAAGCTGCAGGTACAGCGCGCCGAGGAACGCAATATCCAGGTCACCGACCAGGAAATCGACGGCGGCATCGGACGCATCGCGCAGCAGAACAACATGAGCATGCAGCAGCTCGCGCAGGCGGTGGGCGCGGATGCCGGCATGAGCATGGAACAGTTGCGAGACCAGGTCCGCCAGGAACTGCTGGTGTCGAAACTGCGCCGCGAGGAAGTGATGTCCAAGGTGGTCGTGACCAACGACGACGTCGACCGCTATCTCGAAAACCAGTCGCTGCGCAGCTCGGACGAGCGCCAGTACCATATCCGCCAGATTCTGATCTCGTTGCCGGACGACGCGGACACCGCCTCGGTCGAGGCGGCGCGTGATCGCATCGAGGCACTGCGCCGGCAGATCGTCGACGGCGGCGCCAGCTTTGCCGATGTCGCCGAAGCCGAGTCCCAGGGCCAGAACGCGCCCGACGGCGGCGATCTGGGCTGGCTGGACGGTTCCTACATGCCCGAGATGTTCACCCAGGTGGTGCCCGCGATGCAGCCGGGTGACGTGAGCGCTGTCTTTCGCGGCGGCAGCGGCTTTCATCTCATCCAGCTCGAGGATGTGCGCGGCGGCGACGGCCTCGCCTCGGGCCAGAAGGTCATGGTCGAGGAAGTCGAGGCCAGCCATATCCTGCTCAAACCCAACGAGATCCGTGACACCCAGCGCACCCGCGACCTGGCGCGCCAGATCCGTGAACGCCTGGATGCGGGCGACGACTTCGCAGCACTGGCGCGCGAGTACTCCGACGACAACGCCACCGCCAATCAGGGCGGCGAGCTGGGCTGGGTACAGCCGGCGCGTTTCGACCCGGCCACGCAGCGGCAGATTTCGTCGCTGTCCAAGGGCGAGATCAGTCCGATCTTCCAGACCAACGAAGGCTATGAACTGCTCAAGGTCGAGGGCCGCCGCGAGAAGGACCAGACCCGCGAAGCGATTCGCAACCAGGCGCGTCGCGCCCTGGGCGAGCAGAAATCGTCCGAGGAAGGCGAGCTGTGGCTGCGCAAACTGCGCGATGAAGCCTATGTGGACATCCGCCTGCCCAACTATCAGCCGACCAGCGGTAGCTAGTGACCTGTTACGCAGAGACGCTTCACGATTTCGGCGCTTTTTCGCGCCATGCGGCGTTGCGCCGCCTCGCCATGGCACCAACCATGACGCGTTGCCGCGCCTTGCCTGACACAAGAAATCACGCGAACTTTGTTTCGCGAATCCACGTTACAGGTCACTAGAACCCCGTTGCCGACCCCCCGTATTGCGCTGACTCCCGGCGAACCGGCCGGCATCGGGCCGGATCTTGCCGTGCGTATTGCGCAGACGGCCCAACGCTGCGAACTGGTCGTCGTCGCCGACCCGGCCATGCTCGAGCAGCGCGCGCGGCTACTGGGGCTGCCCCTGACCCTGACGCCGGTCGATTACGACGCCGAGGCACGCGTCGCGCCGCCCGGCCATCTCAGCATCGATACGATCACCTGTGCAGCACCGTGCGCGCCCGCCGTGCTCGACAGCGCCAACGCGCCCTATGTGCTGCAGACCCTCGACCGGGCCGTGGATCTGTGCCGCAGCGGCGCCTGCGCCGCGATGGTGACCGGGCCGGTGCACAAGGCCGTGATCAACGACGCCGGCATCCGCTTCTCGGGACACACCGGATATCTGGCCGAGCGCTGCGCCAGCGACGCCCCGGTGATGATGCTGGCCACCGACGACGGCGCCCTGCGGGTCGCCCTGGCCACCGTGCATATCCCGCTGGCCGATGTACCCGCTGCGCTGACCCGCGACCTACTGCGTCATACGCTGCGGGTCACGGCCCGCGAACTGCAGCATCGGTTCGGCATTGCCCGGCCGCGCGTGCTGGTGGCGGGTCTGAACCCGCATGCGGGCGAAGACGGCTATCTCGGCCGCGAGGAGATCGACATCATCACACCGGTGATCGAGGCCGAGCGCGCCAGCGGTCTCGACCTGATCGGCCCGTTGCCGGCGGATACGCTGTTCACGCCGCACCGCCTGCAGGGCGCCGATGCGGTCGTGGCCATGTATCACGATCAGGGCCTGCCGGTGATCAAACATCTGGGCTTCGGCCGCACCGTGAACATCAGCCTGGGGCTGCCGATCGTGCGCACGTCGGTCGATCACGGTACCGCGCTCGACCTGGCCGGCGGCGATCATGTGGATACCGGCAGTCTGCAGGCCGCGATCACGACCGCTATCCGGATGACGGGCGTCGACCATGGCGCGTAAACGTTTCGGCCAGCATTTCCTGCACGATCAACGCGTGATCGAGCGTATTCTGTCCACTCTGGACGCCCGAAGCGACGATCGACTGGTGGAAATCGGCCCCGGTCAGGGCGCGCTCACCAGCCCGCTGCTGGAGCGTGTGGCACGCTTGAGTGTCATCGAGATCGACCGCGACCTGGTCGCCGCGCTGCGCCGGCAGGCCGAACGCGAGCCACGTCTCGATGTCATCGAAGGCGACGCGTTGAAAATCGACTACGCCGCGTTGGCCGAACAGCGAAACGGCACGCTGCGCCTGGTCGGCAACCTGCCCTACAACATCTCGTCGCCGCTGTTGTTCGCGCTGCTGGCCAGTCCCGCGCCGATCCAGGACATGCACTTCATGCTGCAGAAGGAAGTCGTGGACCGGATGGTCGCCGAACCGGGTGGCCGTGACTATGGCCGGCTGACCGTGACGCTGGGCGCCCAGGCGCATGCCGAGCATCTGTTCGATGTCCCCCCCGGTGCTTTCAGCCCGCCACCTCGGGTGATGTCGGCGGTAGTCCGGATCACGCCGCGTCCGCCCCTGTTCGAACTCGCCGATCAGCGTCTTTTCTATCGGCTCGTGACCGCCGCTTTCAGCCAGCGCCGCAAGACCCTGCGCAACGCGCTGAGCGCATTTGTTTCGGTGGCGACCATCGAAGCCTGTGATATCGATCCCGGCCTGCGACCCGAGCGTCTGTCGGCCGCGGATTTCGCACGGCTGGCCAACGCGGTCGCAGCCGAGGCGCCGGCTCCGGATTGAGAGCTCGCCGCGCGCCAGTGGCGCGGCCACACGTCGCTCGCTGCGCCTTGTCTCGCAAGAATTGCGCCCAGCGCGACGGCGCGGGAATGGCAACAGGCCCTAGATCGGCGCCGGCGTATTGCGGGCAAGCAGGCGGGCGAACGAGCGTGGGGAATGCACGTCCTCTTCGCGTTCGCTGAACCACAGCACACGCTCGTGGGCGAGGATCTCGCGATGCGCAGCCGGATCGGCTACCGGGCCGAACAGTACCGGGCGATCGAGCGCATCGAAGCGTGCGCACCAGTCGCGGGCGTCGCCGTTGACCCGCACCGGGTCGACGCAGAGCACATCGCAGTCGGCCGGCAACGCGTCGTCGTGGGCGCTCACCGGCAATGCGCGACGCAGGGGCAGCGACGCCTGATCGGCCGCCGCGACGGGGTAGTCCAGCCGCAGTATCAGATCGTTCGGATCCCGATCGGTCCGGCGTAATGCGTCACGCCAGACGGCTTCGGCGTCGGCGAATGCGAGCATGGCGCTGGGAATCGGCAGCACGATGGGGACCGTATTGAGCTCCAGCGTGCGCCAGTTGCCATGGAGCAGGGAAAAACGGCGCGCGATCCACTGGGTGAACGCACGTAGCGCGCCGTCCTTCTCGGCCAGCCGCGTGAGCGTGTCGGCATCCACCAGTTCAGCCTCGCCGGTGCGCCATGCCAACGCCGCGCAGGCGCCGGCCAGAACGGGCGTCATATCGCTGCCGCCGCGCCAGATCGGGTAGAAACGCAGATCGAGCGTGCTGTCACCGAGTTTCGGTCGGGCATCGACCCGTGGCGCCTCGAAGGCCACCGCAGGCGTTTCACTTGCCGGTGCCTCCACAGGGTCGCTCTCGACTGCGGTGATATCCGGCGTCGTCTCGACCACGGGCGGCGTGGGCTTCGCCGCCGGCTCGGCGGCGACCGGCGGAAGGGGCGCGACAGACGGCTCGATCGGCTGCGCCGGCGCGGTCGGCTCCGGCGCGGGCAGATCGGCGGGGGGCGCCGCTGACGCCTGCGGCGACGCAGCGGGTGCCCGGGCCGGCTTCAACGGCGCATCCGCGCTACGGGATGGCGATCGCACATCGGCAATCGGTGCGAACTCGGCCTCTCGTGCCGAGCCGCCACGCGCGAAGCGCGACAACGGCACACGCGCGCTTTGCGACTTGTCGCGCGCGGCACGCGGCGCATGGCTCATGCGTGTGGGTTCCCGCGCGTCGGCTATGGGCGGGGCGGACGACAGGCGAAGAACGAGGCCGAAAAGGCCGATGACGCCGGCCAGCAACGCCGTCGCCCAGATGAACAATGGCATGCCCGCGCGGTACATGATGCTCGTCCAGCTTACGCCGAAATGGGCAAAGCCCACGTTGCGGGCATCACGCATGATCGGGCGGTTGGCCTCGGCCGACCCCACCCGATAGAACCAGCTGCGCAACGCGCGACTGTTGATGAACGACAGCCAGCCGCCAGTTTCGCCCAGTCGGCCTCGCGACACCAGCGTGACGTTGTTGGCGTTGCGCACCGTGAGGAACTCGAGATCCAGTGCCGGATCGGCCACCAGCCCCCGGACCGAACGCACGAGCCGATTGGGTATGCGATCCTGCCTGATGCTCGGCACGGTCGCCTGCACGACAGCGCGTTCGGCGTCGAACAGCTTGCTGGTGCGCGCCGCCAGCAGCGCGTCGCTGGCACGTATGCCGGCCCAGCCGATCAACAGCACGCAGGCGATCGCCAGCAATACGGACATTATGCGCTGGATGGAAGACGACATGATCAACCGCATCCGCTGATGCGCGGACGCTCGCGATGCTGCGCCGGCCGAAAAGCGCAGCGGTCTGCTGACCTGCTAACCGTTGCCGTCCGCCGAGAATGACGCGTCGCGATCGAACTGCTCCGGAATCGGGTAGGTAAAGCTTTCGAGATACCGTTCATAGGTCCGATCCGCAACATCCTTGAGCATCGGCCGGGTCGGCGCCGCTTGGCCACCGCTGCTCTGCATTTCCAGTGCGTTTTCAACCGTTGGCCCGATATCGTTGACATCACCGGCGTGCGCGCTCCCCGCAGCAACGGCGCAGGCCCCCATCAGCATAACCGCAACCCATTGATCTTTCATATACTCCCCCTGATCCGGCCATCGTGTTGACAAACCAGCCATCGGATCGATGCGTCAGCCACCGCCACCGCCAACCACCGGGGCGGGCCGCCGATTCCGGGTGGACACCGACAACGCAGGCGCCGCCTTGGGCGGCCTCTGGACCGCACGCGGCGGTGTCCGGGCCGTATCCGCCGACGCCGACAGTTGTCGAGCCTCGGCACGCAGATCATCCATCACCTTGGGCGGTATCTGATTGCGCGCGGCAAGGCCCGCTGCACGCTGCGACCGGCCTTCGGCCAACAGTAACAGAATGTAATTATTACGGTTCAGTTCGTTGTTCTGATCCAGTTGGAAAGCGGTGGTGAGTTGCAGACGCGCATCCGCCATCTGCCCCTGGCGCAGCAGGGCATAACCGAGATCGTTGCGCATCTGGGCGTCGGTCGGATTCTGTTCGACCGCGCGCCGCAGATATTCGACGCCGTTGGCTATGTCGGTGCGCGCATAGATGAGACCAAGGCCGTGATTGGCCTGCGCCGAGTAGGATGTCTTGAGCAACCGTCGGTACAGCGCCTCGGCGCCGTCGCGGTCGTCCATCTTGCGCAGGATATCGGCGCGCAGCAGACGCAGCTCATCGGATACCCCGAATTCCTGCTCGCGCGACTGCAGATGGGCTAGCGCCGCATAGAGCTTGTCCTGATCGATCAGCTGACGGATAAGATCGGTATACAGCTTGGCGTTCTCGTCCGGGCCACGGGCCTGATCCAGCGTGGAGCCCGGCAGGTGGCGCGGCGATACGCGATCGCTGACGCAGCCGCCGAGCGCGAGCATTAAAACAAGTACGACAGCGATCGAGCCCGCTCGGCATGGCTTGGCCATCAAAGATTTCCCAGCGTCGCCGCAATCGACATGAAAGCCGGGCCCGCGATGAATATCAGCAGCGGCGGAAAGAAACAGGTCACGAGCACGACGGTCATTTTGCCCGACATCACGTTGACCTGCTCGCGCAATTCCATCGAGCGCTTGGACTGAAGATTCTCCAGCGCCTCGAGCAGCGGCTCGCGGATCTCGCCCCCGTAACGTTCGACCTGTCGCAGGATTCCCAGCACCGTATCGAGTTCGTCGATGGCCAGCATCTTGCCCGCCTCGAAGAGCAGCTGATCCGCGTCCGCCCCGGCCTCGATCTGGCGCAGCAACGGGGCGAGTTCCTCGACCAGCACCGGCATGGTCGCGCTCCCGTCGCGTACCAGGCTGGTCAACGCCTGGCGCAGATTCAGACCGGCCTCGAACAGCAGCACCAACAGATTGATGAACAGCGGCACTTCCGCCCGGATTCGATCGCGTCGCTTGCGCGCTTTCGAACGCAGCACGTAGCGCGGCGCGAGCAGCGCCAGAATAACCACCACCGCAGTGAACAACAGCGTGCGAAGCGCACCTTCGAGCAGACCCAGGCCACCGAACACGAACAGGCCCAGCATCGCCGCGATCACGGGCAGCGCTAACTGCACCGCGTAAAACACCGCACGCGACCGCGCGTCGCGCCAACCGGCCTGGGCCAGCAGCATCCGGGTTTCATCCGCCCCCTTGAGCAGCTGGTCGATGCGCTCGCCGCCCTGCGCCATGCCGGCCACCCAGGCGTCTCGACCGCGCTGGCCGCTGTTGTCTTCGCGACCGCGTTCGCCGTGATAGCGCCGGCGCACGCGTGCCTCGCGCACGCCGACGATGAGCGTCAGCAGCAAAAGACCGAGGCCGACCACACCCATCCCGACCATCAGCGCCACGAACAAAGCCGTCGTGTTCATGCGTCGGGCTCCTGCAACCGTGACATCATGCGCCAGATGATGAACAACCCCAGCGCTTCCAGCACCAGCGCCAGCACGATCGCAATACGGCCGCCGCTGCTTTGCAGCATCACGGCGTAATACTGCGGGTTCTGCAGGTAGAAAAAGGCGCTGATCGCGATCGGGATCGCGGCGACGACATAGGCGGAGAACCGGGTTTCGCCGGTCAACGCCTTGAGTTCGCGTGACGCGGCTTCCTGTTGCCGGATGGTTTCGATGAGGCTGGCGATGACGCGGCGCATGGAGCCGCCGTAGCGCCGGTTGACGCGAGCGCTCATGGCCAGGATGTGCAGAGCGCGCAGCTCATGCACCATCGCCGCCTCGGTCAACGTGTCCTCGATACTCGCGCCGAGCCGCACCTGTCGCGACACGCTCAGAAAGACGCTGCGTATGGGCTCGGCGCTTTCCAGCGCGGCACTGTGCACACCCTCCTCGAGGGTGTTGCCGGCGGTCAGCGCGCGCACCAGATAGCCGAGAAAATTCGGCAGCTGGGCATTGATCCGGCGCCGACGCGCGCGGCCGCGCTGGGCCACGAACAGCGAGGGGAATATCACCATCACGGCAACGACAAGCACGCCGACGCCGCCGAGCAGGACAATCATCAGCGGCCCGGCGATCACGCCCGCAAGCAGATAAAGATTGACGCGCTCCGGTCGCGCGTCGATACCGGCGGACCAGCACCGCCGACAGACCCAGCGCACCAGCGGATTGCGAATATGTCCGGGATCGTGCCCCTGCGCATGCAACTCGTCGCTGGCCAGGGCCGGCCGGTCGCCCACCCGCTCGATCAGCGCTTCGTTCTGGGCATGGCGCGACGCACTGGCGAGAACCAGCAGCGCCACCGCCAGCGTCAGCACGGCCAGAACAACGAGCCCGATCCACATCACGCCGCCCGCCCGTAGCGCAGGTGTTCGCCGCTGTCGGCATCGAACACGAACTCGGGTACCAGCTCGAGCGTGTGATCACCCATCACGCCGACGCGCTGGACCGACAGCAGACGCCGCTGGCCATCAGCGAGCCGCGCCACGTGCACGATCATATCGATGGCGGAGGCCACCTGATGCAGAAAATTGCGTTCATCGCCGGCAAAACCCGCAAACCCTGCGAGCAGCTGCAGGCGGTGAATGGCGTCGCGCGGGCTGTTGGCATGCAGCGTGGTCATGGAGCCGTCGTGACCGGTATTCATGGCTTGCAGCATGTCCAGTACCTCATCGCCACGTACTTCGCCGACGATGATCCGGTCCGGGCGCATGCGCAGCGCGTTACGCACCAGATCACGGGCGCTTACCGCGCGCTCACCTTCGAGGTTTGGAGGGCGCGTTTCGAGGCGGACCACATGCCCGTGGTGCAGGCGCAACTCGGCCGCGTCCTCGATGGTGAGAATCCGCTCGCTCTCGGCTATCCACTGGCTGATCATGTTCAGGAACGTGGTCTTGCCCGAGCCGGTGCCGCCAACCACGATGATGTTCTCGCGCGCCTCGACGCTCGCACGCAAAAAATCGAGCACGTCCTGGGACACCGAGCCGCTGTCGATGAGTTCGGCTTCGGTCAGCGCCTGCTTGGAAAACCGCCGAATCGACAGACAGGGCCCATCCAGGGCAAGCGGCGGAATGATCGCGTTGACGCGACTGCCATCGGGCAGACGCGCATCCACCATTGGCGTGGATTCATCGAGCCTGCGCCCGAGCGGCGCAAGAATACGCTGCGCCACCCGCAGAATATGAGCGTTGCTGGAGAAACGCACGGCTTCGCTGACCAGGCGACCGCCGCGCTCTGTATACACACTGTTCGGCCCGTTGACGACGATGTCATCGACGTCGTCCTGTTCGATGAGCTGTTGCAGCGGCCCGAAGCCCACGAGTTCGTCGAGCGTGTCGTCGGCAAGCAGGGTGGTCTCTGCCTGATTGATCGGGACACGGTTTTCATTCACATAGGCCCGCACCTGCCCGCGAATGAATTCGGCCGCCTTGGCATCGGACCATTCGTTGATCAGGATCCCGCGATCTTCCAGCAGACGGATCAGATGCAGATGCAGCTGGCCCTTGAGCTGCTGGTAGCGATCGCTGAGGCGGAAATTGCTGTCGGCGGACACTTATTGCGGCCCCCAGCCGAACAGATGCCAAGTGCCCGAATGGCGCTTGGCTGGCGGCTGCACGCCAAGCACCTGCGATGCAAGCGCCTGTACACCTTTGGTGAAGCCGTCGGAGGGGGCGTACTCGAACATCGACTCGCCCGCGTTCATGGCCTTCATGCGTGCGGTGGAACGCCCGCCGATCGTCGCCGCAAGCGGCAGGTCGAGCAGATCCGCCAGCTGCTGGGCCTCCATGCCGATATCGGACCGATAATTCACGATAACCAGTTTTGTCCGTGCCAGCGGCGTGTCCATCTCGCGTAGCTGCTGCAACATCACCTTGTTCTGGCGACTGCGCAGCACCGATTGATCCGACATCAGCAGCGCATGATCGCTGCTGCCCACCAGCGTCGCAAGATTGGATAGATGCAGGCCGCGATCGGCACAGATGACGACATGATCGAATATGCGCCGGAATATCTCGAGCAGCCGTCCGAGCTGCGGCGATTCGCTGTCGAACTGCGACCCATTGAAGCTCTCGGGCAGCGCAAGCAAGTAGACCCCCTGCTGCAGCTTCTGGAAGGCACTGTCGACCAGCGCTTCGTCGCAGCGCTCGACGTCCTCGAGAATATCCACCGCGGTGTAGTCCTGCGCGCCATCGAACATGATTACCGCATTGCCGCCCGGCAGCGTCAGATCGAGCAGCAGTATCCGCTGCGCACGGGTGCCGCGGGATGCCAGCACGAAAGAGATATGGCCGCCCAGAAACGCGAGCAGCGGCGACTGCGCGGAACTGAAGACCGTTACGATATGGCCCGATGCGCCCTCGCTATCTTGGCGCGGTCTCGGCTGATTTCTGGGCGCGAGGACGCGCTGCAACAGGGTGCCGATGCGATCGTCGTCGCGGCCGGAGACAAAGAAATCACGGGCACCCGCGCGCATCGCGGCGAGCACCATGTCGCCTGCATCCTCTCGTCCGAGTGCGACCACCGGCATCGACGGATAGGCTTCGACAAGCGCTTCCACGGTCTGTGCTCGCATGGGCGCGCTGTCGGCGTCGAATTCCACGAAGACCAGGGCAAGATCGGGCGTGGCCTCGACTTCCGCCACACATGCCGCGGTCGTGGTCGCGTCCGCCGGAAGGATCACGACGCCCTCGCCCAGACGGGACTTCAACCAATCCAGGGCCTCCGATCCATCAGCCAGCAACAATGCTTGAATAGCCATGATCGAGCGCGCTAGCGGGAGAACCCGGTATGGCCGGGCCGCGGGTCGAAATCGCCGGTTTCACGGAAGAACAACTCCGAATTGCTCGGATTGTAATCATCGTACTCGTCACCTGGCAGCGGTACCTTGGTGCCGCGGGCAAGCGGGGAGACCAGATGCGGCGTGACGACCATGATCAACTCGCGATTCTGGCGGTTGTAGCGTGTGTTGCGAAAGAAGGCGCCGATGAACGGCAGGTCGCCGAGCCACGGCACCTTGTCCACGTTGGCGGCCAGATTCTGATCGACCAAGCCGCTCAGGATGAAGCTTTCGCCATCGCCCAGTTCCACCGTGGTGTCGGTACGCCGCACGCGTACCCCGGGCACCGTGATGCCTTGCAGGGTGACGCCGGCGTCGAAATCGAGCTCGCTGACCTCGGGCGCCACCTTGAGCACGATGCGGTCCTGCGACAGGACGGTCGGCGTGAGCGACAACCGGATACCGAACTCCTTGAACTCGATCGTCACCGCGTTGTTGCCGACCCCCGAACCGCCGCCCTGGGTCACGGGGATGGGAAATTCGCCACCGGCAAGAAACGACGCCGTCTGACCGCTCATCGCGACCAGCGAGGGTTCGGCCAGCGTACGCATCAAGCCCCGCCGCTCGAGAATACTCAGCAGGCCCGCCGTATCCTTGTTGCTGTCGGTGAACACGAGGTTGAAGGCATCCCCGATCGGCTGAAAACCGGTACTGGATAGCAGATTCAGGCTGTCGCCCAGTCCCCCGATACCGGCAGATGCGCCGGGCGGCGAGATACCCACCGCCGATTTGCCGGCCGCGTTGCTGACGAAATTGAAACCGATCTGGCGCAATGCGCTGCGGCTGACTTCGGCAATACGGATATCCGTCTGCACCTGCGTCTTGAGTTGAGCGCGCTTGTCGCCGCGCACCAGATCCGGCAGATCCTCGGCCCCGACCACGATCGGTATGTGTACCGGTTTGTCCGCGCCGCGCGTCCAGATGATCAGACTGGTGTCGCCACGCTTGATACCGGTAAGCATGACATCGCGTGTATCGATCACGTTGACGTTGGCTTTTCCCGGGTCGCCGATGGCCACCCGCTCGATCCGGCCCGGCGACCGCACCAGTTTCTGCTGGCCTTCGCCCACGCGCACCGATTCCGACTCGCGCATGGTGCCTGTGGCCATCTGGGCCGAGACGCAGGTCACGCACAACAGACTCAGCCATACGCCCGCGAAAATTCTGTGCCTCAAAGCCCTCATCGTCATGCCCCTGCCTGGTTCGACGTCGTCATGTGCAACGCCCCACTCAATATGGCCGGCTGATCCGGCTCGATTTGGATCCCTCATACAACTCGATCGTCGCGCTTGCTGTCCGCGGCACGCGGGTACGACGGCGCGTGGGCGGCGAGGGTTTGACCTGTTCTGCCTTCTCCACCCGAGCCAGTTCCTTGAGCGTGACCACACGCTGCTCGGCGAGCGCTTGCTTCGCCTGCTCCGTATCCGACATCCGCGGTTCCGTCATCGGCATCGCAACCGCGGTCGCCGCGGGCGACACACGCTCGGGCATGGCGTCATCGTTTGACGCCATCATGCGATCGTCTTCCAGCGACTCCGGAGCGGTATCGTCGACCGGCGCCCGCAGTGCCAGCCGAAGCTCGCCCAGGCTGGCACCGAGCATCACCCGCGTCGTCTCATCGGGCGGAATCGCCAATACCGCCGTACGTTCACGTCGGCCGGCGTTGCTGTCACCCCTGGCTTCGTCGCCACTGATCAATTTCTCCTGATACGCGAGCACACGCGCGTCTTTCAGGAGTATTCGTGCCTGGCTCTCCTCGACCTGATCGCCCGAGGACCGGAGATAGACCAGCACGTCGACAAAATCGCCCGGCTGGATGAAGCCGCCCACGGCAATGACATCCGATATCGACAACGACATCGCCTGCATGCCCGGCGGTATCGCCTGCGCCAAAGCGCCGCTGCTACCGAACGCTTCGTCGGTCACCGGCGCACCGGTTGCCACGCCCCGGACCGGCGTGCGGCCCACAACCTCGGCCACGTCGGTGAAGTACTGCGGGGGTTCAACCGAAATCGGCACCAGCGAAATATCTTCGCGCTTGATTTCCTCGTACGCGGACAACGGCTTTATGGCCACAACCGCCAACACCGTATTTTCTTTCGGCAATGGTACGTTGGCAGCCGCATCCGGCGACGTGCCGATGCCGCGATTCATGTAATACGCAAGCACGCCGAATATCACGGCCAGAATGATCAGAACGAACGCAAAGGTTCGCAGCGCGGATGAACTCATCTCCCCTCCGAATTTTTCATAGAACGCACGCTGAAAATCAGAGTGTTACGCACGCCGTACTTTGCATTCGTGATTCGCTTTGCACGCCGCCCCTAGCCAACGGTGGAATACGGAACTTGCCGAGAGTAAATTGCGGCAGCACTGGATTATCCCCGCCTGTCAGGACCAAACTCACACTGACTCCATAAGCCGTGTCGCAGCGCCCCCCCCGTACCAACTGGACGGCCTCATCGTCTGCAATACGGGCTGAAACCGAAGCCGGCAGCCAAGCAACACTGGCCTGCACCACCGTCCTAGCCCGCGCACGCAATAACGCATCGCTATAGCCTGACGTCAGAGGGCTGACGGCAACAATTTCCTGGGCCCCATTCCTGGCTGCATTCTCGACCGCGCTTTTGAGCACAAACGCATAGCCGTAGTAAATAATGCCCACGGCAATGGCCAGCAAGAACGGCAGCATCAGAGCGAACTCGATGACTGCTGCGCCGCGCTGCGATCTCACTGTGTCAATCACCGACGCCTTTCGTCAGCGACGCAGCCATCACCACCTGCCCCTCGGCCCGAACGAACTCCGGAATCCCCAAAAGCCCGCTTTCCGGAAATCCAGGCCAGAGCGACCGGAACTTCGGCGCTAGCCGTACAATCACCACCCGCCGATTCGAGTCCGCATCACTGCTGTTCACGCAAAACTGAGACGCTTCTACCTCGCTAGCATCGGCTGCGCTGGCACCACAGTTCGCTTTCTGCAAAGCGAACGACCTTTCCGACACACCCGGAAAGTAACGCAGTGTCTCCGCGATGCGCGCTTCAGCGACGACTCGCGCCCTGTCGGCGAACTCTTCCACGTCAGGGCTAACCGAGACAGCCGCGTCCGCTCCACGTTGCGCCGCGTAGGTCACAGCTTGCTGGGTGGCAAATGCGATGCTGTAAAACAGAATCCCCACGGCAAGCAGAAGAAATACCGGCAGGACCAATGCGAACTCAATCAGCGACGCGCCGCGCTGGCACCAGCCGCTAGGAACACGTTCCGCCAATGCAACTTTGCGCATCTGTAAAAACACCCTGAATTGCGGTCACTAACCCTGTCTGACTAGCCGCAAAAACAGCTAACGCGATCACCGCCACAATGAGCACATACTCGATTAGCGTAGCGCCACGTTGGCGATGAAACGCAACCGGGGTGCAATGCGCCGGGTTTGACATCACATAACGAATAAATGTCAGCATCTTCCTCTCTCCCAAGCCAAATTATTCTAAATAACACTGGAAGCCCGCCTGGCCTCAGTGAATTCGATGTATGAAACCAAAAAATAACCGTTAGCCACTTAATTAGCGGTATCGGCTGCGGACTTGTCGTCTGAAGCCCTCCGTACGCGGACGGTACGCGTCATGTGTCACTTCCGTTAGCGCTTTCGCACCGATGCGAGGCGGGGGCCGATTTCTAGATAATTTGTAGAAACAAACACCTGGGAATAATGTATTCTGTATACATTAGGCATCCAAACCAGAAACTCTTTCTTAAATGAGCATATTTTCAATCGGCGATATTCATGGCGCCGCCAATTCCCTCGACTCGCTTCTGCAATTGCTGGATGCAAGCGACCCCACCGCCCGGCTCTGGTTCCTCGGCGATCTCGTCAACCGCGGGCCCGATTCCGCGAGCGTTTTGCGTCGGGTCAGGGATCTCGGCGAACGCGCGGTCGTAGTGCTGGGCAATCATGATCTGAGCCTGCTGGCACTGGCACAACGAACAGACGCACCCCTCGAAGCCAACGCGTCCCTGAAAGACTTGCTGAGGGCGCCGGATTGCGACGAATTGCTGGACTGGTTGCGGCATCGCCCCCTGATCCATCGCGATACCGACCTTGGCTGGACCATGGTCCATGCCGGCATTCCGCTGGAGTGGACGGTCGGCGAGGCATTGGAGCGGGCAGGCGAGCTCGAAGCCGCCTTGCGCGGCCCCGATTACGCTGCCTTTCTCGCCAAACTGTTGGGCAACACCCCCGCCAAGTGGGATCCCGCGCTTCGGGGCATGGAGCGACTGCGATACATCACGAACGCGCTGACTCGCCAGCGGTTCGTCCACGCGGACGGCAGTCTCGACATGGGTTACAAGAAGACGCTTGCGGACGCCCCGGCGGAGTTGACGCCGTGGTTCGCCATGCCCGGACGCAAAAGTGCCGGTGAACGTATCGTCTTCGGGCACTGGTCCGCGCTGGAACAGATCGCCTGGCCCGACCACACGGTCTGGGGGATAGATACCGGCGCCGCCTGGGGTGGGCAACTCAGCGCGCTGAGACTGGATACGGCGACACCCGAACTAATCCAGGTCGATTGCGGCTAGCCGTAGCGGGCTTCAGCCGTCACACGAGCCCCCGCTCGCGAATGCGTTGACCGCATTTGCGCCGTCGTGCCTTGTCCATGCCACCCTAGAGGCGGAGGCACGTCACCCGCACAACCGTCGAGCGCCGCGCAAACACCGGCGGCGCTCGACAGGCTACGGTCCGCTAGAAGTCCCTGACCACACCGATGGTGTAGGACGTATCCAGCTCGTCCACCCCCGGCTGCGGGTTGTGGTTGTATTCGTGCTCGAGTGCACCGCGGATACTCCAGACAGCACTGCTGGCCAGCGGTATCTCGGCGCCCAGAGCGGACTCAAGCGTGTAGTTCTGACCGGGTTCGTCGGTGACCTCAGGATAAGCGGTGAACTCATGCGTGAGCTTGAGCCAGTCGCCGACAAGCTGCGCGTAATCCCAGCCCAGCGAGACGATCATTTCGCCGCCGCTCGCGGCGTCGTCGGAGTAGATCTCGTACTGGTAACCGACACCGCTGCGCACCTTGAACGTCAAACGATCCCGACGCGCGAGAAAATAACCCGGGCCGACCAGCGTACGTGAACGCAGGTCTATATTCTCGAACCGATCTTTCTCCAGCTCCTGCTGCATGAACCAGAACGCCCTTCGGGTGAAGTCCGACTCGTACCGCCCCTTGCCGACATACTCGTCTGCGGTGTCGTCACCATCCTCGGATTGGTGATCGGCCGACGCGGACAGCGACAAGCGCGAGTCGCCGGTGTCGCGTAGTACGGAGGCGTTACCCTGCACGCTAGTCGTCTCGGTATTGCCGGCATTGCCGCTGATACCCAGTTCGACACGGCCGGACCAGTAATCGCCATTTTCAGGCGGCAGGATGTCCGACTCCGGCAAGGCTCGGGCATCATCGGCCTCTTTTCGATTCGCGGCCACCACATCGGGCGCGATCAAGTCGATGCCGGCCAGCGGCGCGTCGGCCGCGTCCGCCGTGCGGCGCTCGCCGTCGACGACGTACATCTGCCGCGATTGCGACGCGTCGTACTCGAGCCGGCCCGCGCCCGACTGGCCGGACGCCAGCGTGATCTGCACCGCGTCATCCGTGGTCAACCCGGCTACCGCGCTCCGATCGATCTTGAGATCGCCCGCGAAGGCGGTGCCGAGCACCAATGTATCGGACGACATTGACGTGACCTTGCCATTGACCTGGCTGCCGTCGTCCAGATAAACAGTATCCGCAAGCGCGGTAGTCGCCGTGACCCCGGCAGCACAGACTATCGCCGCCGCCCAACAAACGGGTATCCGCATCCTCCACTCCCCTTGATTCAACAACGCGCGTAAACGCTGGATAAAAAAAAGCCGGCCAACCGGCCGGCTTTCCATGCTACAGCGAGATCGACCCTTAAGCGGTCGCCTCTACTTTCTCGTCTTCGTCGGCGTCGGCCATCACGCGGTCAACCAGTTCGACGTATGCCATCGGGGCATTATCGCCAGGACGGTTACCGCATTTGAGAATCCGCAGATAGCCACCCGGACGCTGCGCATAACGCGGCCCGAGATCGTTGAAGAGCTTGCCCACCGCCTCCTTGTCCCGCAGGCGCGCGAAGGCGATTCGGCGGTTGGCCACGCTGTCGGTCTTCGACAGCGTAATCAACGGCTCGGCGACGCGACGCAGTTCCTTGGCCTTGGCCACGGTCGTGCGAATGAGTTCGTGCTTGAACAGCGACGAGGACATGTTCTTCATCATGGCGGCGCGGTGCGACGACTCACGCCCCAGATTGGTACCGCTCTTGCGATGACGCATAGCTAACTTTCCTTAATCTACGACTGCGAGAAGGCCTAGGCTTTCTCGAGTTCGGCCGGCGGCCAGTTTTCGACCGCCATACCCAGTTGAAGTCCGTGCTCGGCCAGAACTTCGCTGATCTCGGTCAGCGATTTCTTGCCAAGGTTGGGCGTACGCATCAGCTCGGTCTCGGTACGCTGTACCAGATCGCCGACGTAGTGAATATCTTCGGCTTTCAGGCAGTTCGTCGACCGCACAGTCAGCTCGAGATCCTCGATCGGCTTGAGCAGCGCGGGATTGACCTTGCTGCTGTCGCCGGTACGGCTCGATTCTTCACGCGCCTCGAGGTCGACAAACACGGCCAGCTGCTCGTACAACGTCGCCGCAGCGGTACGCACCGCGTCCTCGGGCTCGACGCTGCCATTGGTCTCGATGTCGAGCACCAGCTTGTCGAGATCGGTGCGCTGCTCTACGCGAGCACGTTCGACCGAATAGCTCACGCGACGGATCGGGCTGAACGATGCGTCCAGACGCAGCGCGCCAATTTCGATGGCGCCCGTATCCTCTTCACCCGGCTCGGCCTTGCTCTGCGCCGGCTGATAGCCACGACCACGGCGCACTTTCATGCTCATCCGCAGTTCGCCGTTGGTCAGATGCGCGATAACCAGGTCCGGGTTGACGATTTCAACATCATGCTCGGTCTGGATATCACCGGCCGTGACCGGACCCTCACCTTTCTTGTGCAGGTGCAACTCCGCCTCGTCACGCGAGTGCATGCGCACCGCCACGTTCTTGAGATTGAGCAGAACGTCGATGACGTCTTCCTGCATGCCTTCGACCGTGGTGTACTCGTGCAGCACACCTTCGATCTTGACTTCCGTGATCGCCGCCCCCGGAATCGAGGACAGAAGAATACGACGGATCGCATTCCCGAGCGTATGGCCGTAGCCACGCTCCAACGGCTCAAGCGCGATCTTCGCGCGGCGCTCGTTGGGCCGTTCGACTTCGACCAGGCGCGGTTTCAGCAATTCACTGGACTGCATAATGCAAATACCTCTTGCTGTCTGAGACAGCGCCAATTACTTCGAGTAGAGCTCGACTACCAGGTTCTCGTTGATGTCAGGCAGGACCTGATCGCGATCGGGGACGGACTTGAAGGTGCCCTTCAGGCCCTTCTCGTCAACCTCGACCCAATCGCTGATACCCAACTGCGACGCGACCTGCATCGACTCGAGAATACGCGGCTGATGCTTGGCCTTGTTTCGAATCGCGATGACGTCGCCGGCCTTGACCTGATAGGACGGAATGTTGACCGGATACTCGTTCACCGATACAGCTTTGTGGTTCACGAGCTGCCGCGCTTCGGCGCGCGTGGACGCAAAGCCCATGCGATAGACCACGTTGTCCAGGCGCGACTCGAGCTGCTGCAGCAGCAACACGCCGGTAGCGCCCTTGTGCGAGGCGGCCTTCTTGTAATAGTTGCTGAACTGACGCTCCAGCACGCCATACATATGACGCAGCTTCTGCTTTTCACGCAGCTGCAACGCGTAGTCCGACAAACGCTGACGACGCTGCGTGCCTTGGGCACCCGGCGGCGTATCAATCTTGCACTTACCTTCGAGCGAGCGACCGCGGCCCTTGAGCAGGAGATCTGTCCCTGCTCGGCGCGAAAGCTTGCACTTCGGTCCCGTATATTTCGCCATTATCTTTACCTATTCGCTTGGCAACGCCAGCAGTACTAAACGCGACGCTTCTTGGGCGGGCGACAACCGTTATGCGGTATCGGGGTGACGTCAATGATGCTCGTCACCTTGAAACCCGACCCGTTGAGCGAGCGCACTGCGGCTTCGCGGCCCGGACCCGGTCCCTTGACCCGCACTTCCAGATTTTTCACGCCCCATTGCGAAGCATTTTCGCCGGCGCGCTCCGCAGCCACCTGGGCCGCAAAAGGCGTGCTCTTGCGCGAACCCTTGAAGCCGCAGCTTCCGGACGTGCACCATGCAAGCACGTTGCCCTGACGATCAGAAATCGTGATGATCGTGTTGTTGAACGTGGCGTACACGAAGGCAATGCCGTCCGTGACGTTGCGCCGCGCCCGCGCTTTGCGTGTGCGGGTGGAAGAAGACGTGCCTGTCGCCATAAAGCGTTACCTGTACTCTCGAGCGAGAAGAAAACTAGCGCCGGATGGGCCGACGCGGCCCCTTGCGCGTACGCGAATTGGTTTTGGTGCGCTGCCCGCGCACCGGCAGACCGCGACGATGGCGCAGGCCGCGATAGCAGCCCAGATCCATCAGACGCTTGATGTTCATCGACACCTCACGACGCAGATCGCCTTCGATCGTGTACTGCTGCACCGCAGCGCGCAGCCCTTCGACCTCACCCTCGGTCAGGTCCTTGATCTTGGTGTCTACTGCCACATTCGCGGCGCCGCAGATTTCACGCGCTCGCGTGGAACCGACGCCGTAAAGTGACGTCAACGCCACGACCGCATGCTTGTTGATCGGGAGGTTAACTCCAGCGATTCGCGCCATTCGATTGATCTCCCAGCTTATCGGGCGGGCGGTGATCCGTCCCGGCAACCCTGCCTAAGACTTCCAACGCCGGAAAAGCCGCCCAATATAGCCTTTCTGTTCAGTGTTTACAAGACGTGCCTAAAAACCCGCCGATCAACCCTGGCGCTGTTTATGGCGCGGGTCCGTTGCACAGATCACCATCACCGCTCCGTTGCGGCGAATGACCTTGCAGTTGCGGCAAATTTTCTTAACCGAAGCTCTAACTTTCATGTCCTACCTCTGGCATCCACTTGGCTGTTGAAAACAACCAGTTTGGTATCCGTATCCTTTTACAATCCCGAGTCCGCGAATTTACCGGAGCATTCCGGCACGACCCTGCGACTTGAGATTGTTCTTTTTCATCAACCCTTCGTACTGATGTGACATCAGATGAGCCTGCAACTGGGCCATGAAATCCATGACCACAACCACGATGATCAGCAACGAAGTCCCACCAAAATAGAACGGCACGTTGTACTGCAGAATCAGCAGCTCGGGCAGCAGGCATACCGCCGTCACATAGATTGCGCCGGCCACCGTCAGGCGTGTCAGCACGGTATCGATATAGTTCGCCGTCTGCGCACCGGGCCGGACACCCGGAATGAAGGCACCCGACTTCTTCAGGTTATCCGCCGTCTCGCGCGAGTCGAAGACCAGCGCGGTATAGAAGAAACAGAAGAAGATGATCATCACCGAGTAGAACAGCACATACAGCGGCTGCCCGGGCGCAATTGCATTCGACACCCAGTTGGCGACGGTACCGCCCTCACCCAGAAACCGAACGATCGTTGCCGGGAAGAGAATGATGCTCGATGCGAAGATCGGCGGAATCACACCTGCCATGTTCAGCTTGAGCGGCAGATGCTGCGTCTGTGCCGCATACATGCGCCGACCGCGCTGGCGCTGCGCGTGATGCACCGGAATCCGGCGCTGCGCGCGCTCCACGAATACAACGAATGCCAGCACGCCCATGGCGCCGACAAACAACGCGATCACGAAGAACACGCTCAGCTCACCGGTCCGTACCAGATCCAGGGTACCGCCGATGGCGGACGGCAACCCGGCGACAATGGCGGCAAAGATGATCATCGAAATGCCGTTGCCGACGCCGCGCTCGGTAATCTGCTCACCCAGCCACATCAGGAACATCGCGCCGGTGGTCAGACACACCGCCGTGGTGAAGATAAAGCTCAGCTCACTGGTTCCGGTCTGCGCAATGCCCTGGTTCCAGAGTGCTATACCGGTACCGATCGACTGGAACGATGCCAGCAGCACGGTGCCGTAACGCGTGTACTGGGTGATCTTGCGACGGCCGGCCTCGCCTTCTTTCTTCAAGTCCTTTAGCGCCGGCACGGTCGCGGTCATCAACTGCATGATGATCGATGCCGAGATATACGGCATCACGCCCAGGGCGAATATCGACAGGCGCTTGAGCGCACCGCCGGTAAACATCACGCCGACGTCCAGAATCGTGCCCGACTGCTGCTCGAACAGACGAGCGAGCTGGCCCGGATCGATTCCGGGCACCGGGATGAACGTGCCGATACGGAATACGATCAAAGCGCCCACCAGAAACAGCAGGCGCTGACGGATTTCCGTAAGGCTCCCGGCGTTCGGCATCATGCCGCCGCCGGCCGCTGGACTGTTGGGACGCTTGGCCATGACTTACTCGGAGACGCTGCCGCCGGCCGCTTCGATCGCCTTCACGGCGCCGGCACTGGCGGCGACACCCTTGAGCGTCACTGCGGTCGAAATGTCACCGGATGCAATTACTTTGGCCCGACGCGCATCGCGCGGAATCAGATGGGCGGCCTTCAGGGCCGCCAGATCGACGTCGCCGTCGAGCTTGCTCAGGCTATCGAGACGCACTTCCGCAGCGCCGGTCATCGGGCTATGAAAACCACGCTTGGGCACGCGACGCTGCAACGGCATCTGGCCGCCTTCGAAGCCGACCTTGTGATAGCCGCCCGAACGTGCCTTCTGGCCCTTGTGACCACGACCCGCGGTCTTGCCCAGGCCGGAACCCGGCCCGCGACCAACACGCTTGCGCGCGGTACGCGCACCTTCGCCGGGATGAAGATCGTTGAGTTTCATTCTAGGACTCCTCGATCGCGAGCATGTCGACGACCTTGTTGATCATGCCGCGGTTTTCCGGCGTATCGATCACCGTCACCGTATGATGCATGCGACGCAGCCCCAGGCCACGCACGCAGGCGCGATGCCGGGCAATACGACCTGCGGGGCTCTTGATGAGCGTTATCTTGATTTCTTTGCTGGCCATCACGCGCCCCTGTTAAGCGGTAATTTCTTCAACGCTCTTGCCACGCTTGGCCGCGATGAACTCCGGATCATGCATGTTGCGCAGACCATTGATGGTCGCACGCACGATGTTGATCGGGTTCCGCGAGCCGTAGCTCTTGGCAAGAACGTTACCGACACCGGCAACCTCGAACACGGCACGCATGCCGCCACCGGCAATCACGCCGGTACCTTCGGAGGCCGGACGAATGATGACCTTGGTGGCCCCGTGCCAGCCCACGATTGCGTGCTGAACGGTCGAACCGTCCTTGAGCTGCACGCGGATCATGCTCTTGCGGGCTGCCTCCATGGCCTTGGCAATGGCCAGCGGCACTTCGCGCGCCTTGCCATAACCAAAACCGACGCGACCTTCGCCGTCGCCGACCACGGTGAGTGCGGTAAAGCCGAATTGACGACCGCCCTTGACCACCTTGGCCACGCGGTTGACGGTGATCAGCTTTTCGAGCAGATCGCCTTCGGTACGTTGTTCGTTACGTGCTGCCATCTCTAGATCCTGTTAGAACTGCAGGCCGCTTTCACGCGCGGCGTCGGCGAGGGCCTTGACCCGGCCGTGATAGGCAAATCCGGCGCGGTCGAACGCCACCTTTTCGACGCCCGCCGCCTTGGCGCGTTCGGCAATCGTGCGCCCGACCAGCTTGGCCGCATCGCAGTTGCCGGTGCTGCCCAGATCGGCACGCAGGCTCTTCTCGACCGTCGAGGCGCACACCAGTGTGCGCGAGCCGTCGGGCGCCGAGATCTGCGCATAGATATGCTGCGGCGTGCGGTGCACGGACAGACGATGAGCACCCATGGTGCGCATGTGTATGCGAGCCCGGCGGGCGCGGCGCAGTCGCGAAATAGTTTTCTTGTGCATGGCGTATTAGTTCAATCTGTTTGGCTATTGGAGGCCGATGATGATCCGACGCGATTACTTCTTCTTCGCGTCCTTGCGAACCACGCGCTCATCCGAATACCGGATGCCCTTGCCCTTGTAGGGCTCCGGCGGCCGGTAGTTGCGGATCTCGGCGGCGGCCTGGCCGACGACCTGCTTGTCCGCACCCGTGAGGATGATTTCCGTATTGCTCGGCGTCTGAACCTTCACACCCTCGGGCACCTTGTAGGCGACCGGATGTGACAGACCCAGGGCCAGGTTGACCGTGTCACCCGAAGCCTGCGCGCGATAGCCGACGCCGACCAGCTCGAGCTTGCGCTCGAAGCCTTCGTTCACGCCCTTGACCATGTTCGCCACCACGGCGCGAACCGTACCGGCCATGGCCATGTTCGGCTTGCGGCCGGTCGGCTTGGCACGTGCCTCGCCGTCGGCGACTTCCAGGTCGACGCCTTCCGGCAGCTTGAACATCAGCTCGCCGTTCTTGCCCTTGACCCGGACTTCACGTGCCGAAACGTTGCATTCAACGCCGCTCGGCAGGGCCACGGGTGCTTTCGCTACTCTGGACATATTCCAAATTCCTGTGCGTTATTCGACGCGTGTCACGAGACGACGCAGAGGACTTCGCCACCGTGGCCCGCTTCACGCGCGGCCCGGTCGGTCATCACACCCTGCGATGTCGACACGATCGAAATCCCGAGACCGCCGACAACCGCCGGTACGTCACCCTTGCCGCGATAGATACGCAGGCCGGGTTTGGAAATCCGCTCGATATTCTCAATGACGCCGTGACCTTGGTAATACTTCAGGCGCACCTTCAGACGGGGTTTGCCGTCCAGCTCAGTGGTTTCAAAACCGGAAATATAGCCTTCGTCCTCAAGCACTCTGGCAATCGCCATTTTGAGCTTGGAGGCCGGCATTTCGACGCTTTCCTTATCTGCCGACTGCCCGTTACGAATACGGGTCAACATGTCGGCAATGGGGTCAGTCATACTCATGCGTACCGATACCTTTGCTGTGGCTTACCAGGAGGACATAACAAGACCGGGCACTTCGCCGCGCATGGCGGCTTCCCGGAGCTTGTTACGCGAGAGCCCGAATTTACGATAGACACCGCGGGGACGGCCCGTGGCGACACAACGACGCGTGACACGCGTCGGACTGGCGTCGCGCGGCAGCGCCTGCAGTTCCTGAGATGCCAGGAAACGCTCTTCTGGAGTCGCCTCCGGATCGTGGATACGTGCCTTGATCGCTTCACGCTTGGCGGCGAACTTGGCCACCGTCTTTACGCGTTTGCGATCGCGGGCGATCATGCTTTTCTTTGCCATAATTATCTCCGGGACCAGCCTATTTCCGAAACGGGAAGTTGAAGCCGTCGAGCAGCGCTCGTCCCTCTTCACTGTTCTGTGCGCTCGTCGAAATGACGATATCCATACCGCGCAATACGTCGACGCGGTCATAGTCGATTTCCGGGAACACGATTTGCTCCCGAACACCCAGACTGTAATTGCCGCGACCGTCGAACGAACGCGGATTCAGACCGCGAAAGTCACGAATACGCGGCAGCGACACGTTCACGAGCCGATCAAGGAACTCATACATCTGCGTACGACGCAGCGTGACCTTGCAGCCAATCGGCCAGTCTTCGCGGATCTTGAAACCGGCGATCGACTTGCGAGCACGTGTCATCACCGGCTTCTGACCGGCGATCTTGGCCATGTCGCCCATCGCGGCCTCGATGACCTTGCGATCCGACACCGCTTCGCCCACACCCATGTTGAGCGTGATCTTGACGATGCGCGGCGCCGCCATACGGCTGCTGTAGCCGAACTTTTCCATCAGCTGCGGCACGATCTGATCGGCATAGACTGCCTTCAGTCGCGGCGCTGGAATCTGTTGTGCGTTTTCCATGACTATATTGCCTACGCGTCGACGACTTCGCCGGACGATTTAAAGATACGGACCTTGCGGCGGTCGGCACCTTCGCCCAGAAACTTGAACCCGACCCGATCGCCCTTCTTGGCATCCGGGTTGTAGAGCATCACGTTGGACACGTGCAGCGGCATCTCGCGTTCCTCGATGCCGCCCTGGATACCGGCGTTCGGATCCGGCTTCACGTGCTTCTTCGCGACGTTGATACCTTCGACAACGACCTTGTCGCCGAGAATACGGGTCACGGTGCCGCGGCGTCCGCGGTCCTTGCCCGATTTGACGACGATCTCGTCGCCGTTACGAATACGCTTGGAGCTCATAGCACCTCCGGCGCGAGCGAGATGATACGCATGAACTTCTCACGCAGCTCGCGCGTAACCGGCCCGAAGATACGGGTTCCGACCGGCTCGTTGTTGGGATTGAGCAGCACGGCAGCGTTCGTGTCGAAACGAATCACGGAGCCGTCCGCACGCCGCACGCCGTGACGCGTGCGCACCACGACCGCGTTCATGACTTCGCCTTTCTTGACGCGACCACGCGGGATCGCGTCCTTGACGCTGACCTTGATGATGTCGCCGACGCCGGCATAACGACGATGCGAGCCGCCCAGCACTTTAATGCACTGGACGCGGCGGGCACCGCTGTTATCGGCCGCGTTGAGTACCGATTCTGTCTGGATCATGGCTTGTCTTTATCCTGCGGTATCGAATTCGCCGGCCTTCTCGACCACGCGACGCAACGACCACGCCTTGTGGCGCGACACCGGACGGCCTTCGGCGATCTCTACCCAATCGCCGACCTGGCACGTGTTGTCCGGATCGTGCGCTTTCAGCCGCGTGCTGCGACGAATGTACTTCCCGTACAGCGGATGCTGGGTACGACGCTCGATCAAAACAACAATGGTCTTGTCCATTGCGTTACTCACGACCTTGCCGGCGACGATGCGCTGGTTGGTCGCGGTTTCGCTCGTTTGGCTTGCTTCGCTCATGGCTCAACTATCCTATTTGGCCGCTTCGCGCAGCACGGTCTTGATGCGCGCGATATCACGACGAATCACGCCGAACTGGTGCGTCTGCGTAAGCTGGCCCGTGGCCTGCTGCATGCGCAGGTTGAACTGCTCGCGACGCAGCGCCAGCAATTCCTTCTTCATTTCTTCCGGCGATTTCTCGCGCAGTTCCTTAACTTTCATGTGCCGCCTCTACAGAATCTTGCGTTCAACGAAAGCCGTTTTCACCGGCAACTTCGACGCGGCGAGACGAAACGCTTCCTGCGCGATCTCGCGGGATACGCCTTCCATCTCATACAGCATCGAACCCGGCTGGACCTTGGCCACCCAGTACTCGACGTTGCCCTTGCCCTTGCCCATGCGAACTTCGATCGGCTTCTTGGTCACCGGCTTGTCCGGGAACACGCGAATCCAGGTCTTGCCGCCACGCTTGATGTGGCGAGTCATGGCACGACGCGCGGCCTCGATCTGGCGCGCGGTCAGACGACCACGCTCGACGGCCTTCAAACCGAATTCGCCAAAGCTGACTTCGTTGCCGCGCTGTGCAAGGCCGCGATTACGACCCTTGAACTGCTTGCGGAACTTGGTACGTTTGGGTTGCAACATGGTTGATTACCCCGCTGCCGCGCCGGATTCGGCGGGCTTCTCGTCAATCTTGGGTTCGGTATCGAACACCTCGCCCTTGAAGATCCAGACCTTGACGCCGATCACGCCGTAGGTGGTCTTGGCTTCGGCCAGGCCGTAGTCGATGTCGGCACGCAGCGTATGCAGCGGCACGCGACCGTCGCGGTACCATTCCGAGCGTGCGATCTCCGCACCGTTCAGTCGGCCACCGACGTTGACACGAATACCACCGGCACCCAGGCGCATCGCATTGCCCACGGCGCGCTTCATCGCACGACGGAACATGATGCGGCGCTCGAGCTGCTGCGCGATGTTCTGGGCGACAAGCAGCGCGTCCAGCTCCGGGCGGCGAATCTCTTCGACCGACAGATGCACCGGCACACCCATGCGCGTCGACACTTCCGAACGCAGCTTGTCGATATCCTCGCCCTTCTTGCCGATCACGATACCCGGACGTGCCGTATGAATCGTGATGCGGGCTGAACGCGCAGGGCGATCGATCTGGATACGACTCACCGACGCATGCGCGAGCTTCTCGCGAATGAAATCGCGAATCTCGAGATCCGTGTTGAGCGCGTCCCGATAGCCGGTGCCTTCGGCGTACCAGCGCGAGCTCCACTCGGTGGTGATGCCCAGGCGGAAACCGATCGGATGTACTTTATGACCCATATCTTTTACCGATTACTTGTCAGCGACACGAATCATGAGATGACTCGTGCGCTTGAAAATCCGGTCGGCGCGGCCGCGAGCACGCGGCTTCATCCGCTTCATCGTCGGGCCCTCGTCGATCATGATGACCGACACCTTGAGCTCGTCGATGTCCGCGCCTTCGTTATGTTCCGCGTTGGCGACCGCCGATTCCAGCAGCTTGCGCACGATGTGCGCCGCCTTCTTGGTCGAAAACTGCAGCGTTTCCAGCGCACGCTCTACCGGCATGCCGCGCACTTCGTCAGCGACGAGGCGCGCTTTCTGCGGCGAGATGCGTGCGAAACGCAGTTTGGCGAAAGATTCCATGTCGTCTTACCTCGCCTTAACCCTTGCGGTCGCCAAGGTGACCCTTGAACGTCCGCGTGGGCGAAAATTCGCCCAGCTTGTGACCGACCATGTTCTCCGACACGAACACCGGCACGTGCTGGCGACCGTTGTGTACGGAGATCGTCAGGCCGATCATGTCCGGCGTCACCATCGAGCGGCGCGACCAGGTCTTGATCGGACGCTTCGTGGTGCTGGTCAGAGCCTTTTCGACTTTCCGAGCCAGATGCAGGTCCACAAACGGGCCTTTCTTGATAGAGCGTGGCATAGCTATTCCTGTGCCTAATGTGAACGCGGCTTACCGCTTCTTCCGTTTCGTGCTGCGACGAACGATCATGCCGTCCGTGCGCTTGTTCGAACGCGTCTTGAAGCCCTTCGTCTTCCAACCCCAGGGGCTGGTCGGATGGCGACCGCCGCTCGTGCGACCCTCACCACCGCCGTGCGGATGATCGACCGGGTTCATGGCCACGCCACGCACCGTCGGCCGGCGTCCACGCCAGCGTGTTGCACCGGCCTTGCCGAGTTGGCGCAGGCTGTGCTCGTAATTCCCGACTTCACCGACCGTGGCACGACAATTGACATGCACGCGACGGGTTTCGCCAGACTTCAGGCGGACAATCGCGTATTCGCCCGTCTTGGCCGCCAGCTGGACGCCGGCGCCGGCGCTGCGCGCCATCTGGGCACCCTTGCCCGGACGCATCTCGACGCAATGCACGATCGTGCCGACCGGGATGCTTGCCATCGGCAGGCAGTTGCCCGGACGAATCGGCGACTGCGGACCGGACACCACTGCCGCGCCTTCATCCACGCCGCGGGGCGCGATGATATAGCGACGCTCGCCATCGGCGTACAGCAGCAGCGCGATGTTCGCGCTACGGTTCGGATCGTATTCCAGGCGCTCGACCTTGGCCGGAATACCGTCCTTGTCGCGCTTGAAATCAACCATGCGGTAGTGCTGACGATGGCCGCCACCACGATGACGCACGGTGATACGACCGTTATTGTTGCGACCGCCGCTCTTGCTCTTCTTGGAGATGAGCGAAGATTCGGGCTTGCCCGTGTAAAGCGCCTTGTTCTTGACGCTGACCACGAAGCGACGACCCGCGGATGTCGGCTTGGCTTTTTTGAGGGCCATAATTGCTTACCTGTCTCTGACGCTGAGTCGCGCTTACTGCGTGGCGCCGTCGAGGAAATCAATTTCCTCGCCGTCGGCCAACGTCACGTATGCCTTCTTCCAGCCGCTGCGGGTACCCGGCCGGCCACGAAACCGCTTCTGCTTCGGCTTCACGTTGGTGGTGGTCACGCCGTCGACCTTGACGCCGAACAGCGAAGCCACAGCTTCTGCTATCTCCGGCTTGGTCGCGCTCTTGGCAACTTCGAAAACCACCTGGTTGTGCACATCACCGACGATGCTGCTCTTCTCGGAGACATGCGGAGCATGCAGAACCTGAAAAATACGCTCCTGATTCATGCCAACCGCTCCTCGAGGGCGCGCAGCGCCTCTTCCGTAATCAGTACTTTCGCGGCACCGACGAGCACGACCGGATCCAGGCCCGCCACCGATACGACGTCGAGCCCCACGATGTTGTTCGCCGAATAACCGACCTTGTCGTCGACCTCGTTGACGACAAGCAGACCGCGCGGCTCGATCTTCTGATCGGCGAATGCCTTGATCAGACCTTTCGTGCTGCGCGCTTCGAGCGACAATTCGCCAATGACCGTCAGGCGATCCTGACGCACCAGCTCGGAGACGATCGAACGCATGCCGGCGCGATACATCTTGCGATTGACCTTTTGCGAATGATCCCGCGGGACCGCCGCAAACGTCACGCCGCCGCCGGCCCAGATCGGGCTGCGAATGGTGCCGGCACGGGCACGACCCGTGCCCTTCTGCCGCCACGGCTTCTTGCCGCCGCCGCGAACCGCGGACCGATTCTTCTGCGCCTTGGTGCCCGAGCGTCCACCGGCCATATAGGCGGTCACGATCTGGTGAACCAGCGTCTCGTTGAAGTCGCGCGCGAAGATCTCATCCGAAACGGATACCGACTTGCCGCCTGTTGCTAGATTGAGTTCCATGACTTATGCCTGTCTGACTGTCTCGGGCTAACCGGTCTTCTTGACGGCCGGGGCGATGATCACGTCACCACCCTTGGCGCCAGGAACACCGCCCTGGATCAGGATGAGGTTCCGCTCGGCGTCGACGCGAACCACGCGCAGGTTCTGCACGGTGGTGCGGACATTACCCAGCTGACCCGCCATCTTCTTGCCCTTGAACACATGGCCCGGCGACTGGTTCTGACCAATCGAGCCCGGCGCACGATGCGCTTTCGAGTTACCGTGCGACATGCGCTGCGAGCGGAAATTGTGCCGCTTGATGACGCCACCATAACCCTTGCCGATGGAACGCCCGACCACGTCGACGATCTGCCCTTCGGCAAACAGCGAAACGGTCAATTCACCGCCCACTTCGATCTCGACCTGCTCGGCCTCGGCCGGCTCTTCGCCTTCGGCGGCCGGCTGCGGGGCTTTGCCCGGCACCGTCGGCCATTCGCCGTCGACCCGGAATTCCCACATGCCACGACCGGCTTCCACACCTGCCTTCTTAAAGTGGCCGGCATGCGCCTGGGTCACGCGGCTTGCGCGTCGCTCGCCCGTCGTCACCTGCACGGCGCGATAGCCGTCAGTGTCGATGTCCTTTTTCTGTACCACGCGGTTCGGGTCGACTTCGACAACCGTGACGGGCACGGATACGCCGTTTTCGTCGAACACGCGGGACATGCCGCGCTTGCGACCAACCAATCCAATAGCCATGTTTGAAATACCTTCTCGCTTATCGCCACTCGCTAGAGGGGGCGACAGTTCAAGTTTGGTTATGTCCAGTTAACGAAGCCCGCGGTCGCGGGCTTTGCTCTCCAGGGGCGCGGACTATAACAGACCGCACCCGGTTTGTCTCGTCTTACTGCAATTTAATTTGGACGTCGACGCCCGCAGCAAGATCCAGTTTCATCAGAGCATCAACAGTCTTCTCTGTCGGCTCGACGATGTCCATCATCCGCTTGTGGGTACGGATCTCGTACTGATCACGCGCATCCTTGTTCACATGCGGCGACACAAGGATCGTGAAGCGCTCCTTGCGGGTCGGAAGCGGGATCGGGCCATGCACCTGGGCGCCCGTGCGCTTGGCGGTCTCCACGATCTCGCGTGCGGACTTGTCGATCAGACGGTGATCAAAAGCCTTGAGACGGATACGAATATTCTGACTAGCTGCCATGGTCTTCTAATCGCCTCAGGCGGTGATCTTGGTAACGACGCCAGCACCCACGGTGCGGCCGCCTTCACGGATTGCAAAGCGCAGACCTTCTTCCATCGCGATCGGATGGATCAGCTCCACGTTCATCGTG